>CAYMCR010000037.1:0-26841 GCA_964389015.1 uncultured Fibrobacteraceae bacterium | reverse complement strand
GCCACCGACATCAACGGCGTGGCCGTGATCAACGTGGATTACCCCTACGGTCCGATCCTGGACATCCTGGGCCAGGATCCGGCCGAGACGTACCTGCTGTTCCAGGAGGTCATCACGGTCAACGCCTTGCCGCTGACCGCGCCGGATCTCAACGTGACCACCACCTTCGGCCTGAGCGACCAGTACGGTCTGAACCTGCCCGGCACCATGCACGCCACGGTGTCCGAGCCCGGCCACACGCTGTACGTGGTCCTGCCCGACGGTACCGAGCTGTCTACCCTGGACCTCTCGCTGGAGGCCACGCCCACCGAGCTGGGCCAGGTGACGGGTCTGATCGCCGTGAGCGGTTACGATACCTACTCCGAGCTCTTCGATGTGATCGTGGCCCCGGGCACGGAGTCGATCAGCGGCAACGTGACCCTGCAGGGCTCGAGCGACCATTCCGGCGTCCTGGTGGAGCTGACGCCCGGCGGTGACAGCCTGGTCACCGACGCGTCCGGTTATTACGAGTTCACAGCTCTCGACCCAAACACCTATACCGTCCGCGCCTCACGGACATCCTGGAGCGTCGACACGGCCGTGGTGACCCTAGCCGAGGGCGAAGTCCTGACCGGCGTCGATCTGACCCTGGTCCCCGTCCACGAGAATTCCGCGTGCAGCACACCGGCGCTGGCCATCCCGGACAACAACCCCTCGGGTGTGAGCGACGTGATCACCATGGGTCTCGGCCTCGGCGTCACGGTGACGTCGGTCGAGGTGTTCATGGATATCACGCATACCTCCCAGGACGACCTGATCGTGGCGCTTTTCTCGCCGGAAGGCACCGCTGTGCGGCTACACGACAGGAGTGGCGGTAGCGCTGACGACATCTACGGCTGGTATCCGACCGACCTGACACCAGCCGAAAACCTGACTCTGTTCGAGGGAGATGACCTGGACGGAGACTGGACGCTGATAGTTATCGATCTCGCCGGCGGCGACACCGGCACCCTCAACGAGTGGTGCCTCAAATTCGTCTACAGCGGCGGCTCGACCGCGGTCGGTGATGTGACCGGTCGGTTCGAGCTGGGACACAACTATCCCAACCCGTTCAATCCGTCGACGACCATCAAGTTCGCGGTGCCGCGCGCCGGCCACGTGAGCCTGAACGTGTACGACCTGGCGGGACGCCTCGTGCGCACACTGGTCGACGGCGACCTGCCCGCGGACGAGCATGCCGTGATCTGGGATGGACGCAACGTGTCCGGTCGTCAGGTGGCCAGTGGTACCTACTACTACCGCCTCAACGCCGACGGCTTTAGCGAGACCAGGCAGATGATGCTGATCAAATAGGCGAACTGCGAAGAGGGAGAGGGTGGTATACCCTCTCCCTCCAGCACGCTCGCTGCGCTCGCTTGCGCTTCGCGGAGCATTCCGGGAGAGGGTATACCACCCTCTCCCTTTTCTTTCCCCTACTCGATCATCCCTGGTCTCGAATAGGGTCCCCTCCCTTTCCGAGAGCAGGATCAGATCAGTTCGAGTTCTATATCCTCGACCTCCACGAGGGGATGGCGTTCAAGCTTGAGGTGGGCATCGAGCACCAGGTCGAAGCGGCCGCGGATCTCGCCGCTGCCATTTACCTCGTAGTCGTGGACGGGGGTGTAGCCCTCGGCGCCCTTGGCCGAGGGATCGATGTGCTCCTTGCGCTTGTGACTGACCAGGCGCGCGCCCTTGGGCAGATCGTCGAGCAGGGTGGCGATCTCCGCCGCGTAGCGGGGAGCGTAGGCCAGGTAGCTGAACTTGAACTCGGCGCGGCTGATCTTGCGGTCCGATACGAGGCTCACGTCGGTTTTCGCGAGTACCTGCTTGGCTTTGCGCTTGAGCAGGCCGCGGGTGGTGTTGTCCAGGATCACCTGGCATTCGTGGACGTTGATGCGCAGCATCTCGGTCAGTTTATCACGCAGGGTACGGTCGGAGATGCCCTTCTCGTGTCCGAAGACGATCGTTGCCTCGTGGCCCGTGCCGATGCTAAGTCCCGCGAGCAGACCCTGGATCAGATCGTGCGGTCCGCAGAGTATGACCTCGTAGAAGGCGGCCGGGGCTCTTCCGTTCTGCTTGCTGGCCATGACCGGGTTCCTCCCTAGACGAAGAAGACGAAGGTGACGATCACGAAGACCGGCACCAGGATCGGTAGCGAATATTTCAGCATGAAGCCGAAGAAGCTCGGCATCGGAATGCCCGCCTCCTCGGCGATCGACTTGACCATGAAATTGGGCGCGTTGCCGATATAGGTCATGGCGCCCATGAAGACCGCGCCGGCGGAGATGGCCGTCAGGTCCTTGATGAAGGCCGAGTTACGCGCCGCTTCGTCCAGGTAGCCGAGCATGCCCGGCACGGCCGCCTCGGGCATGCCGAAGCTGCCTAGAGCTGTATTGAAGAAGGTCAGATAGGTGGGCGCGTTGTCCAGGAAGGCCGACAGCCCGCCGGTCACCCAGAAGTAGTGCACGGGCGTCTTGACGAACTCGATCAGGCCGGCCAGCGCTCCCTGGCTGCCCACCTGCAGGATGGCCAGCGCCGGTACGATCGTCATGAAAATGCCGGCGAAGAGGTACGCCACTTCCTGGATGGGGAACCAGCCGAACTCGTTCTTCTCCCGGATCACCCGGGCCGTCGTGCGCAGGGACAGGAAGCCCATCAGGATCAGGAACGCGTCCTTCAGCAGGTTCTGCAGCTCCACGTGGACGTGCCCGTAGACGGCCAGGGACGTCAGCTTGACCGATCCCGAGAAGATCACGCCGCCCATCACGCCCAGCAGGAACAGGAGGTTGTGCAGTCCCTCGACCTTGATGCCTTCGCCCTTGCCGTCGTCCGGCGCGGGCTCGTCCTCCTTGCGGAACCAGTAGCTGTCGAGCACGAAGAACACCGCCAGCAGGACCGCCACCACCAGGAGCATGTGCGGCAACAGGGCGCGGGTCACCCAGAAGAAGGGTACTCCGTGCAGGAAGCCCAGGAACAGCGGCGGGTCGCCCAGGGGCGTCAGGGAGCCGCCGATATTGGCTACCAGGAAGATGAAAAAGACAATCACGTGCACCTTGTGGCGCCGCCAGCCGTTGGCGCGCAGCAGGGGGCGGATCATGACCATGGCGGCGCCCGTGGTGCCGATCCAGGAAGCCAGGGCGGTGCCGATCAGCAGCAGCACCACGTTCACCTTGGGGGACCCCCGCAGGCTGCCGCCCACGAAGATGCCGCCCGAGATCGTGAACAGGGCCCAGAGCAGGACGATGAACGGTATGTAGTCGATCAGGTAGATGTGCAGGATCGACTGCACCGCCTCGGTGCCGTAGGCGATCAGGAAAGGCACGGCGAAGGCCAGGGCCCAGCCGGCCGATATCTTGGGAAAATGGCGGTGCCAGAAGTGGGGCGCCACCAGCGGGAAGACGGCGATCGAGAGCAGGATGCCCACGAACGGCAAGACGCTCCACAGGGGCAGGCGTGAGCCGAGAGCCGGTCCGTGGTGGTCATCGACGGCGTCGCCGTGGTGGGCCTCGTCGGCCGCGGCGGACCCGGCCTGTTCCGTGTGCTCGGCTCCGGCGTGCTGGTCCGCATGTTGGGCGCAGATCGGGGGCGACCAGGCCAGCAGGAGAGTCAGAGCGAGTAAAGTCCCCATAAAAGCGATGGGCTTTATCGGTCTCAGGAGTCTCGAATCCATCAGGGCTCCTCTGAGCAAAAAGGTACCAGACAGGCGATCCGGAAGCAGACAGCGTCTCAAGTCGTTTTCGGCAAGCGGATACGAAGCTCAACCTAGAAGATGCCAAGTGACGGTGTCAACGGGCGAAAATTCCGTTTCCGATGCCGCGTTCAAATGAAAATGACTTTCAATAAATGCCATATTTTCCTTGCCCCCTATGAATCCGGGTGGCACCATACCGCCTGGAATTTGCCACCGGATACAAGGAAGCCCGGTCGGCGCCATGGTTATGCCGGAAGGAGACCGCCTTGAATTCAAGAAAACTGTTTGTACTGTTCATGGTCATGCTGATGACGTTTGGTGCTTACGATGTGATGGCCGGCGGCTGCGGCGGCAGCTGCAGTGGCTGTGGTGGTTGCGGGGACGAGACCGAGACCGACCTGAGCGTCTTCGGCTCTTACCGCTACCGTCTGAACACCGACGGCTTCGACTTCACATCCGACACTCCCCTGAACTGGTTCACCGAGTCGCGGGCCCGCGTGGGTTTGAAGGCCAGGGCCAATGACAAGGCCGGCGCCTTCTTCCAGATGCAGGATTGCCGCAACATCGGCGTCAACGACGGTTGGAACTTCAACACCGTCGACCTGCAGACGCACCAGGCCTACTTTTGGTATAAGCCCTGCGACAAGGGCTGGGTCAAGGCCGGTATCATGGAGGTCACCCTGCACAACGGCCGCCTGATCAGCGCCGTGCCCTGGGACAACGTCGGACGGACCTTCGAGGGTCTGATGTTCGGTCGCCAGTTCAACGAGAATGCCAGCATCACGGCCTTCGCCTTCCAGCTCGATGAGTACGGCGATACCAGTCCCAGCGTGGACTTCGATCCGACCGGTACGGATCCCTGGCAGAACGACCCCCAGGCCGATCCCATGGTCTACGGTGTGAACCTGAACATGGCCGAGCAGAATGTCGATTTCTTCATCTACTACGTGAAGATGCCCATGCCGGGCAGCTTCTCAGTGCCGCCGACCTTCACCGACGACACCACATTCATGACCTTCGGCGCCTACACCAACCGCGAGATTACAACGGACGTCTGGTTCGACGGTATGTTCGCCATGCAGAGCGGCACCCACGACGACGGGGCTGACCTCTCCGGCATGATGTTCAACGGCAAGGTCGCGAAGAAGTTCAGCAGCGGCCTCAAGGTCGCCGGTGGCGTGGACTACACTACCGGTGACGATACCACCACGAACGACAAGTACGAGAACTTCAACAACCTGTACATGGACTACCACCGCTTCTGGGGCGCCATGGACCAGAACCTGAATCCCATGGGCATGTTCGCGGGCCTGATGGACATCTTCGCCATGGCCAAGTACCCCATCAATGGCTCCTGGACGGCCGGCGGCGCGTTCCACAAGTTCGCCACGGTCGAGGACATCGGCGGCGCCTTCACCGGCTCCGGCAACGACGAGACCTCCATCGGTAGCGAGATCGACGTCTTCGTCATGTTCAATGCTCCGGACTTCGGCTGGAAGACCGGCTACGGCATGTTCTCCCGCAACAAGGACATGTACGGCGGCGATCCCGACAGCCAGGGCTGGTGGTACAGTTCCGCCACCGTCTACTGGTAGACGATCACCTGCTGACAGCGACACCCCCGGCGGCCTTGGTCGCCGGGGGTTTTCTGTCGGGATACACTAGCGACGTCCAAACGACAGCAGCGAAAGCACTCGCGTCATCACCAGGCCCTTGAAACCGCGCCAGGTCCAGCGCTGGGCGATGGCTTCGCGGTAGGCGGGCAGGGCCTCGTCGTAGCGGCCGTCGCCGCGCAGGCCCCAGGCGTAGCCGAGACGCATGTTCAGCAGCTTGTCGTCGAGGAAGCGGCGCGTCTCGGAGTCGGTCACGCGCGTGAGTTGGCGTTCGCGCACCCGGATCACCGAAGGGAAGCGCCGCCAGCCGCTGGCGGAGATGCCGCCGCCGTTCACGCGGTAGGTGTGGTAGGGACGGTCCAGGAAGGCGAAGACGGCGCCGCTGTGGGCCAGTTTGAGCCACATGTCGATGTCGTCGCCGTTGCGCAGCGTCTCGTCGAAGCCGCCGGCTTTGCGTAGGAGGCTGCGGCGGACCATCACGCTCGACGTGCCCACGAAGTTGGCGCGGATCAACTCGTGATAGATGTCCGTGCCGGCCAGGAGCGACACGTCCGGCAGGTCGGTCGGCCACATCAGCCGCCGGAATCTCCGGTAATCAGCGAGGAAATGCTCTTGCAGCGTGGCGCCGTCGTTGTCGATCTGACGGAAGTCGGTGCAGACCAGGCCCACCTCGGGTAGGGCGGCGAAGACGGCGGCCTGGGCCGCGAGCTTGCCCGCCAGCATCACGTCGTCAGCGTCGAGCAGCGCGACGAACTCGCCGCGCGCGTGCTCGACGCCGATGTTGCGCGGGCGCGCGGGACCGCCGCTGTTGGCGGTGCGCAACGCGGTGATCCGGTCGCCGTAGCCGACCAGGACGCCGGTCGTGTCGTCCGGCGAGCCGTCGTCCACGGCGATGATCTCCACGCGGGGATAGTCCTGGGACAGGACGGACTCCAGTGTCTCCGGCAACGTCCGTGCGGCCTTGTAGCAGGGTATGACGACGCTGATCAAGGGCTGCTCGGCCATCGATCCTCCACGAATACAGGACCACGATCAGCAAGGCTTTGCCGATCGCATGGTTACGGTTAGAATCGGCCGTAACCTGAAAATCTGAAGGAGTGAACCGTGGATACCAAGGAACGCCTGGAACAACTCGCTCACGGATACCAGAATTCCGCCATCCTGCTGACCGCCCTGCACGAGGGCCTCATCGAGGCCATCGGGCGGGAGACGCACCTCCCGGCGGAGCTGGCCGCCCGTTTGGAGCTGGACGAACGCGCGGTGGATATCCTGCTGCACGCCCTGGCGGCGGCCGGGGTCCTGGACCGTGACGATGAAGGCCGGTTCAGCCTGCCGCCGGGCAACGCGGCGGTGCTGCTGCGTGACGGCGCCGATTCCCAGGCGAGGATCTTCGCCCATCACTATGACCTGATGCGGCGCTGGGTGAAGCTGGACACGACCCTGCATTGCGGCGAGCCGGTGCCGCGCGAGACATCGACGCGCAAGCACCGCAACTACATCTGCGGCATGCGGGACGTCTCGCGCAAGTCGAGCCGCGAAGTGGCCGGCAACATCGACATGAGCGGCGCCCGACGTCTGCTGGACGTGGGCGGCGGCCCGGCCACGGCCTCGCTGACCCTCGCGGCCGCTCACCCGGACCTCGCCTGCGTGGTCTTCGACCTGCCCGAGACCGTGGCCATCGCGCGGGAAGTGATCGCCGCGTCCGGCCTCGCCGAACGCGTGACCGCGGTGGAGGGCGACTACTTCGTCGATGATTTCGGCGAGGGCTTCGACGTGGTCTACATCTCCAACATCATCCACAGCATCGGCGCCGAGGCCATCGCCCTGATCTACCGCAAGGCCCACGCCGCCCTGGTTCCCGGCGGTCGCATCATGGTGAAGGACTTCTTTCTGGACGACGACCGCTGTTCGCCGGTTTTCGGCGCGCGCTTCGCCGTGAACATGCTGGTGGCAAGCGAAGAGGGGCGTGCCTACACGCGGGCGGAAACGATCGCGGCCCTGGAGAACGTTGGGTTTTGTGACTTCGAAGTCGTGGATGTCGCCAAACACAGCCAGGTGATCATCGGGTGCAAGGCTTAAGGGCTTACCTGTCTACAGGGCTATGACTTGTAGCCGTTGATGGCTAGGGGTGCGAATCCGTCGGAATTACCTATCCTGTGCGTTATGAAAACCATTCTCAATACCCAAGCAGGGGATCCAAGCCCCCGTAAATTCATTCCCTTTCTCCGCACGGCCATGATTCTGGCGATCCTGGGCGTGTGCACGGGAGCCGTGATGAGCGACAAGATTGCCGAGGAACGTTCGCCCGCACGGATTCGCGCGGAGGGCAACCATCTCAAGGACGAGAGCTCCGTCTACCTGCGGCAGCACGCTCATAATCCCGTGGACTGGTATCCCTGGGGGGAGGAGGCGCTGGCGCGGGCGCGCGACGAGGACAAGCCCATCTTTCTCTCGATCGGTTACGCGTCCTGTCATTGGTGCCACGTGATGGAGCACGAGGTCTTCGAGCACGACGGAGTGGCGGCGCTGGTGAACGAGCGCTTCGTCTGCATCAAGGTCGACCGGGAGGAGCGTCCCGATCTGGACGCGGTGTACATGGAGGCCGTGCAGGCCATGACCGGGCGCGGCGGCTGGCCCATGACCGTGTTCCTGACTCCCGACCTGGTTCCCTTCTTCGGCGGCACCTACTTTCCGCGCGAACAGTTCCTGCAGCTATGCCGCAACATCGACCGGGCCTACGTCGAAAAGCGCGACGAGATCACGTCCCAGGCGGCGCGCATGGCCGAGCATCTGTCGAGATCGCCGTCGACCGGCGGGGACCGGGTGCTGGACCTGCGGGCGGTCGCGGCTGTGGCGGAGACGGCCCTGGCCCGTTACGACGAGACGTGGGGCGGTTTCCGGCAACAACAGAAGTTCCCCACGCCGCTGCGCTGGCGTTTCCTGCTGCACCAGTACCGGCGTAGCGGGGACGAGCGGATCGCGAAGGCGGTCAAGCACACGCTGACGGTCATGGGGAGTGGTGGCATCCACGACCATCTGGGCGGCGGCTTCCACCGTTACACGACCGAAGAGACCTGGCTGGTGCCCCATTTCGAGATCATGCTCTACGACGACGCCCAACTAGCCAGTCTCTACCTGGAGGCGGCGGCGGTCTTCGACGACGCGCGCTTCCGGGAGATCGCCGTCGATCTGCTGGATTTCATGCTGCGCGACCTGAGCGATCCCGAGGGCGGTTTCTACGCCAGCTACGACGCGGACAGCGGGGGGGAAGAGGGCAGCTTCTACGTCTGGACGCCGGCGGAGATCGACGCGGTGGCCGGTCCCGTGGACGGCCCCGTCCTGGCCCGCTTGCTGGGCGTGACGGCCGAGGGCAACTTCGAGGGCAAGTCGATCCTCACGCGACGCGTCTCGCCTGCCGAAGTGGCTGCGGAGTTCGACCGCGACGAGGCCGACGTGGCCGCGCTCTTCGACACGCACCGCCAAGCTCTTTATGACCGTCGCGCGGAGCGTGTTCGGCCCGGACTGGACCGCAAGCTGGTTACCGCCTGGAACGGCATGGCCCTCTCGGCCATCGCGCGCGGTTATGCCGTGCTGGGCGACGCGCGCTACCTCGAGGCAGCCCGTCTGGCCGCGGACCGGCTGTGGGAGCTGCACCGTGACGCGCAGGGGCGCCTCTGCCGCGCCTCGACCGGCGGTATGCGCAGCGGCGACGGCATCGTCGACGACTACGCCCTGCTCGCCGGGGGACTGCTAGACCTCTACCAGGCCGGCGGTCAGGCGAAGTACCTGCGGTGGGCGCGGGAGCTGCTGGCCACCGCCCGCGCGTCCTTTGCCGACCCCGAGGGCGGTTTCTTCATGACCGCCGAGGATGGCGAGGCGCCGCTGGGCCGCCGCGTGGACCTGTTCGACAGCGTGGAGCCTTCCGGGGCCTCGGCCATGCTGCACGCCCTGCTGCGCGAGTCGGCGCTGACCGGAGAGGCCGGCGGCCGCGCGCTGGTGGGGGAGATCCTCGCTCGTCACGGCGACCTGCTGGTACGAGCGGGCCTGGAGATGGCCTGGTGGGCCGACGCCGTATCCCTGTATCACGGGCCTCATTACGACGTGGTGATCGCCGGCGATCCCGCCGCGGCGGGGACCCGCGCCCTGCGCGAGGCCTACTGGCGGCTGGATCCCTCGTTCGCGGTGCTGTCGTCCGTGCCGGCGGCCGGTCCCGACGCCGACGCCGCGGCCCTGCTGCCCGGCACGCGCGGCAAGACGGCCGTCGACGGCGCGCCGGCCGCCTATGTCTGCCGTTTCGGCGCCTGCGAGGCACCGGCCACCGCCGCGGCGAAGCTGCAGGCGCAGCTGCGGGGTGAGTGGCGGTATTGATTACGCTCGATCCTCCGGGGGGATTGACGTTCACCGTCGATTTGCGCTATCATTATTAGACGTCGCCGCCGTCGTCACGCGGCGGCGTCGTCAATACCGAAACGAGGAGAACCTTCGGGATGATCCGCCACGACCTCCATGACAACGCGCCCATCGACCGTCGCTATTGGCGATGGTATGGTATGCGCCGTTGGGATGGCAGGTACGGATCGATTCTCCACTAAACAGCCGAGAGACGATACCGATAGATCCGCCATCCGCCGATGGCGGTTTTTTATTGCCCACCGGGGGCGCCCGACGGCCACCGGAGAGCTGGAGGTTGATAATGCTCGCACCGACGCGTGACGCGTACCTCGAGATGACGTCGCAGGGCCGGCGCGCCCCGCTGAGGCGGCGCATCCCGGCCGACCTGGACACGCCCGTCTCCGCCTACCTGAAGCTGATGCCCCACGGGGCGGCTTTCCTGCTGGAGAGCGTGGAGCAGGGTATCCAGGTGGGGCGCTACTCGTTCATCGGTGTGGGACCCTGCACCGAGATACGCCTCGACGGCGATCAGGCCGTGACCACCCGCGACAGCGAGACGACGACAGTGCAGGTGGATCCAGCCGACCTCTTCGCCCCGATCCGCGCGGCCCTGGCCGAGTTCGCAGACCTGGACGGCGAGGATCTGCCCGCGCCTTTCGCCGGTGCGGTGGGCAACATCGCCTACGACGCGGTGCGTCATTTCGAGCGCGTGCCGTTGCCCGCGGACGGCTGGCTCGACGACCTGCCCGACTATCGATTCGTGATCCCGACCACCCTGGCCGTCTTCGACCACGTCAAGAGCGAGATCGAGTTGCTCACGCTGCCGGCCAACGGCGGCGGCGCGGAGGCCTACGACGCCGCTGCCGCGCGTATCGACGAGCTGCTGACCGCCCTGGGCGCGCCGTTGCCTGCGTTGCCGGAACCGGCCGCGCCCCGGGACGGCGCTCCCGCCGAGTCCGAGTTCAACCTGACGCAGGACGAATACGAGCGCATGGTTCGCGACGCCAAGGAGCACATCCTCGAAGGCGAGTGCTTCCAGATCGTCGTCTCCCAGTGCCTGCGCGGGCCGACGCGGGCCCATCCCTTCCAGATCTATCGCGCCCTGCGCATCCTCAACCCCTCGCCCTACATGTTCTACATGGACCACGGCGACGTGCAGGTGGTGGGCTCGTCGCCGGAGGTGCTGGTCAAGCTGGACGGACAGCGGGTCAGCCTGTGTCCCATCGCCGGCACGCGGCCGCGCGGGGAGGACCCCGCGGTCGATCTGGCCCTGGAGCGCGAACTGCTGGCGGACGAGAAGGAACGCGCCGAACACGTCATGCTCGTGGATCTGGGTCGTAACGACCTGGGCCGGGTGTGCGAGATCGGCAGCGTCGAAACGGAAGCCTTCATGTCCATCGAGCGCTACTCGCACGTGATGCACATCGTCTCGCGGGTGGCCGGCGACCTGCAGCCCGGCATGGACATGTACGAAGTGCTGCGCGCGTCCTTCCCGGCGGGCACGGTCAGCGGCGCGCCCAAGATCCGCGCCATGCAGGTGATCACGGAACTGGAGGGACGGCGCCGCGGTCCGTACGCGGGCGCGGCGGGCTACTTCGGGCCCAACGGGGACATGGACATGTGTATCGCCATCCGCACGCTCTTCGTGCGCGACGGCGTCTACCACGTGCAGGCCGGCGCCGGCATCGTGGCCGACAGCGATCCGGCGCGTGAATACCAGGAGACCCTGGACAAGATCGGCGCCCTGCGCCGGGCCGTGGCCATCGCCGAGGAGGGGTTCTGATGCATCTGCTCATCGATAATTATGATTCCTTCACCTACAACGTGGTGCAGGCCCTCGGCACGCTCGGCGCCGAGGTGCAGGTGGTGCGCAACGACGTCATGAGCGTCGAAGAGGTGGTCGGGCTGGCGCCCGACTCTCTGATCATCTCGCCGGGACCTGGCCGTCCGCGCGACGCGGGAATCTCCCTCGAGCTGATCAAGCGCCTGTCCGGCGAGACGCCGATCCTGGGCATCTGCCTGGGGCACCAGTGTATCGTCGAGGCTTTCGGTGGTGTGGTGGACAGGGCGCAGCGCGTCATGCACGGCAAGGTGTCGCGCATCTACCACGACGGGCGGACGCTCTACGACGGGCTGGGCAACCCCTTCGAGGCCACGCGCTACCACTCGCTGATCGCTCCCGAGGAGTCGCTGCCGGCCGAACTGGAGGTCGCCTCGTTCACCAAGGCGGGCGAGGTCATGGGCGTGCGGCACCGGGAGCTGCCCGTGGAAGGCGTACAGTTCCACCCCGAGTCCATCCTGACCCGCGAGGGTCCCACGCTGTTGGAGAATTTCCTGCGGTGCTGTGCCGCCGCCGGGGGAGGTCGCTGATGCGGGAGCTGATGGAACGTCTGCTCGACGGGGTCGACCTGTCCGCCGCCGACGCCCGCACGCTGATGAACGAGATCATGGCGGGCCGGGTCGCGCCGGCGCGGATCGCCGCTTGTCTGGCGGCCTTGCGCGTCAAGGGTGAGACGGTCGACGAGATCGCCGGTTTCGCCGCCGCCATGCGTGAACGGGCGGCGCGGATCGACGTGCCCGGTGAGCGGGTCATCGACACCTGCGGCACCGGTGGCGACGCCCGCGGCACCTTCAACATCTCGACGGCCACCGCCCTGGTCGCCGCCGGCATGGGCATCCGCGTGGCCAAGCACGGCAACCGGGCCGTTTCGTCCAAGTGCGGCAGCGCCGACGTGCTGGAGGCCCTCGGCGTCGTCGTGGACCTGCCACCCGCGCAGGCGGCGGCGCTGGTGGAAACAGCGGGGGTCGGCTTCCTCTTCGCGCCGCGTCACCACCCGGCCATGAAACACGCCATGCCCGTGCGCCGCGAGATGGGCGCGCGCACCGTGTTCAACGTGTTGGGCCCCTTGACCAACCCGGCCGGCGTGCGTCGGCAGCTGCTCGGCGTGTACCGTGTGGAATTGACCGGCACCATGGCGCGTGTGCTCGGGCAGCTGGGCAGCGAGCGGGCCTTCGTGGTCTGGGGACACGACGGCGTCGACGAGATCTCGGCCACCGGCCCGACCCACATCGCGGAACTGGCCGACGGCGAAGTGCGCGAGTTCGACTTTACGCCCGAGGATGTGGGGCTCGGCCGCTGTGCGCTCGACGATCTCGCCGGCGGCGACGCCCAGACCAACGCCGGTCACATCCGCGACGTGCTGGCGGGCATCGCCGGGCCACGTCGCGACGCGGTCCTGCTCAACGCGGGTTTTTGCGCCGTCCTGGCGGGCTTGACCGATGCGCCGGCCGAAGGCGTCACCCTGGCGGCCACAGCCGTGGATGAGGGGCATGCTGCCCGGGCCCTGGAGCGTCTCGTGGAGGGATCGCAGGCGCTGGCGGAGGATGTGTCATGACCGGTTTTCTGAGTAGCGTGGTGGCGGCGAAGAGAGTGGAAGTGTCGGCCCTGGTCGGCAGCGTGGATCACGCCGAGTTGAAGGCCCTGGCCGAGACGCAACCGGTGCGTGGCTTTTCGTCGGCCCTGCGCGCGGCGTCGGCGCCCGGTGCGATCATCGCCGAATTCAAGCGTCGTTCGCCCAGCGTGGCCGCCTTTCCCGGCGCCGTGGATCCCGCGGCGACCGCCCGAGTGTATGCGGAGAACGGGGCGGCCGCCCTGTCCGTGGTGACCGACGAGACCCACTTCGGCACTTCATTGGCCGACGCCACGTCGGCGCGCGCGGCTTGCGACCTGCCGTTGCTGATCAAGGACTTCGTCATCGATCCCCTGCAGGTCCTGAGGGCGCGGGCGGCCGGCGCGGACGCCCTGCTGCTCATCGCCCGCTCGCTGTCGCCCGGCGAACTGACAAACCTGCTCGGCGTGATCGGAGAGCTCGGCATGACCGCCCTGGTCGAGTGTCACGACGAAACAGATGTGGCCAAGGCCCTGACCGCCGGTGCGCCGGTGATCGGCGTCAACAGCCGCGACCTGGAGACCCTGGACGTGGATCCGGACGCCCACGAGCGCCTGCTGCCCCTGTTGCGCGGGCGCGCCCTGGCGGTGGCCGAGAGCGGGCTGCGCAGCCGGGCCGACGTGGAGCGACGGGCCGCACAGGGCGCGGACGCGTTTCTCATCGGCGGCGCGCTGCTGCAGGCCGACGATCCCGCGGCCCTGCTGCGTGAGCTGGGGGGTGCGGCATGACGCGGGTGAAGATCTGCGGTCTGACCGAAGTCAGCGACGCCGTGTCCTGTGTCGAAATGGGTGTCGATTATCTGGGCCTGATCTTCGTGGCCGGCTCTCGCCTGGTCCGCCCGAGCGCGGCCAGGGACATTCGCGACACCGTACCGAACGCACGTCTGGTCGGTGTCTTCGCCGATCATGCCGCGGAGGACGTGGTCATGACCGCGACCGAGTATGGGCTGAACGTGATCCAGCTTCACGGCGACGAGAACGACCATTTCGTCAAAGAGGTGGCGTGGAAAACCGGCCTGCCGATCATCAAGGCCCAGCGGGCGGGAGAAACAGTAAGCCGCACGGCCGACTACCTGCTATTCGATCTGCCCAAAAGGCGCGAGCCCGATCCCTCCGAACGTGATCGGCTCTGGGCACAGGCCAGGCAAGCGGTCGCCGACGGTCGCAAGGTCTTCCTGGCGGGTAAGCTCACCTCCGATAATGTGGCGGAGGCCATCACCCAGGTCGCCCCCTTTGCGGTGGACGTGGCCAGTGGCGTGGAACGCAGCGCGGGCATCAAGAGCATCGACGCGATGCGCAGCTTCATCCGGGAGGTTCGGCGTGTGCGCAACTGAGATCCCCGGCCGTTACGGCCCCTACGGCGGACGCTACGTCCCCGAGACCCTCATGCCCTGCCTGCTCGAGCTGGAGCGGGCCTGGCTCGACGCGCGGGCCGACGAGGGTTTCACCCTCGAGTTGACCGACCTGCTGCGCGATTACGTGGGCCGTCCCAGCGCCCTGTACCGCACCCGTCGTTTCGGCGAACTGCACGGCGGCGGTGTGCCGGTCTATCTCAAGCGGGAGGACCTCAACCACACCGGCGCCCACAAGATCAACAACAGCCTCGGTCAGGCGTTGCTGGCGCAGCGCATGGGCAAACGGCGCATCGTGGCCGAGACCGGCGCGGGGCAGCACGGCGTGGCGACCGCCGCGGCGAGCGCTCTGCTCGGTCTCGACTGCGTGGTCTACATGGGCGAGGTGGACATGGAGCGCCAGGCCCCCAACGTGGCGCGCATGGAGCTGCACGGCGCCGAGATCGTGCCCGTCGCCAGCGGCACGCGCACCCTGAAGGACGCCACCAGCGAGGCCATCCGCGACTGGGTGACCAACGTCGCCGACACCCACTACATCCTGGGCTCCACCGTGGGGCCCCATCCCTATCCGGGCCTGGTGCGCGACCTGCAGGCGGTCATCGGGCGGGAGGCGCGGGCCCAGTTCCTAGAGGCCACCGGCGGTCTGCCCGGCGCCGTGATCGCCTGTGTCGGCGGCGGCTCCAACGCCCTGGGTATCTTCACCGCCTTCCTCGACGACGACGACGTGGCGCTGTTCGGCATCGAGGCCGGCGGATCGGCGGCCGGTCATTCGGCGTCGTTGACCGCAGGCGATCCGGGCGTGCTCCACGGCGCCTTGAGCTATCTGTTGCAGGACGACGACGGCCAGGTGTCGCCCGCCCACTCGGTGGCGGCGGGCCTGGACTACCCCGGCGTCGGTCCGCAGCACAGCCAACTCAAGGACACCGGGCGCGCCGTCTACGAGACGATCGACGACGCGGAAGCGCTCGCCGCCTTCGCCGAGTTGTCCCGTTGCGAGGGGATCATTCCGGCCCTCGAGTCGAGCCACGCCCTGGCCTGGGTCATGCGACGCCAGGCCGGGCCCGAGCCCCTGCGCGGCCCCATCCTGATCAATCTTTCCGGACGTGGGGACAAGGACCTGGGCGGCATCGTGGGAGGGGAGTCATGAGACTCGAGACGATCACGCGCGCCCTGCGCGAAGAAGGCCGCAAGGCCCTGGTGCCTTTCTTCACCGCCGGCTATCCCGACGAGGAGACCTTCCTCGCCTCGGTCCGTGCCGCCGCCGAGGCCGGCTGCCGGATGTTCGAGGTGGGCATTCCCTTCTCCGATCCCGTGGCCGACGGCCCGCTGATCCAGAAGACGAGCCAACAGGCGCTGGCCGCCGGCATGACCCTGCGCCGGGCCCTCGACCTGACCGCCGTCGCCGCCGCCGAGAGCGGTATGGCCCCGGTGGTGATGAGCTATTTCAACCCCATCCTGCGTCTGGGTCTGGACGAGTTCGCGGCCCGCGCCGCGGACGCGGGTGTCGCCGGCGTGATCCTGCCGGACGTGCCGGTGGAAGAGTCCGCCGCCGCCGCCGAGGCGCTGGCATCCGCCGACCTGGACCTGGTGGCCTTGATGGCGCCGACCACCGACCCCGACCGGGCTCGCGCCATCGCCGCGGCTTCACGCGGTTTCCTGTATCTCGTCTCTTTGACCGGTGTGACCGGTGCGGCGCTCGGCGGGGGCGAGGGCTTGCCCGAGCTGGTGGCGCGGGCCCGGGCCGCCACGGACCTGCCCTGCTACGTGGGGTTCGGGGTTTCCACGCCCGAGCAGGCTCGGGCCGTTTACGACGTCGCCGATGGTGTGATCATCGGCAGTGCTTTGGTGAAGATCATCGAGAGTGCGCGGGACGGGGCCGACGTGGCGGCCCGGGTACGTGACTTTCTCGGTGCTGTAGCGGAGGAATCGCAATGATCATCGTGATGAACGAGAACGCGACCGTTGCCCAGATCGGCAAGGTGATCCAGGTCGTGGAGGACATGGGGCTGTTCGCGCGACCTTCGCGCGGCGAGAACCGCACCGTCATCGGCGTGGTGGGAGCCGCGGATGAGGCGCAACTGCTGCCGCTGGCCGAGATGGACGGCGTGGACCAGGTCGCGCCCTACTCGCGCGCCTTCAAGCTGGTCCATCGCGAGTTCCAGGGCGATCCCACCGTGATCCGCCTGGGCGACTTCGCCATCGGCGGGCCGGAATTCGTGGTGATGGCCGGTCCCTGCGCGGTGGAGTCGGCGGAGCAGGTGCTGGAAACCGCGCAAGAGATCAAAGCGGCCGGCGCGCGCGTGCTGCGCGGCGGCGCCTTCAAGCCGCGGACCTCGCCCTACAGTTTCAAGGGCATGGGGGAGGAGGGCCTGCGCATCCTGCGCACGTCCGGAGACAGCACGGGCCTGAAGGTCGTCACCGAGGTCATGGCGCCGGAGCAGGTGTCGCTGGTGTCCCGCTACGCCGATATCCTGCAGATCGGCACGCGCAACATGCAGAACTACGCGCTGCTCGAGGCCGTGGGGAAAGTGCGCAAGCCCGTGATGCTCAAACGCGGCATGATGTCCACCATCGAGGAGTTGCTGCTCGCCGCCGAGTACATCCTGGCCAACGGCAACAGCCAGGTGATCCTGTGCGAGCGTGGCATCCGCACCTTCGAGCGCGCCACGCGCAACACCTGCGACATCTCGGCCATTCCGGCCATCAAGTCGCAGAGCCACCTGCCGGTGGTAGTCGATCCCAGCCACGCGGCGGGCGTACGCGCCTACGTGGCCCCCCTGTCACGCGCCGCGCTGGCCGCCGGCGCCGACGGGATCATCGTCGAGGTACACCCGCGCCCCGAGGAGGCGATGTCGGACGGCGCGCAGAGTCTCAGGCCGCCCCAGTTCAAGGCCCTGATGGACGAACTTCGCGCCATGGCCAGCGCCCTGGGGCGTACGGTCGCTGGCGGTTGAGTGGCGGGCAAGGAGGAGGAAGCATGAAGTACCATCATCTTGCCCTGTTGCTGGTGCTGGTCCTGGTCGCCGCCCAGCTCGGCTGGTATGCGCCGCGGTTGCCCGAGCGGGTTGCCGCCAGTTTCAGCGCCGACGGCGTTCCCAACGGCTTCGATACCAAGCTCGAGTTCCTGGCCTGGTACGCGCTGAGCCTCGTGTTGATCGCGGGTGTATTTCTGGCGTTGCCGGGTCTGCTGCGTCGCATCCCGTCCCGCTACGTGGGCATGCCACACGCGGAGTATTGGCTGGCGCCGGAACGCCGTGATCGCACCCTGACCGATTTCGGCGAGGCGCTGGGCTGGTTCGGCGTGTGGACTTTGTTGTTCGTGGCCTGGGCATTTCATCTTTCGATCCTGGCCAATCTTGCCGACCCCGTGCGCTTGGCGTCGTGGCCGTTCTGGGCGGGACCGGGATTGTATCTCGTGTATACGGTTTGGTGGGTGGTGCGGTTGTTGCGGCGGTTTGGGCGGGTGCCGGGGGGATGATCGTCCCCGGCTGAATGTGCGTGTTGTTGAATCCACCCCCCCACGTGGGGGGGTATACGGTATTTTGCATCAAATCATGGGGCTTGTTTCAGCAGATCTTCCAGTTCGCGTTCGCCTTCGTGGAGCGCGCGATGGCAGCGTGAACAGAGGGTGATCAGGTTATCGGGCATCGTTTTCCCACCCGCGCCGATGGGCTGGATGTGGTGGACCTGCAGATGTTGAGTGTGGCCGCACCCCTTTGCGCGACAGCGGTGCCCATCCCTTGCCAGAACCGTCCTGCGCAGGCGGGGCGGGACGATCTGCACGAGACGGCCGTCGGCCTGTTGAATCTCACCGTCGCACTCGGCTCTCTCGAGCAATGCCCGTGGTGCTATGCAATCGCCCCGACCGGTCGGCAGGACTGCGGCTTCGCACTCGGGGCAGAGATGGATGACGGTGCGCAGGATGCTGCCGCCGGCACTGGTCGCATCTTCCAGCGCCGCACAGAGCAGGGCTTCCTAGGGGGTCGAGGTGTCCCGCTGTCGCTCCTGTGCGAGCCAGTTCTCCCATAATGCGTACTGCGTCGGTGTGAACTTGAATGTCATATAGTGTGGTGTGTTCTCCGGAGCGGGGCAGCGCTCGTTGCGAGGAGTGTCGATGACGGGTATGGCGCGGTGGGTTTCTGCCGCTGCATTCGGGCTGGCTGTTCTTGGCGTGTCTATTAGCTGTTTCTCGGTGTCTGGCTCCGTCGCGAGGTGACCTTCGCCGGGTCCTACCACTCCGGTCGCTCTCGAATCGCGTACCGCCGCCTCGAGTTCGCGGACGGTCAGACCGGTGGCGGTCTCGATCCAGGCGGCTTCGGTGTCAGGTTTGGCGACGCGACAGATCTCCTCCGCCTGGCGCCAGGTCAGCTGCCCCGATTTCAGTCGGGTGGTGATTTGAGGTAGATCCCGCAGTTTGCGCCCCATGGACAGGAAGGACTCGCACTGCCTCCGGCCCAACCCGGCTTCCCTTGCGGCGTAATCAACGATGGTCTTGTAACCCAGCACCTTATGGATGCGACGCTCCTTGATGATCCGCAGATAGAAAATGCTGCGCAGCAGGCTGCGCTTGAGCGTCCGCACCGATTCCTTGAAGTTGTTATGCACGGCCAGTTGGGCGGGGGTCGCGCGTGCATCCAACTGGTGACAACCGGACTGATCGAGTAAATGCGCGGGAACATCGGTCCCCTGGCCATTTGTCTTCATGATGTAGTCGGCCACCTCTCGGGTCACAGAATACCGGTTCCACCCCCCCCACGTGGGGGGGTAGGTAAGACAATCCATCAAGCAAACATCCCACCCCCGCAAGCCCCGCGCCCCCCGACCCACTGTTGCCCGCCCGCCCCAAGCGCGGTAAGCTGTGCAGCGATCCGCCCCCGGGTACAATGCGAATCAGGAGACGACATGCAACTGGGTGACTGGACCTTCCGTGTCTTCACCGACGGTAATTTTCGACTGGACGGCGGCGCCATGTTCGGCGTCGTGCCGCGCGTCATGTGGGAGCGGCACCATGAGCCGGACGCACAGAACCGCATCGCCATGACCCTGCGCTGCCTACTGGCCGAGTGCGGTGACCGCCGTGTGCTCGTGGACACGGGCATCGGCGACCGCTGGGAGCAGAAGCACCAGGACATCTTCGCCATCGAGCGCGGACAGGGGCATCTGGTCGGCGAACTGGCGGCGGCCGGCGTCTCGCCCGGCTCGATCACCGACGTGGTGCTCAGCCATCTGCATTTCGATCATTGCGGCGGCACCCTTCGCGCGGTGAACGGCGCGCTGGAGCCCATGTTTCCCAAGGCCCGGCACTGGGTGCAGGATAGGCACTGGCGCTGGGCGCATCAGCCCACCGAACGCGACAAGGCGAGTTTTCGTGCCGACGATTTCCACGCCCTGGAGGAGGCCGGCCTGCTGGAACTGGTGGACGGCGCGCAGGAGATCATGCCCGGCGTGCACGTCAATCCCGTGAACGGTCATACCACCGGCCAGCAACTCGTGGAATTCAACACGGGACAGGGCACGGTCGTTTTTTGCGCCGACTTGATTCCGCTGGCCAGCCAGGTGCGCGTGCCCTGGATCATGGGCTACGACCTCAACCCGCTGCTCACGCTGGAGGAGAAGCGCCGCTTTCTCAGCCGCGCCGTCGAGGACGACTACCTGCTGGTTTTCGAGCACGACGTGGACCACGAATGCTGCCGCGTGGTCTTCGAGGACGGCAAGTTCAAGGCCGTCGGGCCCTTCGTCCTGGCGGAGCAGGCCGGGACCGGAAGCGCGGAGCGTGAATGACGTGGCCGGCGAGGGCAGGGTGCGCAGCGTGCGCCGCAACCATCTCGAAAAACCCGCCTGGCTGAAGGCGCCCAGCCGGGGCGGCGACACCTACCAGGAGGTCAAGTCGCTGCTGCGCACGGCGGGCTTGAACACCATCTGCGAGAGCGGTGATTGCCCCAACCGCGGCGAGTGTTTCGCCAGCCGCACCGCCACCTTCATGATCATGGGCGACGTCTGTTCGCGGAAATGCACCTTCTGCAACGTGAAGACCGGCCCGGCCGCGGCGCTGGAGCCAGAAGAGCCCCGGCGCGTGGCCGAAGCGGTGCGGCACCTGGGTCTGCGGTTCGCGGTGGTGACCTCGGTCAACCGCGACGAGCATCCCGACGGCGGGTCGGCCCACTTCGCGGCCACCATCCGCTGGATCCGGCGTCTGAATCCGGGCTGCGGGGTCGAGGTGCTCACGCCGGATTTCAGGGGACAACCGCTGCAGCTCCAGAAAGTGTTCGCGGCCGCGCCCGACGTCTTCGCCCATAACCTGGAGACGGTACCGCGGTTGGATAGCGTGGTCCGCCCCCAGGCGGACCACCAACGCTCGCTCACGGTGCTGCGGACTGCGCGTCAGTGGAGCGATGCCCAGGGCGGCAGGATGAAAGTCAAGACCGGGGTGATGGTCGGTCTTGGTGAGACCCCCGAAGAGGTTCTTGACGTGCTGCGCACGTGCAAGAACCGCAGTATCGACATCGTGACCATCGGCCAGTACCTTCAGCCGACACCGCGCCACCACGAGGTGGTGCGCTTCTATCATCCCGAGGAGTTCGAAGCGTTCGCCCGCGCCGGTCGCGAGATGGGCCTGCCGTGGGTGGAGTCGGGGCCGCTGGTCCGCTCGAGCTATCACGCACGTGAACAGTCCGCCGCAGGCGAAGGGACGCGCGACTGATGGAATCCGCCGCCGCCAGGGGGATGCAGCGCCGGGTCTGGACCGGCGTGGCCGCGTACGTGGCCATCATGCTGGTCGTCGCCCTGTCCCTGTCGCATCTCTACCGCGAATCGCGCGACAGCCTGGACGAGGCCCTGGGCGAGCGCCTGGCCGGTGTCGCGGTGACCGCCTCCTATCTGGTCGACGGCGACTCGCTCACCGTCTGGAGCTACGATCCCCTGGAGACGCTGGATTTCCTGTGGCTGCGCTCGCGGCTGGAGCAGGTGCGCCGCGAGAACGACCTGTCCGAGCTCGTGCTCACCGACGTCGACGGCTTCGTGGTCGTCTCAGCTGTGCGCCGTCTGGATAAGGGCGACGTGAACATCTACTGGGACCTGGACCCCGCGGCGGTGGCCTCGGCGCGGGAGGGTTTCACCACGCCCAGCCGGCTCTACCGCGCCGGCGACGTCGTACAGAAGAGCGCCCACGCCCCGATCTGGAATTCCAGCGGGATGGTCGCCGGCGTGATCACGGCCGAGGCCGAGGCGGATTTCCTGGACGCGCTGGCCGCCCTGCGCCGCGCCGCCTGGGCGACCGCCGCCCTGGTGCTGATCTTCCTGAGCGTGATGGCGGTGTTGCTGTCGCGGCAGCAGAGATCCCTGGTCCGGGCCCGGTCGGAGATGATGCGGCAGGAGAACCTGGCCATGATGGGACGCATGACCGCCGGCATCGCCCACGAGATCCGCAATCCCCTGGGCATCATCCGGGGCGCCGGCGAGATCCAGGCCCAGCGGCTGCGCGAGGAGAAGATCGATCTGCCCACGCTCGACTTCATACCCGACGAGGTGGACCGGCTCGACCGCATCCTGACGCGCTATCTGACCTTCGGCAAGGGCGGCAACGGCTTCGATCTGGAAGCGCTGGACCTGGGCAAGCTCGTGCGCCGGTCGGTGCAAATGGCCGAGCAGGAACTGGCCGCCGCCGGCGTCAAAGTGGTGATGGAGACGCCCGACGAGCCGCTGCCGGTGTCCGGCGACAACCCGAGCCTGCAGCAGGTGATGCTTAACCTGCTGCTCAACGCCCGCGATGCCATGCCCGACGGGGGGCGGATCGTCGTCAGGCTCGAGCAGGTCGGGGACGAGGTCATCCTGAGGATCCTGGACGAGGGGACGGGCCTGGGCGACCTGTCCGAACGGGAGATCTTCGAGCCATTCCTGACCACCAAGGAGAAGGGCAGCGGCCTGGGCCTGGCGGTTGTGCATCAGGTCGTGGCGGACCACCGCGGCGCCATCAGCCTGTGCGACCGCGAAGACGGTCCCGGCGTGGTAGCCGAGGTGCGCCTGCCGCTGTACCGGAAGGAAGACTAGCATGGCACGTATCCTGGTCGTGGACGACGAGCAGCGCAACACGCAGCTGCTGCGCTTCCAGCTCGAAGGCGAGGGGCACGAGGTCGTGGAAATGGCCGACGGGGCCTCGGCTCTGGCTGTGCTTGCGGACCAGGCCTTCGACCTCGTGCTGACCGATCTGCGCATGGAGCCGGTGGACGGCATGCAGGTCATCGACGGCGTCAAGCAGGACAATCCCGACACGCCGGTGATCATGCTCACCGCCTACGCCGACTACGAGACGGCCGTGGAGGCGATGATGCGGGGCGCCTACACGTACATCAAGAAACCCTGGAAGACCGACGAGGTGAAGCTGGCCGTCGTGCGCGCCCTGGAGGGCGCCGCCCTGCGCCGTGAGAACCGCGTCCTGCGCCAGGAAGTGCGCAAGCTCTCCGGCGCGCGCTCGTTGCTGGGCGGGAGCGCGGCGATGCAGGGCCTGCGCGATCTGATCGACCGCGTGGCGCCCAGCGGAGCCACGGTGATGATCCGCGGCGAGAGCGGCTCGGGCAAGGAGGTCGCCGCGCGGGCCATCCACGACGCCAGCGAACGCGCCGCGGGGCCGTTCGTGGCCGTCAACTGCGCGGCCATCCCCGAGACCCTGCTCGAGTCGGAGCTCTTCGGCTACCGCAAGGGGGCCTTCACCGGCGCCGACAGCGACAAGGAAGGGCTCTTCGAAGCCGCCTCCAGCGGCACGCTGTTCCTGGACGAGATCGGCGAGGCGGGCACCGGCGTGCAGGCCAAGCTGCTGCGCGTGCTGGAAGAACGGAAGATCAACCGGGTAGGTGATCCCCGCGAACGGGCCGTGGACGTGCGCGTGCTGGCGGCGACCAACCGGCCCCTGGAGGACGCCATCGCCGAGGGCCGTTTTCGCGAAGACCTCTACTATCGGCTGATGGTCATCCCGGTGGACGTGCCGCCCCTGCGCGCGCGACTGGACGACGTGGAGGAACTGGCCCTGCACTTCCTGCACGGCTTCGGCCGCGACGAGGACAAGCTGCCCGGCACCGTCGCCGAAAGCCTGCACGGTTACGACTGGCCCGGCAACGTGCGCGAGCTGCGCAACGTGGTCGAGCGGGCGCACATCCTGGCGGGGCCGCAACCCCTGGCAGCCGAGCATGTGATGCTGGATCTGAGTGTGGGAGGCGGGAAGGGCGGAGCGCGGGACGGCGCGGTCGATCCCGGCGGCGATCTGAACCTGGCCGACAGCGAACGCCGGTTGATCCGGGCGGCCTTGCAGCGCGCTGTCGGTAATAAGTCCCAGGCCGCCAAGTTGTTGGGGATCACGCGGCGGACGCTTTATTCGCGGTTGAAGCTGTTGGGGGTTGAGGAGGAGTGATGGTCCGGGAGGGGCGGGTGTACTGAGAGGTACAAAGCGTGCGGGGCCGTCTTGGGCATCTTTGTGCGCAACTGTTTGATAAATAAAGACCTGCGGCCGCGTTTTGCGCGGCGCGCGCTTGGCCCGCAGGTTGCTCGGGAGGGATGTGAAGCCAACCTCCAACAAGGATCGAGTCATGAAGATCAAACGGAATCACTTCATAGATACACTGCAGCTGCCGGTTCTGGCGGCGTTGGCGCTGTTGACCGCCCTGGCGATCTGCGGCGCCACCCCCGTCGCCGCCCAACCCTCCATCGACGATGTACCGGATGTCCTGGACCGGACCGAAGAGATCCTCCAGGACATCGCCCCCTTGATCCAAGAGAGCGAGAGCGAGCAGGCGCGTCGCATCTTCCAGGACGCGGTGCACAAGCAGCAGCAGGCCCGTCAGCTCATGGCCGACGGGCGACCTCACTTCGCCGTCAGGGTGTCGCTGCGCGCCAGGGAGGAGGCCCGCGAGGCCGAGCGCATCGCCCGCGACTCGTTGAATTACGAGCAACGCGTGCGCAATTACCTCGAGCGCCTGATGGAGCTGTATGAGAGGGTCAAGGAACGCGCGCAGGACACGGGCAACGCCCAGGCCATGTATTTCATCCACGAGGCCGAGAACATCTACCACCGGGCGCGCGAGCAGTACCAGCAGACCCACTACCGGCAGGCGTTCGAGCTGTTGAAGATGGCCGAGACCCAGCTCCAGCGCGCGGCGCGCATCCTGTTCGAAGCCGGCGGCGCCGAGCAGCTCGAACGTCAGCTCGACCGCACCGCCGACCTGATCGCCCTAGCCGCCGAGCGCCTCGACGACGTCAACGATCCCGCCCTGGCCGACCTGCTGGGCCGCGCCGAGGAGAACCTGGGCCGCGCCCGCCGCGCCATGGCCGACCAGCACCCGCTGCAAGCCCTGAACTTCGCCCGCCGCGCCCTCGACCAGGCCCAGCGCGTGCTGCGCCAGCTCGGTCCCGCGCCCGATGTCGAGGGGATCGAGGCCCAGATCGAGCACTTCGACGAGCAACTCGAGAGGGTTGGCGAGAAGGTCCGCGCCAGCGGCGACCGGGAGGCCCTGCGTCTGCTGGACCGCGCCCTGGCCTTGCGTGACCAGGCCCGCGAAGCGCTCGCTCGCAACGAGTTCGAGCAGGCCCTGCGCAGCATCCGCACCGCCCTGAACCTGCAGCGCCAAGCCGCCGAGCGAATACGGTGACGGCTCGCGCCTTGATCACAGTCGCGGTCCTGGCTACCGCGTTCGGCGTCTCCACCGTCAGGGGTGGGGACGCTTTTTATTTGACATCACATGCTCCTGCTGATAGTATCGGTACACTAAGCGGGTCAGGTAATGCCTTAGTTTTTGATGTCGACAGTATACTGCCCGTCGTGTCATTGGACGCTGCACCCCTCGCCCAACAGCGTGACACGGCGGGTGGTTTCTCTTGGCAGACCACCCTGAGTTCAGGATACGATACCTACGTCCAGACCTACGCCCTGTCCCTCGAAGACACCACCGAGACCATCAGCGAAATCGAGATGACCCTGTCCACGGAGGGCCGCACCGCAGGCCGCGCCAGGCATCACTGGCTCGTACGTCCACGTGTGACAGTCGGTTCGGAGCGCAACCGCGGACGTCTGGAATGGGCCTACGCCCACAAGCCCGACACCCGGCGGACGACCCTGCGCATAGACGGCGACCTGCAGGGCACATGGTACAACCGGCAGAGCGACTACTATCTGACCAGCGACAGCATCGAGGGCCGACTCAAGGCGCGCTGGACCGTGGCGCCCGAAGGCAGGTTGGCAGGCGAGCTGCGCGGGTGGGGGTCCGCCTTACTTTACGCTACTCCGTCGGAGCTGGAGGCCAACCGCGAAGACCGTAACGTCGCGGCGTACCTGAAGTCCGGCCGGGAGAGCCGGCGTCGCTGGCGCCTGGGCCTGCGCGCGGGCCAGCGGGTCTATCCCGACACCACCGAGATCAACCGCCGCAGCGCCGGCGTCGAGTTCGAATACGATCACAGCGCCTTCCTCGGACCGTCCGGTCGTATCTACCACCGCAGCGAGCGTCGCCGGATCGATGAGCCGGCGGTGCGTCCCTCGTCCTGGAGCCACTGGACCCAGGTCGAGGCGACGCTGCCCCTGAACGAGAGCGGCCTGCGCCTGGCCGCCGAGCTGGGCCACGAGGACTGGCGCTACGACGACGAGTGGGGCGCCTACACCAACCAGATGCGTTGGGACGGAAACCTGCGCCTGGAAGGCGGCGGACTCTTCGGCCCCGGCTGGCAACTGGGAGCGGCCGGCGAGTCGCTCGCGTCCAACACCGACGGCGAATCCTACCGCCAGCTCGGCGCCCGCGCCGGCCTCGAGCATTTCGGCAAAAGCTTCACGGCGTCGTTTACCCTGGAGATCGGTAAGCGCGACTATGACGAGACCGACACGGTGGTCGGACCCGGCGAGGTGGAAGAGTTCTCGCTGTACAGCGACTTCACCTACGTGGAGTTGTGGTTGATGACTGGGTGGGATCTGACGCGGGATTTAAGGGTGGATGTGATGGCGAGTTATCTGCCGGAGAGTCACACGGAAGAGACCGATGACCAGAAACTCGGGTTCGGGACGGCGCGGTTGGTTTACAGGTTTTGAGCGCAGACACCGCAGACCCGCCCTCGCGTGGGGCGGCGACCCGCCACTTCCTGTGGCGGGGCGCCTCGGCGCTTCGGGCTTTCGGACTCCTGTCCTTCAGCCCTGCGCGACGCCCACGCGAGGGCGGGTCTGCGGTGTCTGGTCATAGCTTGTAAATCGCTCGTCGCCGGAGGGTTGGTTTGGGGGGTTGCGGGGGTGTTGGGGCGTTGTTGGAATTTACACGGGATGGCATAACTAAGGTCAGCCCCAATTTGATACCATGGGAAGGA
>CAYMCR010000036.1:0-27532 GCA_964389015.1 uncultured Fibrobacteraceae bacterium | reverse complement strand
CGGAAATTTGCCTCGGTTTAGGTCGGCTATCGAGGAATCGCTCAATTTAGGTATCCCAAAGAGTGCAAATACAACTGCGATCCATTTCGCCAAGCTGTTGTCCAGAAACATCTGAGATCCATTCGATGATGTCACCACTCTCTGAACGCCCTCGCCGAACTCAACCTTTTCAATACCCCGCCAACTCCCCGATCCCCCGCCACGGTAAAACAACGCTGTTGCGCAAGGTCCGCCGCTGATCCCCGCCATAGACTAGCCACCACCCCGGCGCAGGCGACGCCCAATGAGCCCCCACGCGTTCGAGCGTTCCCACCGCCCCCGGATACACCGTCTGTCCCGACTTGCATTCGATCAGGTCGACGCGTGATCCCGACTCGCGGATCAGGTCGACCTCCTGTCCGTCGTGGGTTCGCCAGAAGGAGAAGCGAACGCGCCGGGCCCGGTTGCGTGACGCCTTGACGAGTTCGGCATGAACCCAGTTCTCGAAGATGGCGCCGCGCAGTGGGTGCGTGGCCAGCTGTTCCGGTTCGCGGATGCCGATCAGGTGACACACGAGTCCCGTGTCGTTGAAGTACAGCTTGGGTGTCTTGACCTGGCGCTTGCGGTAATTGATGTGATAGGGGCGGAGCCTCACGGCGAGATAACTCGCTTCGAGCAGGCCGAACCAGCGATCGATGGTCTTGTTGTCGACACCCACATCGCCTGCCAGGCGAGAGTTGTTCACCAACTGCCCCACGTTGCCGGCGGCGAGGGCCAGGAACCTCTGGAACAGATCCAGATCCTGGATGGTCGAGAGCTGCCTCAGGTCCCTCTCGAGATAGGTGGCCAGATATCCGGAGTACCAGCGGTCGGGACGGATCCTTCGCCCGTGAACCGGCGGATAGGAACCCGTCCACAGCACTTGATCCAGGTCGTCGCTCAGAAGACCGGCGCCGGCGAGTTCCGTCATGGAGAATGGATGCAGCTCCAGGATCGCCGTGCGGCCGGCGAGACTCTGGCTGATCTGCTCGGAGAGTCCGAAGTGCTGTGAGCCGGTAACGACGAACCGGCCCGGCCGTGGATCGTCGTCGACCAGTCCCTGGAGCCAGGAGAAGAGGTCCGGAACCCGTTGGGCTTCGTCGAAGATGGCGCCGCGGTCCGTCAGGTCAGACAGGAAACCCCGGGGATCAGCACTGAAGGCGGCCCGTTCGTCGGGCAACTCCAGGTTGATGTATGCGAGTTCGGGAAAGACCATCCGGGCCAGGGTGGTCTTGCCCGACTGCCGGGGTCCGGTGATGGTGACCACCGGGTATTCCTCGGCACAGACCTTGAGTTCTCGGGTGATCTCGCGTGGGATCATTTCGCTCCTGTGTGATGCGGATAATCGGGAATTCAATTCCCTAATTTACGGAAAATTGTCTTAAAGTCAAATATATTCCTGAAGTTATGCCTCAAGATTCCCAAATATGAGCATATTCTCGTTCTGTAGATGATCTGGTGACTCCATCAAGATCTGAACGAGAGGATCCCCCGCATGCAGGACTACATCTAACCCTCCCGCTGTTGCGACCTCATCATGAAAGGCGGCCACCGCGGCGATCGGCGGGCTGATAGATCTGGCGGGCAGCTTCCAGGCCAAGCAGGCTTGTCAGCATGATGAGGAAGAGGGGCTGCGGCCGTTCTGCGGTGGCCCGCGGCCCCCGGTCGATATCGGTGCCCGCGCTCCGATGTGATGGCGACGCTGGTCCCGACAATCTATCTTGCTCCCGACCCAGGCGGGGACCCCAGCCCGTCGCCCCGACGCCATAGGCGTGAACCTCTCTGTTCGCGTTAGCCGCGAACAAGTTTCCGAGCCTCTTGCCGGAGGATCGAGCATGACACCGGAACAGCGCGTCGAAGCAGCTCTGCGGACTGTGGTGGATCCGGAGTTGGGCGTGAACATCCTCGACCTCGGGCTGGTCTACGGCATCGACGTCGCCGCGCACAAGGTCACCGTCACCATGACCATGACATCGGCCGCCTGCCCCATGCACAACCTGCTCGCCCAGTTGGCGGACAACGCCGTGTACGAAGCCCTGGGCGGGGACTACGAGGTTGATGTCGACGTGGTTTTCGATCCGCCCTGGAGTCCTGACATGATGAGCGAGGACGCCCGGCGTCTGCTGGGCTGAACAATCCGCGGAAGGCGATCCCGTGAGCGATACGAACCGCCAAATCAATCCCGCGCCCTTCATCCTGCCGGGCGCCCTGTCCCTGCTGCTGGCCCTGTGGGCCGGACTGGGCCGCCTCCCGATCGTCCTGCCCGTGGGCATGGACCTGGCCCTGCTGCACGGGCCGCTGATGGTGGGCGGGTTCCTGGGCACCGTCATCTCGGTGGAACGCGCGTCGGCCATCGGCAAGGGGTGGGCGTGGGCGGCTCCCGGCCTGACCAGCCTGGGCACCGTGGCCATGCTGGCGGGCATGCTCCTGGCCGATAGCGGGTGGCTCCAGGCCCTGAAGGCCGGTGGCGCGCTCTTCATGCTGGGAGGCCTGTTCTATACCGCCGTGTTCGGGGTGATCGTCAAACGTCAGCCCACCCTCTTCAACCTGGTCATGGTCGGCGGCGCCGTGTTCTTCGTGCTGGGAAACCTGATGTTGGCGACGGGCCGCCCCGTCTTTCAGGTGGTGCCCCTGTGGGCCGCTTTCCTGGTTCTGACCATCACTGGCGAGCGCCTGGAATTGAACCGTCTGCTGGCGCCCAAGACCGGGGACCGGGCACTTTTCTTCGTGGCCTTGCTGCTGCTGGTGGTGGGTGCGGGGGTTGGCCAGGCCGCTCCGTCGACGGGCAGCCTGCTGTGGGGCGCCGGGCTGATGGTGATGGCCGTCTGGCTGGTGTGGCGGGACATCGCCCGCAAGACCGTCAAGCTGCCGGGCGTGACCCGTTACACGGCGGTCTGTCTGCTGTCGGGCTACCTGTGGCTGTTTATCAGCGGCGGGTTGAACGTGGGCTACCCGGCCACCATGGCCGGTCCGACCTACGACGCCGTTTGGCACAGCCTCTTCGTGGGCTTCGTGCTGACCATGATCTTCGGCCACGCGCCCATCATCATACCGGCCTTGACTGGTGTACTGGTGACTTTCCGGTCCGTGTTCTACTTGCCTCTTGTCATGCTGCACATCTCTTTGCTGATGCGGCTGCACGGTGACCTGAGTGGGACCTTGCTGATGCGGAGTTGGGGTGGAGTGTTGAACACGGTGGCTGTGCTGGTCTTCCTGATCGTGCTGGTGACGAGCTTGAAGAGGCTGAAACGGCGCTCGATACCAGGTGCAGCCGCCTGACGGTCCACGGTGTGGTTTGGACGGCCTGAATTCCGAACCCGCCTGTCTTTATCCGATCAGGACCACCTTCCTGGTGGCCCTGATCTCCCCGGCGACCATCCGCGCGCATTCCCACGACGAGAGTTACTCCGTCACCCATCCAGCAATATCTCGATCTCCTTCCGGAGCTGCGCCTCCATGCCCGGCATGAAGCCCCTGTGCACGTGACGCACCACGCCCTCGCGGTCGATGATCACGGTGTGCGGGATGTCGCTTACGCCGAAGGCCGCGCCGGCCTTGCCGTCGGTGTCGAGGGCCACGGCCTATACGTGGCCCTACCCCATCGCCTACTTCTCCAGCCGCGGCCCCAGCGGTTGCCCCGACGTGCCGCCGGAGAACCTGATCAAGCCCGAAGTGGTCGCTCCCGGCGTGGACGTCTACTCCTCGGTACCCGGCGGCAGTTACCAGGGCGGCTGGGACGGCACGTCCATGTCCGGCCCGCACGTGGCCGGCACGGTGGCGCTGATGCGCCAGGCCAACCCGGATCTGGACGTGGACGCCATCAAGGTGATCCTGATGCAGACATCCCTGGACGAGGGCACGGTCGGCGAGGACAACACCTACGGCCACGGCTTCATCGACGCCTACGCGGCGGTCCTGGCAGCCGTCGACGGCTACGGCCAGCTGCAGGGATACGTCTACAACACGAGCGCCGGCGACACCCCCATCCCCGGCGCCACGGTCCAACTGATCGGCGAGTCGTTCAGCAACACGGCGGACGCCACCGGCTTCTACCATGGCTACGCCGCCGGCAACACCTACACCGCCCGCGCCAGTGCGCCCGGTTTCGCCGACCTGGAGATCGTGGTGGAACTCGTCGGTGACGTGATCACCACGCAGGACTTCTACCTGACCGATATCGCCGGCCCCGTCATCGCCGACTTGACCCAGCCGGTGGCCACCAGCGACGTCGTCGGCCCGTATCCCGTCACCGTCGACGTGATCGACAACAGCGGGATCGCCCAGGTGAAGCTCTTCCACAGGATTCAGGGACAGCCGGCCTGGCAGGAGATCGCCATGACGCTGTCGACCGGGGACACCTACGCGGCCGATATCCCCGGCGCGCCCGCCCACGCCCGCATCGACTTCTACGTCTGGGCCGAGGACGGCATCGGCCTGTCCGGCACGGATCCCGCCGGGGGAGCGGGCAGCCCCTACAGCCTGTACATCACCGAACGGGTCTACGCCCACGATGCCGAGGATCCCGCCGACCCGGACTGGGTTCTCGGCGATCCCGGCGACACGGCCACCGCCGGTCTCTGGGATCGGGACGATCCGGTGGGGGTCTACTACGACAACGGCGGGTTCTGGATCCAGCCCGAGGACGACGTCACCGTCGACCCCGGCGCGAAGTGCTTCGTCACCGGCAACGGCGACACCGCTTTCGGCGTGGACGACGTGGACGGCGGCTGCACGACCCTGTACAGCCCGACCTTCGACCTGAGCGACGCCCTGAAGGCCTTCGTCACCTACTGGCGCTGGTACTCCGAGGGCGGGTACTCCAGCGACGATGTGTTCGCAGTGGACGTCTCCAACGACGGCGGCGTGAGCTGGATGCCTGTCGAGATCGTCGACGGCAACCAGAACAGCTGGCAGCAAGTCACCTTCGAGCTGACCGAGCTGACCGACCAGATGGTCGTCCGTTTCCTGGCCTGCGACCTGAACAACGGCGGCCTGGTCGAGGCGGCCATCGACGACTTCGCCATCGAGGTCTTCGAGGACATGATGACCGCCGTGCCGGGTGCGGACCAGCCGGCCCGTCGGCTGCCGAGCCTGGCCCAGAACCGGCCCAACCCATTCAACCCGTCGACAGTCATCAGCTTCCGCCTGCCGTCCGATCAGGAAGTCGCACTGAAGATCTTCGACCTGGACGGTCGCCTGGTAACAACCCTGATCCGCGGCGAGCTGCCGGCGGGCACGCACCAGGTCACCTGGCGGGGCCGCGACGGCCGTGGCCGGGCGGTGGCCTCGGGCACTTATTTCTATATGCTCGACGCCGGCGATTTCAGTCAGACGAAGCGGATGATCCTCGTGAAGTGACGCGAAGTGACGTGAAGTGGCGAGGAGTGACAAATCCGAGATAGTTTAGTGGTAAAATATTTAGCCCTAAACTATCTCGGTTATTCCGAGTATAACGCGAGCGGGCAGGAGAAATGGCTCTCCTGCCCGCTTCGTTTTGCCGTATGCAGCTCTGTCGGCTCCCGCCGGAAACCGCGGCCTACTTCAACATCAACATCTTCGCCGATACGCTTTCGTCGCCGCTGCTGATCTCGTAGAGATACACTCCCGCGGGCATCAGCCGTCCGTCCCGGTTGCGGCCGTTCCAGGTCCAAGCGTAGGTCCCATCGGCGTCGTGCCGGATATCCTCGCGGCGCACCAGAGTGCCCTGGGGATCGTATACGGCCACCGTCACCGTGGCCGCCTGGGCCAGGTGGTACCGGATGGTGGTCCGGGGATTGAAGGGATTGGGATAGTTGCCCGCCAGGTGCAACAGGCCCGGCACCTGCCTGCCGTCTTCGACGGCGGTGGAGTTGGGAATGCGGTAGTAGATCACCTGACCTTCGAAACGGTAGTAGGCATGGCCCGCACAGTCGCAGCCGGCGACATCCACGCAATCGGGGTTGTTGGGACGGCAATGATTGATGTAGGGCTGGAAGAGGAACGTCAACTCGCTGCTCTCGCCCGGCACCAGCCAGTCGCTGATGTCGACGTCCCAGGGATCGGCCTTGTCCCCGGGACACCAGCCGGCGCGGTCGTATTGCCAGGTGCCCAGCTGTGGCGAGCAGGGGTTGCTTTCGCAGTCGGGGCGCCACAGGTACTGGATCTCGAAATTCGCCCCGGAGGAGAGGCGCTGCGCCTTGTTCGAGAACTCGGCGGCATTGTCGGTATTCCAGAAACCGTGACCGGTGAGGAAGGCCTTGAACCGGGCCCAGGTCGCCGCAGTGGGCATGGTCGTGCTCACGGGTTGGATATGATCCTCGATGGGGTTGTCCGGATCGCCGTAGTTGACCCAACCGGCGTACCACAGCCGCTCGATGGCAAAAGGCTCGCGCTCGGGAGTGCCGGGCAGCATCTCGAAGTCGATGGTCAACAGCCAGCCCTTGTCGCCCCCGATCCACGTGTCGATGAAGAGCCGCAGGGTCACGTCGTCGTGGAGCAGGAACTGGTAGTCGGTGACGTCCGTGGTCCAGCTGCAGGTCTGGGGCCCGCTGGCGTACGTGATGTCGTAGGGCGTGATGAAACGGGCGATTTCGTAGTCCTCGTAGTTGGTCTCGTCCAGCCAGTGTCGTAGGCGCAGGTTGGCGAAACGGTCCCAGGGATCGCAGTCGCCCGGTGGTCCCGGGCAGGCGATGGTGATGTGGCAGAGGATCTGCTCGTAGAGATCCTGGGCCGGGAAGGTGAATACACCCTCGTGGGAGGAGGCCCAGTTGATGAATTCTTCGTTGAAGGTCTGCACCATGATCGGGTCGCGCTCGGCCGCGGACGTGGAGGTCGGGACGAGGATGGGGGCGAGGCAGCAGACGAGCAGGACGTAGGTTAAAACCCGCAACGGGTCACGTAGGCGAGAGATCATGGTCGGGGTCTCCTTTGGACACGTAACTGGAGTCGAGCGGTACACGAATATTGCGACCAGCGCCGACTAGGGCGAAGAACGCCCGCAGGAGTAACTCATGCAGTGGATGATAGCACATTTCGTCATGCTGTGAGGGTACGTATAGACGCGCCTTGTTATCCGATTTTTGCCTTGGGATACGAGCCCAGCACCTTGATCTTGTTTTCGCCGCTTATTTCACCCAGTGCCGCCGTCACGTTTTCATCCCTGGCGTGGCCTTCGAAATCGATGAAGAAGTGATACATGCCGAACAACCGTCTTGTCGGCCTGGAGACGATGGATGTCAGGTTGATCCCTCTTTTCGTGAACGGGGACAGGATACTCTCCAGCAGTCCGGGGTGGTCCCTGTCGCCGAAAACAATGAGACTCGTCTTGTAATCCGTATGATCGTCGTTAGCCGGCATGCTGTCGCCTGCGGACAGGACGAGAAAGCGCGTCTGGTTGTTCTTGTAATCATTGATATTGTCGATGACGAGCCGGAATTCGCCGGGGGGAAACGAAGCGGCCGGCACGACGGCACCGTTCACGCCTTCGCCGGCCAGAACCCGTTCCAGGGACTCGATATTACTCTCGGTCGTGACGATTTCCACGTCACCCACGGAATCCAGGAATTCCGAACACTGCCCCTTCGCCGCGAACTGCACGAAGAGCCGGTTCATCTCCCCGATGTTCTCCGCCGGGCTCACGAAGGAGAACTGTATCGGCAACATGATCTCACCGATGATGGCGAGATCCGTATCCACGAGATGATCTATGACCAGCGACACGAACCCCTCCGAGAAATTCTCGACCGGTATTACTCCGTAGTCGCAGGTCTCGCCGATGGACTTCAGGGTGCTCTTGATCGAGCTGAAGTACTCGACTTCAAACCGGCCGGCCTGCGTGTCTATGTACTTCCGCGCCGCCGTGTCGGAGAACGTTCCCTGGGGGCCGAGTGTCGCGATTGTCTTCATTTGTTCTTTATGCTCTCCCGTTCAGGGTACAGGCACCGTCCGGTGGGGGTGTCGGCGAGCGGCCAGACTGGATAATGTGTTAGCCCTGGTTGATAGTAGCATAAGCCGGGGGCGGGTCACGCGTGTCCATTTTGTCCCGGTGTTTCAAAACGATGGCCGACACCGGCTTCAGGCCGCGATCAGTTCGCACTTCGGCCGAGCCGCACTACTTCCGATGAAGGCAACCAGGCTGACATCACCCAGCTCACCGCCAGCGACACCTGGAACGTGGGCGCCACCCTGACGGTTGTCGCAGCCGACGCTACGGTCGGTGTGCACTCGCCCGGTTTTACGGTCACCGTCGTGCTGAACTGACCGACGCTGATCGCCAGAGGAGGTAGGCTCCGTGCCGAGCCTCTCTCCGTGCAACCTCCCTTGCGTGTCCCGCAAGGCTGTGACACTCTCGCCCGGACCGCTGGAGTGAGCCGCCGCAGGACTCGGAAAGGGAGCGATGGAACCAGAGAGGGGCGCAAGCTGGCGCCGGTGCTGGATCACGAAGCTCGTGCTGACCGTCATGTGTCTGGGAGCGAGCTGCGTCGTGGCGACCGCCGAGGAAGGGGCCCTGCGCGAGCGTGACGCGATCACCCTGCGCATGGTCCAACTGGCCCGGGCCGGCCGGGTCGAGGAAGCGCGCGAGAACCTGCGCGCCTACCTGGCGGACCACGCCACCGACGGCACCATGTTCTACAACCTGGCCTGCCTGGACCTGCTCCTCGACGAGCCGGAACAGGCTCTGGCCGACCTCGCAGCCGCCCTGACCGGCGGCTATACTAATTTCAGGCTGATCGACGTCGACCGCAGCCTGGACCCCCTGCGCGACGACCCCGCTTCCAGGAACTCGTCTCGAGTTACGAGACGGTCCTGCGCGACACCTTCCAGGCGCGGGCGGTGACTCTCGAGGAAGGCTACCCGCTGCAGGGGATCGCGCTCCATGCCGACGGGCCTGCGGCAGCCGCGGCCAAGCCGCTCCGGGGCGAACTGGAGCTGGCTTTCGACCGCGACGCCCTGAGCGTGACCATGACCGTCCGCGATCCCGACTACCGCGACGACCACCCGCCCTGGGCCGGCGGCTGCGGCATCCTGGTCAACCTGATCCGCCCGCTCTCCCCCGACGACTATGAATCCCAACGCTACCACGCCCTTGGTTTCGGCACGGTGGACGGCGAGCCGCGCGGCTGGCTGGTCGCCCACGACGGCGAGGTGCTGCTGCAACCACTATCGGAGACGCGACCGACCATCGAGCGCCGCGGCGACACGATCGTCTGCCACGTCTCCATCGAGTGGGAGGTCTTTCACCCCTACGCGCCGCCCCTGGACCAGGACATGGGCCTGAACGTCTTCTACCTGGGGGCCGGGGACGCCGACCGCCGCCCCATCCTCTCGCTCATGTCCGAAGACCGCCTGAGCTTCGAGCCGGAACCGTGGCGCCGCTACGTGCCCATCGCTTTCTTGACCAGCGACCGCAGCCGGCCCGTCCTGCGGGGACGGCTCTACGATCGCCTCGTGGAGCAAGGTGAGGTGGGCGTGGAGTTCGCCCTGTGGTCCCTGGTGCCGGGCTCTGGCGCGTACCGGCTGGCCGTCGTCGATCGGGATGGTGCACCGGTCGCCGATCCGCCGCCCCGCGTCGTGGAAGTCGCGTGCGAGGAGGGCTTGAACTTCTTCAACGAGACGGTGGGGCTCGGGGAGTTGCCGTCCGGAGCCTATCGTCTGGAAGTGGCGCTGGAGGGACCGGATGGTCTCCCCATGGTGTTCCACGCACCCTTCTCGCGGTTCCCTGGGGATTGGCTGGGCAGCCTGAACGAGCGCATCCACCGGTTGCCGGGAGGGGAGAGTCAGATCCTCAGGTACCATCTCTTCGTGCTGGGCCGGGATCTGGATCGACGCCACCCGCAGGACGATACGGCGCCCCTGCGGGACGCGTACCGGCGGCTGGCCGCCATGGTCGACGTCTGCGAGGCCGGCGGATCCTGTCTGCCCGAGAGCGGCCTGCTGCGCGGCGGCTTCGCCGTGGATACCGCGACCCAGCGTCTCTGCGCCATGTATCTTCCGCCGGGACACCGTGGGTTGCGCGACCCGCGTCTGTTGATCGTGATTCCGCCGCAGCCGGGTGTGGAGATGGACCTCGCCGTGCAGTTGGGCGCGGAGCTGGCCGACAGCCCGGACGTGATCGTGCTGGTGCCCCAGTCCCACGGCATCACGGGCCTGACCCTCGACATGGCGTCGGCCCACGCGGAGCTGGCCACGATTTGGGCCCGCGATCTCTTTGCGACGGATGCCGTGACGCTGGTTGGGCTGGAGTCGGGCGCCGACGCTGCCCTGGCCGTCAGCCTGGCACGGCCCGACCTCTTTGACCGGGTTCTGCTTGGTGCTGACCATCTGTTTCTGGAGGATGCCCGCTTCTCCGCCGAGACCCTGTACGAGATCCTGGTGGACCGCCGTAACGACTTGCCCTACATAATGGTTTCGCGGTTGGCCGCTGGTGATAGGGTGGCCGAGATCGAAGACGCCATGCGCGACCTGGGCTTCCGTGTCGTGGTCGTGCCAATCGTCGACGGGACGGCGGATGCGGTTTGGATCGGGGAGCGGCTTGCGCCCTGATCCGGCGGCCGTAACGACAGGAAAAGAAGAGGCTGTCGCCTCACGGATTGGCATGAGATCTGCATATATGGGGTGACCACCACGGTATCATTTGCAGTGTCCTTGGGGTTTTGGAGAGAGAGCCATGAAACGAATCCTGCTGGCGCCCATGATTCTTGCACTTGCTGCGCTCGCGTGTTCGGAGACGACGTCCGGCCCGCAAGGCGGCGATCCAGAGACACCTCCCATCCATGTTTCGATCGTCACCCATAACGAGGAGCCTCTTTCCGGTCTTTATCCGGATTTCGTCGCCGATGAAGCCGCTTTCTGGCAACACCGCGAAAAGGTGGTCGAGTTCGCCCGCATGCTCGATGAGGAAGAGGTGGAGTTCAACTACCAGTCCGATTGGAATTTCCTGCTTGCCGCCGCCATGTACGACACCGGGACCGTGTCCACGAACGGGAAGAACTTCCTCCGCTTTCTCAAGGAAGACTTGGGCTTCGGAATCGATCCCCACGCCCACGAGAGCAGCCGCAACTATGCCGATGTCGCCTGTCTGATCGACAGCCTGGGCGTCGAGGTTTCCAACATCGCGGGAGGGTTCCTCTGCTTTCCTCCCGTTTCCTCCAAGGTGGAGTACCTCAGGGATACCCTTCATGGGTGGGTGTACGATTTCGACTGGCAAGCCGAGGTCCTGTGGGGCAATGCGACCATGCACCACCAGAACGAGGACAGCCTGTGGGTCTCCGGGATATGGAAGCCCCGGGACGACTTCCATTTCCTGGAACACGACGAGCAGGCGCCGTTACCTTGTGTCGGAGGCTTCAGACCCAGTTGGGAGGGCCTCGACAGCCTGCTGAGCCTGCAAGCCGCCGGAGAGCTGAATGAGGATCGGATATACACGCAGTCCATCATGATCACCCAGATCAACCTGGCTTCGAACCCGGGCAGCGTCGAACAGTATCGACAAAAGATTGCGGAATACTCGACCTATGCCGATTCCGGTCTCATCCGGTGGGTCCAGCTGGGCGAGGTTATCGATATCTGGCAGACCGAATACGGATCGAGGCCGGCCTTGTATTCCTGGCTGGAAGGTGAACTCAGCCCCGGGACAGGCGTTCCAGACGGTATTGCGATCCCGGCGATGCAGGTCTGGCCCAATCCCTCGTCGGGCCTCGTGCACTTCGGCCTTGCCGATGACAAGAGCGCGACCGAATTGTACATCTACGATATATCGGGGAGAATGACCAGGCGGCTGCGTGTGCCGGAGAGCGGATCGACCGCGTGGAACGGTTGCGACGAGCTAGGTCGCGAAGCGCCGGCTGGTGTGTATTGGGCGCGGCTTGACGATGGCGACGATTCTCGAAGCGTGCGATTCGTGTTGATCAGGTAGCCACGGTTTGCATGCTGTCGGTCCCTCCAGCGTGAATTATCGTACCAGCAACAGCTTGCGCGAGTCGCTGGTTCCTCCCGACTCCAGCCGTACGAGGTAGGCGCCCGAGGCTGCCAGTCTTCCCTTGGCGTTGCGGCCGTCCCATACCACGGTGTGGCGACCTGCCGGATATTCCTCGTCGGCAAGCAAGGCCACGGGCCTGCCGGCCAGGTCGTAGACCCCGATCCGGATTCGCTGTGTAAAGTCGCTGGTAAATGCGATGCTGGTGCAGGGGTTGAACGGGTTCGGGAAGTTCGTCTGTAGCCGCGGGAGTCCCGGCGTGTCTTGATCCCCATCCTGCACGTCCTCCATGTCGTGATGGCCGGTCACTCTGACCAGGGAGACCGCGAACGGGGCGAGCTCGAGGTCCAGGTTCACGGTGTCGGTGAAATATACGGTATCGCGTTGCACGCATTCGAGCGCCACGGACATGTCGTCGCCGTTCTCGAAGGAGCGGTAGTTGATGCCGTTCTCCTCCTCGTTCCAGATCAGGGCCATGGTATCGGGTTCGCCCGAGGTCATGATCTCCTGGAAGATCGCTTCCCGGTATCTCCAGGCGTTGCTGTGCGTCCTGTCCATGAGGTAGTGCTCGATCGTGAGGTATCTGGCGTCTTCGGTGATCTCGGCCAGGTCGCCGATATTCAACTCGATGTGCGCCCGATGGATCGTTCCGTCGTCGACGGCGGCTTGCACGTCGTTGTATTCGGCGGGGTTGCCGATGGTTTTGTAGTCGAAATAATGCCACAACAGCACCGACACGCTCTCGCCGGGATCGGCCGTGGGGTAGGCGTATACGGAGTAGTCGTGCGGGTTGCCGGTCGGCGGCAGCTCCACCACGGTAGTGTCGAGGGCGATGGCGTGCGTCTCGAGCATGCCGACCATCGTGAAGACGTTGGTGATCGCCTTGCGCAGGCCGCAGTGGGTGTAGACGGCGGTCTGCGGCGCCCGGAAAAGGGGCACGAAGTTGCTGCTCTGGGACGGATTGCCCTCGACCATCTCGAAGTAGCTCTGCACGTCGAACAGACCCACTTCCATCAGGTTCTGCATACGCATGGGCACGAACGCGGCGCCCACTTCGTTGGTCGAGTTCATGTGCCCGTAGGTGATGCGCGGATCCTCGTCGCCCTTGTACAGGGTGGTGTCGCTGAAGCCGGGCGACCACTCACCGGCGTGGATCTCGAAGTCCGTGAATCCGTGGCTCTCGATGATGTCCCGGTAATCCTGTCCCCAGTTCACGCTGTTGCCGGGCAGCGGCAACCCGGGACCGTAACACCACGACGAGAGCTGGCTGATGCCCAGTCCGTGGCCGGCGATGAAGTCGCACAGGCGGTGGAGGTGGGCCTCGACGTCCTGCGACCATTCGGGACAGTACTGACCGCCCGCCCGGCGCAGCGTGAAGCCCAGGCCGGCGATGTCGGTCTTGTCGCCGAAGTCGGCCAGCAGGCTGTCGAGTGCGGCATGGGTGTCCCGATACAGATCGAAGTAGCACTGTTCGCTGTCCTCGCCGTTGGTGAACGGCATCCACGTCACCAGGAAGTTGTGCTCGTTCCACAGCTCGTAATTGACGCCGGGAATCCCCAGGGTGGCGACTCCCGTGGTGTCCGGAAACAACAGGTTGTCGGTGACGAACTCGCCCGGCACGGAGAAGTACTTCATGAAGTTGTAGACGAGAGCGCGGTATCGACCGGAATCCTCAGGTGGGTATTTCCAGTAATGCTCCTGGTAGTTCTCTGCGGTGTCGGGGTAGGCGGACAGGTCCCTGGGCATGCCGTAGAGTTGTATCAACAGGCGGCCGCCGACCGAGTCGACGGCGGCGGCGGTATGCTCAAACTTGGACAGGCGTTTCGGATCGCCGGGATCGTCCGTGAACATGTTCAAGGAGGGCCTGAGCCGGTATGACCCGCCGGGAGCGTCACCGGCCAGGAACCAGTCCTGGAGTATGTGAGGACTGGGTTGATGGTAGAGCGGCCCCCCCTTCAGCCAGGTCCCCGCTTTGAACATCGGCGACGTCTCCTGCATCTCTCCCGTAGGAGCGCTGATATCGAATCTGAGACGTAGTTCGGAATCCGCCGGCTGGGACGCGGCCGATCGTATTTCGAGTCCCCCCGCGAGCAACAGCATCAACCCGACCCAGGAGAGACCTCTTGTCAACGTGGTCGAACCAGAGCGAATCATGATGTCCTCCTCCAGCCTGCTAACGCAGCAGCAGAATCTTGGTCGTGACGGGTATCATGCCTGCGGCCTCCGCGCGGACGAAGTAGGCGCCGGCGGCCAGCGGGCGTCCGGCATCGTTGCGGCCGTCCCAGAGCCAGGCCTCCGGGGGGACGGGCCCGGTTTCGGACTGCAGTGTTCGCACCCGCCGGCCGTGAAGATCATACACTGCCAGGTTCGTGTCGCTCACGAGCTTGTCGCCTCCCTCCAGGGCCAGCTGAAGTCGTCCGGAGAAGGGATTCGGCCAGGCCTGCAGGTGTTGTGTCGGTTGTGGCAGGCCCTCGTCCTGCCCGACGCCCGTCTCACCTGGTGCGAGCAGTCTCAGGACCACTGCCGAAAGAGGTTCCAGCTCCACGGAGGTGTTGAAGACATCGCCGTGATGGTCCGCCAGCTCCGTCCAGACCAGGTTCGCATCTAGTCGCCAGACGCGCCAGGGACCGGGACCGACGCCGAGATCGTCGAGGTCTATCGTGACCGTGCCGCCCCGAGCTTCGGTCGTGAAGTTCGCCAGGTAGACGCCCAGGCGGTCGCGCGGACTGACCAGACAGCCGCCCAGGACGGGGGAGCCGGTCCAGAACTCGTGTCCGCCGGTGCCCGCTTCGAAGGGCACCGTCACGGTTCCTCCGAAGCCGGTCAGGGCGGGCGGCCGCTCCCAGCGCCCGAACGTGTAGTACTCGCGGGTGTTGCCGGCGAGCGCCGCTAGCTGGCGCAGGAACGCGTAGGAGCGGTGACGGTCGCCACTCCAACCGCCCTCGGCTTCGCCGTCCACCGGCAGGCTGAGCAAGGTCCCGCCGGTCCAGCCCCACGCCTGCTTGAAGCGGAAGGCGAGGGAGTCCTGCTCGGCGTAGGTGTCGAGGACCGTGCCGTACATCTGAACCCGGTCGTGGTAGACCGCCTCGATCAGCGGCACGGGTTCGCCCGTAGCGAGGGCGAACCAGCCGGGGTCGTTCTGGTCCCAGGGGTGAGTGGGAAACAGGTCGAGCCAGGGCAGGAGCAGCTCGCACCGGCTCTCGTTGGTGAGGGATGCCTCCGGCCAGGCGTCGCGCACCTCGCCCAGCACCCCCCGGTAACCGTCCAGCCAGTAGGTCCCGCCGCCGGGCGGGTGTTCGTGTTCCGGATGATGGCAGAGCGCGGGCTTGGGGTAGTTGTCGCAGTAGAGATCGGTCACGCCGTCGACCGACAGCAGTTCCTGCAGCCGTAGCGGGTAATGATCGCGCCACCCGGAGCCCGGACACTGCACGTAGGCATGGAATTCTGTCGAGTAGCACCATTCCCCGTTGTATGTCCGTGCCGTCCAGTTCTCGTCGTACCACGGCAGCATGTCCTCGCGCAGGTCGCGGGTCGAGGTGTACGGCGCGCATCCGAGCCCCAGGCTGTCGGCCAGACTGAACATCGCCAGTACGTGTGGTTCGATCGACCAGCCCGGCTCCCAGCAGAAGGGGTGCCAACCCCAGTTGCGGCCGTGGGAGCTCGCCGCCACGTCCGGACCCAAGAATTCCGCCACCTCCAGCAGCCGCGCTCTCGCCTCGCTGAGATACTCCGGCATGAAGCCGAGCTGGCAGGTCAGGCTGAGACTCTTGCCCAGGGCCTGCCGGCGTCCGTCCGGTCGTTGATAAAGCGGCCCGGCTTCCAGCCAGGGCAGGCCCTCGATCCGTTGTCGGTAATCGCGCGCGGCGTCGATCCAGTCCCCGGCGAACGGCTTCAGGTAGACGGGGTAGGGTTGCCGCCATGTCACACTCGAAGCGCCGTCCTGGGCGGGAAAGTGCCGGAAGGCAATGCTGACGGCGTTCCCGGTGCCAACGGTGCCGATCCTCTTAAGCCAGCCCGCGGCATCCTCGGTTCCGTACAATAGACCCGCCCGCAGCGCCTGGTTGTAGAGGTGGTATTGCTGGATCGCGATGCCGCCGGGGTGGGTGACGTTGTGGACGGAGGCGGTCGGATCCAGATCCGCGGCGTGGGAGAGACCGAGGTGCAGGTTCACGGCCGGATCGGCGACCCGGCATCCGGCATGGGTCGGCACGACCGCACAGTCGATCGGAAGCTCCACGCCCTCGGTGAGCAGTGCCATACAAGGTGCAGTGATCGACCACAGGGCGTGCCGGTCGGCGTCGAGGGCCAGTTCCAGTTCGCAGCGCAACCTCTCGCATCCAGCCGGCAGGAGGATCCGGAACCAGACGTCGAGTTCACCCTGACCGGCGAGGTCCACGTCCAGCCAGGCCAGAGTCAGGGTGTCGCCGTTTGCGGAGAACACCGAGCCGCACTGGCCACCCTGCTGGCTGGTGATCGTCTCGAGGTCGTCGGACGTCAGTTCCGGAAGGTCCGAGTCATACAGAGTGATCAGCCACAGCGGCGTAGTCGGATCGAATTCCAGATTGATGCCCGAACCGGTCAGTGTCTCCAGGCCGAAGTCACCGTCACGGAACGAGGCGGTTACCAGACCGTTGTCGATGGTCACCGGCGAAGCGGCGAGAGGGGCCAGGAGAGCAATCAGAAGGCAGGGTAACGGAAGAAAATACCGGACCACGAAAGTGCCTTTTAAAAAAGCCTAATACTCCGTCACTTGAGACCGCCGAGATGCCTATGTAACAAGCACCTTCGGAGCATTACGGCTGGAGCGTGCAATTCAAGCACCAAATATGAAAACGAGATCAAAAAGACGGGCACGCCCCAAGTCTATCGGCCTATAATATTGTAATCATTGAGGTTGCCGGTGGGCCCGATGTTCAATCAATACATAAACGATCCTGGGCTCCACTGGATGAGTTGTCCGCCTCGGTACGGAGTGTACCTGATTACTCGGTTGACTCCGAAACTGCATTCGGGGCCGCAGGTGCGGTGGTCCGGTTCAGAATGCCTCCCGATCCACCCCGACTCCGGCTCGGATCATACACCCTCGTAATACAAAATACCGGCCGCCAAACCTCGCTGGTACCGGCGGGTGGATGGAGTGAAAACAGCAAAGAGACGCCGACTACTTCAAAAGCAGCATTTTACGCATGAGCTGCCTGTTTCCAGTCGACAAGCGGGCGAGATACACGCCGGACGCGAGCAAACGGCCGGCCGCATCACGTCCGTCCCAGATCCTGCTGTGCGGACCCGCGGGCAAACGTCCCGTCCACAGCACCTGCACCCGCCTACCCGAGCAGTCGTAGACGGACAGCTCAACCATCACCGCCTCAGGCAACGTAAAGCGAATCGTCGTCGAGGGATTAAAAGGATTGGGATGGTTGCGCGCAAGCGTCAGAGCGGGCGGCCCGGCGGGAACAGCCGTCGGGTCGTCGCTCAGGTCCAGGTCGACGGGGATCACCATCGGTTCGCCCGCGCTGTGCGCGACGACGATCTCCGCCCGGTAGCTGCCCGCGGGCAATCCGGCGGTGTCGATCAGGATGGGAACCGGCAGGGTATCACCCGCGGCGATGCTGGCTATGCCCAGCCCGAGCTGCAGCCAATCCACTCCGCGATGTATCGTAAAACCGGCGTCGCTCTGATCGCTGACCCTGGGATCGGCCGCGTCGCTCACCCGGATCCGGCAGTCGGCGGCGCTCGGGCCGGTGACCGTCCAGGGGAAGCCGGCGAGTTCGGCCGGTGCACTCTCCGCCAGCGTCTCCCAGGCCGCTCCTTCGCCCCGCTGCAGTTCGATGTCGACGAACTCGGTGTTCCCGTTCGTCATGAAGTGGATCAAGCGCTCGGCGCCGATCGGCCAGGACTCGCCGCCGTTGGGGCTGACGACGGTCGCGATCAGTTCTCCCTCGCCGAGCGGCAGCACGCCGTCGATCCGGTGCGGCTCTTCGCCCCAGCCGTCGCCGATCAGGGAGTAGGGGACAAGAAGTTCCCCGGACACTTCGCCGTAACTCACCGTGAGGTAGGCACGCGCGTAGTTGCCGGGAAAGACGACGTCGTAGGGGTCGGGTCCTTCCCAGATCGCGGTGGCGCCGTCGCCGTCGCCGCCCGCGTAGGGGATGTTGTCGCCGCCGCCCCAGTAGATCGGACTGGCCGCGTCGAGCGAAATCCCGGCCGGTAACTGCAGCTCGACCCGCTCGATCCACTCCTCGTCGGTGCTCTCGTTGACGATGTCGAACTTCATCTCCCGGCTCGTCTGCGGGAAGTAGACGGTTGGCGAGAGCAGTGCGTAGGAGTCAGTGAGGTCTCGTTCGTCCCGCTTGCCGGGGAAGTCGGGATCGCTCAGGCTGATGCTGCAGTGAAGCAGCGAGCCCGGCTCGCCCGTGTTCTCGATGTAGAGCACGTCCGCCGAGCTCTCGCCGACCAACAGTGAGAACGCAAGGGCGGCTGGAGAGACCGAACAGGCGGGCTGTGCCGTGGCTCCGACGGGCAGGGTCTCGATGTGCGGCAGACGGTTGAAACCGGTCACCGTCAGCGTGACCTCGTCCGGTGGCAGCGGGCCGACGATCTCGACGGCGGCAACGCCCTGCGCATCCGAGATCGCGGAGCCGAAGTAGCTGCCCGTGTCGCTGAGACCGACGAGCGCGCCCGGCTCGGTGACGACGATGAACTCGCTCGCGAGTGGGTCGACGGCGCCGTCGTGTCCGACGCTCAGAAGAACGGGGGCGGCGCTGCGCAGACGCAGGCTGGGGTCGCCGAAGAGGGTCCAGTTCCTGAACTCCATCTCGCCCGCAAGGCCGTACTCGTCGATCATCTTGCAGGAGCCGTTGAAGCAAAGCGGTCCGAGGGTGTGCTGTTCGCCCTGGGTGAGCAGGCGGATGAGTTCCAGGTTGGCCGCGATGGGCGGCGTCCACTGCATCCCGACCGTCGAGGCGTAGAAGCCGACGCCGCCGGTGGGAACCCCGCCGCTGGTTGCCCGCAGCCATGCTTCGGCGAAGCAGGTCTGGCCCGTGAAGTGTCCGGTACTGCAGGCCAGGCTGAGGATCCAGGGTAGCATGTGCTCGTTCTGCAGAGCGTTGACGTCGTCGACGCTGAAGTGGCTGGTGGACCAGCCCGTCGCCCCACCGTGGCCGATGTAGTTGATCAGGCTGCGCCCGGCCTCGAGCGCGGTGGCCACGTCCTGCGGGCCGACGCCCGGATCGTAGAGCCGGTCGATCTCCGTGTAGCTGAAGTCCAGGCACATGGCGCGGATCACATCGCACCACTCCCAGTCGAAGATCATGGTGCCGCCGTCGTCGTTCGAGCCGATGCAGGTCGCGGACTCGTACCAGCCGTCGCCCGCGAGCAGGGGGTCCCGCTCGTAGGTGATGCTCCTGGCGACCTGGGTCGCCACCTGTTGCGCGTTCTCGGCGGAGAAGCGGCCGATGAAGGCGTCGGGGTAATCGTCGTCGCCGGCGAGCAGCGTCATCATGGGATCGGCGGCGCCGCCGTTGTTCGAGAAGGACGGGATGTACTCGGCGTCTCCGACGAGCAGTATATAAGTGAGACCCTCGGTGTCGTAGACGTCCTGCAGGTAGGCCTTGAGCTGTACGGCGGACGAACCGATCGCGGAGATATCCACCATCTCCGTCGGCATGCCCATCTGGTTCTTCCAGTCGACGAAAGGCTGCATGGCGCCGCGGAAGGCGTCGTGGACGACGACCAGCAGCGAACCGTACTCGGGCAGGCGGGCGTAGCGATCCAGCGGACCTTTCGCGGCGTTCAGATAGTGGTTCCGGAAGATGTGCTCGAAGGCCTGGGAACCGCGAGCGGGCTTGCTGTCGAGGATGTTGGCGCGGCCCGGCCCGACGACTTCCACGGCAACGATCAGCCGGGTGTAGACGCGCAGCAGGCGGCGCGCGGGATTGCAGCGGCAGAGGTTCAATTCGAGGACGACGCCGCGGCTGTCGCGCATGATGTAGGGCCTGCCGAGAGCGGCGACCTCGGCGGGGAACCAGACGTCGTCATCGTAGATCCGGTCGAAGGTGTAGGGAATGGCGGCGGGATCCTGCGAGCGGTAGAGCGGCCCTTTTGATGGGGCGACGGCGCTGTCCGTGAACTCCCTGTACTCGGCGTCCACGATGCGCACTCGTATCTCGGCGTCGTCGGGGATCCGCAACGATTCGCGCAGTGTGGGGAGAGCTGGCAGACCCCGCTCGTTGCGCAATGGCAGCCCCTCCACGCGCAGGCGGGTGTATTCGTCGCCGTTGATGCGCAGGGCTTCACGCGAGAAACCGTTCAGCTTCAATTCGAGGAGGATGCGATCCTGTTCGCCGGAGAGCAGCGTGATGGTGTAAGGCTCCTGCGCGGCGCTGAGGGGCACGGTCTCGGCGGCGGACGTCGCCGTGAGAGTCAGCGTGAAGATGCAGAGCAGCAGAAACAGCCTGGTCATGTCCGATCCTATCGTTTCCGGTTCTCTCTGTGGCTGCCCGGTAATTATAACACGACGGGAAGCAGGAATCCTGCGACCACCGCCGGCCAGCGGGCATTTTTTACGCGGTTGCGGACGCGGGGCAGGGTGTGAGCGAGGGGCTGGTACGGAAGCTGATGATCGTGCGTTGATAGAAATGCGGCGTCCGCTCGAACATATATAAGAACCAGGGCTCCCCACAGCGCTCCGGCTCCTTATATTAATCACATACCTGCCCTCAATGCCGGAAGAGGGTTCTCACGCGGGGCCTAGTGGCTCGGAACCCATTGGAGGAATCATGTCCATCGTTACCCGTATCATTCGCTCAACCGGAACCGTTATCCTGCCCATCCTGCTGGCCGTAGCCATGCTGCTCGGCCCGGCGACCGCCCGGGCTGACGACCTGCCCAGGCTTCTCGTTTGCCCCAACATGGTGCCCGGGGACCTGGACAACTGGCCGCGGGTGCTGAACAGCCTCTACGCCTACAAGTTCTACATCAATAAGCTGGATCCCGCGGCGTACCCCGTGATGCCCGCGCTTGTCCAGACGCTCATGGACCGCGACGTGAAGATCGCCGTGGAGATGGGGGGGCTGGTCGGTTGGGAGCCCTGCGACAGAACCAAGGCGACGCAGTCCTTCGCCAACGAGCAGCCCAAGCTACAGCACCTGCTGGACATGGGTGGGACCATCGACATTCTCGTCTTCGACGGTCCCGTCAGCCGCACGGTCGAGGGCGGTCGCCAGGGCGGCTGCGAGATGGGCCTGGAGGTGGTCCTAGGTGAACTGGTGGAAGTATATGACCTGTATCGGGAATGGCTGCCCGACGTGCAGATCGGCCTGCTGGTGAACTTCCCCAACTGGGAATACGGCGACTGGCCCGCCTACAACGGTGAATACGATCCCAGCGACTACGGCGACTACCAGCAGGTGCTGGGCGCTGTCCTCGACGCCATGGACGCGGCCGGTAACCCCATCGCCTTCCTGCAGGTGGACAATCCCTACGGCTACGCCACAGGCACCCATCCGTCGCACCCCCAATCGACGATCGACCCGGCGGATTACGACTGGATCGCGCGGCTCAGGGAGCTGGAGGCGCAGGTCGGGGCCCATCCCGGCACCGAATACTGCATGATATACAACTCGGAGCTCGGCGGCGGGACCTCCAACGAGCAGTTCCACCAGGAGAGCCTGGCCTTCGCCGCGCTTTATCCCACCAGCGGCGGCAGTCCGGCGCAGCTCATGTTCCAGAGTTGGTATCCCTATCCGAGGGCGACTACGCCCGAGGATGTGGACTTCACGTTCATGAACATTCCGTATGTGTGGCTCGGGGGGTATCCGACCGGGGCGGGCGGACCGCCGGTCGCACGTCTCACGGACTGCCGGGGCTACCCGAATCCGTTCAATCCGCGGACGGAGATTCGCTTCCGGCTGTCGGAGCCGGGGCGGGTCGTCGCGTGCGTGTACGATATGGCGGGACGGCGCGTGGTGACGCTGCACGAGGGGCGCTTGTCGGCGGGGGAGCATCGTTTGGCGTGGGACGGGTGCGACGAGGCGGGCGGGGTCGTTTCGAGCGGTCTCTACATCTGTCGCATCGAGGCGGGTGATGAACCTGCCCCGGTGAAGCTGGTGATGCTGAAATAGACCGCCAGGAGAACCTGCCGAACCCATGAAGCGACGTCGGGGGTCAAGGGCGAGGACGCGGTGTCCGCATCAGACGAGCTGCGCCAGGAACGTCCTCGCCGGCACGACCATCGGCCGTGTGATCCGGAAGCAATCCTGCGCCAGAAAGGGCAGGTCCATGGCGACCTGAAAGGCCTTCGCCGCGCCGGTGGCCTGCCTGAAGTATTCCAGATGGGGCGACAGCCCGGCCTTGGCGGACGACTTGACCTCCGCCAGGAACCAGGGCTCGCCGTCGCGCACGACGATGAAGTCGACTTCCCGTTTCTGTTTGTCCCGCAGGTAATGCAGGGCGAAGTCTCCCAGGCCGCAATCGGTCCAGTGGTGAACGGCCTTCAGCAGGGCCGAGGCGACCATGTTCTCGTGACGCGCTCCAGGGTCGTCGAGCAACGACCAGTCCCACAGGTAATACTTCGGTTCCTTGCGGAGCGACCGCGCGACGTTCCTGTACCAGGGTCGTACAGCGAAGCAGTAGTAGAGCGATTCGAGCGTCTCGATCCAGCGGCGAATGCTGTCCTGAGACGACTTCACGTCACGGGCGAGTGAGGCCGCGCTGACCAGCTGCCCGGCCCGCTGCCGTATCAGTTCCGCCAGTACTTCGACCTGACCCAGCTCCTGGATCCGCGTGAGATCGCGCAGATCCTCCCTGAACAGCTGCTGTTTCCGTGTGCGTCGCCAGCGATTCCAGAAGCGGCGATCCTCCTTGAGGAATGGCTCCGGAAAGCCGCCGTATTTCACCAGCGCGGCGAACCGATCGTTCGTGATCGGCTTCGGTCGCGAATCGATCAGTCCGTCATCCGCCGCGGAACCCGCCAACTCGGCCACCGACAACGGGTGCAGCCGATAGGCGAAATAGCGTCCCATCAGACTGTCGCCGCCCGCCTTGAACACGTCCAGCCGCGCACTGCCGGTGACCAGCATCCTGAGGTCGTCGGCGTGGGAGTCGAAGAGCCCCTTGAGGAAGAGCTTCCACTTTCCGTACTTGTGAAGCTCGTCGAAGATGCACAGGGGAGGTTCCGCCCGCATGCGGTCCAGCTCGAGATGGGTGGCGATGGCGTTGGGACCGCCCAGGATCACCTGACGATCGTTCTGGTTATCCCAATCGAGATAATGGTGCTCCGCGAATTTCAGACCGGTTTGCTTCGCTGTCGTCGTCTTGCCGACCTGACGCGGTCCCATCAGGAACAACATCTGGCGATTCCGCGCAAAATGTTCTGTTATAAAGTGTTCGGATGATCTCTGCATGGAAGTGGCACCTTCCCGTTATGTGCGCTGTCGTGGAATGGTCATGACCATTCTAAGATACAGCAGTATAATGGTCAAGCACGCATTGCAGGAATTACGGAATCGGGCACTGGCTCGGAGTCCGGTCCATCATGGGGATCGTAATGTCACCGCGATGGTCAGGGGAAGCACAGGAACCCGATTCCCACTTGCCAAGAAGCCGGGGCTCCTCCCGGAGCCCCGGCTTGTCGTCGAAGTGATATGGGGTGCGACTAACGCATCCGTTTCAAGACCGGATCTTCCTTGTATCCCAGCGCCGTCCAGTCCAGCCGCCCGCCATCCGCATGGCAATCCAGGCACTGCAGAGCGTTCTCGGCAGGTACCACCCCATGAAAGATCCCCATCCAGCGCTTGGTGTCCACCCACTCGTACTCGAAGTCCTCGAGCCCGTACTGGTAATGCCCGCCCTCGTGCACGGCTTTGTGGAGGTCGCCGTCGGCGAAGAACTCCTCCACGCCGATGGGTACCAGCCACCGCTCGTCCGCTAGCACGGGCAGGCGTCCGCGGTGCAGCTTGAAGGGGTAGATCTTCGCGTCTTCGTCCTTCTTGTGGCCCTCGGGACTCATCATGTGGACTGTGCCGTCGTCCTGCACCTTCACCTTCTCGCCCATGAGCTGGTGCCGTGTCCGGCCGTTCCACCAGGCGTAGGCCGGCACGACGTCGCTCTCCTTGACGATCGTCGGCGCGTGCTTGTCGAGCTCCTCGATGTATGTGGGCGTCGACCAGTCGCGCGACATGTCCGTCGGGTCGGTCTTGGCGAAGGTCGGGATGTGGCAGGTGGCGCAGGCGATGCGGCCGGCGTGATGGTCCAGCACGATGACGCCGTGCGGATCGGCGTCGTGGCATTCCTCGCAGCTCAGCCGCGGGCCCGGCAGGTCGGTGCCGGCCAGGTCCGCGCCGCGGCCGCGCATGCGGTGGTCTTCGCCGGCGTGGCAGTCGACGCAGGCCATGTCGCCGCCGTCGGTGCCCATGTGCACGTCGTACTCGCGGTCGCATTCGGTCAGGACGTACTCGATGTCGCCGCGTTTGAAATTGGGGCCGCCGCCGGCGCCCGAGTGGCAGCGTAGACACATCTTGCGCTTCGGTATGGAGATCCGCTTGGAGACCGCATCAAGTCCATACTGATTGCGCCAGAGTATCGGCCGCCACTCGGGGTTGCCGTCGGCATCCTCGTAGAGGTCGCGCCGGTAACCGCTCACGTGGCAGATCAGGCAGTCGATGTTCTCGATCTGTTCCCGCGACAGTTCCGGCTCCGGGCGCAGGCCCAGTCCGGCGTGGCACTTGGAGCAGCCCTGGGCCAGCACCTTGCCCTCGCTGTTGGTCACGTTGCCTATCCAGTTGGCGCCGGGACCGGTGCAAAAGTCGTTCATGGTGTTCAGCTTGCCCAGGCGTTGACCGTCCGCGTTGACGATCTCGGGCGAGTCGCCCAGCCACTGGTAGTGCTGCGAGTGGAAGAAGTTCTCGGCCTCCTCCTCGTGGCATTCCAGACAGGTGGCGGTGCCCTCGTAGTGCTCGTAGTCGTCCTGGTGCGAGTAGCCGGACTCGTCGCCGGCCCACGCGGGGCCGGCGACGGTCAGGATCGCCAAGACGATGATCGTCCTGTACATCGTCACTCTCCTAGAAACGCACCGACGTGCTCAGGGCGATCTTGTTGGCCGCGCTGAAGGTCGGGAAGCCCAGCATCGGAGTCGTGGCCAGATCCTTGGGCGTGCCCAGGTGCCAGCCCGATCCCGAGTACTCGTAGTCGTAGTGCATGAAGTCCAGCTTGAGGATGAAGCGCTTGTCGATGCGGTGGGTCAGGTAGACCTCCCACACCTCGCCGCGGGTGCCGGTCTTGGGCGCGAAGATGTCGTCGGCGCCCTGGCTGAAGTTGAACCAGTACTTGTTGCCCTTGTTGTACTCCAGGCCGACCTTCGTCTTCTGGTTGGCGAAGGAGTAGCGCGCGCCGGCGTAGACCATCTTGCCCGTCTGCTCCGCGGGAGTCTCGAAGGGGTCGCAGAAGAGGCCGCCGAAGGGCGTGGTCACCATCTCCGGGTGCGACTTCATGAGGCTGTAGCTGGCGAAGAAGTCGAAGCCCTGCCACTGGCGCATGACCAGCAGGCTGGCCAGGTCGATGTCGCCCAGGTTGGACGAGGGCGCGAAGCGCATGACCATGGGCGCGCCGATGGGATCGCCGCTGACCGGGTTGTTGGGCAGGACCACCAGGCCGTTGAAGCCGTCGGTCACGTCGAAGGCGCGGGCGACGGTCGCCTGCACGAAGTTGTCGCCCTTGTTCCAGACGTCCCAGTTGAAGCCGAGGAAATGGGCGTCCTTCAGGCGGTTGGTCGGACGCTGCAGGTTGTCGGCGCCGCCGAAGCCCGACTCGTAGCCCAGGCCGTAGCAAAGGCGGAGCTTGGAGTTCTCGTGCACGTCGATGCCGGCGGTGATGCCGTCGAACTGGAAGTCGATGATGGTGCCCAGGGGCGTGCCGGCGCGCATCTCGTCGTCGCGCAGGTGCAGCGGGGGACCGTTCGTGCTGGGACGGCGGCCGATGGACAGGTACAGCGAGGTGTCGGCGATCTTGTTCCAGTTGAAGTAGGCCCGCTCGACGCGCAGGATGTCGCTGTTGGGCGTGCGCGTGGTGTTGCCGTCGATGTTCAGGCTGTTGCTCTGGCCGTTGAAGATCTGCACGCCAGAGCTGTCGCCCCACGGCTTGTACATGGCCAGCCGGCCGGCGAAGCTCACGTTCTTGCCCACCTTGGCCTTCATGTTCAGGCGCAGGCGGCTGGTGTAGAGGATGTCGTTCGAGTAGTCGTAGGCGTCCTGCATGACGCCGGGCGCGGCGGCCATCATGCCCACGGCCATGTCCATCAGGACCTGCGGGTCGGTGACGGGCATGCCCAGGCTGTCCAGCCACATGGCCATGGCCGTCATCATGTCGCCCATCTGCGTCTGCAGGCCCTCGAAGGTGAGCGAGTTGGCGTAGGCCATGTAGTTGCCGCCGTTGGCCATGACGAAGTTGCCCAGCTCGGTGAAGTCCATGCCGGCCATGGGATCCATCATGTCGTTCATGGGCAGCGCGTCGCCGTTGTTCGCGAAGTAGAACAGGGTCTGGACCATGGTGTTCTGCAGCGCCATGCCGTCCATGTAGGCGGGCACGTCGGCGTTGATGTTGTGGGCCTCGAAACGGAAGTCGCCGGTGAATTCGACGCGGTCGACGGCGGCCTTGCGCTCGACCTTGCGCAGGCGCTTCTCGAGATCCTTGACCTTCTTGTCCAGGTCGGTGTCGGCGGCCTGGGCGACCGCGGCGAAGCCGACGGCCATGATCAGCGCGAGTGCGAGAAACTTCTTCATCGTTCTTGTCCTCCTGTAGAGACGAAAAGGTTTAACCACAGGTCATCGGATGTTCGGAGTCGGCGGCGCCGTCCACGCAGAACTTCCGGATGGCCTTCAACATCGCGGGGGTGATGGTATCGACGACCTTGGTCGTGTCGTCCTCGGACACGGTCAGACCACCGTGGGTCTCGAGGTAGTCCTCGTCGAAGAAGCGCTCCCACTGCTCGATGATCAGGAACATGGGGGTGTACTCGCCGGCGTCGGAGTCCTCGCCGTGGCAGTCCTTGCAGTTGGCCTTGTAGAGGTCCAAGCCGTCGAGTTTCTCGGGCTCGGCCTTCTTCTCGTCGGCGAGAACGATGCAGGCCAGCAGCAGCACGAGCGCCGCTGTTATTAGCAGGATCAGGTTTCTCTTCATCGCGGTCTCCTTCGCGCAGGTGAAGCGGATCTTGTGAATGCGGAATGGATTACTCTGTCTATGTTAACAATTCAACACCTAATTTACCGGTGGGATATGCTGTGTCAATAAAAATCGAATCTAACCAAATAACGTTCTAACGATATATTCTGCACTAACTGGTCCGTAATCCGGCATCAAGGAATAGAAAAACTCCCCGTGAGGAGGGTGGACTATGCGGTTCTTTTTCCTTCGTTGTGGTGGGGCTGGTGGGGGGGGGGCTTGATACTGATTCACGGTAGCTTCCTCGTGGACGCTTTCGCAATGCCGATAACATAAGTGTACCCCGTTGCGACTTTACACCTTTAACAATGGTCAAGCCATTCTAACCATGGGCCTTGTTTCCTTTCT
>CAYMCR010000035.1:0-27669 GCA_964389015.1 uncultured Fibrobacteraceae bacterium | reverse complement strand
CGCTCTGCGACGACCAAGTTGCGCGCCGCCAGGGTCAGCCAGTCCAGCTTGTGCAGCGACTTGAAGAACACGGGGTCGGGGCAACAGCCCAGCTCGGGCAGGTCCACCAGTTCGATGCCCAGCGCGGGGACGGTCTTGCGGACCGACGCCTCCATCTGGGGATACCGGACCTGGATCATGCAGCCGGGAAAGAAGGCGTACTTCATCTACTCATCCTCTCCCTCGCCGACATCTTCCATGTCGGCCGTCGCCAGCAGCTTCAGCATGGGCTCGAGGTCGATCTCGGGCAACGGCGGCAGGCCCAGCTCCTCGCGACGCCTATGCGTGACCGTGGTGACCTTGGCGCTGCGACCGGTCTTCATCAGCCCTTCCACCAGACGGTCAACGCCCGCGGGTACGATCCCGCGCTGGCCCATCAGGTTCTTCAGGGCGATGATCACCTCGATGGGCTTGACGTCCTGGGGACAACGATCGAAGCAGGTGAAGCAGTTCGAGCACTGCCAGACCTTCGAGTCCGGCCCGACTACCTCTTCCTGCATCCCGTACAGCACCGCCTGCATGATCTGGCGGGGATTGAAGTCCTCGCTGAACCTTGCCGACGGACAGTCCCCCACGCAGGCGCCGCACTGGTAGCAGTAGTTGACGCCGTCGCCTTCCAGCACCAGTCCCAACTCGTCGCGGAACCCGTGGTCGATCTTGAGCGGTTTGTCGCTCACGCCTTCCCCTTCTCGGCGTCCACCGCCTCGAGCGGCCGCACGCTGTTGGACCGGCACTTCGGGCACGAGCGTTCGGTCATGGTCCCCTTGGGATCATAGGCCTCCTCGTAGTCGTGCCCGCAGCGCATGCACTTAAACTTCCATGGTTGTTCCACTGTCGGCCTCCTCCTTCTCGGCCGCTTTTTTAGCCGCTTTCTTCGCCTTCTTGGCCAGCTTCTTCTCGTGCTCGGCCTGGAGGATTTTTATGGTCTCGGCCACCTCGTCGGCGGTCACCGTCTGCCGCAGATCCTCCATCTGGCGCATGGTCTTCTGGAACTTCGGCCCCTCGGCCGCGCTGATCCACTCGAGCTGCAAGCGCTCGGGACGGATGCCCCGCTTCTCCAGATACTTCCACAGCTTGTAGACGCGCTTGACCGTCTGGCGGTTGGCGTCGATGTAGTGGCAGTCGCTGAAATGGCAGCCCGACACGAGCACCACCGGCGCTCCCTTGCGGAAGGCCCGCAGGACGAAGGCCTCGTCCACGCGCGCCGAACACATGGTGCGGATCAGGCGGTTGCTCGCCGGGTACTGCATGCGGCTGATGCCCGCGGTGTCGCCGCCGGCGTAGCTGCACCAGTTGCAGGCGAAGACCACGACCTTGTCCATGTGATCCGCCGACAGGATCGCGTCCACCTGGGACATGATCTGCCCGTCGGTGAAGTGACGCATACTGATAGCTCCGAAGGCGCAGGTAGCGGCGCAGTTGCCGCAACCGGCGCAGGCCGCCTCGACGACATCGGCTTTGGTCTTGCTCTTCTTGTCGGCGGTGATCGCCCCGTAGGGACAGACCAGCGCGCACAGTCCACAGGCGTTGCAGTTATCGTGGTCCACGATCGCGGTGATCGACTCCACGGTGACCTTGCCCGCGTTGAGCAGGGCGCCGGCCCGCGCCGCCGCCGCGCCCGCCTGGGTGACCGAGTCCTTCACGTCCTTGGGGGATTCGGCGCAGCCGGCGATGTAGACGCCCTTGGTCGGCGCGTCCACCGGCTTCAGCTTGGGGTGGGCCTCCATCAGGAAACCGTCGGCGGTGGACGAGAGGGTCAGCAACTGGCGGACCTTCTTGTCCCCGGACTGGGGCCTGGCCCCGACCGAAAGCACGATCATGTCGAACTCGTGCTCCTCCAGCTCCTGGCTGGTCGTGTTCTCCACCGTCATGCGCAAGGCACCCGTCGCGGGGTCTTCCTCGACCTCGCCGGGAATGCCCCTGATGTACCGGACGCCGGCCTCGCGGCTCTTGTCGTAGAGCTCCTCGAAGCCCTTGCCGAAGGCGCGCATGTCGATGTAGAAGACGGTGCACTCGCTGTCGGGATAGTGGTCCCGGATCAGCAGGGTGTCCTTGACCGTGTTCATGCAGCAGAAGTTGCTGCAGTAGCCGGCCCCGTCCTTCAGTGAGCGCGAGCCCACACACTGGATGAAGCCGATCTTCTTGGGGGTGGTGTGGTCGCCCGGTCTGACCAGGTGGCCCTCGGTGGGCCCACCGGCGCAGATCAGGCGCTCGAACTCCATGCTCGTGACGACGTTCTCGTACCGGGTGTAGCCGTACTCGTCGAGGGCCGTCGGATCGTAGGGCTGAATGCCCGTGGCCACGACGATGGCGCCCACGTCCAGCATGACGGTCTCGTCCTGCATGTCGTAGTCGATGCACTTCTTCTCGCACACGTCGGCGCACTTGCCGCAGGCGATGGGGTTGTTGCCCAGACATGTTTCCATGTCGATGAGGTAGGCCGAGGGCACCGCCTGCGGGAAGGGCAGATGAACGGCCCGACGCGTGGCGAGTCCCATCTGGAACTCGTCGGGATGCATCGCCGGGCAGACCTTCGCGCACTCGCCGCAGCTGTTGCATACGGTCTCGTCGACGAAGCGTGCCTTCTTGCGAACCGTGACCTTGAAGTTACCCACGTAGCCGGAAACGTCTTCGACTTCGCTGTAGGCCATCAACTTGATCTTGGGATGCCGACCGGCATCCATCATTTTGGGGCCGAGAATTCATATGCTGCAGTCCATGGTCGGGAACGTCTTGTCCAACTGCGCCATGATGCCGCCTATGCTCGGCTCCTTCTCCACCAGGTACACCGGGTGTCCCTGGTCCGCGAGATCCATCGCCGCCTGGATGCCGGCGACGCCGCCGCCGATGACCAGAGCCGCCTTGGTGACCGGGAAGGTCATCTCTTCCTGGGGCGTCAGCTTCGCGGCGCGTGCCACGGAACTGGCGACCAGGTCCTTGGCCTTCGCCGTCGCCGCCGCGGGATCGTCACCGTGCACCCACGAGCAATGCTCGCGCAGGTTGGCCATCTCCATCAGGTACGGGTTCAGGCCCACGTCCCAGACACAACCGCGGAACGTCGGCTCGTGCATGCGGGGCGTGCAGGAAGCTACGACCACCCGTTCGAGCTTGTCCTCGGTGATGGCCTTCTTGATCTCCTCCTGACCCGGCTCCGCGCACGTGTACTTGTTCCGGACCACGGCCACGACGCCGGGCAGGGTACGCGCGTACTCCACCACGGCCTCCGTGTCGACGGTGCCGGCGATGTTCGAGCCGCAGTCGCAGACGAACACACCGATGCGAGGAAGGGCTTTGTCAGTCATGGTTCACCTCCTCTCGTGCTTGCGGCCCCACCCGTGGGCGAGGCACCGTTAAGACTTCCGCTTCAAACTCCGTCCAGTGCGCCCGCGACGACGGCGGCCAGATCCCGGATCTCGATGTCGGGCACGGCCTCGTCGTCTCCAGCCTGGGCGCACTTCAGATGGATCAGGCACTTCGGGCACGCGGTCACGAGCATTTCGCCGCCCGTGTCCACGGCCGCCCGCAGCAGATCCGTCTGGATACGCTTGCTGGCCTGGTTGCAGGCCAGCCAGTTGCCGGCGCAGCAGGTGGCCCTGAGGCGGCTGCGCGGCATCTCCTTCAATTCGAGCTGAGGCACCGCGGCCAGGGCCGCCCGCGGTTCGTCGTACTTGCCCTGGTGCCGGCCCAGCCGGCACGGGTCCTCGAAGGACACGGTCATGTCCTGCGCGGACAGCTTCAGCTCGTCCTTGCGCTCGGCTACCAGTTCGGCCACGTGCTTGATCTCGCAGCCGGGCTGACCGAAGCGGCGCTGGTACTCGTTGGTCAGGGTCACCTGGCATTCGGGACAGACGGTGACCACCAGTTCCGGGGCCGCGGACTCGAACATCTTCACGTTCATCGCGGCCAGCTTCTCGAAGGTGTCGTCGTCACCGGACCAGAGCTGGTCGTGTCCGCAGCAACGCTCGTCGCCGCGCACCGCGGGCTCGATGCCCAGGGCGTTGAGGATCCGGATCGCGCCCTTGACCGCGTCCAGGGTGCGGACATCGTTGTGGGCGAAGAAGACGTCGAAGTAGGGCGTGCAGCCGGTCCAGAGCATGACCTTGGATTCGGGATCGACCCGCAGGTCGTCGTCCTCGCCGCTGGTCAGCCAGTCCAGGCGCTGCTGGGACACGTCGGCCTTGGACTGCAGGACGGCCACCGAGTCGATGGCGCTGCAACGGGTGAAGGATGGTTTCTCGCCTTGCTCGCGCGAGCGGCGCCGCAGCGGCGGCACCGACGGCGAGATGGGCACCTCCTGGGGACAGGCGATGTCGCAGCGCATGCAGGTGAGGCAGGCCCAGACCGCCTGGCCCGCCGACGCGCTGGGGCTCTCGCCCAAACGGCGCATGAGACGGCGCGGCGAGAGGGTGTGGTTGTAACGGGCCACCGGACAGGTGCTGGTGCACTTGCCGCAGTCCAGACAGCGCAGGACCTCCATCGTGGCCGTGGTCATGTGTCGCTCACCTCCGTGCCGGCGCCGACGGGTTGGGCCGCGAATTCCTCGTCATTCACAACACTGCGCAGGGGACTGGGACCGAGTTCGGTGATCTGGTCGACGAATTCGTCGATGAGCGCCGCCCAGCGCGGACCTTCGGCCGCCGAGACCCACTCCAGCCGCACCCGGTTCTCTTCCAGGCCGAGCATGCGCAGCATCTCCTTGGTGACGTCGAGCTGCTTGATGGCCCAGTGGTTGCCGAAGATGTAATGGCAGTCGCCGATGTGACAACCGCTGACGAGCACGCCGTCTGCGCCCATCTGAAAAGCCCGCAACACGTGCACGGTGTTCACGCGGCCGGAACACATGGTGCGGATCACCCGGAAACCGGGGTTGTGGGCGATGCGGCTGCTGCCGGCCGTATCGGCGCCCGCGTAGCTGCACCAGTTGCAGGCGAAGACGACGACGCGGGGATCGAAGCCGGCGCTCATGACCCATCCTCCCACAGCAACAGGGATTCCATCATGGCCTCGATCTGGGGTTCGGTGAAGTGACGGGCGGTGATGGCGCCGCTGGGGCACCAGGCCACGCAGGTGCCGCACCCCTTGCAGGAAGCCTTGTTGATCGTGGCGACCGGTACGCCCAGCTCGCCCGGCGCCAGCGACGGTGCTCGGAACTCGCAGATCTCCATGCAGGCGCCGCAGCCTCTGCAACGAAGATGATCGACCTCGGCCACGGTGGGTTCCAGCGCCAGCTTCGTGCGCGCCATGACCTGTCCCGCCTTGCCGGCGGCCGCCGCGGCCTCGTTCAGCGAGTCGCTGATGGACTTGGCGCCCATGGCCGAGCCGCAGACGAACACGCCGTCGACCACCGTCTCGACGGGTCCCAGCTCGGGATGGCGCTCCATGAAGAAGCCGTCCGGCCCCACGGGGACCTTCAGGATCTCGCGCAGGCGCGGCACGACCTCGGCGTCGGGAACCATGCCCACCGCCAGGACCACCAGGTCGGCCGGCGCCTCGATGTCGCTTCCCAGCATCATGTCCCTGGCCACGACACCCTTGGCGATGGTCTTGGTGCCCACGACTTCGGGCTCATGGTCGTCCGGCACGCGGATGAACAGCACGCCGGCGCCGCGGGCCTCGCGGTAGGACTCCTCCGCGCCGGCCGAGACGCAGCGCATGTCGCGATACAGAACCGTGGTCTTCACGCCGCGCCGGGCCAACAGCAGGGCCTGCTGCACCGTGGCGGGGCAGCAGTAGCGGCTGCAGCCGGGATTGCAGCCCTCGGCGTCCTTGCGCGAGCCGACGCACTGGATGAAGACGGCGCTCGCGGGCGGCTTGCCTCCCTCGCCGAACAGCTTGTCGCCGGGGTCGGTCAGGTGCTTCTCCAGTTTCACGCTGGTCACCACGTTGCGCTTGGCGCCGTACTCGAAGCTGCCGGTCGGATCGTAGATGCGCGCGCCGGTGGCCAGGATGATGGTGCCGGCCTCGATCTCGGTGAGCTTGCTTTTCTTGCCCGTGCCCGTCAGCTCGATGCGGAAGTTGCCCAGGTAGCCGTGCACCGCCGCCAGATCGGTGCGCAGCCGCACGTCGACCTGCGACGTTTCGAGTTGGTCCCGCAAGGACGCCAGCTTCTGCGCGCCGGAAGCGCCGGATCCGTAGAGGGTCTCCAGACCGGGGTTCTGGAGGATGCCGCCCAGGGTGTCGGTCATCTCGATCAGGACCACCTCGTAGCCCTGGGCGTCCAGGTCGATGGCGGCGCGCAGGCCGGCCACGCCCCCGCCGACGACCAGGGCGCGGCGGTTGACCGGCACTTCCATCGCGGTCAGAGGCTCGAGCTCGACCGCCCGGGCCACACCCATGCGGATCTGGTCGCGCGCCCGCAGGTAGGCCTCTTCCGGCACGTGGGCGTGCACCCAGGTGCACTGGTCGCGGATGTTGACCATCTCGACCAGAAAAGGATTCAGACCCGAGCGCGCCAGGACCTCGCGGAACACGGGCTCGTGCGTGCGCGGCGTGCAGGCCGCCACCACCAACCGGTTCAGTCGGTGCTCGGCGATGGCCTCCGCGATGGCGCGCTGGGCGGTATCCGAGCAGGCGAAGCCGTCGTCGGTCGCATAGACCACGCCCGGCAGCTTGCGTGCCTCGTCGGTCAGGCTGACCGGATCGACCACGCCCGCGATGTTGGTGCCGCAGTGGCAGACGAAGACGCCCACGCGCGGCTCCCCACCCGCCTCGCGTGTCTCCGGCGGCGGCGCGTCCTCGGCCTCCTGCCGGTGGTCCAGCACGTGGACAGCCGACTCGGTGGCCGCGGCGCCGCCCTGGGCCACGCATTCGGGAATGATGGCCGGGGAACCGGCGCTGCCGGCGACGTAGACCCCGCGGCGGGTCAGCTCGGCCGGCGCGTTCTCGGGATCGCGCCGCCGGTAGAAACCCTGTTCATCCAGTTCCACGTCCAGGATCTTCGCCAGCGTCGCCGAACCATGGGCGGGCAGGGCCGCCGTGGACAGCACCACCATCTCGGCTTCCAGCTTGTGCGGTCTTCCGGTCTGGAAGTCCTCCACCCACACGGTCAGGTCGCCCGTGGCCGGATCCTCCTGGATCTTGGCGGGCCGGCCGCGCACGTGCCTGATGTCGTCGCGCGTCAGGGTGCGCGCGACGAAATCGTCGAAGCCCCGTCCCGCCGCCCGCATGTCCGTGTACAGCAGCACGCATTCCTCGAGGCCAGGTTCGTGCTCGTGGGCCAGCCTGGCCGCCTTCACGGTGTTCATGCAGCAGTAGCGGGAGCAGTAGGGCCGTCCACCCTCGCCCCGCGAACCGACGCATTGCACGAACACGATACGCTCGGGGACCTTTTGGTCGGTGGGACGCACGACGTGGCCGCGGGTCGGGCCGGTGGCGCCGAGCAGGCGCTCGAATTCGAGGCCGGTCAGGACGTTGGGAGCCCGGCCGTAACCGAAGGCCTGCAGTTCGCGGGGATCCAGCTCGTCGAAGCCGGTGGCCACCACCACGGCGCCCACGTCCAGGGTGTAGTCCTCGGGCTTGTCGTCGAAGTCGATGGCGTTGGGCTCGCAGGCCTTGAGACAGCGATCGCAGACGAGGAAGTCGTCGTTCATACAGGCTTCGCGGTCGATATTGAAAGCCGCGGGCACGGCCTGGGGGAAGGGACGGTCGATGGCCTTCGCCGCTTTCATCCCCACGTCGTAGGGATTGGGCCTGACCACGGGGCAGGCCTCGCTGCACAGGCTGCAGCCGACGCAGAGATCGAGGTTCACGTACCTCGGTTGCCGACGTACCTGGGCCTCGAAGTGACCGGCCGCACCTTGCAGACCGACAACCTCCGAGAGCGTATGCAACTCAATGCGCGGATGCCGACCGGCATCCATCATCAAGGGACCGAGAATTCAGATCGAGCAGTCGACCGTCGGAAACACCTTGTCCAGCTGGCTCATGCGGCCGCCGATACTCGGCGTACGCTCCACCAGATGCACCTGGAATCCCGCCCGGGCGAGGTCGAGCGCGGACTGGATGCCCGCGATCCCGCCGCCGATCACCATCACGCCCCTAGCTGTTGAAGTACTCATATCCCTTCTCGAAGGCTTGCAGGTTGAGTTCGATCGTGGCCGGGGGGACCGACGATTCGACGGCTTTCATGACGGCTTCCTTGGCCACGACGCCCGTGGCCGCCGTGGCGAAGCCCACCACGACGATGTTCTGGACGATGCGTTTGCCCAGTTCCTCGGCGATGCGCACCGCCGGCACGCCGTATTTCTTGACCCCGGCGGCCAGCTCGTCGCCGGGCTGGACCAGGTCCTCGTCGTAGATCAGGGTCCCGCCCTCCGCCAGCTCGTCGGCGTATTTCTCGTAGCCTTCGCGCGACAGGGCGATCAGCACGTCCGTCTCGCGCAGGTAGGGATAGGCGACGAACTCGTCGTCCACGATCAGGGCCGAAGCACAGGCACTGCCCCGGGCCTCGGGCCCGAAGCTCTGGGTCATGGTCGAGTGCAGATCGTCGTAGATGGCGGCGGCCTTGCCGAAGATGAAGCCCGTCATGATGACGCCCTGGCCGCCGTAACCGGTGATCCGGATCTCACGCCTTGACATGGTCCTTCTCTTCCTGCTGGGCCGCCTTCACTTCGGCGGCGCGGTAATAGTCGTCCCCCAGCGTGGCCAGGTGCTGCCGTTCGTTGAGTTCGAGCCAGGTAGGTCGCTCGATGTCGAGGAACTTGCCCACCTTGATGGTCTTCTGGAAGTCGATGGCCAGCTTGGCCGTCTCGGCGTTGTGCTCGATGCAGCTGTTGTCGTGGTAGAACTTCATCAGGTCGAAACCGCTGCCGAGGCGGTTGCGACGCGCATAGAGGGTCGAACAGGGAGCGACCGCCTCCACGAACGAGAAGCCGGGCTTGAGCAGAGCCTCGGTCAGCGATTTCGTGAGACGACGCACGTGCAGCGAGGTCCAACGCGCGAGGTAGACGGCTCCGCAGGCCTCGAGCAGGCTGGGCAGGCTGAAGGGTTGTTCGAAGGCCCCGTGGGGCGTGGTGGACGTGTTGGCCGGCGTCGGCGTGGTCGGCGCGGCCTGGCCGCCCGTCATGCCGTAGATGAAGTTGTTCACGCAGACCACCATGATGTCCATGTTGCGCCGCGCGGCGTGGATCAGGTGGTTGCCGCCGATGGCCGACAGGTCGCCGTCGCCGCTGAACACCACGACCTTCAGGTCGGGGTTGGCCAGTTTCAAGCCCGTGGCGAAGGGGATGGCCCGGCCGTGGGTGGTGTGGTAGGAATCGAGTTTCACGTATCCGGCCACCCGGCCGGTACAGCCGATGCCCGACACGATGGCCATCTTGTCGTAGTCCATCTTCGCCAGATCGATGGCGTCGATGAAGCACTTGAGCACCGTGCCGATGCCGCACGTCGGGCACCAGATATGCGGGAAACGATCCGTGCGCAGCAGGTGCGACTGGGGATGTTCGAGTTGGGTCGTCTCAATCATTGTGCCGCCTCCTCGATGGCCCGCTGGATATCGGCGGGATCGTGCACGTTGCCGCCCATGTGCGGCACCAGCGTCACCGACGCCTGGCCGGCGGCGCAGCGCTCGACCTCCAGGCTCAACTGTCCGTAGTTGATCTCCGGCACCACGAAACCCTTGACCTGCGGCGCAAGCTCCCTGATCCGGGTCTCGCAGAAGGGCCAGACGGTGAGCAGGCGGATACCGCCCACCTTGACGCCGTTGGCGCGGGCCCCCTCGATGGCCGCGCGGGTCACGCGGGCGGTGATGCCGTAGCAGACGACCGCCACCTCGCAACCGTCCACCTGGTCCTCCTCCAGCCTGACGATCTTGTCCGCGTTGTCGCGGATCTTGTCGCAGAGTCGGCGGACCAGCTTGTCGTGGCAATCGACGTCCATGGCCGGATAGCCTTGCTCGTCGTGGGTCAGGCCGGTGACGTGATAGCGGTGGCCGTCTCCCGCGTGCGCCATGGCGGGGATCATGTCCGCGCCCACGGCGAAAGGCAGGTACTCCCCGGGCGCGGCGTCCGACATGCGGCGCGGCGTGATCTCGATCTCCGACGCTTCCGGGATAACCACGCGCTCGGTCATGTGGCCGATGCACTCGTCGAGCATCACCATCACCGGCACGCGGTACTGCTCGGCCAGGTTGAAGGCTTCGATGGTCAGGTAGTAGGCCTCCTGTGGCGACTGGGGCGCGAGGGCGATGATCTCGTAGTCGCCGTGGGAACCCCAGCGCGCCTGCATGATGTCCGCCTGGCCCACCATCGTCGGCAGCCCGGTGGACGGCCCGCCCCGCTGCACGTTGATGATCACGCACGGGGTCTCGAGCATGGCGCCCAGGCCGATGTTCTCCATCATCAGGCTGAAGCCGGGACCGGAGGTCACGGTCATGGCCTTGGCGCCGCCCCAGACCGCGCCCAGCACGGCGGTGATCGAGGCGATCTCGTCTTCCATCTGGATGAAGGTCCCGCCGACCTTGGGCACCCGCGCGGCGAAGCGTTCGACCACCTCGGTCGAGGGTGTGATCGGATAGCCGCCCACGAAATTGCAGCCGGCCGACAGGGCCCCCTCGGTGCAGGCGTGATCGCCGTCGAAGTAATGGCTGCCCGTGAGCACCCGCTTGGGATCAGCTGACGTCATCGGCGGCCTCCTCCGGTTGCTGGCTGGAATCGTCTTCTTCGGCCGGCAGGCAGAAGATGGCGAAATCGGGGCAGATCACCTCGCAGAGATCGCACTCCACGCAATTCTCCGCCTCGCCGACCTCCGGGTAATGGTAGCCCTTGGCGTTGAATTCGGTCGACATGCGCAACACGCCGCGCGGACAGAACTCGACGCAGAACTCGCAGCCCTTGCAGCGGTCGACGATGAGATGGATTTCACCTTGGGGAATCTTGATGTGCTGGATGTCCAGCGGGGTCCGCCAGAAGCGCATGACCACGTCCCTTCCCGGGCCTCGCCGGCGGTCGCGGTCACTGCACCGTTCGGCCGACGGCCAATATCAGAGCGGTGGGTAGAGGCGAAGTGTGCGCTGTGCCTTGCTGTCTGGTCCAGCTCCGTCTGTTGCTTGTCTGCAAGCGTCAAGCTGCTTACCAAAGGAGTACTTGCCTGCAGAGATCCGTCAGGACTTCGTCCACCCGTGCCCAAGTCTATTAAGTTGTACCACGTGAGGGGTTAGGGAAACAAGTTCAATTAGAGGTAATATGCGTGATAAGGCGTATCAAATTCAATAGTTACCGACGTCCGGGGACGTCGCTCCGCGACGATTTTAGTGTGATGTCGCGGCATCATTCGCATCAGCAGGTGACGTGGAACAAGCCGATCACCGCACCCTCGGCGGCGTTCCACGCGGCCATGGCCGCGGGCGTGTCCAGAAGCTGCACCGCGCAGCCGTGGTCCCGCAGGTACGCGGCGGCCTCGTCCGAGAGTGCGAGGCCGCCGCTCTGTCCGGTGCCGACGATCAGCCGCCCGGCTCCCGCCGCGAACACGTCGGCCGCTTCGTCGCGGGACACCTTGTGCGAGGTGCCGTGTACCGCCCTCGACAGCTCCTTGCACCGCCTTTCCACTTGGCCATCCGCGCGGATCACCACGTCGTGGGCGTACGTCTCGCCCGCGATGGTGATGCTGCCGAAGCACGTGCCGTCGATGATCGGTTTCATGGACCTACCTCCCGCTCGTGAGGTGAGCATAACCAGGCAGGCGACTGGTCGAAGGACGCGGTATCAGGGGATCTGCTCCAGCTGCGCGGCCAGGCGCGCGGCGGCGAGGGCCGGCGCGAAGCCGGCGTCCGCCTCGATCCAGGCGGCGCGGGCTGTCTCTAGATGCGCGCGGGCCTGGTCGGCCCGGTCCTGATCGACCAGCAGCCGCGCCATCTCCAGGTGTACCTCGGGATGGGCGGGATGCAGCTTCAGGGCGTCGTCGAGGGTCTCCCGCGCCCCGTCGTGATCGGATTTCAGACGTTGCACCCGTGCCAGTCGCACGTAATAGACGAGTTCGATCTGGATGGCCAGGTCCAGGGCTTCGCGATAGTGCGCCACAGCCGCGTCGAGATCACCCTCGGCCTCGTCCGTCATGCCCTCGACCAGGGCCAGGATCGGACGGATGGTCTCGAACTGGTAGGTGTCGACCACTTCGGTGGCGCGAGCCAGCTCGGTCCGGGCCTCGGCCGGACGCTCCAGGTCCGTCAGCGCCCACGCCCGACCGACGCCGGCCAGGGCGTCGAAGGGTTCGGGGATCAGCGCCGCCGTTTCGTCCAGGCGGACGAGGGTCTCCTGCGGCCGCCCGGCCATGCTCAAGGCCGGCAACATCAGCGAGTGGAGGATGTTCACCTGGAGCGGATTCTGCACCTCGGACATGTTGCGGTGGAACGCCTCCAGCCCCACGGCGACCTCGTCGGCCTTTCCCGTCAGACCCGCGAGGTCGATCTGGCGCTTGCCGGCCTTGGCCCGCTCGCGGGCGTTCTCCGCGCGCGACAGGGCTGCGGCCAGCGCTTCGCGTGACTCGGCGTAACGGCCCAGCTTCACGTCCAGGTCGATCAGGCCCAGGTCCAGGTCGAGATCGCCGGGCTCCAGGAGACGGGCTTGTTCCAGGTTGGTGCGGGACTCCTCGAAGCGCCCCGTGTCCTCGTAGAAATCGGCGAGGTCCTTGTAACCGCCGGCGCGCGAGGGGAAGAGCTCCACGTAGCGGCGCAGGCAACGCTCCGCCTCGTCGTGATTGCCGAGCTGACTGTGCAGGTCGGCGATCACCTCGAGGAACCCGTACTGGGTGGGATCGATCTCGAGGATCCGTTCGTAGGTCACCAGGGCGGCGGGCAGGTCCTGACGGATGTAGTGATACACCGCCTTTTGGGCATGGGCTTGCACGTCGTTGGGATAGATGCGCGTCCACATCTGCAGGACCGCCATGGCCTTGTCCACGTCCTGCTCGATGTTGTAGTAGTACACGGACTTGATCATGTAGCTCGTGCGCTCCGTCACCCGGTACAGGTTGTCCATGGCGACGGTCATGGCGGCCACCGACTCCTCCATGCGCCCCAGCGTCTGGTAGACGTTGAAGAGCATGAACTGGGCGAGGGTGAACTGGGGATCCCGCGTGACGGCGTCTTCGAGCGGGGGGGCGGCCCCTTCCCAGTCGTTGTGGTGCAAGGACGCAACCAGGCCCGCGGCCAGGCCCTTGACGGCCTCGAGATCGGTGCTGCTCAGATCGGTCACGGGCAGATCCTGGCTCTCGGCCAGATGGGCGGCGGGAATGCCCAGGTCCTCGCGCAGTTGGACCGAGGCGAGGTCGCTCAGCTCCATGAGGTCCGCGCCCCGGAAGTCGCGCGTGGTCGCCCGGCGCCCGCTATCGCTCTCGTGGAGTTCCACGGACAGGTGCCAGACGTCGCCCTCGCGCCGGATCGAGCCGGTCGAGAAGTGGGTGTAGTGGGCATCGCGCGCGATCTTGCGCATCAGCGGGCGGGACAGGCCGTGCCCATCCTCGTGACCGGCATCGCGCAGGGCGTTGACCATGTTCACGGGGATCGTCACGTCCAGAAAGACATCCTGGCTCAGATCGATGGAGATGAGGAAGGCTGCGGTCTCGCGCGCCCAGTCGTCGGCGGCGGGCCCTGCGTTCTCGAGGTAGAACATGAATATGCGACGGCGGAACTCGCTCTTGGGCACGACGCGCTCGCTGACGGCGCCGTGCTCGTCCTTGATCTCGATGGTGCGGGTCACCGCGCCCAGTTCCTTGCCCTGGAAGAGCACGAAGAGCAGGACGGCGGCGGCCAGGAAATTGGCGGGCACGGACAACTTCTCGGCGCGGCCCAGGTGGTCGCGCCCCGGCCGGCCGAGGCTCCAGGCCAGGATCACCGCGCTCGGCAGCAGCAGCACCAGACCCAGGGCGATCAGGTTCACCAGGTGGGGCGACAGCTCCATCCGCCCCTCGAGGAACTCGAGGAACTGGACCAGCCCGAAACCGCCCACCACGTACGCGCTGGTGAACTGGGGCACGCGCCGCGCGCGCAGTTCCCGGATCAGATTCATGTCGGCCACTCTCTCGGCTGAGTCGGTCGGGGACGCCGCAGCCTACCTCCTGCGAGTCCATGAGTACACCGCAAGTGTTGCCGGCGGAGGTGCGTGGCCGACCTGTTCACGTCCCTCGCCGCGGGATCAGAAGTATCGACCATACGCGCAAGCAGGGGCGAAAACAAGAGGGGCGGGATATCCCGTTTCGTTATTCGATATGAATGGCCGGCACGGCATAAAGCACCGTGCCGACAAGAAAGAACACCAGAAATGCCACGGACCCCCAATGCCGCAGCTTGAAGAACACGACTTGTTCCACGGAGCGCGCGAGCCAGAGGACGGCGACAAGACCCAACAAGCTGTGGCCGAGCGATGTCGACATCAGCTCATCCGTATGCACGAGCGATATGTAACCAAAAATGACGAAGGCGAAGGTCAAGCTCAGGTTCAAAACCTGCATGATGGCCCTATTCAGGAAAGACAAGGAGCGGAGGTCGTCTTTCCAGTTGAATATGCGCCAGAACAACAGATGGAATATCACGAGGGCGACATGCAATACACCGCCTGCCTTGATCAGCAACTCCATTGATACCTTCCTGGTGGTGGGCGCCGGCGTGAGGAGCGGAAACGTCCTCCCGGTTTCAGGGCGTCGGACGTGGCGGCGAGATTCAGCCCGCCGCTCCCAGCGACGGGACCAGCTCGGTCAGCTCTTCCTGTAGACTCTCCAGTCGCTTCAAGAAGGCTTCGCGATGCGGAGTCACGAACTTGCCGGCCAGTTCGCGATAATGCTGGACGCCCCGCTGCAGGTTGTCGCGGCATTCCGCAATGGTCTTGGCCATGCGATCCGACGGATCCTCGACCTGCCGGGCGATGTCGCGGCGCAGGCATTCCAGATGCAGCGACAGTTCCTTGAGCAGCATATGCGGCCGTTCCGGACCGAGCGACAAGCTCGTGCGACCGTAGATATGGTCGACCATGCCGTCGAGGGTGGTCACCTCGTTGAAGTAGGCTGCGTCGGGGCCGCAACACACGGCCGTGGTCGCGGTGGGATCGATGTCCATGGGGCCCGTGGCGCCCCCGGCCAGATCGTGGCAGATGCAGGCCTTGGCCACCACCGACTCCTGGGCGCGTTGTTTGGCCTGAGCCGACAGGGACGAGTCCGAGATCTGCTCCAGCTTGCGCCGCTGGAACCCGCGGCTGGCGGTGCAGATGGGCGCGGTGGTGAATTCGGAGTTGGAGACCAGAAAGCCCTTGGGACACCGGCTGCCGGGCTTGCCGTCGGCGAGACGCTGCAGGCGGCTGTCTTCGCTGGTCGAGGTGCGCAGCGACCAGAACGGCACGCCCAGGGGCGAGGCGCCGCTGAGGTCGATGTCGTCCTCGCCGGCCGCCGTCAGACGCGCCAGATTCTCGCGATCGATGTTGACGACCTCGGGTACGAACAGGAAGGCACTGCCCCAGCCGGTGCCGTCCACGCGGTAATGCTCGCGCAGGAACCGGTCCTCGTCGGCGTCGCCGATGCCGCCCTGCACGGTGACGCGGAAAGGAGCGGGCTCCCCCGACTGCTCGTCACGTCCCAGCGCGGTCAGCGCCTGCCGGCGAATCTTGTGCAGGGTCTGAATCAGATTGGCCTTCTCCCGCTTGAGATCCTCGAGAATGGGACCCAAGAGCTGGCCCTTGCCGCCGAACGCATGGCCACCGCAGTTGAGCCCCGATTCCACCCTGAACTCCGAGACGTGCAGACCAAGTTTGGCCAGCAGCTTGCCCTGCAGCAGGGCCGAACGGTAGTCGCTCACCTTCAGCACGATGCGCTTGTGCAGATCGCCGCGATTGTCGGGGAACATGTCGCTGAACTCGGCCATGTAGGAAAACAGACGGCGGTTCATGCCCGCCGACAGCACCACCGAAGCGTCGACGCGGCTGTTCATGAACCCGCGCAGGGCGCTCAGGGCGTCGGAGCAGCGCTCGGCCATTCTGTGGCCGCGACGATCCTGGTCGCGGTCGAGCTTGGTCATGATGTTCACATCTATGGCGCCCGGCTTGACGAACGCGCGCAGCCGGTCCTGGAGCCGTCGCCGCGCCTCGGGATCGGCGGTGGCCTGCATGCGCTCGTAGAGGTCGCGCAGCGGCGACGGCGGCAACAACTCGAAGTAGCGTACGATCTCGCTGCCGGCCTCGAACACCGCACCACGCACGCGCTCGATCTGACGGTGCACCAGCGTGTCCAACAGATCGAGATAGGCGGTGATACGGCGGGCGCGGGCGTCGTCGGCGTTGTCCTCGATGGGGTTGCACGGCTCGCCGTGCTCCCGGCAGATGCGCCGGCGCACCCGTTCGATGAGAACGTCGTCCACCAGCGAAACCACGGACGCAATACCGTAACGCGCCACCTTCAGCGGCGTGTCGATCGTGAAGCCGGTACCCATGACGGGAATGTGGAAGGTATGCACGGGGTCGTGGGATGCGTCGCTCATGGCGGCTCCGGTCTCGAGGGTCCTCTGATCGACGCAGAGCGTAGAACAGAGTAGCGGTGGGACACCCGTAATCTAGGCCAAGGCCATGTCGATAGCCAGTTAGCATATCGATTCGATTCTGGTTCGGGAGTGGCGGGCGCGGGGCGGGTCCCGGATCATTCGCTCCTACCCACACATGAGGGCCTGCCTGTGATGGTCCGTGTCATCCGCATTATCGACGCATCGCATGACCGGCAAGCCGCGCCGACACCTCGTCCTTTTCCCTGCGGAAAGCGCCGTCGAATACCTCCCAGTCGCCCAAGAAGACACCTCTCGCCTTCTGGTCGTCGAAGATGGCGAGGCCGCGCTCGTACCAGTCGAGCGCCTGCTCGAGATGACGGCGGCGCTCGCCGTCGGTCTCCGCGCGATCCGCCATGGCACGGTGGATCTGCCCGACGTGCCCTCGCGCCTGGGCCAGATGGGCCAGTTCGATCTCGCCGGCGTCGCCGGTTGCGGCCATCGCCTCAATCAGCTCCGCACAGGACAGACCGTGTTTCAGAGCCGTGTCGAACTCGCCCCGTTCCACGTGGACCTGGCGCAGACGCCAGTGCACTACCGACAGATCCTGCTGCAAGGAGCGGTTCTTGGGGTCGGCGACCTGCTGCCGCTCCTTGATGTCGAGGGCTTCGGCCAGCAGCGAGAGGGCGCGCTCACCGTCGCCGAGGCGGTGTTCGATCTGACCGAGAGCGCCCAGGATTCGGCCCAGGTCGCGCACGGCGAGTTGATCCTCCGGGTCGGCGGCCACGAGACGGCGGGCGATTTCCGTGCCTTCACGGTAGATCCCGCGGGCGAAGGCGGGATCAGGCGTCTCGAACATCTCCCCCACGTCGATCAGGCACGCCCGCAGGCTGGTCAGCACGCGCGGGTGGTCGGGCAGGCGCATGAGCAGGGTGTTCAAGTGGGTGCGTCCGGCCATCAGCACAGTTCGGGCCTCGTCCAGCTTTCCCAGGTAGCGGTAGCCGTCGGCGGCGTAGTTGCAGTGGTCCCAGTAGGTCAGCTGGAAATCGAGTTGCTCGGGGTGGTCACGCGCCAGGCCCCGCAGGACGGGCTCCTGACGCGCCAGGATGTCGTTACCCTCCTCGATGCCGTCGGACCAGATCAGGATCCAGGCGCGTTCGCTCCACAACTTGGCCATGTGATACGTCAGATCGGGGTCGGGCCTCAAGGGGTCGACCAGGGATTCGAGGACTTCGAGCCCGCGCGCCGAGTGCGCCATGGCGCCTTCGAGGTCGGACCCCCAGGAGGACAGCAGCGCGAGCCGTCCAAGGATCAGACCGAGGGCGCGCCGGGCGTCGGGATCGTCGGGGCGTAGCCTGACCAGTCGCTCCCAGAGTTTGAGCGCATGCTCGTACTGGTGCCGAGCGCCGTTCAGGTCGCCCAGGTTGGTGTAGCTCGGATCGCCCTGGATTTCGCCGATGCGCTGGTACGCCTCGGCCACCTCGGCCAGCAGCGACGGATCATCGGCGGCATCGCGGCGCAGGTCGTCCAGCTGCTCGATGGCGTGGGACACCAGCAGCTGGCGCATGCGGACGGTTCCGCGCATGTCGCGGATCTCGTCGTGCAGGTCGAAAAGCAGGGTGTTAGACAGCGAGCGCACCTGCTCGAAGCGTGAACGTGCCTCGCGGGCCTGGTGCAGCGTCGCCGCCAACCCGCCTGCCAGCGCCGCCGTGACGAGCAGGGCGCTCGCGAGAATCACCCGGTGGCGACGGACGTAGCGGGAGAGCAGGTAGGACAACGTCGCCGGCCGTGCGTGCACCGGGACGCCCCGCAGATGGTGCTGGACGTCTTCGGCCAACTGGTCGGCCGAGTGGTAGCGTTGTTCCGGCTCCTTGCGCAAGGCCTTCATGACGATGACGTCGAGATCGCCCTTCAGGGCCTGCGTGAGCCGGGCGGGCGTCGTGGAGCGTGCCGCGGATACCCCTCTGGGCTGGATGGCGCTCAGGGAAACGTCGGCATGTTCGACCGTCTCGACCTCGCCGACCCGACGCGACGGCGGTGGCGGATCCCGGCGGCAGATGCGATCCTCGACCTCACCGAGCGAGAGGCTAGTGAACCCGAACGGACGGTGGCCGCACAGCAGCTCGTAGAGCAGCAGGCCGAGTGCGTAGATATCCGCACCGGCGGTGATGGGTTCGCCGAGCAGTTGTTCGGGGCTGGCATACTCCAGCGTGAGGGTGCGCATCCCCGTGCGGGTGAGCGGTTGGGCGCCGTCGGGATCCCCTTCGAGCAACTTGGCGATGCCGAAATCGAGCAGGCACACGTCCCCGTCGTCGGACAGCACGATGTTCGACGGTTTCAGGTCCCGGTGCACCACGAGATGACGATGTGCGTACTGGACGGCGTCGCAAATGGCGAGGAAGACCTCGAGCCGCTCCCGTACGCTCAGGCGGCGCTCGTCGCAAGCCTCGAGCAGGGGACGGCCGGCCGCGTAATCCATGACCAGATAGGGCTGATGTTCGGGCGTGGTGCCGGCATCGATCATGCGCGCGATACGGGGATGGTCGAGACGGGCCAGGATACGTCGCTCGGCCTCGAAACGTCGTTCGTCCTCGGCCCGCAGGCCGTGGCGCATGATCTTCACGGCCACCTTGCGCCGATACAACCCGTCCGCGCGCTCGGCCAGGTGGACGGTGCCCATGCCGCCCTCCCCCAGGGGCTCGAGCAGTCGGTAGGGCCCGAGGCGACGGCCGCGCTGGGCATCGACCGGCGAAGGTGAACCGCCGTCATCGCCGAGTGACCGCGTGAACGGGCAATCCAGCGAGGCCCGGTTGTGGGCGTCCAGCAGGGAGCGCACTTCGTCGCGCACGAGTACGTCGTCGGCGCACGTATCGTCCACGTAGGCCGCGCGGTCGTCGACGGGCAGCGCCAGCGCCGCGTCCAGCGTCGCCTTCACCCTTTCCCACTGGTCAGACCTCAGATCGGGCACATCGCTCCTTTCGCAGGAAGTCGTCATATGGAAAACCGGAATCGGGCCGGCGATCCGCTCACCGTCCGTTTTCCATGTCTCGCTGCAGCCAGGCCCGACCCGTCGCCCAGTCCCGGCGCACGGTGGCCGGAGAGATGCCCAACACGCGGGCGGTCTCGGGGATCGTCAGGCCCACGAAATAGCGCAGTTCGACTACGCGGGCGATGCGCTCGTCGAAGGCCTCGAGCCGTGCGAGGGCATCGTGCACCGCGAGGATTTCACCGTCCTTGATGTCGGGCAGCTCGCCGATCTCGGCCAGCGGCGTATCCGCCGCCCGGCCGCCGCGCTTCTCGGCCTGCTTGTAGCGGGCGTAATCGACCAGCACGTCGCGCATGGCCCGGGCCGCGATGCGGAAGAAGTGCTCCTGGCTCTGCAGGTTTAGGTTTTCGCGGCTGGAGAGCTTGAGATAGGCCTCGTGGACGATGGCCGTGGAATTGAGGGTTTCGAAGGGTACGTGACGCGCACGCAGGATCCGGGCCTGGCGTCGCAACTCGGCATACAGGGCGGCGAGCACCTCCCCGCTGTCGTAGCGTTCCTCGCTGTCGCGTCCGGTCATGTATCCCCCTCACTCCGATCCGAGTCTCCATGATCGCACATCAGGGTGAAGTTTTCTTGGATTTCATGAGCCGATCCGGCGCCGCGATTCGGTGCTCCCCCTGACAGGCGGATACGCCGCGACATCTGACTCGTGTCTCGGACGCCCGGGAGACGATAACAACGGGAGGAATCATGAATCGCATCACATTGACTACCCTGGCCGCCCTGCTGATCGCGCTCTTCGTCGTCGGGTGCAGCAGCGACGACCCCGCCGGCCCCGGAGACGGCAACAATAACAACAATGTCGCCGACGGCGCCGTCTCGTACACGATCGGCACTCAGCCCAGGAGCTTCACCAATGCCTTGGCCGCCTACAATGCCTCGCAATCGGCCTTGGGCATCACTGCGAGCGACAACACGGACCAGGAGGCTGTGGTGCTCGCCATGCCAAAGGCTGTCGGCACGTTCACCCAGGACGCGGGCGACGGCTTTGTTGACATCACCATCATCTTCAACGGCATCCCGTACTTCTCCAAGGACGACGTGACGACCATCACCGTCGATTCGGTGACCGACTCCCATGTCACGGGCACCTTCACCGGTGTGGTCGCAAGTATACTGGATGAGGAATACACGGTGACGAACGGTCAGTTCGACACCGACTATACGGATACTCGCTGAGGGCGGAGAGTTGACGGCGGGGCGGGCCTGCGGGCGTCCTCCGGGACGCTCGCTGCGCTGAATGACCTGGTGGATAACCTTGACTATGGTTCAGGAACTCGGAGTCGCCGCCGGCCCACCCTACCAAGTTATAGTTTCCACGTGTAAAAGTGCGGCGGGGCCGAAGTGCGAACCGATCGCGGCCTGAAGCCCGTGTCGACAGGAGTGGTGCGATGCGATGCCCACAGCCAAGAACCCGGCCGGCCAGCGACATATAAACGGACCGATATTATCTATAATCCCGCATCTGTGTTAGAGTGCCGTCGAATACCACATTGCGAGCTAACGATCCCTCGTGGAGATGCAGTCATGACCGGTAAAGATCTACCGCCACGCGACGGTACCGATGATTCCCGGGAAGAACCGGAGCAGCCGTCCGCCGCCGAGCACGCTTCCGAGACGCCACTCCCGGCAACCGAGCGCGCCGGCGACGACGATCTCCAGCAGGAAACGATCGGCCCCTACCGCCTGCTCGAGACCCTCGGTGAAGGCGGCATGGGCGTCGTCTATCTCGCCGAACAGCACGAGCCGATCCACCGCCGGGTGGCGTTGAAGGTCATCAAGCTGGGTATGGACACCAGGGAGGTCATCGCGCGTTTCGAGTCCGAGCGCCAGGCCCTGGCGATGATGAACCACCCGAACATCGCCGGTGTGCTCGACGCCGGGACCACCGAGGCCGGACGGCCCTACTTCGTCATGGAGCACGTGCCGGGCGTGCCGATCACCGACTATTGCGACCTGCACAAGCTGACGACGCGCCAGAGGCTGGAGCTGTACCGCCCCGTCTGCCTCGCCCTGCAACATGCCCATCAGAAAGGGATCATCCACCGGGATCTCAAGCCTTCCAACGTGCTGGTCCGTGTCCAGGACGGCAAGCCGGTGCCCAAGGTGATCGATTTCGGGGTGGCCAAGGCCATCGACCAGACTCTCACCGAGAAGACGCTCTTCACCCAGCAGGGCCGGCTCGTGGGAACGCCGGCGTACATGAGCCCCGAGCAGGCGGAGATGACCGGGCTCAATGTCGATACGACCAGCGACGTCTACTCCCTGGGAGTTCTGCTCTACGAACTGCTCACCGGGGCTCTGCCCTTCGAGCAGGACGAGCTGCGCAGGGCGGGCCTGCTGGAGATGCACCGCATCATCCGGGAGGTGGATCCGCCGCGGCCGAGCACCAGGATCAGCAGTTTCGGCGCAACCGGAGCCGATCTCGCCCTGCGGCGCCAAGTGGAGGTTCGCGCCTGGCGACGGCAGCTCCGGGGAGAGCTGGACTGGATCACCATGCGGGCCATGGAGAAGGACCGGACCCGGCGCTACGCATCGGCTTCGGAGTTCGCCGCGGACATCGCGCATTACCTGCGGGACGAGCCGGTGGCCGCCGGACCGCCCAGTACGACCTATCGCCTCGGCAAGTTCGTCAGACGGCATCGCAGCCTGGTCGTGGCCATCAGCGCGTTGATCGTGGTGTTGATCGGCGGGATCATCGGCATCAGCGCCGCTCTGTCCCGCGCTTCCCGGGAAGCGGAGCGGGCGCGCACCGAGCTGGCCCGGAGCGACCAGGTCGTGGCCTTCACGTCGGAGATGCTCGCGGGCGTCGACCCGCAGGTCGCCAGGGGCATGGATCAGGAGCTGCTGCGACTGATCATGGACAAAGCCGCCGGGAGGATCGAGACGGAACTCGCCGGGCAGCCCGAAGTGGCGGTCACTCTGCGTCACATCATCGGCGAGACCTATCGGAACATCACCGAGTACGAGGATGCCGAGACGCATTTCACGCAATCCCTGGAACTGTGTCGTCGAACCCGGGGAGCGGACCATCCCGAGACCCTGAAAAGCGAAGTACTTCTGGGCAGCCTCTACACGGACATGGGCAGGTACAAGGAAGCCGAACCTCTCTTGGACCATGCCCTGGCAGAGCAACGGGAGCAACTGGGTGAAGACTATCCGACTACGCTGACGACCATGAACAACCTGGCTCTCCTGTATCACGCGGCCGGCCGGATGGAGGATGCTGGGTCCCTGGGACGGCAAGTCCTGGCAAGTCGCCGCCGCGTGCTGGGCGAGGACCACCCCAACACGTTGTCGACCCTGAACAACCTGGCCCTGGTCCTGGCCGAACAAGGCCACAACGAGGACGCGGCAAAGATGCTGCAGGAAACCGTCGACAGCAGGAAAGTCGTGCTGGGCGAGGATCATCCCAATACCCTGCTCGCCATGGGAAACCTGGCAGCCATATGGGTGCAGCTGGGACGAAACGAAGATGCCGAAGTCGTCTATCTCGAACTGATCGCAACGCAGAAACGGGTGATGGGGGATGAACACGACACGACCATGTCGTCGCAGAACAACCTGGGGCTGATCTACCGGAATCTGAAACGCTACGCCGAGGCCGAGTCCCTGTACGTCGAAGTCCTGACCGTACGCAGACGAACCCTGGGCGAGGAGCATCCGGAGACCCTGAACTGCATCACGAACCTGGCCCGGATCTATGACGTCCAGGACCGCTTCGACGAGGCCGAGCCGTTGTACGTCGAAAACGTGACCGTGCTCGAACGCGTGCTGGGTGAAGATCATCCCAAGACCCTCATCTGCCTGAACAACTTTTCCGCCATGTACAGGCGACAGGAGCGTTACCAGGAAGCGGCTTCGCTGGCCGAGCGGGCGGTGGCCGGCTCCCGACGCACTTTTCCGGAGGGTCATTGGATAGTCGGCGTATTTCTCGTCAATCATGGTGCGGCGCTCGTGGACCTGGACCGTTGCGTCGCGGCGGAGGCCGAACTCCTGGAGGCTCATGGGATTCTGGTGGCCGCCCAGGGGCCGACCCACGAGCGGACGGCCAGCGCGATCAAGGCCCTCGTCAAGCTGTACGAGCACTGGCCCCGGTCGGCGGAAGCCGAAACCTGGCGTGCGGCGCTGGCCCTCGCGGAGTCCGACTCGGCGGAGGATGAAGCAGCAGAGTAATCCGGGCCGGTCACGAAGACCGGATTCAGAAAGACTGGAGCAGGATGGAATTCACGATCAAGAACGACGGCCCCGACCGGCGGCTCGAGTTGGCGGATGGCGAACATGTCATCGGCCGCCACCAGGACTCGTCGTTGCGTCTGGGGGCCAAGCGGGTCAGCGGTCGTCACGCCAAACTGCGCATCGACGGCGAGCGCCTCTTCATCACCGAACTGGGATCGACCAACGGTACGCTGATCGACGACGGCGCCCTGCAGGCGGACAAGGGCGAGGTGGAGGTTCATCGGGGCAGCAAGATCCAGTGCGCCGACGTGCTGATCCTGCGGTCGACCGGAGAGGCCACGACCATGTCCGAAACCGGTGGCGAAACCCTCCTCACCCGGGGTTCATATCGCCTGGACCAGGGCTTCAGCCCCGCCGCCCGCGACCGCATCGCCGGCATGCTTTCCAGTCTCTTCGAGTTGATCGCCCTGGACGACAGCAGCGAGAGCCTGGCGGACAAGACCTGCCAGTTCGTGAGCCGATGGCTGCAGGCCGACCGCGTCGTCCTGCTGGAAGACAGGGGCGAAGGCACCACCATCGAACCTCGCGGCTTCTGGTCCCGGGACGACGTCACCAGCGACGAGCTGATGCTGAGCCAGACCCTGGTCCAGCAGGTTTTCGAGGAGCGCACCAGCGTGTTGCTGGTCGATGTCCAGGGCATGGCCAGAGAGGCCAGCGACAGCATGATGGCCATGCATCTGCGGACGGCCATGGCCGTACCCCTTTTCGACAACCAGCGCGTGCGGGGAATCCTCTACGTGGATTCGGCCCGGCCGGGCGTACGTTTCAGCGATGATGACCTGCAGATGGTCACCGCCGCGGCCAACGCCGTGGCCATCAAGCTGCGCAATCAGAGCATGGTGAGTGAACTGGCCACCGCGGCCACGATCCAGCAGGCCATCCTCCCCGACGAACTGCCGGAAATCGAAGGTTACGAGCTGCTGGCCCGTCTGGACATGTGTCGCGCCGTCGGCGGGGACCTGTACCACGCGTTGCCGCGGCCGGACGGGCAGCTCATGCTCGCGCTCGGCGATGTGGCCGGCAAGGGCATGCCCGCGTCCCTGGCCATGTCCGCCTGCATCGTACTGCTGTCGACCCTAGCCGAAATCGGCGGCGAGCTGGACCAGGTCATGAGCCTGATGCACCGCAAGCTGTACGAGAACCTGACGGTCGAGCAGTTCATTACACTATTCCTGTGCGACCTGGAACCGGCCACCGGGCGCCTTTCGTATGTCAACGCCGGTCACGAATTACCGCTGATCATACGGGCGGACGGCGGTATCGACGAGTTGCAGCCCTGCTCGCCGCCGGTCGGCATGCTGCCGGAATTCCCGTGCCGGATCGGACAGACCACTCTGGAATCCGGTGATCTACTGGCCATCTTCAGCGACGGCATCCCCGAAGCCACCATCGACGGCGAGGAATTCCTGGGCCTCGATCCGGTCAGGTCGCTGCTGACGGAGCGACGGGAGCAGCCACTCGCCGAGATCAGCGATGCGATCGGCGACACGGTGGCGCGTTTTCTTAAAGGTGGTCACGCGTCGGATGATGTGACGTTGATGTTGCTGCGGCGGCGATAGAAACCATATCCCGGCCCCACAATGGCCCAGATGTCTTGAAAAACGACGGCCCTCCCTGTTCCCAGTTCGAGCGTTACCCATGCCGACTCGAACGAGGAGGGCCATCCGATGATGATCTCGAAGTCCGCAAAACGACTGATCCTGTTGACGATCCTGGCCGGTACGTTGGCCGTGTGGGGAGGTTGCTCGGACGATCCGACGGCTCCCGAAACCGCCGACCCCGGTCAGTCCGGTCCCAACACGGAAGCCTTGACGAAAGCACTTAGCATACGCGGCCCTGGCAGCGGCCATGTCGAGCCGATGCCCTCGTACAGACCCTACAATCCCATCGACTTCGGCGACGGTTTGGTCGCCGACAGCGAAGCGAACCCCCAGGGCATCACCACAACCCTGACCGATCAGGACTCAGGCGACGTCGTCGCGGAGCTGATCTGGTCCAATGCCGACCAGACCGTCACGATCGACGTGCCGGGCCACGTCGCCGGAACCTGCGCGGGCCCGACCACCCTGCCGAATTTCTACGGCACCAACCTCACGCTGTACTACGTGTATAAGGGCGTGCTGGCCGGCGCGCCGGGCAAGGCCGGCGAGAAGGACGAACCCGGCTGCGACCGGATCCCGGACTGGCTGGAGACCACCTGCATGAGGGCCTGTTGCGCCATCCATGACGCTTGTTACGCGGCGGAGAATCCCCCCTGCACGGAGAAGAGCTGGTTCGGCACCGAGGGACTCGCCTGCACCCTGTGCAACGTGGAAGTCGTCGCCTGCATGATGATCTGCAAGCCCTGGTACGTGCCTGACTGGATCATCACGCGGCTCTGGGAGCTGTTCACCGACTGAACCGGACGGTTGTACCGCGACCTGACGAGCGGCGGGCGCCTGGCGGGCGCCCGCCGCGTCGAAACGCCATATCCGACTCCGAACGCCCGCTGGATGATCGCCCCCCGACGACCTATATTACCCACTCGTTTCATCAACACGCAGTTATGCACAGCCCGTGAATACGACAGGGAAGGACACCGCGGTGGACAAGAAGAAGGTACTGCTGCTGGGGCTCGGAATGCAGGGCACTGCGGCGTTGCACGATCTCCTTTCGTTCCCGGATATCGACGAGATTCGGGTGGTGGACCGCCGGCCTGACCTCGCGGCGCGCCTCTCCCTGTTCCGGACCGAGCGGATCGTGGCCCTGGATCTCGACCTCACCGAGACCTCCGCCGTAGAGAGCGCCATGAGACAGGTCGACGTGGTCGTCGACGTCCTGCCTGTCTCCTTCGCACTCGCGGTGGGACAAGCGGCCGCCGCGGTCGGAACATCGCTCGTCAGCTCGGTCGATTACATCAACACCCGCGAGACCGACCCCGCCCGCATCCACGCCCAGGAAGAAGCCGTGCAACACCTGGATCGTGCGGCGCGGGCGAAGGGCGTCACGATCCTCACCGAGTTCGGTCTCGATCCGGGCCTCGACCTCGTCATGGGCGCCCGGGCCTGTGCCGAATTCGACCGGGTCGACGAGTTCCACGCCTACGGCGCCGGCATCCCCGATCCGCGCACGGCCGGCAATCCGTTGAATTACAAGTTCTCCTGGTCTGCGGTGGGTGTCATGAAGGCCTACGCGAGACCGGCCAGTCTCATCACAGACGGTCGGGAGGTCCAGATAGACCGACGGGACATCTTCGCTCCGGAGAACATCCACCAGCTAGACCTGCCCGAACTCGGCACGACCCTGGAGTGCTATCCGAACAGCCACATCGGCAGGTACGCCAAGCTGTTCGGCCTGCAGGATTCGGTGCGGGAGATGGGACGCTACACCTGCCGTCTGCCCGGCCACTGCGCCTTCTGGCGGGTCGCGACCGGAAGCGGTTTTCTCGACGAGGCCCCTGTGCGGGTCGGGGAAGCGACCATCGCGCCGATGGAATTCACGGCGGCCCTGCTCGAGTCACAGCAGCAGTTCCAGTACCAGGATGCCGAGCAGGACATCGCCCTGGTCCGCGTCGATGTCCGTGGTCTGGTCGCCGGCGAGAAACGACGTGTCGTTTACCAGCTGATCGACCGGCGCGATCCGGAGACCGGCCTGACCGCCATGCAAAGGACCGTGGGCTTCACGCTCGGTCTGGGGGCGCGTTTCATCCTGACCGGACGCCTGAACGGCGGCGGGTTGCTGAAGCCCACGGACGTGCGGTACGAGGACGTAGTCGAGGGAATGGCCAGGCACGGCATCCACATCACGCGGCAGGAGCTGCCGGGGAACTAGGCTCTGTCCGCACTTCGGCCGCGCCACGTTCTTTACACCTTTAACTTTGGTCAAGTCATTCTAACCATGGGCCTTGTTTCCTTTC
>CAYMCR010000034.1:0-28207 GCA_964389015.1 uncultured Fibrobacteraceae bacterium | reverse complement strand
AAGTGACTGCTTTGCCGGTTGTTAGTCTTGGCTTTGGCTTGGAACTTCAGCCTAACCACAGGGAACGGCCGGACGCGATTCAACCGAGTTCGGCCACTGCGGAAGGCAACTCGTCGGCGCGGGCGGAGGCGAAGAAGACCCGGCTCAGCGACCCGCTTCCTCGGCGAGCCGGCGTTCCTGCTGCAGGACCAGCATCTCCGACGCAGTCACGAAACGGATGCCCGCCTTGCGATAGCGTGGCAGTTCCTCGGACAGGACCGCCAGCGTCTCCGGATAGGGATGACAGATACCAACCGCCATGCCCGTGGCCCGGGCCACGCGCACCAGCCTCGCCAGCAGGGTGCGCACCTGCTCGCGGCTACGCTCACTCTGGTCCAGGAACAAGCGGCTGGCCAGGGTGGGTACGCCGGCGCGGCGGGCGGTCTCCGCGGCCACCGACCGCGAGGTGGTCATGCTGTCCAGGAAGAAGAGGTCACGCTTGTGGAGCACTTTCATCAACCGCTCCATGGTCGAGCGGTCGGCCGTGGCCGCGCTGCCCATGTGGTTGTTCAGGCCCGTGACGCCGGGCAGGGCGGCCAGCGCCTCGTCCACCATGGTCGCGATCTCGTCGCGGGACATGCCCACGCGCACGAAGCTGTCACCGGGATTTATCTCCGGATACCCCTGCGGCTCCATGGGCAGATGCAGCATGATCTCGCGGCGCCGGCGGGGCGGCTCCCCGCTCTTGCTGCGAGCCATGGACAGGGTGACCGGACAGCCACGCTCCCGCCGCTCGCGGGACACGGCCGCCTCGGGACCGGCCTTGGCCGCAGCGACGGCGGTGGGCAGCGCCAGTTCGGTGGCCTTCAGGGCGTAATGCCGCGAATGGGGCAGCCCCGGCAGGATCGACAGGGTCAGCGGCACGTCGAGTCTCAACAGGCCGCGCGTGGTCTCGTTCTGGGCGTTGCCCCAGTCGTCGATGATCACCGCGAGGGTGGGCGTCTCCAGCGGGCCGAGCAGGTCCGTAACATCCTCGCCGAGCGGATCCCCCCCCCAGCGCAGCTTCGGTTCGGGCGTGCCGGCGGGATGGATCACCAGCGTATGGGTCGCGGCGCCAGACACGCCCAGGTCCAGACGCAGCAGATCGTCCTGCCCGTTGCCGGCCGACCGCGACGACCATCTGCCGGCCGGACGCCACAGCCTTTCGCCCCAGAGCACCTCGCCGCCGACGGAAACCAGGGCCTCGGCCAGAGCCGCTTGGACCTCCCAGAGGGAAAGGCCGGCGGGTACGACGGCGACCCGGCAGCGCACCACGGCGCCCGAGCCGGCCTCGGGACAGGGCCAGTCGCAGGCTAGCGGATCCTCCCCCGCGGCATCGGCGGCGACGGGACCGGGCCGGTAGGTGTCGAGCACCCCCGCCACGGCCTCGTCGAGGGCCTGCTGCACGGGCTCCCGGAAACGATCCGCGCCCAGGCGCAGCAGACGCGCGCGACCGGCGTCGGTACGGGCCCAGTTCAGTACGCCGACACCGGCAACGACCAGCAGCAGGGTGACGGCCAGTACCGACCACCAGGCGCGCACCGGGCCGCCCCGGCCTTGGCCGCGGCGGGTTTTACCTTTGGTGGAGCTTTTCTTGCGGGCAGGCATGCGGACACGATATACGCCGGCGGGGTGTCTGCCAACAAAAAGGGAGAGCAGCTTGTGAGCTGCTCTCCCCGATGGGAATGATCACACAGACGATTGGCCGGAGGACTTATAAATCCCGTTGACCATAGAGGAAGTAACGTATCTTGGTCGTACCGTCTCCCTGATCCACTTCCTCAGCTTTGACGAAGAACAACTGGTTTGAGTCCACGGTGATCTGATTGTCGCCACCCTCGAGCGTGAACACCATCAGAACTTGGTACAACGCCTGCTCCGAATTGGGAAAATCCTCATCGTCTGCAGGCACTGACTCCCAGGGTGTCTGCCGAATCAGGGTGTTGATGGCAATGCTCTGGACCCCAGGTTTGTAACCGTGCTCATCCTCTCCCGGGTTGCCAGCAAACATGTTCGTGGTCGACTGGATATCCTGTTGCCGATACCAGGTCTCCGCGTCGCCTATGAAGATGAACTTGTAGTCGTCATGCAGGATTAGCTCGTACTCGTTGATGTTCATCACCGAGTATGCGCGCTCGAAGTTCTCCATGAGCTTATCGGCCGTATCGGGCCACTGGAAGGGCTCGGGCGGTGGAGGTGGAGGGCCTGTTTCATTTTCGGGTGAGAATATACAACCGCCGGCGGTCAGGACCGTCAACACCAGTCCTGCCGCTATCATCAACAGCCACTTCTTGTACAACATCTTGAAACCTCCGCAGGATGCAGGTCCCGCCGTACCAGGCGGGCGGGAATCGCTTACTCCACTGCGCTCAACGGTGGATTATAGCATATCAAAGGTGTTCTAGCCACCTCCCGCGGCTGCAAAGGCCCCCCGGCGCTGCCCCAGGGACGGCAGCGGGGAACCGGTATCGGGATCCGTCTCACCCTGTTCGTCGAACCAGCGGGTCAGGACCCAGTAGGTCCCGTCGAGCCGGAATTCCAACGTGACCAGCGCCCGGTAGGGCACCATCCCACCTGATTCATCGACCTCCATGCTGTAAATATAACGCAATTCTGCTTCCGAGCCGCTCCAGTCTACCTGAATCTCCTCATCCCGCAGATCCACGGTAACGCCGTCCACGTTGCCCAGAAAATCGTTCATGAAGGCGGTTTCCTGCTCGCGGTCCCAGGCCAACCAGTCAACGCCCGGATAGGACGCTTCCGTGTCGCTATCCGGTTGGTACGTGAAATCTTCGGCGATCTGGCGGTCGTAGCCCCCAGGATCCCTATTCGCCATCGCGGTCTCGATGTTGGCGATGACGTTCTCCGGCTGCGACTGCTCCAGATAGGTGATCACGGCCCCGCCCGGGGCCTCCGCCTGCCTGGGCGTGAAGAAGCAACCGCCCGTGAGCAGCGATGAAAGTGCAAGAATCAGACCAATTTGGAGAGAGCGCATCAAAACCTCCAGCTCAACTGGATGTCGGCGTCCCAGTACGCCCGGTTGATGTCCTGCACATTGGGTCCGTGGGCAAAGAACTTGCGAACACCGATCTTGAGGGACTTGCTGGTGCCGAAGTTCTTGTCGATCTCGCCGCCGACCGCGACTTCACCGCTGTATCTGTCGGTCATGGTCGTGGTGTTGCCGAACGTCTCCTTTGAATCCTTCTTGCGGAAAGTGGTTCCCCGCAGCGACAGCCAGTCGCTCACCCGGTAGCTCATGGCGAAGTCGATCTTGGAGACAGCCTGGTCCGACTCGCGGTTGTAGAAAGCGTTGCCGGTGGCGTCGATGCGCGACTGCTTGGCGTTGGATTTCACGTTGAGATCGTGCCGGATGGTCAACGTCAGCCGCGGATTGGGTTTGAGGGTGACCTTGGTGTTGAGATTGCCGCGCTTGTTGTAGTCGTCCTGCTTGTTCACGTTTTCCAGGTGGGAGAAGACATAATCGGTGTACTGGATCCAGACGCGGAAGCTCTGGTTCAGATCGAGCCAGTCCGCCAGCGGCCAGAGGTAGCTGGGCGAGATCTCGTAGGTGTCCTTGATGCTGTTGTTGCTGGAGCGCTCGCGGCGGATGGAAATGTCCTCGGTACGGCGGACGTCGAAGGAGAGGTTCACCTTGATGCCGTTGTCCCACATGGTGTCCAGCTTCGAGGTCAGGGAGGTATCCACCCGGTCGCGGTCGTTCTTGTTGAATTCCTTCTCGGCGATCTCCTGGGACAGCCCCGTCTTGAAGTTGAAGCGCAGTTTCGTGTGCGCGAACAGCGCGTGGGTCAGATTCATGGCCAGGTCGCGTCTCTGGGAGATCTGACGCCCGCGCGAGGCCGTGGCGCCCTTGTAGGTCTGGTCGTCCCATTTCGACAGATAGTCATATGAGAAGTTGACGGAGTCCAGACGGGTCACCCGGAAACCCAACTTCAGGTCGAGCGCGTCCTGGTGCCGTTCCCGCATGCCCACGCCGCTGGCGCGGAAGCTGTTCTCCGAGAAGTCGCGCGAGAGCTTGGAGGAGAGACTGACGCCCCAGACCCTCAGATCGTTGTCCCACGACATGGTCACGGCGTCGTCGCGCTCGAGTTCCTGGATGATCTTCTCCGCCGCGCCGATGGTGTCGATGATGCCGTTGGCGTTGCGCCGGTAGTCGAGGTAGCGCTTGTTGAAACTGGAACGCGAGATGGTCACACCGCCGCTCGCCACGCGCCGGTTATAGAAGACGCCCGCACGCAGCGAGTCGCTGCTCGACGACGACGGATTGGTCTCCTGGCCCAGCGAGCGCTCACCGCTGTTGGTCCTGCCATAGACGCCGGTGTGCATCGACAGCCAATCACGCGCCTGGCAGTCGCTGCGCAAGGCGCCGTCGAGAGCGGCTTCCGAGATGTCGTTGCGCTGGTTCAGCTGTTCGGCCAGTTGCTGGTTGAACGAGCCGTTGACGACCATGTCGTGCGCCACACCCGCGAGTTCGAGGTCGTCTCGCTTCAGGCTTGCGAAAGCGCGCCTGGTGTCCCGTTTGTTGACGCTCGTGTTGCCGGCGCTGTTGGTAACCTCGGTCTTGCTCCAGTTGTCGCTGAGATTCAACGAACCAATCAGATCGCGCTGGCTGCTGGTGGAGTAGTTCAAGGTCGCGGAGCGTTTCTCCATGGTCTTCTCCTGGGCGCGGTAGTCGTCCAGGGTGATCTTCAGGGTTTGCGAGAAGTTGCTGTTGTCACAAAGGGACAGGGTGTTGGACAAATCCGACGTATAGCCGACCTTCTGCATACCGGCCTTGAAACTCGCCTTGGGCACCCGGGTCCAGGACCTGATGAAGCCGGTAGCCTCGTCGTTCGCGGCGGCGAGGGAATCCGGATCCACTTCGGCAGAGAGGTGCAGCATGTCGGCAAGCGACAGGACAGCGGCGGTGGTATCGGCGTCCGCCGCGCCGTCTTCCTGGGCGAGTGCGGGGGCGGCGGCAAGCATCAACGCAGCCATGAGCCAGACTGTCGACGCGAATCTCAAGCCTCTGCCACCTCCGGCACTGCGGCGGTCAGCACGCGTAGCGCCTCGCGGGAAATGTGCTCGGGCCTGTCGCCCGGATCGATACCGGCTTGCGCCAGCCACTCGGCCGACGTCGCTTCGGGCACGCCGTACAGCTGCCGCACTATTTTGCCCACCTTCTTGCGCCTTTGCTGAAACAGTTTCTTCACCAGGGCCTTGAAGCGACGGTACTCGTCGACGGACCAGCCTTGTTTACGCGGTGTCAAACTGACCACCGCCGACATGACGTCGGGTCGGGGCCAGAATACCGCGGGCGGCACCTGTCTCACCACCTCGATTCTGAAGAGGGCGCCGAGCAGCACCGACAGCACGCCGTATTCCCGGCTGCCGGGGCTCGCCGCCAGGCGCCGCGCCACCTCCAGCTGGACCATGAAGATGGCTCCCGCGACGCGTTCGCGCCAATCGGCGAGCGCGAAGAGCACCTCGCTGGTTAGCACATAAGGCAGGTTTCCGGCCAGCACCGGCCGTTCTCCCGCCGCCGCCAGCGCTCTCTCCCAGTCCAGGGCGGCGATATCCGCTTCCATAAGCTGGAATCGTGCCTCATCCGCCGTTTCCTCGCGCAGAATCGCACAAAGGTTGCGGTCCACCTCGACGGCGACGACCCGGGCGCCGGCCTCGAGCAACGGGAAGGTCAGTGACCCGCCCCCGGCTCCCAGTTCCAGTACATCCATGCCGAAAGACGTGATATCGGTCGCGATGGCGCGCGCCATGTTGCCGTCGATCAGGAAGTTCTGCCCGCGGCGCTTGACCGGTCGTACACCATGCCTGCGCAACAGTTCCTGCTGGCTCGGACGCTTCCCGCTCACGTCCGCGTCCCGAAGTTGCAGAATCGAGCGAAGTTCTCGTTGGTGATGTCGGCCAGTTCCGCCAGCGGCTTACCGAAGAGATCCGCCACGGCGCGGGCGGTATGGACCAGGTAGGCCGGCTCGTTGCGGTGACCGCGATGTGGCTCGGGCGGCAGCCACGGCGCGTCGGTCTCGAGCACCAGGTCCTGGGGCGTGCAGTCGGCCAGCACCGCCGGCAAACGACTGTTGCGGTAGGTCACGGGACCGCCGATGCCAAGCAGGAACCCGTTGCCGACACCCCAAGCAGCAGCCCGTCGGTCGCCCGCAAAGCTGTGCATGATACCTCGCCGTCGCGGGAGACCAATCTGTGCCATCAGCGTGATGATCTCGTCGTAGGCGTCGCGGATATGCAGGACCACCGGCAGGTCGAGACGGTCCGCCAGCGCGACCTGGGCGGCGAAGGCTGCCAGCTGTGCGGGACGCGGGGAGAGATCCCGGTAAAAATCCAGGCCGATCTCACCTATCGCGGCGACGCGTGGATGCTTCGCCAGGGCGGCCAGCTCGACCAGCAGACGTTCGCCCGCGTCGGTGATGCCGCCCGCGGAATCGGCCAGCAGGCTGGCGTCGTGGGGATGTACGCCGACCGTCGCCAGGAACCGCGAATCCTGTTCGGCCAGGGCGACCGAGGCGGCGCTGCTTTCCAGGTCGTAGCCCACGTTCATGAAGCGGGTCACGCCGGCAGCCGCGGCCCTGGCGAGCACGGCGGTCGCATCTGCGGAGAACTCATGACGGTTGAGATGAAGGTGCGTATCGGTGAACACTAGTTGCCTTTGGGGGGATCGTGCCGGCAATTCCGGCGGGCCTGCCGGCTGCGTCCCCGCGGCAGATCCTGGCGGCTTTCCCATTTCATCTGGTCGGGAGACAGCACACACGTCTCGCCCGCCTCCTCGAGCAGGACCGTCGCCCGCTCACCCAGCAGGTCCAGCTTGCGGACGATCCCCCGGCCATGCTCGGTGTCGACGCGTGCGCCCACCCGCGGCATGCGCGCCAGGGTGCGCTGGTAGCTCTCGTTCTCGTAGGCCAGGCAGCAGCGCAACCGGCCGCAGAGACCGGAAAGCTTGTTGGGACTCAAAGGCAGTTGCTGCCCCTTGGCCATCTTCAGGGTCACGGGTGAGAAATCGTGCAGGAAGGTGCAACAGCACAGTTCGCGTCCACAGACACCGAGCCCGCCCTTCATCTTCGCCTCGTCGCGGACGCCGATCTGTCTCAGCTCGATGCGGGTGCGGAAGATGGCCGCGAGATCCTTGACCAGCTTGCGGAAGTCGACGCGTTTCTCGGCCGTGAAGTAGAAGGTGATCTTGTTGCGGTCGTACTGTCGCTCGACGGTCACCAGGCTCATGTTGAGCTTGCGCTGCTGGATCTTCTCCAGGCAGATGTCGTAGTACTCCCACTCGTCGGCCCGGTTCTCGTGCAGGCGCTGGAGATCGTCGGGGCCCGCCAGACCGATGACGCCCTGGCGTCCCGCCTGACGCCACCACTTGGGCTTGCCGGGTCCCACGTAGCAGACGCGTCCCATGTCCCGACCCCGATCGGCCTCGACCATGCAATAGTCGCCGACGCCGAGATCGATGGTGCGGTCGTTGTGGTAATACCCTTTACGATGCCCCTTGAACTGGACGGTCACCAGGTCGCCCGAACGCGATCCCATGTCAGGGGGGGCGTTGCCGGGAGATTGACGGCGCGGGGATCTATCGTCATGGTCAGGCGCCGGCTGTGGCCCTGTCCGTCTCGACTTCATGGATCAACTCCTGAAACAACACCGCCATCACCAGGCCGATGTTGAGATTGCGGTCGATGCCCCTGCGGGCGTGTTCGACCGCTTCTATATCCTGCAACAGGCTGGTCGGTGATCGCCGGCCAGCCAGGTCGCGTAGCAGTCCCTCATCGGCCGTCAGCTTCGGCCGCCAATCCTCGCCGCGCGTAGCACAGCCCAAGATATCACTGTAATAGAGATTGAGTGATTCGCATAGCCGAATCGCCCTTTCCCGCCTTTCGGTCAGCTCCTTGGCCGTTGTGATACGTGAACGCCCTCCCGCTTCGCGCTCCGCCGCCGACGCCAGCTCATCGGGCACGATCCCCTTGTGCAACTGCTCCGCCGCCACGAGGGCGGCTCCCTGGCGTCCCTCCGCGATGGACGTCAACAGCTGACGCGCCCAGACGCGCAGGGCCCTGGCCGTCGGCAGACGGCAGGAAGCGGCGCGGCGCGCGTTGCCACTCGCCGCGTGCGCGAAAGACGCGGCATCCGGGGCGGACAGGCCGTAGAACTCCCCGAGCAGGCCTGCCAGCTCCTCCTCCGGATAGGGATCGAACTGGATCAACTGGCACCGGGAGCGGATCGTCGGCAACAGGCCGCCGCGCAAGGAGGTGAGCAGGATGATGAGCGTGTCCGCCGGCGGCTCCTCGAGCATCTTGAGAAAGGCGTTGGCCGCGCCGGTACGCAACCGGTGGGCGTCGCCGACGATCGCCGTCTTCAAGCTGCCTTGGAAGGGTCGCACGCGCAGGAACTGCAACAGGGAGCGTACGGTCAGAGCGCCGGGACGGTCGGGATCGCCGATCAGGACCTCGCTCGACGAGACGAACGCCGGCTGGTGAAAGGGATCCTCCTGCTTGCGGGCGAGCAGGTCGACCACCTCGCTCTCGGTGATCGCGGCCGGGGCCGGGCAGATCCAGCGCAGGTCGGGATGCTGGAAGCTGACCACCTTGTGGCAGCTCTCGCAAACCGGCGTGTCGGCGCATTCGTCGGGAGTGCGGCAGTTGATCAGGCGCGCGATCTCCAGCGCGGTCAACTCCTTGCCGCTGCCCTCCGGGCCGGCAAAAAGGTAGCTCTGGCCCAATGTCCCGGTGTGTCGCATCTCCAGGAAACGCGCTACGATTCCCCTCCGACCTGCGAATCGCCTTCGCACCTGCAGCCTGCCTCCCTGTGCTCTACCAGCCCCGAAATTCCCGGGTTGGCAGAACACTAGTCCTTGCGATCAACCACGAACCTGTTGCGCAGATCGGCCACGTAGATGGTCAGTTCCTCCTGCAGCTTCTCTGATTCCACGGCCTGACGCACCTGCTCTCGCACCACGTCAAGCGTGAGCGAGTGTCCGTAGGTGCGTTCCTTCACCAGGAAGATGTAGAAGCCCGCGGGCGTCAGGAAGGGCTCCGTCATCCCGCCGGCGCCGACCTCGGCCAGGGCTTCCTGAATGCCCGGTGACAGGTCGTCCAGGGCGAATCGTCCCAGGTCCCCTCCCTGCAGGGAGGAGCTGGGATCTATGCTCATCTCGCCCGCGACCACAGCGAACGGCTCGCCGGCGAGCAGACGCGCATAAGCCGCGTCGGCCTCCTCCCGCGCACGGGCCACGTCTTCCTCGGTGATGGTCAGGGGGAAGAAGATCTGGCTCACCTCGCGCCCGCCCTCCAAGAAGGCGTCCAGGTGCACGATATGCAACCCGCTTTCGGTCACCACCGGCTGGCTGGTCTCGCCCGCCTCGAGGGAGAAGATCGCGTCCTCCAGGACGGCGCTCTTCAGATCCCCCGGCCGAATCGTGCCGAGCCGGCCGCCACGGGCAGCGCCGGGGCCCTCGGAGTGCTCGAGTGCCACGTCGGCAAAGGCTACGCCGTCGCCGAGCGCCCGCAAAGCGGCGCCCAGCTTGCCCTGCAGCTCGCGCTGCACCTCGTCGGAGGGCTGCACCGCAATGAGAATATCGGCGAGGTCCAGGCTGTCGGGCGTAGCGGGAATCTCGTCCGCATGCGCCCCGTACCAGTCTGCCACCTCGTCCTCGCGTACTTCGATACGTGGTCGTATGAAGCGCCCGACGACGGCTCGCATGTAGTGCTGATCGCGAAGCTGGGAATAGGAGCGCCGACGGTAGTCGTCGAGCGTCATGCCGTTTCGCTGCAGCTCGGATTCGAGCTTCTCCTGCGAACCGTAGTAGCGCACCAACTGATCGATGTTCGACTGCACGTCCCTGGTGATGGCCTCGTCGGAAACCTCGATCTCCTCCTGCTTGGCCGCCGCGATGATCAGTTTGCTCTCGATCAGTCTGTTGAGCACTTCCTCGCGGATGGCCGCGGCGTCCTGGTCCAGCGTGACGCCGGCGTTGCGCGCTTCGAGACGGTAGAGCGCCACTTCGCGCTCCGTCTCGCTCAGCAGGATCGCTTCCTCGTCGACAATGACCAGGACACGATCCACGAGTTCGGGAGTCACAATATCTTCCTGGGCCGGCGCGGAGCCACAGACCGCACAGAGCACGATCAAGGCGAAGGCTACCCGGTGAACTCCCCGGCCATTGCCGGCTGACGGCTTCGACTGCATGCTCTGATTCCTTTCAAGCGAGCGCCGGGGGGCACACAGCCCTCCGGCGCCTCACTGGAGCCCGGATCGCACGCTCGGGTGCGATCCGGGCCGTCCGGGCGGTCGGCGGGATCACGGGGCGATCTGCAACTCGTCCCAGGAGGGCATCGCCGCGAGTGCGTCCTCGTTGATCGCCACCCCGAATTCTTCGCGCCACGTGGCCAGGTTCTGGTTCAGGGCATCGTCCTTGCGGATGAGTCTGATCCGCTGTGCTATCTCTTCCCTGACCTCTTCCATTTCACGCTGGGCGGGCGGGATGATGTTGTCGAGACGCACGACGACCCAACCGGCCTTGATCTGGAAGGGATCCGACACATCGCCGACGGCGGCTATGTCGAACGTGGCATCCCGTTCCGGGGACATGGTATGCGCGTCCACCGTGAAGGCTCCCGCGTTCACGGGGTCCTTCACATGGGCATGCGTGGCATAGACCTCGTCCCACGACATTCCGGCCAGCAGCGCTTCGCGCGCCTGGGCGGCCGTTGCCTTGTCCTTGCAGACCACCGAGCGTCCCTCTCTCTGCTCGGGTGTCTTGTACTGGTACTTGTGCTCGGCCCAGAATGTCGCGAGATCTTCCGCGGAGACGAAATCCTCGATCTTGATGACTTCCTCGTGGAAGCGGTTGACCATGAACTCCTCGATCTTGATCCGCACTTCCGAGACAACGCGGGAATCTTCGTTAAAACCCCTTTCGTGGGCCTCGGACAAGAGGAGACGCTTGGTCACCATATCGGCGATGATCTGCTGGCGCACGCCGCCCAGCATCTTGGCGCGCTTGGGCCGCTGGAACACGCTCATCTCCGCATAGAGCCCCTTGTATTTGCCGATGGTCCAAACATCCGGTTCCTCATTCAGATCGAAGCGCACCGAGAAGAACACACGATCGGCCTCCTCGGCGGGGACGTCGAGGGGAGCCAGCTGGGCCTTGGGAATGGGTTGGTTGGTCTCCAAGTCCAGATAGCCCTCGTCTTTGGGTAATCCCTGGAAGACCATCCACATCGCCGCTTCGTCCATCGTGAACTCGTGACGCATCCTGGATTCGTCGAAGAATTCCTTCTCCGCCAGTTTCGTCCGTTGCGCGGCGAGCGTGCGACGGATCCGCGCGCGGTACTCATCATCGAGCGGGCGCTCGCGCGCCGGTTCGGAGCTGGTGTAGCGTACGATCCAGTACCCGTAGACGGTTTCGATCGGCATGCTCATCTGCCCTTCCTCGAGCTCGAAGAGGGCGCGCTCGAAGATATCGTCCGCCATGCCGTACTGGATGGACATCATGTAGTCGCCCGTCGGGCCCTTGGAGCCGTCGTTGTATTCATCGGCGACGTCATTCCACGCAGCGCCGTCAATGATCTCTTGACGCGCCGCCAAGGCATCGTCCTCGAAATTGCAGATGAGGAACTGGAAGTGCCTCTTCTCCTGCCGTTTCGCGTAGTACCCGTCCACATCCTCGGGGAGGATCTCGCTCTCGTCGACTTCGATCAGGTCCACGCGCATGTACTCGCCGGCCTTGTTGTCGGTCAGGATATTTGTCGCATTGATGACCTCGTCCTGCTTGTCGTAACCGAGCTCCTCGGCCTTCAGGACCATCAGCTCCTTGTTGATGATCACGTTCAGGAAAGCCAGCTTGGCGGCCATGGATGTCGTATCCATGATGACTCCGTCCTCATCGACGGGCAAATCGATCTCGGTCAGTTTCGCCAGGCGGTCCTGGTAGTAATCAGCCGTCACTTCACGGTCGCCCACGGTAGCCAAGGTATTCCCACCACCACCGCAGCCGTTCAACAACGGCAGACAGACGAGGATAGCGGCAACGGCGACCAGGCCACGCCGGAGCGGGACACTGCTTTGAATCGTGCGCAGGAACGCATTCTCTGACATGATCGACTCCTATCTCAGTCAAGGCGATTATTGTCCGCGAGTGAGCGTTCGAAACTCTCGCTCTCCTCGATGCGCAGGCGGTCCACCAGGTCAAGCACGGAAAAAGCCGCAGCAGCGGCGACATCGCGCGCCACGGGTACTTTCATCTCGAGTTGATCGACGGCCTTGAACGTCAGTCCGCGCGGACCGGTTCCCATCAAACCGTGAATGATAAACGGTGAGGGTTCACGTCCGCCAGTAAAAAAGAAACTCAGCCCCGTACGCCCGGCGCGTACCTCCTCGACACCATTCTGTACCGCCAGGATGCGAATACGCGTCAAATCCAGCAGATTGGACACCTGCGGCGGCAGGGGACCGTACCGGTCCTGGATCTCCTCCCCGAGCCGATCGACACGTGTCTCGTCGGATAAACGCGCCAGGCGGCGGTAGATATCCATCTTTTGCTCGGGTTCAGCCACGTACGCGCCCGGGAGGTATGCGGGCGACTTGAGATCGACCCGGACATCGGCGGCCTTGGCGCCGCCACCGCCCTTGAGCTCGGCGACGGCCTCGTCCAGCAGGCGGCAGTACAGGTCGAAGCCGATCGCTTCCAGATGTCCGTGCTGCTCCTGCCCCAGGATATTGCCGGCACCGCGAATCTCCAGGTCGCGCATGGCGATGTGGTATCCGGAACCGAGGGCCTGGAATTCCTGCAGGGCGGACAGACGACGCCTCGCCTCGGGGGTGATCGTCTCCCCGGGCGGGGTCATGAGATAGGCGAAGGCCCGCTGGCTCGAACGGCCCACGCGTCCCCTGATCTGGTAGAGCTGGGCCAGCCCGAAGCGATCGGCGCGATCGATGATGATGGTGTTGACACGCGGCATGTCCAGGCCCGACTCGATAATCGAGGTGGTCACGAGCACGTCGTATTCGTGCGCCAGAAACGCGACCATGACCCTTTCCAGCTCTTTTTCGGGCATCTGGCCGTGCGCCACGCAGATGCGCGTCTTGGGCAACAGCTTGCGCAGCACGGCCGCCATGCCCAGGATCGTCTCGACACGGTTGTGCACGAAGAACACCTGCCCGCCGCGATGCAGCTCGCGCAGGATCGCCTCGCTGAGAATCGTCTCGCTGAAGGCGCAGATCTCGGTATGAATGGGCAGGCGATCGCGGGGCGGCGTGGTGATCAGCGACATGTCGCGCGCGCCCATCAGGGAGAGGTACAGCGTACGCGGGATGGGCGTGGCGCTGAGCGTCAAGACGTCCACCTCCTTGCGCAACTGCTTGAGCCGTTCCTTGTGGCGCACGCCAAAGCGGTGTTCCTCGTCGACGACGACCAGCCCCAGCGACTTGAACCTGACGTCGCGCGACAGCAGCCGGTGAGTGCCGATCATGACGTTCACGTCGCCCTCGCGGGCGCGGCGGGCGATCTCGCGCTGCTCGGAGGCGGACTGGAAGCGACTCAACACGGCGACCGAGGCCGGGAAGTCGCGGAAGCGCTCGGCGAAGGTCTCGCCGTGCTGGTGAGCCAGCAGGGTCGTCGGGCAAAGCAGGACCACCTGACGGCCGCTCTCGACCGCCTTGAAGGCCGCCCGCATGGCGACTTCCGTCTTGCCGTAGCCCACGTCGCCGCAGACCAGGCGGTCCATGGGACGCGCCGCCTCCATGTCCCGCTTGACGGCGGTGATGGCGGTCAGCTGGTCCGGCGTCTCCTCGTAGATGAACGACTCCTCCAGCGACCGCAGGAGATCGCCGTCCGGGGGAAAGGCCAGCCCGGGTCGGCTCTCGCGCTCGGCATAGAGCTGCAGCAGCTCCGCGGCCATGGCCTGGATCGCCTTGCGCGCCCGCTTGGTGACGCGCGCCCAGGACGCGGTGCCGAGACGGCTCAACTCGGGAGTCGCCTCGCGGTCGCTGCTGTACCTCTCCACCGTGTCGATCTTCTCGACCGGCACGTACACCTTGTCGCCGGCGGCGAACTCCAGCAGCAGACACTCGCGCTCGGCGCTCTCGACGGTGATGCGACGCAGTCCCCGGTAGAGTCCGATACCGTAATCGATGTGGACGACGTGTTCGCCGGGCTGGAGATTGCCGGAGTCGACGACCACGGCCGCGCCCCGGAAGCGGGCGCGGGACGGGCGGTGGTAGCGGTCAAAGAATTCATGGTCGGTGATCAGGGCCAGGCTCATATCTGGCCAGACGAAGCCCTCGCTGAGGTGTCCGACCACCGGCAGGACCGCGGGCGCGTCACCGTCCTGCTCCAGGAGCAGTTCGGTCAAGCGGGACGCCTGGCCCTGGTTGTCGCAAAGTACGGCAGCCGCATAGCCGGAGGCCGCGAACCCGGCCAGGGCACGAGCCAGTTCGGCAACGTCTCCGCCCTGCAGACCCGGACGCCGGGTGGTGAAGGCGTGCGCTTCCCGTCCGGGACGGGCGGGCCACACGGCGGCCGGATCGTCGGCCAGCCAGGCGCCGGTGAGATGCACCTGCGGCGCGGTGAGTGCGGCCAGTTCCCCGCGCGACGCGACCAGCTCCTGCGAGTCCGGCAACCAGGGGTCGTGCCGCAGACGCGTTTCGCGCATGTGCGGCACCTCCTCCTCCAGGGCGGCGAAACGTTCGGACATGCCGCTCGGTTCTGTCCAGAAAAGACAAGCCCCGTCCGGCAGGTGGTCGGTGAGCAGCGCGGTGGGGCCGAACAGCGGCAGGAAAGCCTCGAGCCCCGCGCTGTGGACCCGCTCCTCGATGCGGGCCTCCAGGTCTTCCCGCTCGTCGGGCTCCAGTTCGCCTTCGAGTCCCGCTGTCTCGACCCTGGCAAGGGCTTCGAGGATCGCGTCGTCGTCGAGGATCAGATGGCTCACGGGCAGGATGCGCGCCGCGTCGAGCTTGTCGACGGAGCGCTGGGTGCCGGCGTCGAAGGTGCGCATCGATACGATCTCGTCGTCGAAGAACTCGATGCGCAGGGGGTACACGCCTGGCGCGTAGAGATCGATGAGGCTGCCGCGCTGGGCGAACTCGCCGGTTCGCGAGACCATGCCCACCGCGGCGTAGCCGAGCGTGTTGAGGCGCTCGCACAATTCTTCGCGCGGAAAGCGGTCGCCGACCGCCATCGTGAAGCACGCGTCGGCCAGACGAGCGGGCGTGATGACTCTCTGCTGCAGCCCGCTCAGGGAGGTGACCGCGAGCTGGGGTTCGTCTTCGCGAAGTCTGTCCAGGCCCTGGATGAAGGCGCCCACGAGTTCCGGGTCGGGAGAATTGCGGTCGAAGGCCAGCACGTCCTGCTGGGGCAGGTAGATCACGCGACCAGTCCCCAGCCAGCTGTCGAGATCGTCAGCCAGGCGCAGGGCCTCCTCGCGTTCGGGCGTCACGATCAGGGCCGTGCGGCCGCTGCGCCGGTGCCAGGCTGCCAACAGCAGCGAGGCGGCGGCGCCGTGCAGGCCCGCGAGGACCGGGATCTCGTCCACGGAGCCGACGGCCTGCTCCAGGGCGGACTCCACCCTCGCGACGCCCCCGGACAGGACCTCTTCGGGTATCAGACGGCCGAGCAGGCCGCTCACGTCGTCGAGCCGGCCAGGTGGCCGGCCCGCAACTGCTGATCGATCATCGCTCTCCGGGCGTCAAAAGGTTTGACGCTGTTCACTGAAGGGAGTGATGGCTCGCAGACGTTCGACGATTCGAGGTATCACGGCGGCGGTGTAGTCGATCTCCTCCGCCGTATTGTAGCGGCTCAGGGAAAACCTGACCGATCCGTGGGCGGAAATGAAGGGAATGCCCATCGCCTTCAGGACGTGCGACGGCTCCAGGCTGCCCGATGTGCAGGCCGAACCACTGGAGGCACCGATGCCGAAACGGTCGAGCAGCAACAGGATCCCCTCGCCCTCGATATAATCGAAACTGATGTTAGAAGTGTTCGGCAGACGGCTGCGCGCATCGCCGTTCACGCGACAATCCGGCACGGCAGCGACGATCTTGCTCTCAAGACGGTCGCGCAGGTCCCGGACGCCGGTCTGCTCCTCGTCCAAGTGCCGTCCCGCCAGTTCGCAGGCGACGCCCAGGGCCGCCAGTCCAGGCACGTTCTCGGTGCCCGCCCTGCGGCCGCGCTCCTGATGTCCGCCCACGATCAGCGGGCGCAGCTTTGTGCCCCGCCGTACGTACAGCGCGCCGACGCCCTTGCTGCAATGCAGCTTGTGGCCGGAGAGGGACAACAGGTCGATGGTCGAGTTTGACATGTCCACCGGCAGCTTGCCCACCGTCTGGACGGCGTCCACGTGGTAGACCGCACCGGCTTCCTTGACGATCTCGCCGATCCGCTCGCCGGGAAAAACGACGCCCGTCTCGTTGTTGGCGGCCATGATGCTGACGACCGCGGTGTCGGGCCGTATGGCGGCGCGCAGCTCGTCGAGATCCAGGTTGCCCCGGCCGTCGACGGGCAGGAATGTCACCTCGTAGCCGTGCCGGCTCTCCAGCTCGCGACACAGGCCCAGCACGGCGGGATGCTCCACCACCGTGGTCACGATGTGCTTTTTATCCGGATAGGCGCGCAGGGTGCCGACGATGGCCAGGTTGTCGCTCTCGGAACCGCCGCCCGTGAAGACCACCTCCGACGACATCTCGGCGCCGATCAGCGCCATGACCTGGTCGCGGGCCCGGTCCACAGCACGCCCGGCGTCCGTACCGAAGCTGTGCATGCTGGAGGGATTGCCGTAATGATCCGTCAGGTAGGGCAGCAGCACCTCGCGGACCTCGGGTGCCACGGCGGTCGTGGCGTTGTTGTCGAGATAGACGCCTGAAGCCGGGCGATCCGGCAGGCCGTCGAGTGAAACGAAAGAACTCATTTCCCCACCTCGATGACTTCCAGGTCGTTACTGACATGCTCGCGGAGCTGGTTCTCGACCCAGCCCTTGATGGTGGCCTGCGACGAGGGGCAGCTCGCGCAGGCGCCGGTCAGCCTGACGTGGACCTCGTTACCGCGGATCTCCACGAGTTCGATATCGCCGCCGTCGGTACGCAACGCGCGGGCGATGTCGTTCTCCAGCACCTCGCGGATCTGTTCCAGACGCTGACCGTTGCCGGGCAAGCCGGTGATCTGCACCACGTCGGCCTGAGGTGCCTCGGCGCCTTCGCGTTCGATCTCCTCCCAGCACTCGTCGATGATGTGCTTGATGTCGGGGTGGCACTGGGAGCAGCCGCCGCCTGCCTTGGTATGGTTGGTGATGTCCTCGATTTCACGCAGGTGGTACTGCATCACCGCGTCGCGGATCGTCGACTCCTTCACCTGGAAGCAGTTGCAGATCTCGACGTCCTGCTTGATGAGGGTGCAGGGTACGCCCTTGCCCAGCTTCTTGTAGTAGTCGATCATGGCCGCTTCGAGGGCTTCTCGTCCCATCACCGAGCAATGCATCTTCTCGCGAGGCAGGCCGTCGAGTTCGCGGGCGATGTCCTCGTTGGAGATGCCTGACGCTTCCTCGAGGGTCTTGCCCTTGATCATCTCTGTCAACATCGACGACGAGGCGATGGCGCTGCCACAGCCGAAGGTCTGGAACTTGGCGTCGGCGATTCGCTCGTCGTCGTCTAGTTTGAAGGTGAGCCGCAGCGCGTCGCCACAGGCCATCGATCCCACTTCGCCCACGCCGTCCGGCTCTTCGACGGTGCCCACGTTGCGCGGGTTCATGAAGTGGTCGAGTACTTTATCCGAATAATCCCACATGAAGGTGCCTCCTGGCGCTTCGCTGGTATCCATCGATAAAAAGGGACCTAAGCGGTCCATTGACAATGGTAAACCAAATATGGGCGCTCGCAACACCGGATAAGGTCATCCGGCGCGGCGTGACAGGGCGGTCTCCGCCAGCAGTAATAGAATGGCCAGCAACAGCAGGACGGGAGCGAGTTCGCGACCCCTCAACGCCGCCGCGAAACCGTCCGCGTCCACCGTGGCGAGGTCCCGACCCATCTCCAGGCCGGCCGCCGCGAGTTGCGTCAGGACGTCGTCCGGCGCGCGCAGACGGGGATCGCCCTCGGTCGGAGGCGGCGCGACCGCCACCACGCCGACCGTGTCGCCGCCGGCGATGAAGGTATAGAGGCCCTTGCGCCTGGCCGTCTCGCCCACGACGACCGGTCTTTCACCTTCCCAACTCATACGCGCCGGCAACTGGTCGCGGCCGCCGTCCCCCGCGTTCCTGAACAGCAACGAGGGAGGATCCCGCAGGCTCTCCCCGTCTCCCAGGACCAGCCGCGGCGAAGCGCCGACGACCAGATTGCGTTCTCCCTCGTCGCCCCCGCCCGCCAGCAGGGCCGCCAGACGCTGGGCAAAGGGTAGGAACATGGGGTTGCGGGCCAGGTCGGAGGATCCCGACGACAGGTTGAAGGGCAACAACGCGAACCGGCCGTTGCCCAGCGCGCCGGCCGCCAGCAGGGGCACGCCGCTCTCACCCGCCATCAGCACCGCGAGACCGCTGTCCTGCAGCGCGAAGTGACGCCGCCAGCGCGCGCGCTCCAGCGTGCTCAACGAGGCGTCGGTCAGGCCGCGGAACAGCGGGTGGCTTCTGTCGAGGATCCGGGCCTCCTCGGCGCCCGTATCCGAACGGTTACGGTAGGAGACGTTCCCGTCGACGCCCAGCATCGGCAACAACACGGCGCTCAGGTAGCCCGCGAGATTGTAGTCGCCGAACTGGAACACGGCGCCGCCGCCTTCGCGCAACCACCGCGCCAGCGCCTCGGTCGTGCCGCGTCCCAGCGAACCGGCATCCAGATAGACGAACAGGTCGCTCCGCTCCAGATCGCTCGTCTCCAGTTCGTCGCTGCCGAGAGCCCGGACACGGAAGATGGAGGCTGCGTCGCCCGGCTCGTCCCGCGTGGCGCCGGGCGCCAGGGCCTGCTGCCAGTAGCGCCACCCGCCGCGGCCGACCGCGCCGCCCTGCTCGCCGTGGACGAGCAGGACCTCGATGCTGTCGCGCACGCCCAGGACGAAGGGCCGATCGTCGTCCACGGTGAAGCGATCCGACTCGGTGCCCACAAGTCCGGTGTGAGTGCCCGCCGCGGGAGCCGTCAGGGCGAAGACCAGGCTGTCGATCTCGCCGGCGCGGGCGGTGGCGACCGTCTCGGCGACCCGCTCGCCCGCTATCTCCAGCCAGAAGGGCTGTGCGGAGCGGCCGACCAGCACTTCGACCCGCAGTTGCAAGGTCTCGCCGGGCTGCACGGCCCGCAACGGCAGCCGGACGTCGCGAACCCCGCCGTTGACCTGCTCTTCGCCGAACGCCCGCAGCATGACCCGATCGACGCCGGCGCCGGACAGCTCGGCGGCGGCGCGGGCGAGAGCCGCCGCGTCCCAGGACGCCAGCTGTAGATCGGAGAGGACGAGCACCAGGGCGGGCCGGTGACGGGCAGCCCGGGCCCAGACGGCCGCGCTGGACAGGGCGGCGGGCAGGTCGAAGCCGCCGTCTGTCGGCGCCAACTCCCGCAAGGCCCCGGCGACGCCTTCCCCACCCCGCATCCAGTCGCCGAAAACGGCGCGCGGTTCGTCACCTGCGAGCAGGGCCTGGATCTCGCTGCCGCCCGTCAGGTCGGCGGCCGTCGTGGCGGCGTAAGCGACCGCCTTCGCGAAACGGGACCCCTCGTCACCCGCGGTCTGCATGCTGGCGCTGGCGTCGATGACCACGAGCATCGAGACGCGTCCGGCGTCGCCCGGCGCCAGGCCCGACAACCGCGGACGCGCCACGGCCAACGCGATCAACAGGATCGCCAGCACGCGCAGGAGCAGCAGCAGCAGCCTACGCAGTCCCAGGGACCGGGAGCGCTGGATCTGCACCTCCTCGAGAAACCGCAGATCGCTGAAGTGGATGTCGCGCACGCGCCGGCGATTCAACAGGTGCAGGATGATCGGCACCGCGACCGCCACGGCGCCCAGCAATAAGCCCGGATTCAAGAACGAGATCGGCATGTCAGGACATCCGCTTTCGCTTGCTCAGGTAGGCGAGCAAGGCGCGATCGAAGGGCGTATCGGTGGAGACCTCGACCAGATCGACGCGTTGGCGACGGCAACCCCGGCGCAGGATTCCTCGCCAGGCGTCCACGCGGTCGCGGTAATGCGCGCGTACGTGGGCGGGCTCGAGCCGTACTTCGTGTCCGGGCCGCTCCAGGTCGATGAAGCGGGCCTCGCGCTTGAAGTCCAGATCGAGTTCGCGGGGGTCCAGGATCTGGAAGACGATCACCTCGTGCCCGCGATGCCGGAGGTGCTTGAGACCGGACAGGACATCCTCGGGCTCGTCCATGAGATCGGAGAACAGCAGCATCAGACCCCGTCGCGGCAGACGCTCGGCCGCACGATGCAGCATGGTGCCCAGGGACGTGCCGCGTCCGGGCTGCAGCCGGTCGAGATGTTTCAGTACATGGAAGAGCTGCCGCTTGACGGCCCGCGCGGGCACCGAGGCCCGCGGTCCTTCGTCGAACACCTCGAGACCGACGGCGTCGTTCTGTCGCAGCAGCAGATGGGTGAAGCTGGCGGCGAGCAACCGGGCGTAGCCGAGCTTCGTCGGACGCCCGTCGTCCGCGGTGAAGCCCATGCTCGCCGAGCCGTCCACGAGCAGCGTGGCGCGCAGGTTGGTCTCCTCGGCGAACACCTTGAGGTAGTGGCGGTCGGTCTTGGCGAAGACGCGCCAATCCATGTGGGTGACGGGCTCTCCCGGGATGTACTGCCGGTACTCCGCGAACTCCACCGAGAAACCGTGGTAGGGACTGCGGTGCAGACCGACCAGGAAACCCTCGACCACCAGGCGCGCGATGAGATCCAGGCGATCGAGGCCGGCGACCTCGGCGGGAGTGGGCGCGATGGCCCTCACACCGGCACCTCTTCGAGCAACATCTCGACGATGCGCTCCTTGTCCACCTCTTCGGCCTCGGCGTGGAAATTGGTGACCAGCCGATGACGCAGCACGGGATGCGCGAGGGCGCGCACATCCGCGATGTCCGGCGTGGGCCGGCCCTGCAGCAGGGCGCGCGTCTTGGCGCCGAGCACGAGACACTGGGCGGCGCGGGGACCCGCGCCCCAGGCGAGGTACTCCTCCGCCGGACGCACGGCGCCGGCCGAGCCGACACGTGTCGCCCGGGCCAGATCCACGGCGTGGCGGGTGATGTTCTCCGCCACCGGCACGCGATGCACCGCGTCCTGGAAGGCGAGAACCTGCTCCGCTCCCAGCACGACGCGCGGTGTCGCCTCGTACACACCGGTCGTGTGCTCGACGATGGCCACCTCTTCCGCCAACTCGGGATAGTCGATGAGCACGTTGAACATGAAACGGTCGAGCTGGGCCTCGGGCAGGGGGTAGGTCCCCTCCTGCTCGATGGGATTCTGGGTGGCCAGGACGAAGAAGGGCGGCGACAGATCATGAGTCGCGCCGCCGGCCGTGACCTGCCGTTCCTGCATGGCCTGGAGCAGCGCCGCCTGGGTCTTGGGCGGGGTACGGTTGATCTCGTCGGCCAGGACCACGTTGGCGAAGACGGGACCCTGGATGAAGCGGAAGGCGCGCTGGCCGGTGGCCGTGTCGTCCTCCAGCACCTCGGAACCCGTGATGTCGCTCGGCATCAGGTCGGGTGTGAACTGGATGCGCGAGAAGGTGAGATCCAGGATCCGGGCCAGGGTACTGATCAACAACGTCTTGGCCAGACCGGGCACCCCTTCCAGCAGGACGTGCCCACCGGCGAAGAGGGCCACCAGCAGCTCCTCGACCACGCGGTCCTGGCCCACGATGACCTTGCCGATCTCGGCGCGCAGTTCCTCACCGGCGCGCATCAACCCGTCGATGCGATCGTTGCTTTCCACCACGTCTCCCTTGTCTCTGGTCGCTCATGCCAAGGATCCGGACCAAGGTAACGGAACTTCGCCCGCGTCTCAACCACGGTCATCGGCCCGGTCATCGGCCTTCTTCATACGTACCCGATCTGTTTGGTTCCCGGATCACGATTATTTATTGCGGGGATGCCGCGTGACGCCCATTCTGTGGGCGTCAACCGGGAGGAAAACGATGGTCAAGCAATTCTATCGCAACATGGAACAGGTCCTGCGCCGAATCGACGACGCCAGCGGGACCGAAGAGATGCTGAGCGAGACGCTGCGCGAGATCGTCGGCTGTTGCGCCGAGGACTACGGCATCGAGAGCGGCCGCCTCTATCGAGAGGGCGAGGACGAGTACACGCTGATCGAGAGCGTCGGCGAATTCGGCGCCGCCATCACCGGCAAGACGGTACCCAAGGACTACCCCCTGCTGCGCGAGCTGGAGCGTGAGCGCATCGTGATGATCACGCCCGACACGCCCGGCTTCGACCCCGATATCGAGAAACAGTTCACCCTCTATGACTACGCGTCCGTGATGGTGGGCACCGATCCCGCCTACATCCTGAGCTTCGGCATCCGCAAGCACGACGACGCGGGCGACCTGCACTTCATCCTGCAGACGATCCGCACCTCGGTCGGACTGAAGCTGCGCCAGGGGAATCTGGAATCGAAGCTGCGCCAGGCCCGTCAGATCCAGCGGAGCCTCCTGCCGCGCGCCCTGCCCGGGCTACCCGGCTTCGAACTGGCGGCCACTGCGGTGGCGGCCGAGGAAGTGGGCGGCGACGTCTACGACGCCCAGCCGGTGGAGGACGGCGTGATCAGCCTGACCATCGCCGACGCCAGCGGACACGGCCTGCCGGCCGCCCTGCAGGCGCGCGACGTGATCACCGGCCTGCGCATGGGCGCCGTCGACCAGCACAAGATCAGCACCACCGTGCAGCAGCTCAACCGGGTCATCCACCAGAGCGGACTCGTGAGCCGTTTCGTCTCGCTGTTCTACGGGGAGCTCGAGGAAACCGGCAACCTGTCCTTCGTCAACGGCGGCCATTGCCCGCCCCTGCTCTTCGCCGGTGACGGCCGGGTCTTCGAACTCCCGAGCAACGGTCCCGTGCTCGGACCACTCCCCGACGCCGCCTACAAGCGCAGCTTCGCCAACCTCCGCCCCGGCGAGATCCTGGTCCTGTACACCGACGGTCTGATCGAGCGCGAGCAGACGCCAGGTGAAGAGGTCCAGTTCGGAATCGAGAGATTGGTCGCCCTGGTACAGGGCATGATGAACGAGACCGCCGAGGAGATCGTAGCCAAGCTGCTCGACGCCGTACACGAGTTCGGCGGCGGTGCGCCCTGGGCGGACGACGTGACGGTTTTCGTGGTGCGACGCAAGCCGGCGCAGGAATTCAAGCCCAAGAGCGACCTCTACTCCATCCAGCAGCACCGGCGCTCACACCACGTGAGGCTGGTCACCGATTAGTCTCGTCGGGAGCCAGACGATACAGGGCGTAGGTCCAGACACCGGCTTCCGCCAGACCCACGCCGTCGATGCCGCAGGTCTCCAGCAGCTCGAAACGCACACCCCCGACGGTACGGCCCACCCAGCGTGGTTCACCTTCGGTACGGTCGAAGAAGTAATCGGGTGGCGGGTCGAGTTCGAGCCAGCGGCCGCTCGCGACCATCTGCTCGAATCCCATCTCCAGGCCCAGCGCGCGCGCATCCGGGCTGACCAGTCCGGCCAGGTCGAGGATGCGCCGCTCGCTGGCAAAGCCCAGAGCACCGATGTCCAGGGCCGCGACCACGGCGTCAGGCGGCGTGTTGTCCCGCAACCATTCACCGGTGGCATAGAAACACTCGTGGACGCCACGGCTGAAAACGGCGCTGTAAGGCCGCACTTTCAGCGCCAACAGCCCGGTATTGACCAGCAAGGCCACCACGACCGCCGACGCCACGACCCGGCGGCCGACCGTACCGCGTGCTCCCTGTCGTCTCAGCATGGCTCCGGCCAGGGCGGCCATGGCCAGCAGCATGGGCGCCAGCAGGGGTGACACGTAACGGGAAATGGTCCAGACCTGCTTGAGCGAATAACCGCCCACCAGCACAACGAGCCAAGTCCCCGCAACCGCACCCAGGGCCAGCGCCCGCGGTCCGAAAGTCTTGCCGTCGCCGCCGGCCAGGCCGCGACGACGGTCCCACCAGAAGCCCAGCGCCACCACGACAAAGGCCACCCACAGCACACCTTGCACCGCGGCCAGTTGCTTGACCGTGCGCAGGAGGTATTCGACCATCTCCACCGGTGACAGCTGCAGCGGATAGCTCTTGGCGGCCGCCGTACCGGGAATCATGCGACCGAAGACGGACTGGGCGTAGATCAGCCAGGGCCCGACCACCATCAGCCAGCCCAGCCCTACCTTGGCCAGGGATGCGAGCGCGGAGCGGCCCGGATGACGCCGGCGCTGCAGCCACAGCAGCCAGGGCAGGGCGCAAGGCGCCAGCAGCGCGATTTCCGGACGCGCCAGCGACCCCAGGCCCCAGCTGGCGCCCCACGCCAGCCAGGCGATCGGCCCGCTGGCGGCGATCGGCCCCAGCAGGACGAGCATCAGCAGGTCGGCCAGCGGCGTCTCCATGCCGGACAGGGTCCAGCGCAGGAACCAGGCGTCCAACGCGATCAGAATCAGCAGCCAGGTGCGCCAGCCCGACGGCAGCGGCAGGCGCACCAGCAGCCGGTCGGCCACGAGCAGCTTGGCGGCGCCCACGAGCAATCCCAGCGTCCGGGCCGCGGCCAGTGGCGCCAGTCCCAGCTTCATCAGGAACACCAGACTGAAGACCCATAGCGGGGATGTCGAACCGTAGGTGGGATCGCCCGGGTTGAACGCGTATTCGCCCCGCTCTAGCAGGTGCTTCGCATATCGCAGATGGATCCACGTGTCGTCGGTGACGTAGTCCCACATAAGGGCTGCGCCCGCGGCCAGGGCGAGGAAAGCGAGGACTAGTCCTGTGAGGCGTGCGCGATCCAAGAGGTGACCATCTCCCTCGCACGTGTGGGTGGCAGGGCCCTGCGTGAGACCGCTCCCCGTCGGCCTCGAGGGCCGACGGCTCGCTCGGGTTCCGCGGCTCGAGCCGCTCCACACGCCTCACGCAGGGCCCTGCCACCCACACGTGCGGCGACCGGCATCTTGCACCGCGACGTCCGCAGGATACCCCCTTCCCCCCCTGCGGACCAGCTTCATATGTTCCTACCGGGGTACCGGTATCGAGCGACCTGCACCTTTCGGGATCCCATGTACCTCACCGCAGTGGGCGTGTGTGTTGCGGCGGATGGACGGGCGTAGCGATCGAGCGGCCCCGCCACCTGAAGTGGCGGGGCCGCGTCCCGTTCATCCGCCGCAACACACACGCCCACGGCCTAGGTGAGGAACATGGGCAACCCGGATACGTTGCGAATGTCCGCCCGATACTGCTCAGTATCGTAGAAGCGATCCACATCCACCCGCTTGATCCCGTCGATGATGGAATGCAGCGGTACGGCCGTGTACTTGCCGTCCTGCAGGCTGGTCATGTAGCCGGATTTGCCTTCCTTGAGGAAGTCCATGGCCAGGTTGGCGAAGTTCATGGCCACCATGCGGTCCATGGCGTGGGGAGGACCACAGCGCATGAGATAGGCCAGGGACTGGTACATGACATTTTCGCCCGTGAGCTCCTTGACGCGTTTGGCTGTATACTCGCCGATGCCCCCCAGCTTCTTGTGGCCGTAGGCGTCCGCCTCTCCGTACTCGTGGATCGCGCCGTCGATCTCGGTGGCACCCTCGCTGATGGTCATGATCGCGTAGTTGCTCTGGCAGTCGGTCTTGTCCTGCTTGAGCATCTGCGCCAGGCGCTCCATGTCGAAGGGCACCTCGGAGATGATCGAGCGGTTGACCCCGGCGAGATAGCTGACGATCAGGGCCGTCTCGCCGCTGTTGCGCCCGAAGAGTTCGATGATGCCGATACGCTCGTGGCTGCCGACGGGCGTGCGGAGCTCATTGATGGCGTCCACCGAGCGGCTGACCGCCGTACCGAAGCCGATGCAGTAGTCGGTGCCGTAGACGTCGTTGTCCATGGTCTTGGGCACGGCCATGATCGGGAAGCCCGTCTCGTGGAGGCGCGCCGCGTAGCTCAGAGTGTCATCGCCACCGATGGGGATCAGGGCGTCCACTTCCAGGTCCTCCAGGGCCGCGCTGACATGGTCGGTGATGTCCGCGGGATAGGTCATCCCATCCCGCTTGACGTGCTCGAACATGTCGGCTTCGCGGATCCGAGCCGGATTGGTGCGGGAGGAATGCAGGTAGGTGCCGCCGCTACGGTCGATGGTGCGCACGTCGTCCCACTCCAGGGGCATGAGCCAAGCCGCGTTCCACTCGGGATCGCCGACCTTGTAGGCGGACAGGGATTCCCAGCCCCGGCGAAGGCCGAGCACCTCGTAGCCGGCTTCCTGGGCGCGCCAGACCACCTGCTTGATGCAGGCGTTGAGGCCCGGCACGTCGCCGCCGCCGGTCAGGATCGCGATCTTCTTCTTGCGGTTCATTTATTCTCTCCCGTGTGAGTCGGTGTCAGTTCGTCGCGATGGAGGCAGCCGCCGCTCAGGAACGTCCCCTCGCAGGACATGCGCGCCAATTCGCGCACATCCCCTTCCGACAGGTCGAACAGGTCCATGGCCAGCTCGTATTCGCGCGCCAGGGTGGTGGCCGAGACGGTAGTGTTGTCGGTGCAGATGGCCACCTTCACGCCGGCGTCCAGAAAACACGGCAGGGGATGGTCGCGCAGATCGGCGACGGCGCCGGTCTGCAGGTTGGAACTCAGGCAGACTTCCAGGACCACGCCCTCGCGCGCCAGACGCTTCATCAGCTCGGGATCCTGCCCGGCCGAGGTGCCGTGGCCGATGCGCGTGGGGCCCAACTCGTCCAGGGCCTCCCGGATGCGCTCGGGGCCTTCGCTCTCGCCGGCGTGGGCGGTCTTGTGCAGACCCATCTTGCCGGCCAGCTCATAGGCCTTGCGGAAGAGGACGGGCGGAAACGGCGCCTCGGGGCCGGCGATATCGAAACCGATCACGCCCACGTCGGAGTGGAACTCCTCCTTCTCCCCGATGATCTCGCGCAGGAGGATCCGCGCCATGTTGCCGCCGTGGCTGCGCATGGCGATCACCACGATGCCGCAGCGGAAGTCGGGATGGGCGTCCTTGAAGCACACCAGCCCGTTGCGCGTGGCGTGCAGCACCTGGCGGGTGGTCAGGCCGGCGCGCCGGTGGATCAGGGGGTTCATGCGCAGCTCCAGCAGGCGCACCCCCTCGGCGTAGGCATCCTCGGCGATCTCATAGGCGATGCGCATGATGTTGTCGTAGAACTGGGTGTACTGCAGCGGGACGTGGAACTTGTCCAGGTAGTCGATGAGCGACTTGTCTACCGTGTCGTCCCATTCCAGATAGCGGCGGAAGGCCTCGAAGTCGAGCCCCGGGACGGCGGAGTAGTACTTCTCGGACAGCTCCCACAGGGTGGCCGGCCGGATGGAGCCGTCGAAATGGCGGTGCAGCTCGGCCAGGGGCAGCGTCTCGATGAAGGCGCGTCGGTCCTCAGGGGTCATCTTCTCTCCCCGGTGTTCGTGATTCTCAATTCTATTGGGACCCTAGAATAGGTCCGGGGGGGCGAGCTGTCCAGCGGGAGCAGTGTGAGGTCAGCCGACCAGCGGCAGCGCGACGGTGCGCACCGAGTTGCCCACGTGCAGACGCACGGTGTAGAGGCCCGGCGCGAGGCGGTTGCCGGCAGCGTCGACGCCCCGCCAGCGGATGGCGTGGCGACCGGCGGCGAAGGTGGCGTCGGCGAGGCGGGTTACTGGGTTGCCCGCGGCGTCGAGGATGTCGAGGACGACGTGGGCTTCGCGGTCCAGATAGAAGGGGACGTAGGTGGCCGGGTCGGCTACGCGGGGATGGGGGTCGAGGAGGCGGACCGAGCCGTACGGACCGGCCAGTGCGGGGCCGGCAACCAGCAGGAGGGCCAATGTGGCGATGACGACTCGGCGAGGCATGCTGTCTCCCCCATGGACGCTGGTGATGGCATCTCACGAGGTATCATTATACCACATGGTTTCTTGTCGCTTCCAGTGATGGGAGTATAAATAATCAAATCCACACCTCCACGTGGAGGTGTGAGCGTTGTATGGGATCAAATCGTGAGGCCGGAGTTGGCTATTTAACGAAACCTAAATTGAGCGATTCCAAAGATTGAAAGACCCCACCTGCTGGGCTAAAGT
>CAYMCR010000033.1:0-28241 GCA_964389015.1 uncultured Fibrobacteraceae bacterium | reverse complement strand
TCCCATAACCACGGGGGGCTTCGTCAATATTACATTTGTTTAGGACAAGAGTGAAGCAATAGCAATGACCCATAAGCCTCTCACTCTAGCGTAGACGCCGACACCACCTTGGCCTTGTAGCCGTACTGCAGCACTTCCCACGCGGGATCCGACTGCAGCCGCCGGAAGATGATCTCCACCTCGGTGCCGATCTTCACCTCGTCGGGCGGCGCCTCCGCCACCATGCAGGTCAGGCGCACGCCTCCCTCGAGCTCGACCACGGCGACCACGTAGGGCTTCTGGTCCTCGAAGTTCGCGGGCGGGATCCAGATGGTCGTGTGGGTGACCACCTTGCCCCGGCGGGGCAGCCGCTCCGTCGTGAACTCCTCGGCGAAGCACTTGCGGCAGATCTTGCGCGGCGGGAAATGGACCTCGCCGCACGCGGTGCACTTGCCGGCCTCGAGGCGGTAACGTTGCGCTTTCTCACGGTGATAACGCGGGCTGATCATGACACCACCTCCAAGATGTGCACGAGGCTGCTGCCGCCCGAACCACCCATGTTCTGGGCCAGGCCGATGCGCGGCGACTTGAGTTGGCGGTCTCCCGCCCGGCCGGAGAGCTGCATTACCAGCTCGGCGATCTGCGCCACGCCCGTGGCGCCCACGGGATGTCCCTTGCTCTTCAAGCCGCCCGAGGTGTTGACCGGGTGCTTGCCGTCGAGGGCGGTCGCGCCCTCGGCCGCGGCCGGTCCGCCCTGGCCGGGTGCGAAGAGCCCCAGTTCCTCGGTGCAGACGATCTCGGCGATCGTGAAGCAGTCGTGCACCTCGCAGAAGTCGACGTCGTCGATGGTGATCCCCGCCTGGGCGAAGGCGCGCTTGGCGGCGAGCCCCACCACCGGGATGGACGCGAAGTCCGCGCGGTCGTGCAGCGCGATGGTGTCGGTGGCGTGCCCCGAACCGATCACCTTGATGATGGGCTTGCCCAGTTCCTTGGCGACGTCCACGGGACAGAGCATCACGCAGGCCGCGCCGTCGGTCACCGGCGAGCAGTCGAACAGGCCCAGGGGCTCCGCCACGCGCACCGCGCCGAGCACCGTCTGCGCGGTGATTTCCAGGGGAAATTGCGCATAGGGATTCTTGGCGCCGTTGACGTGGTTCTTGACCGCGACGGCCGCCAGCTGTTCTGGCGTGGTGCCGTACTTGTCCATGTGGGCGTGGGCGATCATGGCGTACAGGCCCGGGAAGGTGACGCCGTGGAAGACCTCGTACTCCTGATCCGACGCCGTGGACAGGCAGTAGGTGGCGTCGGCGCCGTCGTTCATCTTCTCGACACCGCCGGCCATCACGAAGTCGCTGGCGCCGCTGGCCACCTCGAGGTACGCGGCCCGGAAGGCCGCGCCGCCCGAGGCACAGGCGCTTTCGACCCGCGTGGCCGCCAGACCGGCCAGCCCCGCGTAGTCGCAAAGGATCGAGGCCAGGTGCTCCTGGCCGTTGAACAGACCGCTGGTCATGCAGCCGATGTAGGCCGACTGCAGCCGGTCCCGCTCGACGCCCGAGTCCTTCAGGCACGCGGCCGCCGCTTCCGCGAAGAGGTCGCGCAAAGGGGCCTGCCAGAGTTCGCCGAACTTGGTCAGTCCGTATCCGATCACTGCTACGTCTCTCATCTCAGCCCCCTTTCTAGACTTCGTTCATGCGGATCTTGCCGCGGTATGCCACGTACTTGCCGTACGTGAGGTGGATGCGCCGGTCGGCCAGCTGGCCGCGGACGGTGGGTGCGAGGCCCTGCACTTCGGGCAACCGGTCGGTGGCCTGGATCACGAAGGAATCCGAGCCGGCACCGCTGCCGAAGGAGGTCATCAGGATCTTGTCGCCGGGTTCGGCCACGTCCAGGCAGGACGCCAGACCTGTGGGCGACGAACCGCTGTAGGTGTTGCCCATCAGGTTCACGACCCAGCCCTGTTCGAGCTGCTCCTTCTTGAAGCCGGTCATCTTGCCCGCGCGCAGGGGGAACTTGCCGTTGGGCATGTGGAAGACGGCGAAGCGGAAATCCTCCGGTTTCAGCCCGCTGCGCTCCAGGATACCGTTGGTGGCGCCCAGCACGTGGTGGAAGTAGGCCGGCTCACCCGTGAAACGGCCGGCGTGGCGGGGGTAGAACTCACCCTCGCGGCGCCAGAAGTCGGGCGTGTCGGAAGTAAAGGAGTAGGTGTGCTGGATCTCGGCGATGACCTTGTCGCTGCCCATGATGAAGGCGGAGCCGCCGGCCGAGGCCGTGTACTCCAAGGCGTCGCCGGGCGCGCCCTGGCTGGTGTCGGCACCGATGCCCAGGCCGTACTTCATCTCACCCGACTTGACGTGGGAGTAGGCCACGTACATGGCCTCGGCGCCGGCCTTGCAGGCGAACTCGAAGTCCGCAACGTGGCAATCGGGACCGATGCCGAGCGCGTCGATGACGATGGTGCCGGAAGGCTTGACCGCGTAGGGATGGCTCTCGGACCCGATGTAACAGCAGCCGATCTCCTGGGGATCGATGCCCGCCCGCGTGATCGCATCACGCGCGGCCGCCACGCTGATGGTGATGGTATCCTCATCAGGCCCGGGCACCGTTTTTTCTTCGAGCAGAAGTCCTCGTTTGAAGGCTTCCGCGTCCGCGCCCCACTGGTCTGCGATGTCCTCCGCCCGGATGCGGTATCGCGGCACGTAAGAGCCGTATCCGACAATCCCGTACATAGACTTCTCCCTGAATGGTGCCATGGGTGTTGAAGGTCGAAGGGGGATTCTATCAGCAGGCCGAGCCGCGAACAAGCCCCCATGACGCGCACTAAAGACAAACCAGTGGCAACATTCGCCGAATGTCAATAATCCCTGTACGCGGAATCGGCCAGACTGCTATGGTGATCCGCCGAGCGACGACCCAACGTGGCGCGGGCCTACGGTAATGGCATGGAGGCGAGGGATATGTCGAGATGTTAGATTCGAAGGGCGTTCCGACAGGCAGTCGCGCGAGATACGTGATCATCGCGACGATCGGCGCGCTGGCCCTCTCGAGATTCGCGTTCCTGGACTACGCTTCCCTGCGCTACGACGAGATATTCAATCTGATCCGGTCGTTGGAGTTCGGCGAGCACGGCGGATCGTTTCTCTCCTCCGTCCTCGGCGCCAACTCGAACGCCCTCTACCAGTACCTGTCCTTGCTCGTTTTTGGCGCCGGCGAATTCGCCACGCGGTTCCCGGTCGTCGTCCAGAGCCTGATCATCGTCCTGGCGACCTACCTTATCGCCAGGCACGTCTTCGGGCGCCGAACCGCCGTCACGGCCGTTTTCATCGCTCTACTGCTGCCCTTCAACTTCGCCTTCTCGAGATACGCCCAGTACGACATCGGACAGACCTGCTACTTCACCCTCGGCGCATACTTCTTCATCTGCAACGACGCGCGGAGTCTGCGCCGGAACGCCCTGGGAGGCCTCTTCTTCGCCTTGGCCTTTATCGGCAAGTTCAACTCCCTGATCCCGCAACTCATTATCTACTTCGGCTCCGTCCTGTTCTCGATCAAGGATGCCCGGGCCTGGCGGTACACCATCCTCAATGCCGTCCTGTTCGCCGTCGCCGTACTGCTCTACAAGGCCATGTTCCTGCCGGATCTGATCACATCCATGGTGGCGTGGCTCAGCACCATCGTCATCAAGCCCGACGGCGGCACTCGCCTGTCGTTCGGCGTCGCAGCCCCGGCCGTCCTCTGGAAGGTGACCGTTGCCACGACGCTGCCGTTGTTCGGCGTGATGATCTACTCGATCATCCGGTCCTTCCGGCGGCCGCGGGCGATCAAGGTACTCGCACTCCTGTGCGCGCTCTACATCCCGGTGCTGATGGTCCAGGGACGTCTCGCCGACCGCTACATCAACCTCATGATGCCCTTTGCCGTCATCCTGATGGCTGCCGGCGTCACGGACCTGTTCGCGGCGAGGGTGGCACTATCGAGACGCATCGTACTCGTCATTATCTTGCTCGGTTTCCTGATCCAGAGCACCATCAGCTTCCGTGAGTACGCGCGATGGGAGAGGCAGCACGAACCGTTCCGGGCCATCGGCGCGTTCATGCAGTCGGAGGTGGAGCCGACAGCCGAGCGGATCTTCATGCCCAAGAACTTCCCGATCAACTACATCGGGATCATGCAATTGCAATCGGCCTGGGAGACCGGTGTGCGTGACACCCACAAGGGCGGGGTATACCACCTCGCCTACTCACCGTACAATCTGAGTGAGCAGGCCGCCGTCCCGACTTCCCGGATGCTGTTCAAGACCTGGCTCGAGGACAACTGGAGTAGGATCGTCTCCCTCGGCGTCAGTGGCCTCAAGCGGGACCTCAAGGAATTCATGGACGTGAATGCGGGATCGGACGATGTGCATGAGATGTATGGGCTGGACGAGCTGGTTCTCTCCGGCACGCTACGCGCGGGGGACATCGTGTTCGTGCGCATCAGGGGCGACATCATGTACCCGTCCCTCTGGCCCAGGCCGGCACTACCCGATCTCACCGGCGCGCTGGATACCGGAATCGACTACGAGGTCGTCAAGACCTTCCACATCGCGAACACCGAGCGCGAATACGCCAGGATCATCAGGATAACGCCCTGAGATCAGCGCAGCGACGCGCGCAATTCCCGCTTCATCACCTTGCCGAAGGAGTTCTTGGGGAGGGCGTCCGTGAAGTGGACCTTGCGGGGAACCTTGAACTGGGCCAGGCGCGAGAGGCAATGGCGCAGGAGGGTCTGCTCGTCGGGCCCGGAGGCCCCGGCCAGGACGACCCAGGCTTCGATCGCCTCGCCGAGCAGTTCGTCGGGCACGCCGATCACGCAGGCTTCGACCACGGTATCCAGTTCCAGGATGACATCCTCGATCTCCTTGGCGCTGACACGGTTCGCGCCGGCCTTGATCATGTTCTTGGCGCGATCGACGATGAAGATGAAGCCGTCCTCGTCACGGTAACCCAGGTCGCCGGTGTGCAGGCCGTCGGGGAAGAGCACCTTGGCGGTCTCCTCGGTGTCGTTCCAGTAGCCCCGCATGATGTTGGGGCCCGCAGCGACAATCTCACCCTCTTCGCGCACGTCGCATTCAGTGCCGTCGGGACCGCGCACCTTGAGTGACACGCCCGGGATTCCCACGCCTATCGAACCGTATTTTTCGGACAGACGGTCGGGCGGCAGCCAGGAGAGCCGCGCCGAAGCCTCGGTCTGGCCGTACATCACGTAGAGCTTGATGCGGTCCGGCAGTGCCTTGTGGAGGCGACGGGTCAGGGCGGGCGACATGGCGCCGCCGGCCTGGGTGAGGTAGCGCAGATGTTCGTGGGGCAGGTGCAGGAAATCCGTTCGCGCACTGAGAATGGCGAAGTGGCTGGGCACCCCCGAGAAACCGGTGCAGCGCTCGTCCGCCAGGGTCTCGAGCACTTTCTGGGGAAAGGCAAAACGGTTGTCGATCACGACGCGGCCGCCGCGCTGCACGTGGGTCAGCAGCAGCGAGTTGCCGAAGGAGTAGTGGAAGGGCAGCACGCAACAGACGCTGTCGGTCTCGTCCAGGGGCAGGTAGGCGAGGATCTGCTCCGTGTTGGCGACGAGGTTGCCGTGGGTCAGGGTCACCCCGCGCGGAGTACCCGTCGATCCGCTGGTGTAGAGGATGACGCCGAGATCATCTGCATTCAGGTCGTGCGCGGGCGGAGGGCCGGTGCAGGCATCCACGTCCTCGACGCCGCGCAGATCCAGGCCTGACGGCAGTTCCCAGGCGGGGTGGCGCCGGTCGATGACGCCGAAGCGCAGATCCGGGCAGTCGGCGACGATCTCGGGCAACCGGCGCGCTTCGCGGCCGCGTGTCAGCAGAGCCACGGCGCCCGAATCGATCAACAATTTCTGGTGGGTCTGGGCACGGTTGGCATGATTGAGGGCCACGACACAGGCGCCGGACCGCAGGATGCCGAAGAAAGCGGCCACATAGTCCGCGGAATTCTCCATGAGCAGGGCGACACGGTCGCCTCGGACGACTCCCCGACCGGCGAGGAAGGCTGCCGTGCGGTCGGCGACGGCCGACAACTCGCCGTAGGTCGTGCGGACGCCGCCGTGGGTCAGGGCGATCGCCTCGGGGCGGCACTGCGCCGTAGTGTCGAGCATGCCGTGGATGGTGGCCATGGGCCTATCTCCGTTTGCGCGTGACGAAACCCACGAGGTTCTGGATCGAGTCGAGGTTCTCCGGCACCAATTCGCTGTCGTCGATCGACAACGCCATGTCCTGCTCCAGGAAGGCCACGAGCTCCATCACGCCCACGGAATCCATGATGCCGTTGTCGAGCAGCGACATCTCGTCGTCCTTGAGCGGCTCGGTGTCGCCGAACAGAAAATTCTCGACCACAAAGCCGCGAATCTGATCCCTCAATTCCATCGTCTTCATATATCTCCGCTAGGATTTGGGGTCGGAACCCCGCCAGTCGATTTCCGCGGCATCCAGCGCGCTGCCTGCGATCCGGCGTTCGAGTTCGCGACCGAACTGATGCGCCAGCAGCTGCGTGCTGAGTACGCCGACGAAGGCCATGTTGTCCCGCGCACCGGTCAGCCGACCAGCCCGCCACTTGCGGATCAGGGCGGCGACGCGTTGCGGGTCGAAGATCCCGACGTCGCTCAAGGCCTCTTCGCCGAGCATGGCTTCGGCAATTTCGGCACCCCTACCCACGATGAAGCTCGCGCTATCCGGGGCCCGGTAAGGCTGCTTGGGGCGTGTAACGATCTCCGCAGGAAGGAGATCGGCAACTGCGGCCTTCAATAAAGCCTTTTCCAGCAGACCTGCCAGCTTGGCCGAAGCGGGGATGCGTCCGGCCAGCTCCGCCACGTTGTGGTCCAGGAAGGGAAAGCGCCCTTCCACGGTGTGGCCCATGAGCATGCGGTCGCCTTGCGAGGATAGGAGATAACCCGCCATGAACAGGGACATCTCCAGGTATTGGGCGCGGGCCACGGGTCCCCAGTCCGCGAACGCGGCGGGCAGCGAATCGCGCAGACGGGACTCCGGATCGCGGGCCGCGGCGGCGGCGGCCACCTCGTTGTCGAGGAAGGCGGTGATGCGCCCGGTGTTGTTCCAGCGGGGACGGTGCGAAAAGAACGGGTCGGTGTCGGCGCTGTCCAGACCGGCGCCGTAGAAACGCGTCAGGAACCCGGCCGGTGACTGCTCCAGGTACGGATAGAGCCGCGTCAGCAGCAGCGGGCGCCGTCGCGACTGCGGCTCGCGTGCCCAGAAGGCGCGCACCTTGGCCTCGCGCAGGATGTTGTAGCCGCAGAAGACCTCGTCGGCGCCTTCACCCGTGAGCACGACCTTGTAGCCCTGGGCACGGACCAGGCCCGACAGGGCGTACAACGGCGCCGGCGCGGTCCGCAGGATGGGTGTCTCGGCGTGCCAGACCACGTCGGCGAAGGCCCCGGCGATCTCGTCGTCGCCGACACTGATCATCTCGTGATCGGTGCCCAGATGCGCCGACATGATCTGTTGCCAGCGTGTCTCGTCGTAGGCCGCGTCCTTGAAGCCGACCGAGAAGGTCTTCATGCGCCGGTCAGTGGTGTGTTGGATCAGGGCGGCCGTGGCAGACGAGTCGAGGCCGCCGGACAGGTAGGCGCCGACCGGGACATCGGCCCGCAGGCGGATCACCGATGCGTCGGTCAACGCCTCGCGCACCTCCTCCGTCAGGCGCGCACGCTCGTCGCGATCGACGTAGCGGTGATCTTCCGACACGGGCAGGAAGTCGGGATGCCAGTAGCGCCGGATGTCCGGTCCGGCCGTCTGTCCGCCGACGCGGCCCAGGTCCAGCGTGGCGGTGTGTCCCGCCGGCAGTTGCTGCACGTTGCCGAAGGGTGTGGCGGGCGGCACGTTCACCCAGGTGCCGAAGATCTCGCCCAGGGCCGCGGGATCCGGTTCGGGCCGGAAACCGGACCAGCCGGCGAGAGCCTTGACTTCGGAGGCGAAGAGGAACACCTCGCCGTAGCGGGCCCAGAAAAGAGGCCTGATGCCGAAGCGGTCCCGCGCCAGGAACAACCGGCGCCGACCGCGATCGTAGATCACGAAGGCGAACTGGCCGTTGAAGCGGTCCACGCAGCCGTCGCCCCATTCGCGATACGCCTCGACGAGGACCTCGGTGTCCGACTGGGTGCGGAAAACGTGTCCGAGACCGCGCAGCTCCTCGCGCAATTCGATGTAGTTGAAGATCTCGCCGTTGAAGGTGACCCAGACCGTTTCGTCGGCGCTGCCCAGCGGCTGCTGCCCGGTGCTCAGGTCGATGATGCTCAGGCGCGCGTGCCCCAGGAACACGGACCCGTCCCGCCACGCACCGTACTCATCCGGTCCGCGGTGATTCATCGCGCCGATCATTCTTTCGGCCGCGCCGTCGGGTAGCGTCAGGCTGCCGGCAAGGGACACGGCTCCGCATATTCCACACATATCTAAGGTTCCATCGGTCGTGCGAACCAGGCCTTGACCTGGTCAATAGCCTCGGTGGGCGTGGCGGCCAGACTCCACTCCCCCTCACCGCAACGATCCAGGAAAGCGGCGCCGGGATCGAAGCCGAGCAGGACCACGCGCCGGCCGAAGCGCAGGGCCATCGCCACTTCAGACAGGGTGCCGCCGCTGCCGGGACAGGCCACCACGACATCGCTGGCCAGAACGTTGATGATGTTGCGTCCGGCGCCCAGGCCCGTGGGGATCACGAGGTCCAGAAATTCGCTCGCCTGCTCCTTGTCGTCGTCGAAGAGCACGCCCACGGTCAGCCCCCCGGCCTCGTGCGCCCCGCGAGCCGAAGCATCCATGATGCCGGTGGGACGTCCGCCGTTGAGCAGGACCCAGCCGTTCTCCGCGATCAAGCGTCCCAGCTCGCGCGCCGCTTCGCCGGCGCCCGCGTCGGTGACACAACCGCCCATCACACCTATGACCGTCTTGCGCATGAGTTCCTCCGGTTCAGGTCAGGATCACAGAAGACGCATCGAGTCGCAAGCTCGGTTATCGAGATTGCGTTCTCGCTCTGTTGTTGGAGGGCCGTCCTGGGTGAACACGCCCACTTCCGGGGGCCGCTCGCCGCCGACTTCCTGTCGGCGACTCGCTCGAATTCCGGGCCTCTCCGCCCTCCATGGCTCCGTGGCCCTCCATACGCCCCCGGAAGTGGGCGTGTTCACCCAGGACTGCATCGCCAGGGATCAGGAGGCGATCACAAGCTCGACAAAAGGTCGCGCCGATTCCAGGAAGGGTCAGTCGTGGTCTTCACGACGGGGAACGCCGCGACGTAGCGCGCCCTTGCCGTAGCGATCTACGGCTTCGTCGGTGAGGGCGTCTAGTGTGCGGTCGTGTTCCTCGGCCTGGTCGGGGAAGAGTTCGGGGGGACGCTCGGCGGCATGCTCGAGGCTCTGGGCCGTGATGCCGATCAGACGCAGGGGACGTCCGCGGCGGCCGAGATGGTCGTCGAAGAGTTCGCGGCCGGCGTCGCGCAACACGCGGGTGGAGTCGGCCGGCGCCGGGAGGGTGAGCGACCGCGTCCGGGTGGAGAAGTCCGGGTAGCGGGCCTTGAGCTGGACGGTCCGCGCCACGAAGCCCGCGCGGCGCAGACGGCGCGCCACCTTGTCGGCCAGGCCGTCTAGGATGTCGATCAGGGCATCACGCTCGGCGATGTCCGTGGCGAAGGTCACTTCGTGCCCGATGCTCTTGGCCTCGTGGTCGGGCACCACCGGCCGGTCGTCCCGGCCCTCGGCCAGGGCCGCGATGTGCCGCGCCAGTGCCGGGCCGAGTCCCCGGGCCAGGCGATCCGTGTCGCAGAGACGGATATCGCGCACCAGCCTGATGTCCAGCGTGGCGAGTATCTCCTGAGAACGCGGCCCCACTCCCCACAGTCGCGAGACGGGCAGGGGATCCAGCAGGTCCTGCACGTGCCCGGACTCGACGACCACGAAACCGTCCGGCTTTTCCAGGTCGCTGGCGAGCTTGGCGAGGAACTTGTTGGGCGCCACGCCGACCGAGGCCACCAGTCCGATCTCGCTCCGGATGCGCTCCTTGATGCGGCGCCCGATCTCCACGGTGTCGCCGAACAAGCGCAGGCTGCCGCCCACGTCCAGGAAAGCCTCGTCCACCGAGAGCGGTTCGACCAGTGGTGTGAAGTCGTGGAAGATGTCGAAGACGTGGGCGGAAATCTCGGCGTAGCGCGCCCCGCGCGGGCGCAGGAAGACGCCTTCGGGACAGAGCTTCACGGCGCGGGCGGCGCTCATGGCGCTGTGGACACCGTAGGCGCGAGCTTCGTAGCTGGCGGCCGAAACGACCCCACGGCCCTCGGGCGTACCGCCGACGATGACCGGTTTGCCCCGTAGACGCGGGTCGTCGAGGACCTCCACCGACGCGAAGAAGGCGTCCATGTCCACGTGCAGGATCGAGCGCTCGGACACGGGCCTCCCCCTACATGGATTCCGATACCGTCACGGTCGCGTCCTCGACGATGACGGCGTAGAAGTAGCCGCTGCCGAAATCCTTGTCCAGCGTGACCACACCCTCGATCAGAACCGTATCGCCCCTGCGGGCGGAACCGTCGGTGGTGACGGTGAGGTCGTGATCCCCGGTGGCGGCGTCGCCCGTGCCGTCCTGCAGATGGATCCAGTTGCGCCCCATGATGCCGTCGAGATACTTGACCACCTTGCCGCGCAACTTGACGCGCCGGCCCGCGAAGTCGGCCTTGGCGGCGTAGAGACCCGCGATGGTGACGCCGCCCGCCGGAGGTTCGAGACCGGAGAAGGACAGGTCCCCGCCTCCTGACGCGAGGTTGCCGTGCGCCTGCTCCAGTTCGCGCCCGAGCTCGGCGTCCGCCTGGTCACCGCCGGCCAGGATGGCCGACGCGAACCAGATCTCTGCGAAGGTGCGGTCCAGCGACGAAGCCTTGAAGTTCCGCATGACCATGGCCCCGGAGAGGGTCACGTCATCGCCCGTGGTGATCTCACACATGGGACCTGCAGCCCAGATCTCGCCGTCTTGCGTTTGCAGGCGGACATAGGTGTAACCGCCCGAGTCGAAGGACTCGAGCACCTTGCCGCCGGGCTGTCCCGTCTTGCCGGGAACCGTGGCTTCCGCCATGGTCGCAGGCGAATCCGCGGCGTGCGTGTGTCCGGCATGGTCCTCGACGACGGTGTTCTCCGCAAGAGTCTCGTTCCACGTCGCGGCATCGTCGCTTTGCTCGGTACACCCGGCGCTGAGCGATATAGCCGCCAGCAGGAGTGCGATTTTCAAGTACCTGTTCACGGGGTTCCTCCCTACAATTCTCGTCATGACGATCGGGTCGTGCTAAGGATAGACTCTATCCCTGGATTTTCAAGCCGCGTGCCGCGGGTTGACGGCCGTCAGGATGAACCGTTGCTGCGAAGACGTCGTGAAAGGAGCAACAGCATACCCATGGATGATCTCACGCTGTCTTCCCTGTCCATCTATCCCCTGAAGGCGGGGCGCGCCACCTCGCTGACCACCGCCGGCGCCATGCGTGGCGGCTTAGCCGGCGACCGTCGCTGGCTGTTGACGACCGCCGGGGGCGATCCCGTCGTGCTCAAGTCCCACCCGGTCATGACCCGCCTGCGGATCGTGATGCGCGACGACGGGTTGTCGCTGGTTGCTCCGGAGTTGCCCGAACTGACCGTGTTGCCGCCGGGGCCGGACGCCGCACGCCTCACGGTGACGGTCAAGAACGAGCGAATCGCGGCGGCCGCCGCCGGGGAACAGGCCGACGCCTGGTTCGGTGAGCTTTTGGGTGAGCCGGTAAGGCTGGCCTTCATGCCCGACGACGTCGCGAGACCCTCCCGGGCGGACCCTTCCGCCTCCATCGGCTTCGCCGGCGACGCCCCCTACCTGCTGATCTGCGACGCCTCACTCGCCGACCTGAACGCGCGCCTGGACGCGCCGGTGGGCCGAAACAGATTCCGGGCCAATCTCTCCGTGGCCGGCGGGAGCCCCTGGCAGGAGGACGGCTGGCATACGCTGCGCATCGGAGGGGCGGTCTTCGAGGCGCTCGGTCCCTGCCCGCGCTGCCCCAACACCACCGTCGACCCGGCCACCGGCGCGACCGGCACAGAGCCCCTGCGGACCCTGGCCGGTTTCAGGCAGCACGAGGGCAAGGCCATGTTCGGCGTGTTCATGGGTGTGCGCGAGGAAGGCCCGGTGCAGGTAGGCGACACGGTCGAGGTCCTGTCCTGAACCCTGCTTGCCTGGTCGGTTACCGGCTTGCCAGGGCCTCCCGATAGTCCGCCACCCAGTCCGCCGTCAGCTCCAAATACGCTTCGGGCTTTAGTGGAAGATAATCGCGATACGTGTAGCCCGGCAATGACTTGGGCGCTGCCGGCTCTATCTGTGTGCCCTCGTGCCATTCGTTGAACGAGGTCATGCCGATCAGATCCGGCGCCGTCGCGACAGCGGCCGCGGCCATGCGCGCGTAGTAGGCGCCGTCCTCGCGTTCGCGCTGGTTGGCCGTGTTCCAGGGACGGATACGCAGGTCGGCGTAGCCCGGCCCGACACAGGGCGCAAAGATCAACTCGTGATCGCGGGCGAACCCGGCCAGGTCCGGCCAATTGGCGGTCGTGGAACCGTAGGTGAAGCCGTCGGTGGCGAAGTAGGTGTAGAAGCCGTCGAAGCCGGCCGCGTGCAGTGCCGCACCGTCGTCCTCCTCGACCCACAGCCCCAGCACCACGGCATCCAGGTCGGTGCCGCGAATCGACAGCGAGCCCCCCGGACGCAAGAGCTCGGCCCACTCCTCGGGAGTCGTCAGGTAGGAATCGTAGACGTAACAGACCGGCCGACCGTCGCCGGGCAGACGATACAGAGCCTCATGGTCGCCGAAGTGCCCCAGCAGGTGGGCCAGCGCCTCGCGCATGGTCGTCGCGCCGCGGTTCGGGAAGGGTTCCAGATGCAGGCTGAGCTTCATGTCGTGTGATTCCGCCGACTCCAACAGCGCGGGCAGCAGCAGATCCTCGGGCGAGCCGATTCCCCACCACGAGACGCACAAGGTGCCGATGCCCGCCCGCGCGGCCCAGAGCAGGTGCTTCTGCACGACCACCGGATCGCCGGACGAGTAGCAACCGAGAGCAGGATAATAGTCGGCGCCGATGTCGTCGCCGCCGGGGTAGGTGCGGCGGTTCTCGACCGCGCCCATCTGCTCGTGGCGCCAGTGGCGGTAAGCGCCGTCCACCTGCGGGTTGCCGTACCAGGGATAGTAGAAGGCATGGACGCGGGGCTCCGGTGTCGGGACGGGGCCGTTCACCGCCGCCTCGCGGCAACCCGTCGCGACGAGCATCGTAATCATGCCCAGCAGGATCAACGCCGGGATTCTCATGCGTTCACAGCAAGCCATCATGACCAGGACTGTACCATCCGGCGACCCGGCATGCTATGGTGGACCGGCTCGGAACCCGATTCCCCCAGCAGGAGGTCGCCGCCTTGCGTCAATGGCAGTTCTTCCTATACGTCGTGTTCGTCATGACTGCCGCTTGTACCGTGGTCGCAGCGCAGCGCGATCACGTGATCGTTCCCGAGGACTACTTCTCCCTGGTCTACGCCGGCAGCCCGGCGGTGTCGCCGGACACGGAGTCCGTGGCCTGGATCCAGAGCGGCTGGACCGGACCGGGCGCCGGGCGCAAGTCGGAGCTGTGGCTCACGGACCTCGACGCGCGAACCAGCCGGCGACTCACCTTCGACCTGGCCCGTCCCCACGGTCCGGTCTGGAGCGGCAACGGCGAGTGGATCTATTTCGGGGGACGCTGGGACCGCGGCGAGGAGAACCCGCCCTACGACGGCAGCCACCAGGTGTGGCGCATCAGGCCTGACGGCACCGGTCTATTCTCGGTGACCCGGCTCGAGGACGGCGTGGGCCTCTTCGAGTTGACCAGCGACGGCAGCAGGCTCTACTACACGGTCGGCGAGGAGAACCACGACGACGAGTGGGAGGACCTCAAACAGAAGTGGAGCGACCTCGAGTACGGACACGGCGTCATCGAGTACAACGAAGTGCGTGTGCTCGACCTGTCCAGCTGGCGCGACGAACAGGTGCTCGAAGCCACGCGCGTGATCAACTTCATGGCGCTGACCCGCGACGGCGGCAAGCTGGCCATGCAGACCACGCCCGACGAGGAGATCATCTTCAACGAGGGCTGGTCGCGCATCGACGTGCTGGACCTCGCCAGCGGCGACATCGAACACGTCACCTCGCAGGCCTGGCGCGAGGACCATCCCTCGCCCTTCGGCTGGATCACCGAGATGAACTGGGCGCACGACGGCAAGGCCTTGGCCTTCGGCATCGCCTACGACGGCTTCGCCCAGCAGCTCTGGGTGGCCGACTGGCGCGACGACGACGTCCATCTGCAGCGCATCACGCGACCGCATCCGGTCAGCCTGCAGGGCGACATCGCCTGGCGAGGGAAGAGCCGGGACTTGAACTACCTGGGCGAGGACCGCGGACGCGTCAGGGTCTACCAGGTCGACGACGTTCGCGACGGCAAGCAGGGCAAGACGCGCGACCTGACCGGCGGCGACGTGGTCTGCACCGGCTACGACTTCGACGACGAGGGCAAGTCGGCCGTCGTGGCAGCGGACATGCTCGACCGCGTGGGCGATCTCTACAACCTGGAGAAGGGTCGCGTCACGCCGCGCACGAACGTCAATCCCCAGCTGGCGAGCTGGATCCTGCCGCAGATCCTCGACTACACCTGGACCGGCGGCGACGGCGACGAGGTGCACGGTATCCTCGAACTGCCGGCCGGGCACGACCCCACCGTCGACGGTCCCCTGCCCGCGATCATCGAGCTGCACGGCGGGCCGACCTCGTCCACCAAGTACCGCTTCCGCCTCTGGATCTACGGCCGCGCCCTGATGGCGGCCAACGGCTACGCCCTGCTCAGCCCCAACTACCACGGGTCCCTGGGCTTCGGCGACGAGTTCCTGGCGAAACTAATCGACCGCGAGAACGAGATCGAGGTCACGGATATCATCGCCGGTACCGAGCGGCTGATCGCCGACGGCATCGCCGATCCCGCCAAGATCGGCGTCATGGGCTGGAGCAACGGCGGCTACCTGACCAACTGCATGATCGTGGCGCGGCCGGACCTCTTCCAGGCAGCCAGCAGCGGCGCCGGCGTACTGGACATGGTGATCCAGTGGGGTGTCGAGGACACGCCCGGTCACGTGGTCAACTTCATGCAGGGATTGCCATGGGAGCGGCCGGAACATTATCAGGCCGGCTCTCCCCTCTACGGTCTGGACAAAGTCGTCACGCCGACCCTGATCCACGTGGGCGGCAACGACCCACGCGTGCCGCCGGCCCATTCGCGCGCGCTGTACCGCGCTCTCTACCACTACCTGAACGTGCCGGTGGAGCTGATCGTCTATCCCGACGAAGGGCACGGGCTGAGTACCTACGAGAACCGGCTGGCCAAGATGGAGTGGGATCTTGCGTGGTTCGACAAGTACCTGATTGGGGTGTTGAACGGGGATGGGGAATAGGGGGCCGCCCTGGGGAGGGAGACCCCCTGTACCGGGGGACGCGAGCCGGTCGCTCTAGCGACCGGCTCGCTCGAATTCCGGGCTGCTCCGCCCTCTAGGGCTCCGCAACCCTCCAGACGCCCCCGGAACAGGGGGTCTCCCTCCCCAGGGCTCCGTATTCCATCCCCGGTCAGCACATCTCAGGTCTTGTCGACACTATATGCAATGTAAATTATACTTTACATTACGTAAAGTGTACTTTACTATTCGTGTGCGATCTAGGATAGCCATGAACATCCCCAGAGAGGATCCCGCAATGCTCCGAACCCGCGCTTTCATCGTGTGTTTCGCCGTCTCGATCCTCGTCGCTGCAGCGGCGACGGGCACCGCCGCTCCTGCTAGCGAAGAACTCTGGGAACTCTACAACAGTGGTCGTCACGAGGAAGCCCTTGCCCAGGCGGAGGAACTGCTCGCCGTCTCCCCCGGCGATCGCGATCTGGTCCATCTGGTCGGACGCTTCCTGTTCGACCTGGGCCGCCGGGAGGAGTCGCAACCGTATTTCGAACGGACCATCGCCGGGGAGGAACGCGACTGGCGCTACGCCTGGTCACTGTTCTATATGGGTGCCCTGCACCTGGACCGCGGCCACGACGAAGCTGCGGCCGCAGCCTGGAGCGAGGTCCGCGACGGCGGCATCACCCGCAACGTGGCCCGCAATGCCACCAACAACCTGCGCTTCTTTGCCCTGGACGATGATTTCGCGGCTTGGTCGCACCTGGAAACCGCGCACTGTCGCTTCGCCTTCTCCCCCCAACTAGCCACACAGGACCTGGAAGCCTTCGCCAACGCGCACGAGGCTGCGTACACCGAACTGGTCGACTTCTTCGGTGGGGAACCGGCAACCCACGTGCGGTACATCGTCTGGGGCTCAGTGGAGGAAGCGACGGAACTGTGTGGCATCCAGAGCCTGGGTTTCGCCCGGCCGAAGCTATGCACCATCCACTGCCGATGGGACCAGACCGTGGGCCACGAGCTGACCCACGTGATCAGTTTCCAGGCGCTGCAGCCGGTGGCGCGGACGGGCCTGATCAACGAGGGCCTGGCCGTCTGCTTCGATCTGAACGGCCGCGACCGCCTGGCAACCGCCCGCGCCGCGGTACACGAAGCGGGTTTGAGCGAGCTGGACCTGGCGGCCTGGTGGGAGGATCCGTCGGGCGCGGACGAGGGACTCCTTTACCCCGTAGCCGGCGCGTGGCTGAAGTTCCTGCTGGACCGGGGCGGCAAGGAGAAGTTGCTGCGGCTGGCCACCGACCAGACGCTCCCCTCGGCCCGGGAGATATACGGCGAGCAGCTCGACGCCTGGCTGGACGAGTACACCACCAGCCTGCTGGCGGAAGAGTCGCCGTGAGTTCGTCGAACCTGATCAACCGCCTCAAGCAATACCGCCGCCTGCGGGACGACCTGACCCAGCAGGAGCTGGCCGAGCTGACCGGCGTCTCACGACAGTCGATCATCTCGATCGAGAGCGGCAAGTACCGGCCGTCGGTGGAGCTGGCGCTGCGTCTGGCGCGGGCGTTGGGCGTAGGGGTCGAAGAACTCTTCGAACTGGACGATAACGGAGGAACGAACCGCTGAATCCCCACACCCCCCATCTGCGCGAACTGTGGCGGGACCCCGTAACCATCTCCTCCTTCCTGCTGACATGGGGCGGCTTCGTCCTCGGCGCCGCCGTGCCGGCGGTGGCTCTGATCTACGACCACGATGCAACGCCGGACTGATTGCACGCACGAGCCCGGATACCCTATACTTATCCGGACCGAAGACCACGGCCCCTGCCTTCGATCATAGCACTCGGAGGGGGATGTCCATGCTGTATCGAGTTCGCTTACGGAGACCGTTCGCATACGTCTTGATCGTTCTGTTGACGGCCGCTCTGCCGATCGCCGCCCAGAACGTCACCGTCGAGACGGACCAGACCGTCTACACGCTCGGCGCCACCGTCGAGATCACGGTCCACAACGCCGGTCCCGCAGACGCCGAATTCAATTCCTCACCGCTGATCGCCATCGTGTATCTCGACACCTTCGAGTGCATCTACGGCTGCGTGGGCCTGCCCGTGATGACGACCTTCCCGGCGGGCACGACCCATGTCGAACACTGGGACACCGGCTGGCGACCGGATCAACCGGGCCATTACCAAGTTACGGCGCACGTGTGGATGACGGGGATGCCTCCCGATCCACCGCCGAGTGTCCAATACATCCTGGTGGAACCCTCGCCCAATGCGATGCGCACCTGGAGCGAGGTGAAGTCCCTGTTTCGATAGATCATGGTCTCGAAGAGGGCGACTAGAGATGGGCTTCCACGAAGATGCTGCTGATCCGCAGCAGTCGGCCCGCCCGGCGGCGCCAGGCTACGGGCCACGGTCGCACGAGCGACTCCATGGCTGCCAGCCAACCAGCCGGAATCCTGCCAAAGCGCACCAGCCCGGGTGCCCGGTTGTAGACGCTCTGCCACATCAGCGGTGAGCGGAAGCGCTTGAACCCCGCCGCGCGCAGCAAGTCGATGATCTCGCCGTAGGTGTACTCGCACAGATGGAAACCGGTGGCCACATCGTCGAAGTGCACCGACACGTCGTGGGGGCCCGTCAGCCGACTGGGAGTCTCGAGGATGTAGCGGCCGCCGTCACGCAGGACCCGGGAGACGGCGCCGAAATGCCGCGCCACGTCGTCCGGATGCAGGTGCTCGATCAGCTGCTTGCTGAACGCCACGTCGAAGGCGTTTGCGGGCAGGGACGGCATGTCGCAGGCGTCCGCGACCATCAGTTCGACGTTCCCGGGCATGTCCGACTGATGCTCGAGGATTTCCCGCGAGATGTCGATCCCCACACAACGCCGGTTCTCGAGTGACAGCCTCCGTAGCTGGGCGCCGCTCCCGCAGCCGATCTCCAGGACGTCTCTCCCGCCGCCGATCAAACCGAAGATGGGCCCATACGAGCGCAGGGAGCGCCGGGTGAGTTCCTCGCCCTGCTGATGCCCCTCGTGCCAGGTGATCTTTGCGAAAAGCTCGTCGTACGCCTCGAGCGAAACGTGCGCCCGGTCTTCGGGCGACGCGTCCATGATCGCCTTCGCCAGCTCCTTCTCCAGGCGATAGTGGAACTCGATCTGCTCTCTCGTCGGCATCACCACACTCGCTTGATCGGCCGTTATTCGGCCACGCACGCCCCCGCCCGCTTGGCCTCGTACTGCCGGAAGAGATCCGCGAACAGCACGGGGACCGCCGCCATGCGCTCCGGCGATTCCACATAGGCCACGCGCACCTGGGTGCGGCCGGGGTTCGGCGCGCCTTCCGGCACGCTGTAGAAGCCGGACATGGGCGCGGTCAGCACCGTGATTTGCCGTCCGTCCCGCTCCACGAAGCCCTCGCTCGCGCACCACAGCACGAAGTCGAGGGCGTCGAAGCCGTCGGCCGCGATGTCGCGCACGTCGATCACCGAGTAGATGGCGGCGTCGGGGCTGGAGACGATCGCGCCGGGCAGGGCGTTGCGCAGGCTGTCGGTGAAGTCGAAGAGCATGCCGCGATAGTATTCGCGCTGCTGCGCGTACCAGGCCTGGAGGGTGGCGTGGTCCTCGTGCGCGAGCGCCCCGAAGATCCACTGGCCGATGACGCTGCTGCACAGGCTGACCGTGTGTTCGGCGATGGCTTGCCGGTTGAAGATCTCGTTGTCGGTCACCAAGGCGCCGATACGCAATCCACAGGCGTTCCAGACCTTCGAGGCGGTCTCGATGGAGATGCGTCGGCCCTCGATGCCGGGCACGTCGGCGTCGGTGACGCCCCAGATGCTCGTGCATTCGCCGCCGGTGTAGTAGAACTCCCGGTAGGCCTCGTCGCTCATCAGCCACAGGTTGTATTTGACGGCCAGACGCGCCAGTTCGATCATCGTCGCGCGGTCGTAGTACTGGCCGGTGGGGTTGTCGAAGGGGATCACCACGATGGCCTGGGGGCCGTGCTCGACGATGACGCGCTCGATTTCGGCCGTGTCGGGCAGGGCGAACTTGCCGTCGTCGCCCAGGGTGCGCTGGATGGAGCAGGTGGGGCGTCCCAACCGCTCGCATAGGGTCTTGTAGTTGGTGTAGGCGGCGTCGATCAGCAGCAGGGGGGCCTCGTCGCTGCCGGCGGGGCCGCAGACGCCGGCGATGAGCAGCTCCATGGCCTGGCTGCCGCCCTCGGTGATGTGGGCGTGGAGTCCGGACGTTTCGAACCCGCTGCTGGCAATCACGTTCAGGAAGGCGTCGATGCACTCCGGGAAACCGCTCGTGGCGGAGTACTTGACCACGCCGTCGCGGAACGGGCTGTCGGGACCGTCCAGGTCGTTCATGCGCGCGCGCATGGCGGGGTACATGGGCAACGAGACGTTGCCGATGGCGACGTTGATCGCCTCGGTGTCGTCGTTGCGCTCGTCGAACGAGATCTGGGCCATGCGGATGACGGACGGGCTGCGTCCCTCGAACTGGGCGGACATCTTGGGCTCGGGCATCGGTCCTCTCCTCGTCGTCTGGTGTGACACCGGAAACGTGGAACGAGAAGGGACACTGCGCAAGCAGGAAAGGCGTCTAGCCGCCGTCATTTGACGAGGGTCATCCGCCTCGTTTCGTTGTAGGTTCCCGCGTCCAGTCGGTAGAAGTAGACGCCGGCGGCGACGGTCCGACCGACCTGGTCGCGTCCGCTCCAGAATCGCTCGTGGCCGCCTGCCGGCAAGCTCTCGCCGGCCAGCAGAGTCCGAACGTGTCGGCCGGCCACGTCGTAGATCTCCAGCTTGACCTCGGCCGCCACGGGCAGATCGAAACGGATCAGTGTCCGGGGGTTGAACGGATTCGGCGAACAGGGATGCAGCGCGAAGGAGGACGGGACCTGGGCCGACGGCACAGCCGTGCCCGCGCCGTTCTCCGTCACGACCAGGCGCTGGTCGCCCGTCACGGACACGAGGTGTTGAACCGTTCCGGCTGGCCAGTACACCGAGATCGAGTCGACGGTCGCCGCGTCTCCCAGGCCGAAATGCACGGTCCGGGCTCCGGCCAAGCTGATCGAGGCCGAGCCGAACGCCTCGCGTATCTGGGTTTGTCCACCGGACACGATCCTCACCTTGGCGCCCACACCCGACGCGTGGCTGTCGGTGCCGGACAAGGTCACCTCCAACCAGTGATGCCCCCTGTTGGTGTCGTTGCGATAGAGATAGTTGGGCGTCCCTTTGTTGACGGCGTAGATGTCGAGATCGCCGTCACCGTCGTAATCGGCGCAGGCCACCGAGACCGTACTGTCGGCGGAGACGGAAAAGGGCCCCGTACGGTTGATGAAACGGGCGGCGCCCGGCACGCCGCTGTTTTCCAGCAGGAGATTCGGCGCTCCGTCGCGCGCGATGAACAGGTCGAGGTTTCCGTCTAGATCGTGATCCAGCCACACGACGTCGGAACCCGGGCCGACATCACCGACCGCATCGAATTCGGCCGAGGAGAAGTTGCCCCCCGTATCGTTGTGGTAGAGCTGGTCCGCAAAGACGTGATTCACGAGTAATAGATCCTGCCAGCCATCGTTGTCGTAGTCCCCCCAGGCCGCCGCCATGCTGCCGTTGTCCCACGCCGTGATGTAGGCCTCCAGCACCAGATCGAAGCTCACTCCCCCCTGATTGCCCATCATCTGGTTGTCGGAATACCGGTTGACCAGATACACGTCCGGATCCGAATCGTTGTCCATGTCCGACCAGGCGGCGTCCGTGCCGGCGCCCCCGTCCGGCAACAGGCTGCCCATGGGAATGAGGATGTAGTACCCGCCGACCTCACCGCCGTTCCGGTACATGATGTTGGCCGTGCCGTGGTTCACCAGGTAGAGATCCAGCAGACTGTCCTGGTCGTAGTCGAGCCATTCGGCGCAGTAGCCCGGACCCGGATCGTTTTCGGAGAAGGTGTCGTCGGTGAACCCGCCCGCGCCGTCGTTGCGCAGACGGAGGTTGGGCTGGTTCCACTTGGGTAGGAACACGTCCGGATAGCCGTCGCCGTCGACATCGCCCCAGGCCGGCGCACGGGTGTCGTACGTCTCCGCGTCAGCGAGAGGCCAGACATCGATGAACACACCGCCGACTTGTCGCTGCAGCCTGTCGCCGCCGGGATTGTGGCTGTACAGATCCGGTTCGCCGTCCTGGTCGTAGTCCACCCACTGGGCGCCCAGATCCGTACCGTCTCCCGCCAGCACTGGGTCCGAGACGATCGTCCATGTGTACTGTGCCTCGTTCAGATCGATCAGCTGATCGACAGCGACCTGGGTTGTCTCCTGGACCACGCCGCTGGGCCACAGGATCCGCACGAGATCGACGGTCGTCGCCGAACCGAGACCGAACTCGACGGGCAAGGAATTCTGGGACGCATAGCCCGACCCGCCGGACACTTCCCGGATCTGGGTCTGGCCGGCGGCCGTCACGCTGACCCGCGCGCCGATGCCGGCCGCGTTGGAAGAGACGCCCGCCAGGCGCACGTGCAACCAGTGGTTCCCGGAATCGTCCCCGTTGCGGAGAAGCCTGTTCACCTGGGCGCTGGCCAGGTAGATGTCCAGGTCGCCGTCTGCATCGTGATCACCCCAGGCGAAACCATGACCGTTGCCCTCGTCGCTCAAGGGAGCGGCGGCGACATCGGTGAAGCTGCCGCCGCCGTCGTTGCGGAAGAGCCTGTTGGCCGACCCGTAATTGATCAGGTAGAGGTCCAGGTCGCCGTCGTTGTCGTGGTCCGCCCAGCCGACGCCCAGACCATTGCCGGCATCGTCGAGCGGAGGCGTGGTGGCATCCGCGAAGAGCCCGGCGCCGTCGTTCCGCAAAAGCTTGTTGGCGGTGCCGAAATTGGACAGGTAGAGATCGAGATCGCCATCGTTGTCGTAATCGCCCCACGCCACGCCCCTGCCGTCGCCGGCATCGCCCAGGGGACCGCTCGTCGCGTCGCTGAACGCGCCGCTCCCGTCGTTGCGCAACAGCTTGTTGGCGATGCCTTGGTTCGCGACGTAGAGGTCGAGGTCGCCGTCATCGTCGTAGTCGCCCCAGGCCACGCCGTACCCTTCGCCCGCGTCGTCCAGGGGTGTCGTCGTCGCATCGCTGAACACGTCGCCGCCCTCGTTGCGCAGCAGCTTGTTGGCGCCCCCGCAGATGGACAGGTACAGATCGACCAGGCCGTCGTTGTCGTAGTCGCCCCAGGCGAAGCAGCGAATCGGCCCGGTGTCGCCCAGGGGACCGCTCGTGACGTCGGTAAACGCGCCACCGCCCTCGTTGCGCAGCAGTTTGTTCGATTGTTCGTAGTTGGCCACGTACAGGTCCAGATCGCCGTCGTTGTCGTGATCGGCCCAGGCCACGCCGTGACTGTGCGACAGGTCGTTCAATGGGGCGACGGTCACGTCGTCGAAAGTACCGTCGGCGCCGTTGCGGAACAGGCGATTGGACGACGGCTGGGTGTTCGAGAGGTAGATGTCGGGATCGCCATCGTCGTCGTAATCGCCCCACGCCACGCCGATGCCGTCGTCACGGTCGTCGAGCGGTTGGAGCGTCGCGTCGCTGAACAGATCACCCCAGGTAAACTCGGCGGGCTGAAGGGCGTACCCGGAAATCCTCACCATGTCGATGTCGCCCGCGAAGAGCTGCCCCGCCGACTCATCGGCGCCGACGGTGAGCGGGCTGTCGTGGGCGACGAGGTCACCCGGCGTCGCGGCGGCGCTGCTGGCGACCTCGACGCCGTTGACGTAGAGCCGGAAGTCGGTGCCGTCGTACGTGCCGGCGACGTGGACCCACACATCGTCCGGTATCAGTGACGAGGGTGCCAGGGCGAAACCGTCGTTGGCATGGCCGCCGAAACCGATGTCGGCACCCCCGTTCATCAGACCCAGCAGGTAGGTCCGATCCGACGGGTCGACGGCCTGCTTTGAGACGATGTGCTGATCGCCGAGCACGGCGGGCTTGCGCATGACGACCTCGACCGTCACGTTCGCCAGATAGAAGTGATCGGTGGTGATGCGGTCGTCCAGACCATCCAGGGACAGCGCCGTGCCCTCCTGCCCGGCGATCCATGTCGGGCTGCCGAAGATGGTCCCCGTGCGCTCGTGGCCGCTCCAGTCGGTCGTCACTACGCCCGAACCCTCGTCGAAATTCCAGAGCAGGGCGAGATTCAGCAACACGACACCGTCGTAGTAGTCGAAGCGCATGATCGGACCGGACTCGCCGATGTCCAGGACCCACAGGTCGGAAGCGGAGCCGCTCCACCAATCGGTGTCGGGGACGGTGTTGGGTGTGCATTCCACGTACGTGGGCGCACCCCACAGATCGTCGCCGTCGCCGTAGTCGCGATAGTTCTCCAGATCCCGGAGACCGTCCGCCTGTATGAGGGCCACCTGGTAATGCTGGCCCGGCGTGCCCTGCTGGTAGTTGTTGGAACCGTTTTCGTCGACATGCCAGATCGCCAGGCCGTCGTCGGGCAGATTCGCGTCGCGGTCCGTCCTCTGCCGATTCTCGAGCATGTAGTACTCGTTGAAATAAACGGGATGGGGAAAGAGGTGGACGTCGTTGACGCCCGCGGTGTCTGTCAAACCAGCCTCGCTGTCCGTAAGGACGTTCACCACATCCCAGCCCGAATAGTGCTTCATGGCAGCCGACGGTTCGCAGGGATTGGTGTTCGAGGCGCCGTACCCCATCAGGCAGAAATTGCCGACGCCGGCGGAATCGCCGTCGTAGTCGTAGAGGTCCGGCCAGTAGCAGATCATGTGGCCGTTCTCGTGGCAGAAGGTACGCAGCTTCAGGGTGTTGGTGATGTCGGTCATCTGATAGCGATAGACATAAACGCCGTCGGCATAGTAGCTCAAGCCGCCGCTATGAGGCCAAAGACCAACGCCCCAGGAGATCCGATAACCGGCGTAGAAGAGATTGATGGCGTCGATGTAGCCGTCGCCGTTGGAATCGTATTCGCTGAAATCGAAGCCGCCGGCGTCGAGGTTGTCCAGGGCCTCCCGCACGAGAGTCCTGGCTCTCGCGTGGCCGGTCTGGGATTGGTCGTCGTACCAGCTCTTGGGTTGCTCGGCGCGGTAATAGACGGGTGTCACGTAGTTGGTGTACGAGAGGTTGCCGTCGGATACGTCGAGGAAGTAATCGTATATCGACCCGTTGTTCCCATAGTTCGAGTAACCGGCCTGGTTGCAGTAGTTATCGAATTCTAGGGCCGGAATAGTCGCCGGCTCGTCGGAGAAGTCGACCAGCAGCAGGATGCCTTGCACGTCGCCCGTATCGGGCGCGACCTTGACATTTTTAGTCAGCCCCTGTTCGGCGAGGATCTGCGCCTCATCCAGTTCACGCTGGTGCCGACGCTCGCGGATCAGGGCGATTCGCGCCTCGTCGTCGATGCGCAGGTGCTTGGCCAGTCCGCGCGCGGCGCCGGCATCGCCGACCCGCAGGCCGGTGGACTCCAGGCGGTTGCCGTCCGCCGACAGCTTCGCATAGCTGATCACCTTGGTTCGCGGATCGCGAACCAGGGTATAACCGTCCAGTGATTCGGCAACACGGTAGAACTCGTCGCCCCAAATGCGAACCTGGACGATCTCGCCGTCCGGCTGTTTCTCGGGGATGATCTCCCCGTCCACGGCATCAGCGAGAACCATGCCGCTCGTCGTGATCGATATCAGTGTCAAGGCCAACAGGAACGTGCGCATGGCGCCTCCGGCTAGTTCAAGTGCAAATACGGGAATCCACTCTGCGGGGTCGGGTCCGGCCCCATCACGGCAGGATCACTCACCGGGTCGTGAACATCGACAACATAGGCTTAAGTTTATCACATCCGCATCACGCGGATCGGTTTTTCGTTCCGTGCGGGCGAAACAACGCATGTTTGGCGTGGCCGCGTCCGGTTCCCGTCTGACTGAATCGCCCGAGCGAGGTCAAGGCCAGCAGGCAGTAGAGAGTCAGTACGCCCACGGCGACGTAGCCGCCGTACGCCAGCTCGTGGCGCGCGAAGGGCCAGAGATCCAGGTCCGCCGCGGCGACCATCCCCACCAGGAGCGCCAGCGCGGCGATGCCCAGCGCCGGCGTCAGGAACAGACAGGTCGTGCGCAGCCCTGGTCTCATCCGCACACGACGCAGCAGCACCAGCCCCAGGGGCAGCAGGAACACCACTGCGGTAGTCCAGGGGAAATCCTGCCAGAAGTAGCTGTACTGCCGGGCCGAAGACGCTTCTTGGGCCGGGAACATCTGTGCCAGCAGGCCGGCCGGGCCGCCGGTCGCATCGAGTTGCACGGGCTGGTAGGCCACCGGCAAAAAGTACGAAACGGTCAGCAGCAGGGAACACACCAGCATGAACCGTTCGCTCAGCGATCTCTTCATGTCGGGCCGTCCTTTCGTTGCCGCGATGAGTCCGGTCAGTCGCGCACCAGCGAGCGCACGACAAGTTCCACGTGCTTGTCCAGGGGTTCGAGCAAGCCGACGTTCCAGGACACCTCGCCGTCGCCGTCAATGGCGCCGTTGGTGTCGATGATCTCCCCGGGCATGATCACTATCAGACGCAGGGATGCGAACACGGCGTGCGCCACACCCATCAGATCGCGCTCGACGATGCTTTCGAGCTGATTGTCGTCGTCATCGACGACGGCTCCGGCCAGGGCGACCAGCATTTCCGGTTCGACGTCGACGTTGCGGCGTTCGACCAGTTCCTCCACGTCAGGAAGCAGGGCCCGGGACAGGGTGTCGATGAAGAGATCCTCGTCCTCCGTGAGATAAACCCGCTCCCACGTTTGGGAGAGATGACCCCGGAAGAGCCCGCGCAGTTCGGCTATGCAGACATCGGGCAAGACCGGCAGGGCTTCGTGTACGCGCGCCTCGTAGACCGCGGTCATCACCGCGATCAGGTCCTCCTTGAGCCCCTCCCAGCGCAAGCGTTCGCGATAGGTGAAGGTGCGGCCTTCGTCGGTGCGCCCGGTTTCCAGCGAGACGACGTTGCGCAGACCGGCGGAACCCTTGCGCGTGTCCGCGGCGCCGCCGTCCCCGCGGCTGAAGATGCGAATGTCGTCCCCCAGGGCGGCCCAGTCGTCGGGGCCCGACGCCTCGCGGATGCAGCGGAAAGCTACGTCGCCGTCCTCGTCCACAAAGCGTTCCCAGTTCTCGTCCGGCGGCACCCTGAAGATCTGGTGCAACCCCAGTTCCGACAATTCCTCGTCGAGCTGCGGGGTGAGCGTCACCGTCCGCGTGCCGGAGCCGTCGGGACGAATCTCCACGATGGCCCGGTACTGGTGACAACCGCCCTGGACCACCAGCGACAGGGCGATCGCCAGGAGTCTCCAAACTTGCTGCGCGCTCTTCATGGCGTCTCCTCTCTTGTCAATACGACAGGATCTTGCGGGGCGAGCCGAGACCCAGCCCCCGGATATCCAGTGCCGCGTCGTAGTCCGGCGAAAGCTCCCCGAGCAGACGCAGGGCCTCGCCGGCGGTCAGACCGTCGGACGCGGCGTATTCGTCGATCAGCCTGCGCACGGAGCTGCGGCGCAGAGACGGTCCGGTCACCAGCAGGCGCGCCAGTTCTTCTTCGTCCGCGAGCACCGCCTGGGCAGGCAAGCGCTCCAGCAGTAGACGCAGCTCGCCGGCCGTCCAGGTGCGTTCCCCCGCCAGGACCGGCGTCACGCCCGCCCAGCGGCTCTCCGACTGCGCACGACGCGTGTCCTGGGCGAGCACGTCGTCGAGGCGGGCCTGCAGTTGCCGTCGCTCGCCGACGAGGTAGCCGGATAGGAAGACCAGGGCGATCATCGCCGCCATGGCCAGGCCGGCCCAGGCGCGACCGCCGCGCCGGTTCACGGCGGGGCGTCGCGTCTCGACCTGGTCGGGCAAGGCGGCCTCGAGTCTATCCCAGGTCGCGGCGACCAGTGGCTCGGGGGCGCGTGCGGCCAGATCGTCGAGCCTGTCGTCGGCCAGTTTGCGCGCCAGCTCCAGCATGACAGGTCCGTCGGGGACCCCGTCCGCCAGGGCGGTCAGACGTTCCCGCAGCGCGGCGTCCGCGTCGCCGCGGGCGAGAGCGTCGAGTCCGTCGTGGAATTCCTGCCAGACACGTTCGTCGATCATGTCTCAACCTCCAGACGGCGCAGGCTCTCGGCCAGACGCTTGCGCGCGAAGTGCAGGGTCGTGCGCAGGGTCGCCCAGCTCATGCCGAGCCGCGCCGCGGTCTCGGACGGATCGTCCTGCTCCAGATCGACCGCGGCCAGGACTTCCTGCTGCCGGGGCGGCAGGGCGGCCAGACCGCGGCGCACGTACGCCACCAGGTCGTCGGCCATGAGTTGTTCCAGGGGATCATACGCCGGGTCGGATATCGCTAGAGCGTCCAGGATGTCCACCGGCAACGAGCGTTCGCGACGGACGCTGGCGCGGCGCAAGTGCTGCAGGCAGGTCCGACGGTGCACGGCGCGCAGCCAGGGTCGGAAGGGCCGATCGGGGTCGTAAGCGTCGAAACGGGCGTGGACCTGGAGCCAGGTCTCCTGGCAGAGGTCGGCCGCGGTGTCCCAGTCCCCGCAGTAGCGGTAGGCGACGGCCAGCAGTCGGCGCGCCTCCGATTCCACCAGGCGACGGAAGGCCACCCGGTCCCCCCGTGCGGCCTGTGCGGCCAGGCTGTCCGTGCTTTCGACGCTCATGATCTCCCGGGCACCCCCGTTTGAATGCGGATCGTTTACACGGGATGGCATAACTAAGGTCAGCCCCAATTTGATACCATGGGAA
>CAYMCR010000032.1:0-28310 GCA_964389015.1 uncultured Fibrobacteraceae bacterium | reverse complement strand
CGTTACGAAATGGGGGTCAGGAAGAGAACCCTGTCCCGTTTAGGACAGCAGTGGTATAAACTGATAAAGCCCACAGCGGGGACCCGGAACGATCCGGGTCCCCTTTTCAGGATGGAGAGGACAGGCTGGAGATCCAGCGGTAGAGGGTCGAGCGGGACACCGCCAGGCGTTTGGCCAGGGCGGTCTTGTTGCCGTCGCAGGAGGCCAATAGCCGGCGCAGTTCGTCCTTGGTCGGTCGACCGTTGCGAGGGTCGTTTCGTTGGGCGTTGCGCCGACCGGCCGCGCCGGCGTCGGGATCGCCATGACGCGTCGGCTCCGGAGTACGGTCGGTCTGGCCGTGCCGCAACATGCCGTGGCGGGCGATCTGCATCAGCTCCCGCACGTTGCCTTCGAGCCGGGACGACTCGATGCGCTCCAGCTGGGCGGGCAGGAAAACGTCGACAGCGTTGGTCACCCGGCCGGCCATGCGCGTGAGGAAGAGGTCGAGCAGGGGCTGGATGTCCTCGCGGCGCTCGCGCAACGGCGGCACGTCGATGGTCATCATCCTCAGGCGATAGTAGAGGTCCTTGCGAAAGCAGCCCTCTTCCACCAGTTCGGACAACCGCGCGTTGGTCGCCGCTACCAGGCGCACGTCCGCGGTGCGCTCCTGCGGATCACCGAGACGACGGTACTCCCGGTATTCGATCAACCGCAGCAGCTTGGCCTGCAGGGGCAGTGGCAACTCACCGACCTCGTCCAGGAAGAGAGTGCCGCCCTCGGCCTGGGCCACGTAGCCCGGGGCCTCGCTCTCGGCGCCGGTGTAAGCGCCGCGCGCGTGCCCGAAGAACTCCCTTTCGAACAGGTCGGCAGGGATGGCGGCGCAGTTGACCGGAACGAACGGCCCCGAACTACGTTGGCTGGAATCGTGCAGGCGCCGGCAGATCAACTCCTTGCCGGTTCCCGTCTCGCCGGTCACCAGCACGGGGTCGGAGTACGCGGCGTACATGTCGCATTGGGCCAGGATGCGGCGCATGGGTTGGGATGCGGCCACCATCGCGTGCGGTTCGACTTTGGCGTAGGCGTGTCCCGCCCCATGATCGCCCGGCCGGTGGCCGAGCCGGTTGATGACTGCGAGCAGCTTCTCCACCCGCTGTTCCCAGTACGGTTCGCCGACGCGCTGGAACAGGAACTCAGCGGCCACGGCGTGCCGCCTGGCGCGGGTGGTCATCACCTGGACGACCGGCGCCGCGGGTTCGGTGGACCGACCGGACGCGGTGTCCCGATCGACGATCTCGATCGCGGTGCCCAGATCCCCGGACGCGTCAAGGTAGAGACCGGCCGCCGCCAGGTGCGCCAGGGCCAGCTCGTGGTCGGCCCGGATGCCGGAGAGGATGGAGACGGCGGCGTCGGTGGCCTCGGTCCCCTCGACGACACGGCCCTGCTTCGCCATCAGCTCGGCGCGGCAGCGTTCCGCCACGCCCAGTTCGAAGGGGTCGTGCAACCGGCGGGCCAGGGTCAGGGCCTGCCCCAGCAGGACCTCGGCCTGCTGGAACCTTTCGAGCGCGATCAGGCATTCACCCTCGCGACGCATCAGCTCCAGCGCCAGGTCACCCTCGGGCGCGATCTTGCGGGCGATCACCATGGCGCGGGCATAGTAGCGGCGTGCCTCGGCGGGTTTGCCCTCTTCACGGAAGACGTCGCCCAGGAACTCCAGGGAGAGACATTCCTCGCGAGGTTGGTGGTGTTCGATGGCAAGGGTGTAGGCGGCCATGAGGTTGCTGCGGGCGTCCGCGAACCTGCGCTGCAGGACGTCCAGCTTGCCCAGGGCGATACGGGCGCGGCAGATGCGGTCGGGAGAGAGATCCCTGATGCCCATGGTCTCCCGGAAGAGCTTGCGCGCCTTGTCGTAACGACCGGTCTTGTAGCAGGTCAGGCCCAGGTTCTGCAGGTTGTCCGCGACGCGGCGGGTCAATTCCAGGGACCTGTTCTGCTCCAGGGCGTCGAGGAACAACTCCTCGGCTTCCTCGAAGCGGCGCAGGCGGAACCTGACGAGTCCCACCAGGTTGCCGACCTCCGCGCGCAGGTCGCGACGGCCGACCAGGCGAAAGAGTGTGCGGGCGGTCATCAGGTCGTCCAGGGCTCCGGCCATGTCGCCGATCATGCGCAGAGCCGCACCGCGCGTATAGAACAGCCAGCCCCGGTCCACCAGGTCCAGCGGCGGATCCACCCTGTCCAGCAGGCGGCCCACCTCTTCGATGGTGGCCTCGTATTGGCCCTCGCAGTTGTGGATCCACATCGTCACGGCGGCGGCCTCGATGTCGCTGTCGAACAGCCAGCCCTTGTCCTGAGCCTTGAACAGCCAGGACTTGCAGGCCTCGAATTGCCGCAGATCGTACAGGCACCACGCGGCGAGAATGACCGCATCCCGCTTGAGCACGCAGGGATCGTCGCCGGTCGTGCCGAGCACACGGTTGTCCGACTCGTCGATGGCGCGACGACAGACAGCCAGCGCCGCTGCGAACTGTTCCTGGCGATAGAGAAGCCGTGCTCTTTCCAGCAGGTCCGGATCTATGGTGCTCGCTCGGCCACGCCGCGAACGAGCATTGGAGTTCGTACATCCCTTCATCAACTTCTCCTCATCGAGAAAGCAGGATCGGGTACGCTCGCGACGAAACCCAGGACCTGATTATCAGCATGTAACCGTCCCCGAACGGAATCAGCTCGATCTGCGGCACCGCTTCACACGGGTCGCGCGGATCGGAGACGTCCGTTGCGCCCCTCTGCGGGCTGTAGGGTTCAATGCTGATCATATCGCCGAGGTAGCGATCCCCGCCTTCGGGATCACCCGGCCCGTGCCATTCTTCTCGACCGTCATCATCATCCTCGATGATGTAGGACACCGCGAACAGTTGGGACGGTGCCATCAAGATCGCCAGGCACAGGATCGTCCCGACGATCGCGTCGGAGATTTTGCCAGGTCCGCTCATGACCTTCTCCCTTACTTGCAGAAGCGATGGGATTACAGCGACTCGACTCCGCGGAAACGAGATGCGATTCCCTTGTGAGCGTGACGCCCCGTACGTCGCCAGTCCGGGTCGAGTTGAATGAGTCTACGGAAATCGTCTCGCGCGCGCCAATCACTCCCCGTGCAGCCTGTTGTCCAGATCATGGCCACCACGTGTCCATTTACCGCGCAAACGTGAATCGGATACGTGCCGCCCTCTCGCCGCGAGTTCACATAATTCATTGTGCCACTGTTCGTTAGATCCATCCTGGGACTTCCGGTCCGATCAACCTGCTGGCCGCGATCTTGCACCGGGGCACAGGTCACAATGTCCATGAACACGACTCCCGGAGGGATTCCATGACCGGCCAGAAGTCTACCGAACCGGTAAAGCAGTACGATCTGAACGTCTCGATCATCATTCCCGTCTATGACAAGCTGGATCTGACCAGGCAGTGTCTGGCCTCGCTCTGGGAACATACGCCGGGCGACCGGTACGAAATCATCGTCGTGGACAACGGGTCCACCGACGGCACCGCCGAATACCTGCGCGAGCTGGAGAACGAGGGGCTCGTGAGGGCCCTGATCCAGGAGGAGAACCTGGGCTTTGCGCGCGCCTGCAACCGTGGCGCCGCCTCGGCTCGCGGTCGTTACCTCCTGTTCCTGAACAACGACACCGAGGTGACCGACGGCTGGCTGAGTCCGCTCGTCCAGACCCTGGATCATGATCCTTATGTGGGCGCGGTCGGCAGCAAGTTGCTCTTTCCCGACGGCACCATCCAGCACGCCGGTGTCGGTCTGATGTTGCGGGATCTCGCCAGCGGCCAGGTCCTCTACGGCAAACACCTGTGGCATGCGAAACCTGGCGACGCCTTCGGCGCCGGCAAACCGTTGATCCTGAGGGCGCTCACGGCCGCGTGCCTGATGGTGCGCAGCGACGCCTTCTTCCAGGTGGTCGGCTTCGACGAGGCCTACTGGAACGGCAACGAGGACGTCGACCTGTGCCTCAAGCTGGGCGAGGCCGGCTGGCGGCTGGTCTACCGGCCCGAGAGCGTCGTCGTGCACTACGAGTCGCAGAGCGGCGAGGAACGCTGGGTCAAGATGGATGAAAACACGACACGACTGAACAAGCGTTGGCGAGACAGGATCTCACCGGACTACTACATCGATCTGGACGGCAATGCCAGACCCGCGGCGGACTTCTCGATCCGCGGCTACGCGCCGCCGCGGGTGCGTTTCGGCAACGCCGCGCCCAGGCCCCAGGACCCGCCTACCGCGTCGGTGATCGTGCTGACACACAACGCCCTGGAATACACGCAGCAATGCGCCGCTTCCCTGTTCGAACATACCGATCCACGCCATGAAATCATCTTCGTGGACAACGCCAGCGGCGACGGCACCGTCGAGTGGCTGCAGGAACTGACCGTGCGCGAAGAACGCTGCCGGGCCATCTACAACCAGGAGAACCTCGGTTACGCGGCCGGCAACAACATCGGTCTCGCCCGCGCCGGAGGCGACTACATGGTATTGCTCAACAGCGACGTGGTGGTCACCGAGGGCTGGCTCGACAAGCTGATCGCCTGTGCCGAGGCCCATCCCCAGGCGGGTGTGATCGGCCCGGTCACGAACAGCATCACCGGGGTGCAAAAACTGCCCAAGGTCGGTTACGACCAGAAGACCCTGAAGGACCTGGACCTCTTTGCCCGGATGCACGGCGATACGGTGGCCGGACAGGATGAACCCGCGTTGTGGGTGGTCGGTTTCTGCCTGCTGATCAAGCGCGAGGTGATGACACGCATCGGCGGCCTGGACGAGCGCTACGGTCTCGGCAACTTCGAGGACACCGACTACTGCCTGCGCAACTTCCTGGCCGGTTACCAGACGTTGATCGCGACGGACTGCTTCGTGCATCACTTCGGCAGCCGCAGTTTCGCCGCCGCCAAGGTGGATTATCGCAAGTCGTTGGAAACCAACTGGGAGATCTTCAAGGAGAAATGGGGCATCCCCACCGATGTGGCCTACGGCGACAAGTTCGACCTGGAGGGCATCATCCTGGAAGGGCACAACCCCGTGCTCCACTACCATCCCCTGCCGCGCGCGCGCGGCATGATGCCCATCGAACCGACGCCGGGCGACCTCGAGAAACGACTCGCCGAGGGCGAGGGGTTCTTCCGGACAGGTCGCATCGGCAACGCGGAGACCCTCTTCCGCTACGTCCTGTACTGGAACGTCGACAGCAGTCGCGCGGCCAACAACCTGGCCGTGGCGCTCTGGAAACAGCACCGGGCCCGGGAGGCCGGCGAAGTGCTGGAGGACCTGCTGCTGCAGGACCCCCAGAACGTGGATGCGCTGTACAACCTCGAGGAGATCAGGCAGGACCTGGCGAAGCACATCGAAACGCGCAGCGGCGAAGAGGCGCCGGCGCCGGAGGAGACGGTGACGAACTGAGCGAGAGCACAAGGTTGAACGGGAAGGCCCCCGCACCTCGGTGCGGGGGCTTTTTCAGAACTCCACGCTTTTCGGTATCCGCGGAAGCGAGTGCGGCGTCGCGGGCGGCGCCCATCAGTTCACATAGCCCAGCGAGCGCAGACGTTCGATACGGGCCTTGTCGAGGGCCTGCTCCTCGGCCACGTCCTCGTCGTCGACCACCGGGGAGAAGCCGAGGATGCGCAGGAAGAAGCCGTCGGCGCTCGGCGCGGGGGCGAGCGTCGCCCGGAAGACGTCGTCGCGGACGGTGATGTAGCCGACGTGGGTCTCGCGCAGGCGGGTGAACAGGTCGGAATCGGAATCGCTGTTGCTCACCGTGAAGACCTCGTCCGAGCCGTCCACCTGCAGCGTGCCACGGCCCATGACGTGGGCCGACAGGCGGTACTCGCCGCTGGGCACGGCGATCTCCAGGCGGGCGGGCGCGGCGCCGCGCCGGGCCAGCAGCCAGTGACTGCTGCTATCGGTGGAGCGCAGCCAGCCGGGACCGCCGTCGGCGGACAGATCCTCGGCGAGCGGCTGGCGCATGACCTCGCGCATGTCCGCCTCGATGAGGGCGTGGTAGGTGCCGAGGGCGAAGGGCACCTTGGGCTGTACGAAGCTGACCGCCGACTGGTAGCGCCGGAAGCGTGGTCCCATGGCCGTGCGGTAGACGTCGAGCATTTCCTGCACAACCTCGGGGCGGGACGCCCACAGGTCGCTGGTCTCGAGGACGTCGGCGCGCACATCGTAGAGCTGGCCCGAGAGGTCGGCGACCGCGGGGGCAGGATCGGCCAGCAACAGCGCGTCCGGGTCGGCGAAGAGGCACTTGAAGCGGCTGCTGCGGATGGACTGGGGAGCCATCACGTGGGGCTTGGCGGGCATCTCGCCCCGCGCGTAGGGCACGAGGTCGATACCGTCGGTCGATTTGTCCTCGGGGATGGGCACGTCCAGCAGGCCCAGCATCGTCGGCAGCACGTCCACGCCCTCGCTCGGGGCGTTGACGTCGGAGGGTGCGAGCTTCGTGGGATAGTGGACGATCATGGGGACGCGAGCCACGGCGTCGAACCAGTCGCCGTCGTGCCCGTAGCGGCCTTTCACCTCCAGCAGGTGCTCGCCGTGGTCGGCGGTGATCATGATCAGGGTATTCTCCAGCCGCCCCTGCTCGGCCAGGTAGTCGAAGAGGCGTCCCAGCTCGCGGTCGTTGTAGCGCAGGCTGCCGTCGTAGAGGGCGTCCAGGTAGCGCCTGTCATCGTGGCCCAGAGGCAGGTCCGGGTTCCGGACGTTGCCGTGCTCATCGAAGCGGTCGCCGAGGTGGGGCTTGGAGCCGTAGTAGGCCCGGGCGTCCTCTTTGAAGTAGTGGGGCGTGTGGGTGTCCATCATGTGGATGTAGAGGAAGTAGTCCCGCTCGATGTTCTCGTCCAGCCACTCGAGGCAGCGGTCGACCATGGTTTCCGCGTCGGCATGGATACGGCCCTCGTCGACAGCGTTGCCCAAGTCGTACAGCTCGTCGAAGTCGTCGGCGAAGGTGGTGCCGGCCTTGATCCAGGTGTGGGCCGAGACCACAGCCGTGCTGAAGCCGTCCGCGGACAGGGAACGGACCAGGGATACCGTCTGGGGGTCGGGCACGCGGAAGAGGTCGTCGGGCTCGGTCAACGGGATCGAGGCGCTGGCGGGGAACATGGGCTTGGCGAAGTAGCGCGAGTAGAACAGCGTGGGCAGCGAGGCGCGCGTGTAGGTGGCCTGGGCGAAGTGGTTGCGAAAGATCAGGCCCTTGTCGGCGAGACGGTCCATGTGCGGGGTGGTCTCGCGGCCGTAGCCGTAGCAGGAGAAGCGGCTGGGGCGGGCGGCGTCCAGCATGATCAGGATGGCCTGGCGGTCGTTGGACTCACATCCGCCGCCGTCGCAGCCGACCAGCGTGGGCAGGCCGCTCGCGAGCGCTAGCAAGGTGAGTCCGACAACACCAAGCCTCTTACGCGTCTGCATGATCCGTTCTCCTTCGGTTGGTCTCCCCCGCGCAACTCACCCAATGAAAGACATCCCCGATCCCCTGGCAACTCACGTTTCCTGGAACGTGGGCCCGTCAGGCGGGCTAGAACTCCGCACTCTTAGGCGTCCGCGGAAACGGGATCACGTCGCGGATGTTCTGCATGCCGGTGGCGTACATGATGGCGCGCTCGAAACCCAGGCCGAAGCCCGCGTGCGGCACCGTGCCGTAGCGGCGCAGGTCGCGGTACCACCAGTAGGGCTCCGCCGGCAGACCCAGCTCGGCGAGACGGGCGTCGAAGACGTCCAGGCGTTCCTCGCGCTGGCTGCCGCCGACGATCTCGCCGATACCGGGGGCGAGGACGTCCATGGCGGCGACGGTGCGGCCGTCGTCGTTAAGGCGCATGTAGAAGGCCTTGATCTCCTTGGGATAGTTCATCACGACGACCGGGCGGCCGACGTGCTCCTCGGTCAGCCAGCGCTCGTGTTCGGACTGCAGGTCGGCACCCCAGCGCACGGCGTACTCGAACTTGGTCCCGGCGGACTCGAGAGCCTTGACGGCCTCGGCGTATTCCATCCGCTCGAAACTCGATTCCACGAAGCGCTCCAGGCGCTCGACCACACCTTTCTGTACGTGCTTGTCGAAGAAGGCCATGTCGTCGCCGCGCTCGTCCAGGACCGCCCGGTAGATGTAGCGCAGGTAATCCTCGGCCAGATCGGCGTCGTCGTTCAGGTCGGCGAAGGCCAGCTCGGGCTCGATCATCCAGAACTCGCAGAGATGGCGCGAGGTGTTGGAGTTCTCGGCGCGGAAGGTGGGGCCGAAAGTGTAGACCTTCGTCAGGGCGCAGCAGAAGTTCTCGACGTTGAGCTGTCCCGACACGGTCAGGAAGGCCTCGCGGCCGAAAAAGTCCTCCGCGAAATCCACTTCCCCATCCGCCGTGCGCGGCAGGTTGGCCAGGTCCAGGGTGGAGACGCGGAACATCTCGCCGGCGCCCTCGGCGTCGCTGGCCGTGATGATGGGCGTGGGGATCCAGTAGTAGCCGTGCTCGTAGAAGAAGCGGTGCGTGGCCTGGGACAGGCAGTCCCTGACGCGCGCGACGGCGCCGAAGGTGTTGGTGCGCGGACGCAGGTGCGCATGCTCGCGCAGATACTCGAAGCTGTGCCGTTTGGGCTGCATGGGGTAGGTCTCGGGATCCTCGACCCAGCCGACCACGGTGAGCGACGCGGCCTGGATCTCCACGCTCTGGCCCTTGCCCTGCGACGCGACCAGCTCGCCGTCGACGCTCACGGCACAGCCGGTGCTCAGCCGCTGGATCTCGTCGGCGTAATTGGCGAGGGAGTCCGGCGCCACGATCTGGATGGGATCGAAGCAGGAGCCGTCGTGGAGCTGGATGAAGCTCAAGCCCGCTTTCGAATCGCGGCGCGAGCGGACCCAGCCCTTGACGGTGACCTCGGTTCCGACCGGTACCCGACCGGTCAGCAGTGCGGCAATGCTCGGTGCTGTCATGTCGATCACTCCGTGGCGCGAGTACGTACTTGCAATGGGCGACATGATGGGCGATCGGGCGCAGGGACGCAAGGGGGAGGATCAGGCGTAGCCGAGCAGACGTCCGCCCTGGTAGACCAGCAGGGAGGCCAGGTAGGCCGCGGTGCTGAGGTAACCGAGCATGAAGAGGGTCCAGCCCCAGCTGCGGGTCTCGCGGCGCGTGACCGCAAGGGTGCTCATGCATTGCATGGCGATCATGAAGAAGACGACCAGGCTGACGCCGGTCAGGGGCGTCCAGAGGAGGCGCCCGTCGGGACGGCGGTCACGCCGCATGGCTTCGCGCAGGCCGACGCTCTCCGCGTCGGCATCGTCGCCGACGCCGTAGATCACACCCATGGTGCCCACGAAGACCTCGCGCGCCGCAAAGGCGCCGATCAGGCCGACGCCGATCTTCCAGTCGAACCCCAGCGGTTCGAGCGCCGGTTCGATGGCGCTGCCGATCTTGCCCGCGTAACTGCTGTGCAATTGGGCGGCGTGCTGAACCGGTGAGTCGCCGGCGTCGCTGGCGAGCGGGGTCGTACGGGGGAAGGACAGCAACGCCCATAGCACGATGGTAGCGATCAGGATCACCGAGCCGGCGGTGGACAGGAAGGCCCCCGTCCGTTCCATGAGCAGCAGCCCCACCGAACGCGGGTCGGGCAACCGATACGGAGGCAGTTCCAGCAGCAGCGGGCGCAGTTCGCCCTTGAAAACCGTGCGGCCCAGGAAACCCGCCGCCAGCATCGCCATCCCCGAACTGAAGGTATAGATCACGAACAACACCAGGGTGCCGGTGCTCAGAAAACCGATCTTGTCAGCCGCGGGAAACACCAGGGCGATGATCAGGGTGTAGACCGGCAATCGCGCCGAACAGCTGATCAGCGGTATCGCCATGATCGTGAGCATGCGGTCGCGGGTGTTGTCGATGGTGCGCGTGGCCATGATGGCGGGGATGGCGCAGGCGTAGCCGCTGAGCATCGGCACGAAGGCCTGGCCGTGCAAACCCAGCCGGCGCATGAGCCGGTCGACGAGAAACGCCGCGCGGGACAGGTAACCGGTCCCCTCCAGGATGGAAACGAACAGGAAGAGGAAGAGGATCTGCGGCAGAAATACCACCACGGCCCCCACGCCGGAAATGATGCCGTCCGCGAGCAGGTCGCGCAGGACACCGGCGGGCAGCGCCGAGCGAACGAGGTCGGCAAGGCGGGCGAAGCTGTGCTCGATGACGCCGATCATGGGATCCGACCACGAGAACAGGGCCTGGAAGATCAGACCCATGATCACCAGGAAAACCCCGGTACCCCACAACGGGTGGGTGAGCACCGAGTCGATCTTCTCGGTGTGGTCCCGGCGGCGTGGCTGACGCCGCACGATCCCGGCCGTGAGCCGGTCGATGGACTCGTAACGGGCCGCCACCGATTCGCAGGCCAGATCGCGATCGGCAGCGGAGATGCGTTCCTGCACCGCCAGGGTGTACTCCCGCAGACGGGGTCGCACTTCGAGTTCGCTGTGCGGATGCAGACTGGTCAGGAGCCAGAGGGCGAAGGCGCGTCGGCTTCCGGGTGTGTCCAGGCGGAAGCGGACCTCTTCGTCGATCAGGTCCTCGAAACCCGCCAGGTCCGCCGCCAGTTCGTCCGCCGGCTCCCACTGCCAGCCCGGACGCGGCGCCGCCTCGAGATCGCCGAGCAGGTCGTCGAGGGTCTCGCGGACCAGGCCCACGCCCTGCCGCCGACGGGCGATGGTGCCCACGATGGGAATACCGAAGACCTCTCGCAAGGCGTCGAAATCGATGTCGACACCGTCGTCACGCGCGGCGTCGAGCATGTTGACGACGGCCACCACGGGGATCTCGAACTCCAGCACCTGCATCAGCAGGTACAGGTTGCGCTCCAGGGCGGTGCCGTCGAGCACCAGCAGCACGGCGTCGGGACGGCGCAGGCCCTTGCGGCCGAGCAGGGCGTTGATGGCCACTTCCTCGTCCGGGGAACGTGCCGTGAGACTGTAGGTGCCGGGTACGTCGACCAGGCGCACGCGCCCGGCCTGCGGCAGGTGCATGTGGCCGGTGCGGATCTCCACGGTGATGCCGGGGTAGTTGCCGATGCGCGCGTTGGCGCCGGTCAGGGCATTGAAGAGGGTGGTCTTGCCAGAGTTGGGATTGCCCGCCACGGCGACCAGGAAGTCTGAGGCGCGAGGGTCCGGAGCGGGGGCCATGGATTCCTCCGGGCCGTCAGGTCGTTTGACAGCGAATCAGCGCCGCTTCGCGTTTGCGGATGGACAGTCGCGTGCCGCGCACCAGGATCTCGATGGGATCGCCGAGGGGAGCCACCCTGAGCACCGAGACGTCGGCGCCGGGCGTGAGTCCCATTTCCATCAGACGCAGGCGGAGTCCGTTGCAGGGATCGATGTCCAGCAATTTCGCGGAGGTGCCGGCCTTCACGGTATCAAGCGTCATGGGACCGTCCTGCGGTACGAGCGTCCTGAAATCTCTTCTTGATGCTACAAGAATTGTTGGCTCACTAAAGATAATACTAAAATCGAATATGACAAGATAATAATATCGGGCTCAACGGACGGGAATTAGGACACTTTTGCTGCCATATCCGGCTTTTGCGCGGTCTTTTCGGCGACCAGGCCGGCTGATTCGACCCGCGAGCAGACGATGTCCGCCCAATCGATCTCGTCAAAGGCGCTGTCATCCAGGCCGGAGAGTTGCCAGGCAGCGGCGCGAATCGCCAGCGGGCCGCGCGACGAGAGCGACAGGGCCGCCAGATCGTCGCGGGATGCGAGGGCGCGCAGGGTATCGTCGAGCCAACCCCGCGGCGGCAGGGCCCGGGGTTCCAGAACCACCAGGTATTCGCCGCCGGCCGTCTCGACGGCGGCGGTCAGCGAACCGCCCTTGGCGTCGTGCGGATGCACCATGTTGACGGCGCCGGCCACGGCTCGCGTCAGGTATGTCGACGTTGCAGGATCCGGCCCCGCCGCGTCGATGACGTATTCGTGCGGGTAGGCGAGTTCCTCCCCCGCCAGGTCTGAAAACGTGGTCAGCAGTTCGGGCAAGTCACGGGCTTCACGCACCAGCAGCGAAATCTCCGGTACGACCGTACCGACGACAGGATCGAGTTCCGCGGCATCCACTTGTCCGCCGGATGGCGGGTAGCCCTGCCAGAGCCCCAGACGCCTGGCGTCCTCCCGGACATAGGTCCAGGCCGTCTCCGCCCTCTGTATGTATTCCTCGACGCGGCACGACTGTGCCTCGTGTTGCCGGAACCTGCTCAGGGGTGTCGCGAGCAGGGCCAGGTCACCCTTGCTCATCAGCGTCAGCCACATGGCGACGTCGCCGTTCATGGACGCGCGCCGCCCGCCGAAGCTCATGGGCGACGGCTGAACAGCCGCCAGGTCGCGGCGGCGGCACATGGCGCTGGTCGGCTCGCCGATCAGGTTCTGCTTGCGGGCCAGCAGCAGAGTGGCGGCGGCGGCCCCCGCCAGTCGCACATCGATGTCGGCCAGCGGCTTGTTGAAGGTGTTCGGCAGGAACTCTCCCCGCTCGTCGATCAGCCTGCGATAGGCCGCTACCAGGCTGATGTCGTGATGACGCGCCAGAACGCCCACCATGACCTCGATGCAGGACGGCTCCAGCAGGTCGTCGTCGGCCAGACACTTGATGTACTCGCCGCGGGCGCGACCGAGCAGTTCGCGGTAGTTCTCGGCTTCGCCCAGGTTATCGGGATTGCGGTGGTAGACGATGCGCGGATCGTCGGCCAGGCGGGCCAGCGTGAGCCGTTCGATCTCGGGGCCGCTGCTGTCGTCGCCGACCAGGATCTCCAGGTTCGGCCAGCTCTGGCAGCAGACGCTGTCCAGGGCCTCGGCGAAGAAGCGCGGGTTGAAGGCGGGGATCAGGACGCTCACCAGCGGCAGCGGGTTGTCGACGACCACGGGCGGCTTGCGGAATTCCATGATCAAGTGCGCCCCCGCGCGCGTTTCGCGTCCCTGCAGGCAGGGCCGCTCGCTGACGCCGGACTCGCATCTGCCGAGGGATTCGAGACCGGCCAGGTCGGCCAGGCGCGTCAGTTCCCGCTCATCGACCACCCACTTGTGGCCCCAGTCGCGCAGGCCGACGTTCAGCATCTCACAGGGATTCGCCAGCCAGTCGTAGCCGTAGGCGTTCAGGCCGGAACGCTCGAACCAGTCGTCGGCGAGGTAACAACGGACCACCTCCGCCAGGTCCGGCGTGGAGACGCGTACGACACCGCCGGGAATCAGGACGCGGCGGCATTCGCGCAGGAAGGACATCATCTCGGCCTGCGTCAGGTGTTCGACGAAATGTTCGCTGTGGATCGCATCGACGGTGTTGTCGGCGCACGGCAACCCGCGCCGCACGTCCAGCTTGAGGTCGGCGTCACGGCCGAGATCGAGATTGACGAAGCCGGGCAGCGGTTGGTCGCCGCAGCCCACGTTCAGAAGGACCTCAGCCACGTTCGCCATCTCTCTTTCTGCACCCTGTCGTCCAGAGGGTGCGAAGTTCCGGTGCCCGGGCGACGAAATCGTCCAACAGGGAGCAGATACGCACCACGTCTGACTCGCTCACGGCACCGCCGGTCGGCAAGGCGATCACGCGAGCGCCGACCTGTTCGGTGCGTGGCAGGAGGTGTCCGGAATGGGGATACAACGAGCGGTACGGCTCCATGCGATGGCAGCCGGGATGGAAGTACCGCCTGGCCAGCACGTTCTCCGCGTGCAACAACTCCACCAGCTGATCGCGTGAGAGGCCGGCCGCCCGCCGTTCGACCTCCACGATCGCGTACTGGCAGTTGTTGCGTTCCCTCGCGTCGTAACCCATCAGGTTCAAGCCCGGTATCTCGCGCAGGAGCCGACGATAGGTCTCGTGGCGGCGGTGGTTCAGCTCCAGCAAATCGGCCTCCGCCTCCAGGGAGGTCAGCCCCATCGCCGCGGCCATCTCGTTCATCTTGCCGTTGATGCCGATATGGGTGACGCGGTCGAGGCCCTCGAAACCGAAGTTCTGCATGAGCCTCACCTTGCGCGCCAGCTCGGCGTCGTCGGTGACGACGGCGCCGCCCTCACCGGCGTGGATGAACTTGGTGGCGTGGAAGCTCAGCACCTCGCAGCGCCCGAAGCCGCCGACCGGTTTGCCGCCGCTGGTGCAACCGAAGGCGTGCGCCGCGTCGAAAAGCAGGGCCAGACCGTGGCGATCGGCCACGCGCTGCAGGGCTTCGACCTGCGCCGGCCGGCCGAAGAGATGGACGCCGATGATGCCCGTGGTACGCGGCGTGACGAGCGAGGCGATCCGCTCCGGATCGATGTTGTAGCCGCCGGGCTCGATGTCGCAGAAGACGGGAGTGATGCGCTGCCACTGCAGGGCGTGCGCGGTCGCCACGAAGGTGAACGAGGGCAGGATGACCTCGCCGGAGAGTCCCAGCGCCCGCACCGCGATCTCCAGCGCCGTGGTGCCGTTGCACATGGCTACGCAGTGGCCGACGCCGAGCTGAGCGGCGACTCGTCCTTCGAACTCCTCCACCAGGGGTCCGCGGTTGGTCAGCCAGCGGCGGTCCAGCGCCTCGCCGATGCGACGCAGGAACGCGCCGCGGTCGCCCAGGCTGGGCGCACCGACGTGGCGGGGAGTCGAGAATGCCGGCTCGCCGCCGAAAAGGGCCGGTTGTCCGGTCCTCGTAAGCGCAGGAATTGCAGTGACCAATTGTGCCTCCGGTTCGGTTCCACCGAAACGTTTGCAAGGCATGGACCAGCCGAGAGATACGCAACTGAGCCGTACAGACTGCCCACACCGCGACAAGTGGCCAGATACCGACCAGTCGACAGCCGGGAACGGCCACCCGAGAAGCCCCTACCTGGACTGAATGCGGGCTTGCACGTCCACGCGACTGGTACGGCGGTTGCGAGGGGATACGCGGATCATCACGTCCGACACGAGGAGATCACGATGTCCGAGGGGCTGCGCCTGTCCATCTGCATGATCGTCCGGGACGAGGAGTCGATGCTGCCCGGCCTGCTGGAAAGCGTGGCCGGACTGTGCGATGAACTCTGCGTCGTGGACACCGGTTCCTCCGACGGTACGGTGGCGATGCTGGCGCAGGCGGGAGCCGTCGTGAAGCACATGCCGTGGCGCGACGATTTCGCCGCCGCGCGCAACGCCAGCCTGGACATGGCCGGCGGCGACTGGATCTTCTTCCTGGATGCGGACGAGCGCGTGTCGCCGGAGCTGGCCGCCGCGGTGCGCGACCTGCTGGACGACGAAGACGCGGGCGCCGCGACCGTCCTGCTGCATGACGAATTGCCGCACGGACACAGCCGCGAGTCGCGCCTCCTGCGTCTCTTCCGACGCGATCCCGCCATCCGCTTCACGCACTCCATCCACGAGGATCCCAGCACCTCGATCCGCGCGTACTTGTCGCGCACCGGACGTGAGCTGCGTCGGCTCGACGGCGCGCTGCAGCATCTGGGCTACGTGCGTGACGTGGCCGCCGCACGCGACAAGCGGAGCCGCGACCTCCACCTTCTGGAGCACTGCATCGCGGAGAATCCACGGGATTGGTACAGCCGTTACAAGGTCCTCGAGCAGGCGCGCTTCTGGAACGACCGCGAGGCTTGGCGGACGGCGGCGACCGCGACCGCGCAGGCCGTCGACGCCATGGGGACGGCGGCTCTCGCGGACTTTCCCTTCCTGGGCGACCTGGTTGTCCTGATGTCGCAGGGCCTGTACGACGATCCGCGGCGGGAGCTGGCCTGGTTGGAGCGCTGGCACGCACAGGCCACCCGCTCGCCGGAATATCGCCTGAGGCGGGGCGTGTTGCTGGAGGCCTGCGGAAGCGTTACCGAGGCCGCGACCGAATTCCAGGCCTGTCTGGATTTCCCCTCGGCTCATCTGGCACAGAACATCACGGTGCGACCCCTGCTGGGACTTTGCCGCCTCGCGGCGGCGACGGGCGATCTCGCAGGCGCGCTCGGATACGCGGAGCGGGCACTCGACCACAACCCACGCGATCCGGAGGGACTGCTCGCCGCCGTTTCCTTCGCCGGCGCCGGCGGCACCCTGCCCGACTTCATCACGCGACATCGGCAGCGTCGCGGGGAGAGCCCCGAGCTGGCGCAGGCCCTGCTGGCCGCCGGCGAAGTCGATGCGGCCCGGGACACGGCCCACCGTTTATCCTCACACCAACCAGAGACGATCCTGGGCGTGCTGGTCTGCGACCTGATCAGCGGCCGCGACTGTGACCTGGCGGTCGATCTCGAACAAGCCGCGGCCGACGCGGCGCTCGCCCAGTGGCTGACCGTACTCTGGCGCTCGCGCCGGACCGACCTGATGCTCGCTTTTGCAGAGAACGCCCACGCCGTGACGGGCGTATTCCCGTGGCTGCCGGAATGGCTCGAGTCGCAGACCGCGGCACTGGCGGGCTGTTGATCGCATTGATGGTGTGGATGCGGCAACACCTTCCACTTCACGCTGCCCAGGTGTCGCCAGACTCGGCTGTCAGGGCCTGCATGGCGATCCGAGGCTCGCCCTGGCTCGCTCATGAACCAGCCGGGACAAAAAACGGGCCCCGAGGTTGCCCCCGGGGCCCGGTTGAAGTGCATGGATCTCCTGCTAGCGCAGCAGGACCATCTTGACGGTCTTGCGGGCACCGTCCATGTAGAGGTTGGCGAAGTAGACGCCGGTCGGCATGGCCTCACCGTCGTCGCCGAGGCCGTCCCAGACAGTCGTCTGCTGACCGCCTGCCACGAAACCGTCCACCAGCGTGCATACCCTGCGACCCATCACATCGAAGATGTCCAGACGCACCCGGCCGCCGTCGGCGGGCAGGTCGTACTTGATCTCCGTGCGCGGGTTGAAGGGGTTAGGCACGTTCTGGTGCAGGCCGACGCGCTCGGGCGTGCTCTGATCGGGCACGGCCGTGATCACGTCCTCCATGATGGCGAAGGCCAGGTCGATGGACTGGCCCCACATCTCGTGGTTCGGCGGATAGCGGAGCTCGAACCACGGGCCGGGATAGGGCTCATCGCCCAGGCCCCAGACCGCGTCGTCGTTCCAGTGGTCCAGCGAGGTCTTCCAACCGAACTGGGCTTCGGGATCCAAGGGGTAGGCCTTGAGGTCGAGCCAGTAGATGACCGGTTCGGCCTCGTTGCCTTCCTGCTTGAACGCCAGGTGCGGATCGACGTGGAACTTGTAGCGCCAGCAGGTCCAGTCGGCCGGGAAGATGTAGTCCTCGGGCGGATACATGAAGCCTTCCTCGATCTGGTCGGCGTACATATCCACTTCGAACTCGCCGGGCTGGAACTCGTGCCACCACAGGATCTCGCCCGGCATGCTCCACTCCTCGATCACACCCGCCGGGATGTCCCGGTGGATGCTGAGCACGAACTTCACAGCCGTCGGATCCTCGTAGAACGGCAGGTAGTCGTTCAACCAGGAGCCCCAGATGTGGAAGTCGGTCAAGGGACCGGTCTGCGTGCACAGGAAGTCGTCGGCCAGGAGATATTCATCGCCGGCGAACGACCTGCAAGCAGCCACGTCGATGCCCATGATGCTCAGGTCGGGGTGCTGGATCCACTTCATGACGTACTTGTCGTCGATCATGACCCTGTAGTCCTCGACCTCGCCGTCCGGGGCCGGGCCCGTGAACGGCAGGCCGCCCATCGAGCTGTAACGGAACCTCGCGAAGGTCATGGTGCTGGGAGGCGCGCTCGCCGGCACGTTGAAGGTCAAGGTGTTGTTGCCGGGATTGACGGGCACCGAGACCAGGATATAGTCCGTCGCCTCGCCCCAGCTCAGGTTTACGTCGAAATCGATCCAGGCGTCCACGATGCCGGGCGCCGAGGCGATGATGTCGACCGTCGCCGGGAAACCGGGATACAGTGGACTCGTGAAGGTCACGCCGTCCTCGTCGCCGACTCCGGCAAGGTCGTCGCCGGTGGCGTTGGCGTCGGGCTGACCGTCGAGTTCGGCGTCGATCAGATTACCCAGGAACAATCCCGCCACGATCACGTGATTGGCACCACCGTTGAAGGAGTAGGTCGGGTAACCGGGCCCTCCGGTGGGATCGTCCGGCGCATCGCCCCAGTCGATCTGTTCCTGGACCTCGTCGATCCAGACCTCGTAGTCCTCCACTTCACCGTCGGGGGCGCCGCCGGTGTATGTCAACGAGACCGTCGTGGTGGAGAAACGGAAGCGGGCGAAGGTCGTGCCCGTCACCGCCGAGGCCGGAACGTTGAAGGTCAGGGTATTCAGGCCGGCGACGAGCGGCTGGACTCCGAAGATGCGCTCGTTGACTCCGGCCCAGTCGCCGTTGATGTCGAAATCGACCCAGGCGTGCAGGAAGCCGGGCACCGAAGCCGTCACGTCGACGGTGGCCGGTTGGCCCGGGACGAGCGCCGAGGTGAAGACCACGCCGTCCTCGTCGTCGTTGCCGTCGTTGTCGTCGCCCAGCGCGTTGGGATCCTGCTGGCCGTCCGCCTCGGCGTCGATGCTCAGGCCGAGGAAGATGTTGGGCACGATCAAGTGGTTGGCGCCGTTGTTGATCATCAGCGTCGGATAACCGAGAGCGCCGGCCGCGTCGGGCGCGTCACCCCAGTCCAGCTCGTCCTGATGGTCCTCGCCGGCGATGACGAAGGCCAGGTCGATGGACTGGCCCTGCATCTCGTGGCCCGGCGGATAGATCAGCTCTTGCCAGGGGCCGGGATAGGGTTCCATGCCCTCGCCCCAGACCGCGTCGTCGTTCCAGTGATCCAACGACGTCTTCCAGCCGAAGTGTGCCATGTCATCTTCCGGCACGGCTTTCACGTCCAGCCAGTAGACGATGGGCTCGTCAGGCATGCCCAGCTGCTCGAAGGCATCGGCGAGCGGTATGTCGAAGTTGTACTGCCAGCACACGGTGTCGCCCGGGAATTCATAATAGTCGGGCGGGTTCATCCAACCCTCCTGGATACCTTCTTCCCAGATCCGGGCAACGAACTCGCCGGGCTGGAAAGTGCGGTACCAGAGGACCTCGCCGGGTCTGCTGTACTCACCCGCAGTGGCGGGTATGTCCGCGTGGATGCTCAGGGTGAACATGACGGCATCGGGTTGCACGTCGAACGGCAGCATGTCGTGGTACCACGAGCCCCAGATGTGGATGCCCGTGATGAGGCCGGTCTCGGTGCATTCGAAATCGTCGGCGAGAATGTAGTCCCTGGGTGATGGCGACGCGTTGACGTCGATACCCATGGTGCTGAGATCAGGGAACTGGACCCATTTGGCGGACATCTCCGGGTTCCAGTCCGCGAGAGTGGGCGTCGCCAGCAGCAAGACCAGCAACGCGAAAACGGGTACGCGAGAACGGGACATAATCGACCCCCCCTTGAAGGTTTGGTGCGGCACGACGAGCGCCGGCCGCGTTCATGAAGAGATTGGCACTCCTTCATGATGTTTGGTAAGCGCCCGTAGGCTTACGGAAAAAATGCGCCGCACCCTCCCTGGCGACGCCGTTTTTGAAAAGCCACGGGCATTTTAACCCAAAGCGGGGGTCGTTTACAAGGGGAGCGGACTTTTCTTCACGAAATCCGGAGAATGTGCTTCCCTGTATCTTTCCCCAACTCGGTGACAGGAGCCCCGTTGCGCGAAATCGTCGGCTATCTGCGACTGCATCTGCGAGAACACGCCCATCCCGGCCTGCACCTGTTGCTGGCGGTCCTGCTGACCGCGGCCTTCGTCTACAACTACGACACAGACTTCAAGCGCACGGTGATGAACGCCCATCCCGGCACCTGGCTCGAGATCCCCATGTACCTGGCCTTCTATGGGGTGCCGTACTGGGGCGCCCTGCTGCTGCAGGCGGCGTTCACGGGTGTTCCCTTGCCCCGATCGCGGCGCTTCTGGATCACCTCCTCCCTGGCCCTGGTCCTGCTGGCGCTGAACCGCACCGCCATCGCCTGGTCGCCGGCCCTGACGGACGGACTGGACCTGTCGCGATCGGCCATCTGGTATCTGCAGAAATGCCTGATCAACCTGGTGCGGGCGGTGGCTTTCATCCTGCCCTTGATGATCCTGCGCCGCTTCTGGGACCGCGAGCGCGACGATCTGTACGGCTTTTCGCGCCGCCGTTTCAAATGGCAACCGTACCTGGTCATGCTCCTGCTGATGACGGCGCCGATCGCTTGGGCCTCGTTCCAGCCCGCCTTCCTGCGGACCTACCCCATCTACCGGCCGGGACTGATCGAAACGGCCCTGGGCTGGCCGACCGCCCTCACCTACGGTCTGCACGAGGTCTGTTACGCCCTGCGCTTCGTGGGTGTGGAAGTGTTCTTCCGCGGTTTCCTGGTCCTCGGGCTGGTGCGCTGGTTGGGCCGGGGCGCGATACTGCCCATGGTCTGCCTCTACGCCGTGTGGCATTTCGGCAAACCCATGCCCGAAGCGCTGGGATCGGTGTTCGGCGGATATATCCTGGGAGTGATCGCCTACGAGAGTCGCTGCATCCTGGGCGGCATCGTCATTCACATGGGCGTGGCCCTGTTGATGAACCTGGCGGCGCTGCTGCAGGTACTGGCAGGCTAGCAGGCTGTTGAAATACTCATTCTGGTGCACGGCGCGTCACGCCGATTCCAGATCAAGGCGCGGTTTCGCCGCCGTAGCCATAGCTACGGCAAGAAATCGCAACGCCGAGCTGGGATTGGCGGGACGTGCCGGGCGCCGGGAGGAGTTTTTCAACAGCCTGCTAACGAACCAGCGTGATCTTGAGCAGGTCCTTCGCGCCCCCGGAAACCAACCTGGCCAGGTAGACGCCGCTCGGCAGGGGACGACCGTCGTCCGTGGTCCCGTGCCATGTCAGCGTATGCTCGCCGGTGGGCAGTATCGCATCGTAGGGCTTGGCCACTCGGCGACCGTCCGGCGTGTAGATGGCAAGTTCGGTGCGTCCCGGGGCGACCAGGGTGAACGTGAAGCGGGTCGTCGGATTGAACGGATTGGGATGAGCCGCCAGCAGCAGCGGCCGGTGCGGCGCGGCGCCTTCGTCGACGCCCGTGGCCTCGTCGTGATCCAGGATCCACAAGCCGTCTTCCATGTCCACCAGGTAGATCAGGTCCTGCCGCGCCACCACGCTTTGCGACGTACCCGCCGTGTCGAAGATCCCCGCCCACGTGGGCCCCGTCGGGTCCGCGATATCCAGGACGATCAGGCCGTAGGGATACGAAGCCACGTACAGATGCTCTCCCTGGATGTCCAGGCCGGCCGCGTTCCCCTTGGTGTCGTAGCGACCCAATTCGATGGGTGACGCGGGATCGGCGGCGTGAAACAGGCGCACCCCCGAGGCGCCGTCGGCGACGGCCACCAGATCGCCCTGCACGTCGACGGCCTGGCTGAAGCCGTCGGTGCCCAGGTGGGCGATCAACAATGGTGCGGCGGGGTTGTTGACGCGCAGGATGCGCAGGCCGTTATGCCCGTAGGCCAGGTACAGGTAGGAGTCCTTCATCGCGATGTCGAGGAGGGTCTCGCCTATCGTCAGGTAGGTGCCGACCAGATGGGGCTGGGTGGGGTCGGAGACGTTGATCGACAGCATGCCGACCGCACGGTCCGCCAGATACAGGTTGTCGCCGCGCAGCACGACGCCGATGGCGTAGGGGGAAGGCAGATGCCCGATCTCGACCGGCGCGGACGGATCGCTCACGTCGAGCACCCGCAGACCGTCATGCTCAGCGGCCACGTAGGCGATATCGCCGTCGACCTTCACGTCGCGGGCGTGGTTTGCGGTCCAGTTGCCCAGCTCGCGGATGTCGGCGGGATTCCTGACGTCCAGGATGCGCAGGCCGTCGTAGCGGGCCGCCATGTAGGCCGTGCCGTCGACCAGGTCCAGCTTCATGCTGTGCCCACCCTCGTCGTGCACCCCGATCTCGACGGGTTGGCCGTTGCCCTCGATCCTGACGGCCGCCAAGCCGTTGGGGCTGGTGGGCACGTAGAGTATGTCGTCGCTGATCGCCGTGTTCTGGCTGCTGGCGTACAACAAACTGCCCAGATAGCTGGGAGCGGTTGGCACCTGGATATCGTACACGTTGAACCCGCAGCCGAAGCCCGTGACGTAGAGGAACTGCCCGTCCACCTTCACGTCCCAGACCGTGCCGCTGATGGGAACGGTGAGCACCGGTTGCGGCGCCGCCAGGTTGCTGATGTCCAGGACGCCCAGCCCATTGTTGCTCAGGGCGCAGAACATGTAATCGCCGGAGACGCTCAGCCCCGTGATCGACGGCCAGGGCACCGTGGCCGAGACGAGCTGGGGATCTTGCGGATCGCCGATGTCCAGCACGTGCATCCCCGCCACACCGTAGGAGAGGTAGGCCAACTCCCCGTCCAGATCCACTTCGAAGACGTAGCCTTCGGCCGTGTAGCGCGCCACTTCACGGGGCTGGAGACGGTCGCTGATGTCCAGGATGCGCAGCCCGGCGCCGCCGACCGCCAGATAGGCGTATTCGTCGCGCACCACGATGTCGAAGATCCGTGAAGGAAACGGGTGGTGGGATAGCTGCTGCGGATAGTCGGGCTGCGAGATGTCGACGATCACCAGACCGTAGTCGATGATGCCCACGTAAGCGTGGATGCCGTCGACGGCGATCGCGTACACCTCGCTCGGCAGCACCGTGCGGCCGACCAGCACGGGGTCTTCGGGGTCGCCGAAGTAGACGATCTCCAGGGCCGCGCCGTTACCGCACACCACGGTATTGCCCAGGGTCTGAGCCGCGTAGCAGGCGCCGTTGGGCCAGTGGCCGAGCGCCTTGAGGTTGAAGGCCTCGTTGGGTAGTTCGAAGGCCGCGCTCAGGGACGCCGCGCCGAGCAGGGTGGCGAGCAAGAGGACATGCACATGGTATCGCAGGCGATCGATGGCCGTGTCACTCCCGAAGATGGTGAAGGGGGCATCTTTCAGTATACGTAACCCGCCTGACTCCAACCAGTCGGTGGACGATTATAATAGGAGCAGCGGTCCTCTCCTCCCGGAAAGGACCGCTGCTTTCAACGTAGAAAAACGCCTACCGCCCGTCCGTCGCGGTAAGGAACTTGTAGAACTCCCCGTCGGTCGACAGGACCAGCGTGCTGCTCTCGTCGAGGGTGGCGGGATAGCTCTCCATGGTCTTGAGGAATTCGTAGAAGGCGCGTGCCTGCGGCGACCGGTCGAAGGCGGCGGCGTAGATGGCCGTCGCCGTCGCGTCGGCGTCGCCCTTGATCTCCTCGGCGGTGCGGTAGGCCTCCGACTGGATCCTCAACAGGTCGCGGTCCTTCTCGCCGCTGATGCGGGACGCCTCACCCTCCCCCTCGCTGCGGAAGCGGTCGGCGATGCGCCGGCGCTCGGAGATCATCCGCTCGTAGACCTTGCGCTGCACCTCGTCCACGTAGTTGATGCGCTTGAACTGGACGTCGAGGATCTCGATGCCCAGATCGATCGTGCGGGCCTGCGAGTTGGTGATGATTTCCTGGCGGATCTTCTCGCGCCCGTGGAAGATCTCGTCGAGGACCACCCGCTCCTCGGCCACCAGGTCGCTGTACTCCGGCTCCCGGTTCGTGGTGCGCACGACCTCCACCAGCTCGTAGTTGGCGATGGCGTTGCGGGTCTCGCCGTCGAGGATGTCATCCAGGCGCGTCAGGGCGCCGCGCTCGTCGCGCAGCCGCTGGAAGAAGAGCAACGGATCGGTGATGCGCCAGCGCGCGTAGTTGTTGACCCAGATGAAGCGCTTGTCCTTGGTAGGCAGTTCGTTGGGATCGCCGTCCCATTCCAGGAAGCGGCGGTCGAAGCGGTGGGCCGTTTGTATGAACGGCACCTTCACCTTGAGACCGGGCGTGGCGACGGGATCGCCCACCGGCTTGCCGAACTGGGTGATGATGACCTGTTCGGTCTCCTTGACCACGTAGAACGTGTTGGCGAAAACCAACAACAGGATGACGATAATGATGCCTATGCCGATCTTCATCACCGCTCACCTCCCTTCAACCCGCCCAGGTCGAGCAGGGGCAGCACCGACCGCAGGTCGCCGTCGACGATGACCTTGTGCCGCACCTTGGGCAGCACCTCGCTCATGGTCTCCAGGTAGATGCGCTTGCGCGTCACCTCGGGCGCGCGGCGGTAGGCATCGAAGAGCGCCACGAAGCGGGCGCTGTCGCCGCGGGCGTGGTTGACGCGCTCCATGCGGTAACCCTCGGCCTCCTGGATGGTCTGCAGGGCCTCGCCGCGGGCGCGGGGCACCACCTTGTTGTACTCGCTCTGGGCCTGGTTGATGAGCCTCGACTTCTCTTGCTGGGCCTCGTTCACCTCGTTGAACGAAGGCTTCACAGGGTCGGGCGGGTTCACGTCCTGCAGGACCACCTGTTCCACCTTGATGCCCGTCTCGTACTGTTCGCAGAGCTCCTGGAGATGTACCTGCACCTCCAGGGCGACCTCGGAGCGGCCCACGGTCAGCACCTCGTTGACAGTGCGGTCGCCCACGACCTGACGCATCACCGCCTCGCTCATGTCGCGGAAGGTGTCGTTCACGTTGCGCACGCGGAAGAGATAGCGGTACGGATCGACTACCCTGTACTGGATCACCCACTCGACCATGGCGGCGTTGAGGTCGCCGGTCAGGATGTTCGATTCATCGGCGTAGGGCCGCGTGGAATACTGGCTCTGGACGCCGGCCCTCACCGTCCGGAAACCGAACTCCTCCTTGAGCTGGCGCTGGACGGGAACCTTCAAGACGCGTTCGATCCCGAACGGCAGCTTGAAGTGCAGGCCGGGATCAGTGGCGCGAATGTACTTGCCGAAACGCAGGACCAGGCCGGTCTCCTCCGGCCCGATCGTGTAGAAGCTGGTCAGTGCGACCACCACCACAAGCAGCACAATTACGCCGCGTTGTATCATGCCGGCCTTGATCTGCGGAAGCTTGATCTCGGGGATGTCCCTGGGACCGTCCCCCCCTTGTGCGTTCATGAGAACTCCTCTCCGCGGGAGTGTTTTCTCCCGTCGACGCAGACAGCATAGAGCATGGGGGGCGTCAGGGGAACGTCGGTTTTAAGGAAAAAACGGCGGCCGCCACGCTGGACGGCCGCCGGTCGGGATCGGTTAATCCGTTACCGATACAGGGTCTTCACGTCTCCCCAGTTACGGAGCTCGGTCGGAATGGGATATTCCGCACCGAAATTGGTGATGCCGTAGTACTCCTGGATGGTGTCGATGTCGTTCAACGTGTTGTCGGAACCGGGGTAACGGCCGGCCGTCGCCACACCCGCACCCAGGTCGTCGTCGGATTCGGCCGCACTACAGAGGTCCTCGGCCCCGGTGACGCAATCAAGGTTGCCACCGCAGTGGTCCGCGTCGTAGGGATAATCGCCCAGTTCTTCCCAGACCACGGCCTGACCGCAGCCGGGACCGGTGTCGTAGGTGTCGAAGCCGTCGTCCTCATAGGTGGTGTACAGGGCGAAGTTGATCTGACTTTCCACCGGATGAACGAGACCCACGTCGGCGAAGGCCACGGCGAACTCGTAGTACATGCCGCCTGTGTCGCAGGAAATCCAGCCCGAGTCCGCCGCGTCCACGCCGTCGGTGAACTGCCTGATCTGCCCGCCGCCGGCGTCGGTGAGAGCGGCGTAGCCGCCGGTGCTGACGGGGGTTTCGACGGCGATGAAGAACTCGGGATCCCAGCCGCAGAAGTCCACCGCCTTGGCCCAGGGCGCGTTCAGCGTGACCGCGCCGGTGGCGTTGTCGGTGTCGATGGCAACGAAGAGGTCGCCGCGTTCCCACAGCTCGTTGGGTCCCTGCACGCCGACGTAGAAGTGGGTCGTGTCCCAGGCGAGCCACAGGTGGCGGATGTCCATGCATTGGCCGCCGACCAGCGGCGTGTCGATGAAGGGATCGGCGTCGATGAAGTAGTGATAGGCCGAACTCTCGCCGATCTGGTCCGAGGTGGTCCCGCTGCAACCGTAGGGCGTCGAGTGGGCGGATTCGGACACGTAACCCGCACCCGGGAAGGTGTTGACCCCATCCATCGGCTCCTGATGGTAACCGGGCAGAGTCAGTGGTCCCGCGGCCCAGACCGGCAGAGCGACGCCCAGCAGGATGACCAGGATGATTGACGTATGACGCATGATGTATTCCCCTCTATTGATTGGATGCCACAACTCGTAACGTCATCATTCATGCTGATTATGCAATTCTATATGTTGATGACTGGGTTTTCAATAACTTCATCATCCCGAATATCCCAGTGGGGAAAACCGGATACCAGTCGAAAAGCGATACCCGTTCAGTGGCGCGGCGAAACGCGAAGGGAATTGGAGACGACGCGTCCCCGGGGAATGTCCTCTCCCCAGGCCATGATGATCACGCGGACACGGCCCCCACCGTCGACGGCGTCGTCGAGCCAGGGCTCGAGTCGGACCTCACCGGTCCACGTCTGTCCGGCCATGAGAGGTTGCGGGCGGACGCGAACCCTTGAACAGTCGGGACGCCACAGGTTCAACCAGCGCCCGTCGCTCTGTACTTGCACGATCGTACCGCACAGCGGCTCGATCCTGAGGTCCTTGTCGGTCTTGTTGCTCAACGACAGATGGATGGCCCCGCCGGGGTCGCGGTCGTCGAATGCGGCGAGCAGGGCGATGCCCGGTGGCGGCTCGGGCGGAGACGGTGTGGCGGGTGCGGGTGGGGGCGACGGCGGGGCGGCGCAACCGGCCACGCACGAGATCGACAGCATCAGCAACAGGGATCTAATCGTCACGTTGCGACCTCCTTCATTGCGGGCCGTCACTTGAACCTGTCGTCCGCACGCGCGTTCCGTGAGCGGCCGCGAACCTCGGCGAGCCAGCCGAGGTGTACGTCCTCCACACCGTCGAATTCAGGGATGTAGGGTTTGAGGTCCAGCAGGGGCGTGCCGTCGAGCATGTCCACGTCCTCGACGGTCAGCACGTGGCCGTCTACGCCGACGAGCTTCACGACGGACAGGCCGATGGGGTTGGGCCGGTTGGGTGCGCGGGTAGCGAAGACGCCGCGTGGCTCAGTGTCCAGGAAGGGCGTGACGACGAGGTCCGCCTTGCGCGAGGCGTGGAAATGGTAGAGCAGGATGACGTGGGAGAAACCGTCCAGATCGCGCAGGCCGTCCGTGAATCGAGGCTCGATTTCGACGGTGCCGCGCACGCCCCGCGCGCCGGCGGGCTGGATGGGCATGTTCTCCAATTCACCGTGCGGTGTGCGGATGACGCCGATGGGCGTAAAATCGATCGTATCGATCACGATCCCTCCAGGGATTCATATGCCCGGGCAATAGGCTCACCGTTCGAAGATGATGTCCAGGATGTCGCCCAGGGTGTCGTGCCCCCTGAGCGTCTTCAAGTCGTAGAACTCGGTGAATCCGCAGCGACTGCAGGTGACGCCGGCGTAATGGCGATGCTGCAGATCGATCCAGCGCGAGATGCCGGTGCCGGTGAAGGCAACGTGCTCCACGAGGGCGCCCCGCTGCTCGCACTTGGGGCAGACGAAACGCGCGGCGAGTTCCTGGTCCAGCTTGCTCATGCGATGGTCCTTTCATGTGGAAAGCCACCACATATCACGCAGGCAGCGGTCACATGTTTCAAGCCCGTCTAGATCTCCGGCCACAGCCAGGCAAAGGTCCCGGCGGTGAGCAGACCGTAGATCACGCCGTCGATGACGTGCTTGAAGACGCTGCCCCAGGACACGCCTTTCCAGATGCCGTCGATCAGGCTACCGACGGCGAAACCCAGCACGGCGACGGTGCCGGTGATCCGGAAGACGGCCATGTACTCGGCACCGCGGCCGAGGGCGAAGAAGCCCAGATAACCCGCGAAGACGGCGATCAGCACCGAATAGAGGAACCACAGGACGAGGCTCTTGCCCATGGCCGGCGGTCCGTTGGCATCGACCGTCATGTACCCGACGGGTCCCTGTTCGTACTTGGCGATCATCTCCGGCTCGCACATCTCCTTCATGGAGTTCGCGCGGGGAAAGGTATACATGCCGGGGCCGACGCCCTGCTCGCGCATGGTGGCCAGGATCTTCTCCTCGCCGGGCAGCCCACGGAAGTCGTTGTTGTGGAACTTTAAGACCATATCACTGCTGTCCTAAACGGGACAGGGTTCTCCCTCTGACCCCCATTTCATAACGATTTACCCGCCTCCAACGCCGGTTTTCAGGTCGAGGTTGCCCTGTTCTGTCATGCCCTCCGCTCTGGCCTGTCCTAATCATCGCAGATCCAGCTCGAGTTGCACGAGTAACGGCTCGAGTGGAGGCGTATGGAACGGGTCATCGAGCCAGTCCATCAACTCCCTATAGGTAGAGCCTGTCCCATAAGCCCCCTTTTTTCAACCCCGCCTTTCCCGGGCCGAGG
>CAYMCR010000031.1:0-28536 GCA_964389015.1 uncultured Fibrobacteraceae bacterium | reverse complement strand
ACGGCGAGAAACACTACATCTTGTACCGGGGAGAGTCAAGTGCATAGCCCCATTTTCTAATAAGAACGCAGGAATATGCTGATTTCTTCATTGATAGTTGACACTGGGCAAACCAAGATAGACGAGGGTTGACAGGAGACAAAATGAGGACTATATATTGCCCTAGACAGATCTACACCAAAAGGTAAAGAATTGTCCGAGGAGTATTCCAGCCATGTCGATAGTGACGATCAAGCCGGAGATGACCCTCTTCGAGATCACCGAGACCTACCCCGAGACCATCCCCGCCTTCGTGGACAATGGTTTCACGCATGTAGGCGACGAGAGCAAGCGCAGCTCCCAGGGCAAGATGGTCACGCTGGGCCAGGCCATGCAGATGAAGGGCAAGGACTTCGAGGCATTCCGCTCCCTGCTCGTCGCGGCCGTCGAGAACAGCCGGCAAAGCGAGGACATCACCCTGCAGATGGCCGACGACAGCCGGATGTTCCCCCGCGAGGGCGATATCAAGGTCGCCGGGCTGCTGCCCTGCCCGGTGCGTATCCCGTTGCTGGAAGCCTTCGAGGCCGTCAAGACCGAGGTCAGCGAGCGCCATGACATCACGATCGGCCACAAGCTGGCCGCCGCCAGCGTGGGCATGGGCGTGGTCGAGCAGGAGATGGCCCGCATCCGCACCCGCGAGGATCTGCCCCACATCTTCCTGTCGGCCGGATTCGAGTCCTTTTTCGACCACAAGAACATGGCGCGCTTCAAGGACGCCGGCGTCTTCACCGACCACTCGTCCGAGACCGTCAACACCGACTTCGCGGGCCTGGACCTGAAGGACCCGGACGGCCACTTCGCCATGATCGGCGTCGTACCGGCCATCTTCCTGGTCGACAAGCAGCAACTGGACGAAGGCGAGCCGGTGCCGCGCTCCTGGGCCGACCTGCTCTCGCCCCGTCTGGAGAAGCGCATCGCGCTGCCGGTGGGCGATTTCGACCTGTTCAACGGCATCCTGCTGACCCTCTGGAAGCACTTCGGCGACGACGGCGTGCGCGCCCTGGCCCGCAACCTCATGAAGTCGCTGCACCCCAGCCAGGCGGCGGGGCGCTTCAAGGCCAACAAGGGCGAGGTGCCCACCGTCTCGGTGATTCCGTACTTCTTCTCGCGCATGGCCAGGATGAATCCCCTGGTGGAGGTGGTCTGGCCCGAGGACGGCGCCATCATCAGCCCCATCTTCATGCTCGAACAAGCGGACGCGCCGGCAGGCACGCGCGAGCTGGCCGACTTCTTCCTCTCGAAGGAGGCCGGCGAGGTGCTCAGCCACCGCGGCCTGTTCCCCTCGCTGCACCCGGACGTGGTGAACGAGTTGCCCGACCCCGCTCCCTGGCTGTGGTTGGGCTGGGACTTCGTTCGCGAGCACGACCTGGGCGAGCGTATCCCCCGCATGCTGGAGATCTTCAACGAGGGCGCGGAGGCCTGACATGAAATTCGTGACCGTCAGCGGTCCGCCGTCGTCGGGCAAGACCGCGGTGATCCTGAAGACCCTGGCCCATCTGCAACAGGCGGGCCGCAAGCTCGGCGTCGTCAAGTTCGACTGCCTGTCGACCCTGGACGACGACATCTACCAGGCGGCGGGCATCCCCGTGCGCAAGGGTCTCAGCGGCGCCCTGTGCCCCGACCACTACTTCGTGAGCAACGTGGAGGAATGCGTCCAGTGGGGCCTGACCGAGGGGTTCGACCTGCTGTTGAGCGAGAGCGCCGGCCTCTGCAACCGCTGTTCGCCCTACATCCGCGAGGTCCTGGCGGTCTGCGTGATCGACAATCTCTCGGGCATCGACACGCCCAAGAAGATCGGTCCCATGCTCAAGTCGGCCGACATCGTGGTGATCACCAAGGGCGACATCGTCAGCCAAGCCGAACGCGAGGTCTTCGCGGCGCGCGTGCACCGGGTCAACCCCAAGGCGCGCATCATGCACGTCAACGGCATCACCGGTCAGGGCAGCTTCGAGCTGTCGACCCTCTGGGAGGAAGGCGTGGAGGTGACGACGGTCGAGGGCAAGCGGCTGCGCTTCAGCATGCCGGCGGCGTTGTGTTCGTACTGCCTCGGCGAGACCCGTATCGGTTCCGAGTATCAGATGGGCAACGTGCGCAAGATCGATCTGAAAGGGCAGGACGACCGGCAGCAGGGGGCTCCTATGACCGGCCTCGAGGGGGACAGATGATGATTACCACCGACACCCTGCGCGACCTGCAGGTCGGCGAACTGCTGAACCGCTGGCCCTTCGCCCAGGGCTGGCTAGCCGAGCGCGGCACGGAACTGGGCGACGATCCCGTCCAGTCGCTCGCGGCGACGCCGGCCGCGGACCTGCTGGACGATCTCGCGGGCTTCCTGACCGAGATGGAAGCCTTCCTGACCGGCGACGAGGAACAGGTCACCGAGATCACCGTCACGGGCGGGTTCGACAAGGACGGCGCGCCCGAGGCGGTACGCGAGCTGACGACCCGCCTGGGCGAGGTGATCTGCATCGTGGGTCCCACCGGCTCGGGCAAGAGCCGCCTGCTGGCGGATATCGAGTGGGTGGCCCGCGGCGACACGCCCACCGGACGTCACGTGACCATCAACGGTCGCGAGCCGGAGATGAAGTGGCGCACCTCGAGCGAGCACAAGCTCGTGGCCCAGCTCAGCCAGAACATGAACTTCGTGATGGACCTCTCGGTGAAGGATTTCCTGGCCCTGCACGCCGACAGCCGTCAGGCGGTCGACCCCGAGGCCAAGATCCAGCAGATCTGGGAGGACGCCAACTCGTTGGCCGGCGAGCCCTTCGCCCTGGACACGCCCGTCACGAGTCTGTCCGGGGGCCAGTCCCGCGCCCTGATGATCGCCGACACCGCCGTGCTGAGCCGTTCCCCGGTGGTGCTGATCGACGAGATCGAGAACGCCGGCATCGATCGCCAGAAGGCCCTCGACATCCTGGTGGGCCAGGACAAGATCGTCCTGATGGCCACGCACGATCCGATCCTGGCCCTGATGGGCGACCGCCGCGTGGTGATCAACAACGGCGCCATGGTGGACGTGATCGAGCCCACCAAACGCGAGCGGGCCAACCTGGGCGAATTGCGGGCGCTCGACGCGCGGCTGATGGGGTTGCGGCACCGGTTGCGGTCGGGTGAGAGGTTGGATTCGATTTCGTAAGGAATATCCCGATCACGCATGCGAATTATCACGAGATCTGGCCTAATAGTCACGAAAACGTATCAATGCGTGATATTTTCTTGAAAAATGGTTGTCCCACCGCTCCAGACGTGATACGATCATTCATGGATTATGCATCGGCTGACGTGCTCCAAGACCATCAGCAGGTATTCCCCGCCTCCTGCATCTTGAGTCGTGCAGCACACCTTGCACTCACCATTTCTGAAGGAGGGACGCTTATGCGTACCATGCTAGTCGTTTTGATGGCTCTCTGCTTGATCAGCAGCATCGCCGTCGCCAAAACACCTCTCGAGAAGCCGCTGGCTGAGTATCAGGCCAACGGTCGCGCCGCCGAGCTCGAGCCCAATAACGATCACCTGACGGCCAATGCGCTGACAGTGGGCGACGACATGAGCGCCGCCATCGATCCGGCCGGCGATGTGGACTACTTCTCCATCGCCATGTTGACCGGTGACTGCCTCGTCTTCGAGACCCACCCGGGCGACGCCGGTGACACGAAGCTGTACGTCTTCGACGTCGATGGCATCAGCCAGCTCGCTTATGACGACGACGGCGGCGAGGGATGGTATTCCCTGATCACGTTCGAAGCTCCTGCCGACGGCACGTACTTCGTCGAGGTCACGGGCTATAGCTCGTCCACCTCCGGTACCTACATCCTGACCGCCACCGACTGTCCCGAGCCCCCCAACTGCGACGACGCCATCGACCTGCAGGCCCAGGGCTTGGACCAGTTCGTGATCGATCTCTGCGCCATGCCCAGCGAGTGGTCTGGTGAATACGGCGACTGCACGGGCTACGCCGATGGTGGCAACGAAGCGCTGTACAAGATCTACCTGACCGCGGGTGAGACCTTCTCCGTCACCGAGGACGGCACCCACGACATGTCCATGTACCTGGTCACGGACTGCTCCGACATCATCGCCAACTGTGTGGCCGGATCGGACAGCTGCTGCTCGGGCGCCCAGGAAGTTATCAACTACGTCGCCGCGGCGGATGGCTGGTACTACCTGTTCGTCGACGGCTACAGCGGTTGCAGCGAGGTAACCGTCACGATCGCTGCTCCGATTGCGAACGAGGACAGCGACTGGGGCGGCGTGAAGAGCCTCTACCGCTAGCCTTTGCGTAATACGCGTCCCGGACGCGTTACAAACAGGGCCCGGGAGCTTCGGCTCCCGGGCCTTTCTTGTCACGACTGGATGCAGTCCGGATCTACCAAGGCGCGTCGTACAGTTCGCGATGCCAGTCGGCCCGTCGGCCCAACCAGTTGTCGAGATTCTCCGCCCTCTGAATCATCGGCCCTGGTGCGTAGTGAGAAGATGAATAGGACGTCGAGGAGTCTGCGATTTGTCCAACCGATGTGGTCAGTGGGATCGGTTCAAGGTGTGTTGTGCAGACGCAAGAAGAAGCTTTCTAGTTTCTTCCCCTCGATGGCGAGGTTGAAATGCGTCTCGACGCTGCACCGGCCGCCCGCCGAGATCCGCGCCACGAGATCAGGATCGCCGAACAGGCGCTCCAGTGCGTCCGCAATGGCGTGTGGATCGTTCTGCGCTACCAGGAGTCCGGAGTCGCCATCGTCGATCAACTCCGGGATGCCCGAGATGTGCGTGGATACGACCGGGCAACCGCAGGCCATGGCTTCCATCAGCGAGACCGGTATGCCGTCGATGTCGCCGTTCTCGGCGATCACGCAGGGCAGGGTGAAGACGCTGGCGCGGTCGAGCATCGCCATGATCTCGGATTGCTGAAGGGGGCCGTGGATGATCAGGTCGTCGAGGGCCAGATCGCGTTGCTGTTTTTTGAGCACATCCAGCAAGGGCCCTCCGCCGACCAGATCACAGTGATACGGAATCCGCCTCTCCTTCATCAGCGACAAGGCATCGAGCAGATACCTGAAGCCCTTCTTCTCGGTCGCGCGTCCGACCGCGAGAATGCGGAACGGGGATGGAAAGCGATGTCTCGCCACGAACATGAACTTCTCCGGCTCGATCCCGCAGTGGATGATTTCCGTCTGGCTCAGTCCGGGATGTAACTCCCGATAGTGGCTCTGGTTGTACTCTGAGATCGCGACCATGCCCGCCGCAAGGCGGACCTTGGTATCGTTGCCGACGGGCTTGCAGTACAAATCCGCCGCGTGTCCGGTGATGCTATACGGGATCCCCGTCAACAAGCCCAGGAACATGGCGTAGGATCCCGGTGGATTGGCCAGGTGGGCGTGGATGTGATCGGGGAACCGGGCTTCGACATCGCGGACGCAGGTTGTCGTCGCCGCTAGCTGGTACAGGAGCCGGAACTTGTCCGTCATGGAGTCCCGGCGAGAGGCGAAGGCGGCCCTGATCGCTGCGAAGAACCGCCCAGGACGGTCGAAGAGCATGGCCGCCATTCCTCGGGCGAGTTCCACGAAGCCGACCGGATAGATGTACATGCAGTCACCGATGTCGCATTCGGTTTCGGAGGAGAGGGCGGCAACGCTGTGGCGCATTGCCAGCAATTCGATCTCCAATCCCTGTCGGCGCAACTGGTCGATCTCGCGCGTGATGAAGGTGTGGGTCAGGCTCGCGAAACTCGTAGTGATGTAGAGGATTCTCATGGGTCCGTCCCCTCCAGCGCCATCGCACCAGGGAAAACCTGAACGCCGCGGTCTCGACCGACTTCCAGTCCTAGTTCGTACTTCCAGACAAGTATATGCCATTTTCCTTTTAAAACGAGTTTTCGCTTCATTTGCGCATTATATCCTGAGATACTCTGCTGCCAAGCACGAACGACAAGCGAAAGGTCGAGATGATGACTGAGAAAGCCGCGCGGCGAGCCTTGATCACTGGCATCACTGGTCAGGACGGTTCATACTTGGCGGAGCTGCTGTTGGACGAGGGATACCAGGTGTACGGCATGGTCCGTCGGACAAGCACCGTGACAACGGAACGCGTCGCCCACCTCATGGACAAGCTGGAGTTCATCCAGGCGGATCTGACCGATCTGGCCTCGGTGATCGACGTCATCGACACCGCCCGGCCACACGAGATCTACAATCTGGCGGCCCAGTCCTTCGTGCCGACGTCCTGGAAACAGCCTATCTTGACCGCCGACGTCACCGCGCTCGGAGTGACGCGTATCCTGGAAGCGATCCGTATCGTGGATAAGTCCATCAAGATGTATCAGGCGTCATCCAGCGAGATGTTCGGTATGGTCAAGGAAACTCCGCAAAACGAGTCGACGCCTCTGTACCCGCGCAGTCCCTACGGCGTGGCGAAGTGCTTCGGACATTACATCACCGTCAACTACCGGGAAAGCTACGACATGTTCTGCGTCTCGGGTATCCTCTTCAACCACGAGTCACCCCGCCGCGGCCTGGAGTTTGTAACCCGCAAGATCACCGATGGAGTGGCGCGCATCAAATTGGGCCTGTCCGACAAGCTGCGTCTTGGCAACCTCGATGCCAAGCGCGATTGGGGCTACGCCGAGGACTATGTGCGAGCTATGTGGATGATGTTGCAACGGGACGAGCCGCGCGATTACGTGATCGCCAGCGGTGAAGCCCACTCGGTGCGCGAATTCTGCCGCATCGCCTTCGCGCACGTGGGGCTGGATTGGGAGAAGCACGTGGTAGTCGATCCCCGGTTTTACCGGCCAGCCGACGTGAATCAACTTCTCGGTGACAATACTCTGGCCCGCAAGGAGCTGGGGTGGTCATCCGCGACGACCTTCAAGGATCTCGTCAAACTGATGGTGGATGAGGATCTGGCGCGGTTGGGCGGCGAGACGTCTAGGTAGTGGCCCCGCGGCGTGCCAACAGTTGAGCCTCGTAGACTTCCTGATAATCTGAGATCATGCGGTCCAGTGAGTGATGGGCGTGGATGAGTTCGCGCACCGCGGCGCCAGTACGGTTGCGTCGATCCTTATCAGCCAGTGTTTTACTCACCTTGTCTGCCCAGGCGTTGATCAGCCGATCCGGGAGCGGGCCCTGTGGCGGGGGTGGCGCCATCAGGCAGGACTCGCGCAGTTCAGCGTCCGTGAGCAGGCAGGAGACCTGTTCGATGTCCGGGGCCAGGAATGCCACTCCGCTGGACATGGCTTCCATGACATTGAGTGGCAGGCCCTCGTTTCTGGATGTGGAGACGAAGAGGTCGGCCGTGCCCAATAGCTCAGGGACATCGTTGCGTAAGCCCAGCATCGTCACGTCGCCGGGACTGTCATCGACTAGGCTTCGGATCTCGTTCTCCAGGGGACCGGTGCCGCACATGAACCCGCGCACGCGCAACCCGTCGGTGCGAAGTTTCCGGATCGTGCGCACGAAGCCATCCGGGGCTTTCTGCTCGTTCATGCGCCCGACGAAGAGGAGCATGCTCTCTTCGGGGGCCAAACCCAATTCCCGACGCTTGGCGGTGACGGTCTCGTTGCTTGCTGGCGCGTACCGTTCCGTGTCGATGCCGTTCGTGATCGTTCTGAGCTTACGGTCGGGAATGCCCTCGATCTCGATGCAGTTCTGACGTACCGCCTCGGAGACCGGGATGATTTTATCCGTCCTGCCGGCAAGGCGTGCGTATCGCCAGACAAGAATGGGTGTCATGTCCTGGTAGACGAGGTGCCGGGTCAAGAACCGGCAGGGGATTCCGGCTAACGCGCCCATCTCAACCGCCCAGGCATCGGAAAGTCGATTGTGCCCGTGGACTATGTCGTAGCGGCCCCGCCGGAAGTAGCGGTAGAGTCGGAAGATCGACCAGGGATTGTGAAAGGATGTGATCTCAAGCTTGTCGACCGGGACGCCGGCCTCCCTGAAGCGGCGCTCCATCTCCGGAGTACCCGTTTCGCATTCGCTCTTGAAGGGTGCCAGGAGCCTCACCTCGAACCGCTCGGGGTTCAATTTGCGTGACAGGTCCAAGGCGACTGTCTCGGCTCCGCCGACCACAAAGCTGTTGATTACCTGGCAGACTCTGATCTTACGGTCCATGCCGGATTACTCTCCCGCTCCGGTCCTTGCGCGGAGGAAAAGACATCAATCGTCCAGTATATGGAACAGAAAGGTCTTTTCAACCAGCAACTCCCTGTTCCAGTAGACCCGCAGGGCATATTCGCCGGCGATGCGCTCCTTGGCGGGCGCCACGTTGAGCTTGGTGTGCAGAGTGAAGTCGGCGGTCTTGCCGGTGACGGGATCCTCGACCTTGCGGTAGTGGAGATCCTCCGCCTTGAGCCAGGCGATCTCCGTGACGTAACCGTCCGGCGCGGGTGTGACGCGGACCTCGGCGAACTTGCGGAACAGCTCCTTGCCGCCCGGCTTGATCCAGACCAGGTGAACCTGGTGGACGCCGACGGGCGCGTGCGCGAAGTCGACGAAGCCGTGGATGTAGCGGTTCTTCTTCTCGGGGCGTTCCGTGAAGTCGTCGCCGACGGCGATGCGCTTGCCGGTCTTGCTGCCGACTCGTCTGCATAGGACGATCTCGGTGTCGAAAGCGGATTCGGCCACGGCCTCGTCGACGCTCGTCGCGTCGCCGGCGCGTACGCGGGCCACATCCTCCTGTCCGCAGCCCGTCACGCACGCGAGCAAGGCAACCCCTAGCAGCAGCATGATCATACGCATCTCGATCGCTTTCGTGGTGTTGCCGACATCTCGTGAGGCGCGGTCACCACTGACCGTCGTGGTGACCGCGCCTCGCGGTGATGTCTACTTGAGGAGCATCATCTTGCGGGTCTCCGCCCCATCCTCCATGGTCAATCTGTAGAAGTAAAGACCGGATGCCACGCGGGCTCCGGCGTCGTCCTCGCCGCGCCAGATCACCGTATGCGAGCCGGCGTCGTGCAGGCCGGCGGCCAGCGTCGCCACCGAGCGGCCCGCGACATCGTACACCTTCAGGGTGATCGGCTGCTTCGTCGGCAAGGCGAAACGGATCTCCGTGGCGGGATTGAAGGGGTTGGGGTGGTTTTGCGTGAGGACGGCGCGAGCAGGCAGGGAGCCCTCGTCCACGTCCGTGGTAACGCTCAGGGAGAAGGTGCCGTCCATGGCGTCCGCCTTCACGTTCAGCACGGCGTCGAAGCAGACGACCTTGATCAGCGCCTCTTCGCTGTCGGGCACGCCGGCCCACGAGGGGCTGTGCGGCGATGCGAGCGCGCCCTCGGCGACCAGATACGGCCAGGTGGCGCCGCCGTCGGCCGAGTAGTAGATGAAGGTCGAGGCCACCCCGACGTTGTCCGAGGCGGTCCACTCGACGGTCGGCAGGGAGCCGCCGCTGTAGACCGAGCCGGGCAGGGGACCGGTCACGGTGACCAGCGGGTCCTCGTCGTCGATCGGGGTCAGGTCGTTGTAGAGCAGGAAGTCGTCGACGCCGGCCTCGACCACCGAGCCCCCGCCGATGTTGTCCGCGGCGATGAAGCGGAACTGCACCGTGGCGGTCGCCGACGCGTAGCTGCTGAGCGGATACGAGATCTGGACCCAGCTCTGGTTGCTGGCCGTCGTGCGCTCGATGTCGGTCCAGCCGGAGCCGTCGTTCACCTGCACGACCCACTCGTCCTCGCCGGGGTTGTTGCCGGTTTCGTTCGTGTACCAGCGCCAGTAGCTGAAGGTCAAGCCGCTGTAGCCATCGAGGTTGAAGACGGGACTCAGGAGCGTCGTCTGGCCGCCGTCCACGTCGTCGACGCCCTGCTGGCCGGTCTCGGAATTGCCTGTCACCCAACAGTGGATGCCGTCGGGCGGTGTGTGGTCGTCCTCGGTCTGGACGGGTGTTTCGCCTTCCCACACGCCGATGGGATCGACACGGGTCCAGATGCCGGCGAAAGCGTCGTCGCCTGGGCCGCCGGCGGTCCAGCCGTCGGCGGTCTCCATGTTGGCTGAGTAGTAGAAGGAGTCGTCCACCCAGAAGTCGTATGCGTTTTCCAGACCGCCCGCCGGTTCGCTGCTGAACTGCCCGAGCACGTCGGTGGCCGTGAAGAAGTACCTGACCCGGGTGTCGAGGGGCTGACCCGGGATCTGGGCCTGATACACGCCGCCGCCCAGATCGGTGGGTGCAAGTTCGGTCAGACCGCCGCCGGCGGATGTCAGGTAGAAGAACTTGACGTCGTCGAGGCCGGTGTAGTCGGTGACCGTCGACTCGATGGTATACGGGCCGACCGTGTCGCTCGTTCCCATGAGGACCGTGGTGTTGGTGAAGTCGGGGCCGGCGATGTCGACCAGGGAGAAGTCGACGACCGTGGTGGCGTCCTCGACGATCACCACGTTGTAGGTCGTGTCGGGCGCGAAGCTCGGATGGGTCGCGATCACGTCGAAGGTGCCGGGCTGCACGTTGCCGCCGTAGCTGCCGTCGGTCACGGTGAGGAAGGAGCGGCCGGAGCCCAGGACCGCGATCTGCGCGTCCTTGACCGGCGAGCCGCCGCCCGAGGCATTGGTTACGTTTCCCTCGAGCCGGCCCTTCGGTATGGCGGCGAAAGTCTGGAAGCGCAGCGCGCGTCCCGTCGTCAGGGAGGCCGCCGCGGCGGGATACTGGTTCCAGTAGGTGTAGAGCAGGGCGTCCGTGTGGTCGGGACTCTGCAGCCCGACGGTGGCGTAGCCGTTGGTTCCGTCCACCTGCGAGACGGCGTTGTACATCATCTCGATGATGCTGTCGCCGCTGTCGGTCTCGTGGACGGCGGGGTCGTAGAGGATGATCTGGAAGGTCTCGTTGCTGCCGCCGGCGTCGTTGCGCATGCGGCTCCATTCCACGATCACGCGGTTGTTGGCCGTGTCGTTCCACCAGAACACGCCGCCGGTACCGGCCTGTTCGTAGAGGTTGTCCCAGAAACCGCAAATCATGCCGTTCGGCGTGCCGGCCGTGGGCAGCGACCAGTTGCGGTAGTTGACCAGCGAGGTGGTGCCCGGGGCGATCCAGCCGTTCGAGCAGATGGAGACGCGGTCGTACGTCTCCCCGTAGAAGACGAAGTCGAAGGGGAGGAGTATGGTCGCCGTATCGTCCTGTTCCCAGCCGTTGTCGCTCAGGCCCAGGTCGAGGCCCGAGCCGCCGATGGTCGGATCGATCTCTACCCAGTCGTAGACGGGAGCGTAGAGGTAGCCCGTGTCGGTGTCGTCGAAGGCGTGATAGCCGTAGGCGTCCGGGCCGACCGGATCCGTCGACGACGCGGTACCGATCTGCTCCTGGAACTCGATCGTATCGCGTGTGCCCTCACTGGTCTCGAGCACGACGCCGAAGGTCGCCAGGTGGCCGAGGAAGCAGTCGGATGCGACGGAGATGTCGAAGGGATCCGCCGTGTTCTCGTCGGTCCCGTTGATCGTCATGGCACCGTATGTGCCGGCGGCGTCGTTCACCGCGACCCAGGGGCTGCCGCTGATCAGGGTGGCCGTCGCGCCGGCGATGGCGGCGTTGCCGTCGTTGCGCAGGTTCACCGAGAGGGAGCCGGTCTCGCCCGGATCCAGGTCGCCGCCGGGGCCACCGAAGGTGTGGCTGAGATACAGGAAGGAGCCGCCGGTGATCTCGATCTCCAGCAGGGAATGCCAGGTGTCGCCGCCGCTGGACACTGCCAGGTCGATCTGCACGAAGTACTCGGCGGGAGCGTCCTGCGGCAACGTGATCTCGAACATGGTGTTGCCCCAGTCGTCGGCGCCGGGGCCGATGTCGCCGTAGTTGGCGGAGGCCGCGTCGATGGCGACCCAGGGATCGCTGCTGCTGATCGTCGCGCTGACACTCGTTGCCGTGACCGTACCGTGGTTATGCAACTGGACGCCGACCTGCACGTGTTCGCCGGGATTGAGCTGCCCGTCGCTGTTGCCCCAGTTCGTGTCGTCGATGAGGAAGCTCTCCAGGGCGACCAGATCGGTCGGCGCACCGATCACGATGGTGCCGAGGTGCGGGATGTAGTTGTGCCTGCTGACGGTGATGCTAAGGTCGCCGGCCGTGTAGCCGGACATGGGCAGATTGACCCGTCCCAGGGCGTCGGTCTCCGCGGAGAGACGTATCTCGGTGCCCTTGTAGAGCGTGACGCGTGCGCCGGCGACGGGCAGACCGCTGCCGGTGTCGGTCACCTCGGCGAAGACCGAGTTGGCGCCCAGATCCATGGTCGCGTCATAAGCCACCGAGAACTCGTCGGGGAAACCCGTCCAGATCTCCGTGGCGGCGTCGCCGATCAGGTTGTTCCAGACCATCCAGATTTCGGTGCGCGTGGGTTCGGCCAGGAAGTAGTTGTTGTACATGGCCAGCTTGCCGCTGGTCAGCGCCGGCCCCACCCGGTAATCCCCGCTGTTGTAGGCTCCGTCGATCACCCCGGTGAACATGCAGTTGTTGTAGCGGGTGTGGGTGCCGATGGTCGCGGTGCCGATGCTGGCCACACCGCCGGCGGCGGGATTGCGCACGAAGGCTTCCGACGGGGACATGTCGTCCTCGATGGAGCCCGAGTCGCAGGTCATCACCACGGCGAAGCCCAGTTCGCCGGTGTTGGTCAGGTTCTCGGCGTAACTGGCCGAAAAGCCGCTCATGCCCAGCCAGCCGCGGTAGGTCATGAGCGTGGCGCCCTTGTTGTAGTTGGTCCTCATGGTCGACCAGTTGGGGCTCCACAGGGAGTCGATCTCGGTGTAGCTGTGGGCGAGCAACTGGTCGCGCACCCACTGGTTGACGTAGATGCAGGTGATGCCCGAGGAGCTCGGATCGCCCACGAGGCTGCCGCGCGTGAACCAGTCCGGGTCCGCGCCGGTCGGCGGAGCGGTCTCGTAGCTCACGATCTTGTTCACGATCTGCTGCAGGTTGGTCAGATTGTCGTCGTCGAAGGACAGGCGCGCGAGATGGATGTCGGGCAGGATGTCGCCGCCCGCGAGCATGGTGTAGGTGTGGTCACCCCGGCCGCTGTAGCCGCTGTCGCTCTCGATGTACGTCGGGATGCCGTAGCTGCCGCCGATGTCGCCGACCAGGGTGACGAATTCCAGCGCGGGCTTTTCGGTGTCGTAGATGTCCTGGATGTAGTTCTTGATGGAAGTGGTCGTCGTGCCGGTCTCGGCCGTGGTGGCGAGGAGGACCTTGTAGCCCTGGCGTTGGCGCCATTCGACCAGCGGCGCCACGTGCGAAAGGACCGTGGCGTTGTCGCGGCAGATCATCAGGTAGGTGCCGAGCTCTTCGGGCAGGCTCTTGTTGTCGGCGTCGTCGTAGTTGAGGACGTTGTTTTCGTAGAAGCGGGCGAACGATTCCGTGCGGGACATGGCACTCTTGGGAGCCGGTACGTCGGCACCCGCGCCGTCGGGAGCGAAGGTGATCTCCACGGTCATGCTTACCGCGACGATCAGCTTGCCTGCGGCCGGGTCATACTGCACCGGGTGGAACACGAGCGGTGAGACGCGCAGGTCGCGCATGACGCCCGGCGCGCCGATCTCGGCGGAGGGCTGCAGGTGCGAGAGGTCGCGCTTGTAGTAGGTCTCGTCCACCTGGATGGCTTCGCCGTCGCGCGGCGGCACCGGCGCTATCGGGTCGGTGTCGAACTCGCGCGTATCCATGTCCACGATACGCAGCGTGACGCCGAGACCGTCGGGCACCTGGAGCAGGCGGCTGATCGCGGGCAGTGCCGGGTGTCCCTGTGCACCCTGGTCGGAAGCGCCGGAGATGTCGAGCCGGCTGAAGTCGCGTCCCGCGATCTCCACATGCTCGGCCGTGAGATGGTTGAGATCCATTTGCAGGATCAGCAGATCCCGGCTTTCCTGGAGGAGCTTGACCTCGACGTCGGGCGCATCGCCCGGCCGGTCCAGTATCGTTTCACGGACCGCCGTATTTCCCAGGGCGATCGTGGTGGCGAGCAGAAGGAGCGAGAGTGTGATTCCCAGGCGCAAACGCATCATGGCCTCCAGGGCGACGGTCGGTGATGGGGCGGGGGGTCCATCGTGATCCATATGAATGAGCGGCGCCGAGCAGGTGGGCGACCGGCACCACAGCATATTATACTACATTTATCTTCCCAATGGAACCTGAACGCATCATTCATTATATTCAAGCGAGGGTTTTCATGAGTATGGCCACAAACCAGTCGCTTGTGTTATAATTCCCTTATCAGTTCGCTCCCCGCCCCGGCCGCGTGCCGGCCCAGAATCCATACATGGGAGGATGACCTCATGTCGAGGACCGTGAGCCTCTGCGCCTTGTTGTTGACGGCCCTGGCCGTTTCGTCCGTTTTTGCCGACGTGATCACCGTTCCCGGCGATTACGCCCAGATACACGACGCCGTCCAGGCCGCTTCGCCGGGTGATATCGTGGAAGTCGCCGCCGATACCTACTACGACTGCACCCACGAGACCGAGGGTCCCGGCACGACGCCGGCCTGCGTGATCATGAAATCGGGCGTCACCCTGCGCGGCGCCGGCACGGGCGCCACGATCATCGACGCCCAGGGTCTCGGACGCGGCATCTTCGTGGAAAACGTGGAGGATTGCAGCATCGAGAACCTGCAGGTCCGCAACGCTTTCGCCGCTGCCTACGGCGCCGGCATCCTGCTGCGTCAGGTCGGGCTCGACGTGGTCGTCAGCGACGTGCTGGTCACGCTCTGCACCGACGGCGGAGTCATCTGTTACAACCAGGCCGGACCCACCCTGATCCGCGTCGATTGCGTCGCCAACGTGGCCAAACAGGGCGGCGGGCTGGCCATCGAGGAGAACAGCTGCCCCTGGGTCCTCGATTGCCTGATCGACGGCAACGAGGCGCCCAGCGGCGCCGGTATCTTCATTCGCAACAACAGCGACGCCTATCTGAGCGGCTGCACGATCACGAACAACGTGATCGACGCCAACTGGGGACAGGGCGGCGGCATCTTCATCGGCGATTCCTCACCGACGATCGTCCGCTGCGACATCAGCGGCAACTCCGCGCTGGGTAACGGCGCCGGCGTGGCCTACCAGCTCGGTGCCGGGGGGACCATGTCGGCCTGCACCATCACCGGCAACACCCTCGACAACGATTACATCTACGGCGGCGGCGTGGCGGTCGATTCCTCCGACCCGCTGATCGAGGGCTGCATCATCACCGGCAACCGTTGCGTCGCCCCGCTATCCGACGCGGCCGGCGTCCACACCCTGTTCAGTCCCGCGCCGACACTGCGCAATTGCACCATCGCCGACAACGAAGGCAGCGTTTCCGGCGGTCTGGGTGGTGGTGTCTACGTCATGTTGGACAGCACGCCTTCGCTGGAGAAATGCATCATCGCCTTCAACACCAACGGGCACGGGATCTACTGCGACGGGGCGATGCCGACGGTCTCCTGTTGCGACGTCTACGGCAACGACAGCGGCGACGTGGTCTGCGGCACCGACGGCGGCGGCAACTTCTCCGCCGATCCCCAGTTCTGCGGCGTCGGCGACTATCTCCTGCAGACGGGCAGTCCCTGCGCCACCGGCTGCGGCGGCGATCTGATCGGCGCTCTGCCCGCCGATTGCGACGCCACCGGGGCGGCAGACGCCCCGCGGACCTCCGCGCACCTCGTCGGCAACTACCCCAATCCCTTCAACCCCCGCACAACCATCGTCTTCAGGCTTGACGAGCCGGGTGCCGCTGACGTACGGATATTCGACGTTGCCGGCCGGACTTTGGCGACATTCTCCTGGAGCGATCTCCCCGCCGGTCGCCACGAAGCCGTCTGGGACGGCCGCGCCGACGATGGCCAGCAGGTCGCAAGCGGCGTGTATTTCTACGAGCTGGATGCTCTTAACACCCAACAGTCGAGGCGGATGATCCTACTAAAATGAAACGGACTACGATAGCGCTCGCTCTCGGAGTCGGCATGCTGACGGCGGCGGCTGCGGCCGCCGCCCCTGCCGATCAGCGAGTGTCGGAAGCAGTACGCGTGGAAGTGAACGACTCCCGGACCTCGGTAATCGTTCCCGACGCGACGCCCGCGCGCCGCCTGCTGGTGGCTCTGCCGCCGGACGCCGCCACCTGCGACGTACGCGTGAGCGCCGGCTCCGGCGTCATCACGAGCAGCCGCCTCGACCATCTGCGCGGCCTGCCCGTGGCCTCGGTGCTGGCGGAAGGGCTTTCCGCGGACGCGGTCGTCACGGTCGCGCACGACGGCAACTGGTCCAGCGGCGCGAAGACGCGCCCGCGCTCGTATTCCCGCGGCTTCGACACGGCCCTCGCCGGACAGCTCGCGGGCTTGCCGGCGGGCGCGAAGGCGACCGACAACGGCGTCTACCTGATCATCACCACGCCGGCCTACGCCGACGCCTGCACGCCCCTGCTGGACTGGAAGCGTGAGAAGGGCCTGAACGTCCGTCTGGCCACCACCGAGGAGACGGGTGCCGGCAACGCCGCGATCCAGGCCTGGCTGCGCAACGCCTACGCGACGTGGGAAGTGCCGCCCGAGTATCTGCTCATCGTCGGCGACGTCGACGACGTGCCCGCCTGGAGCTTCAGCGAGAACGTGACCGATCTGCCCTACGCCTTGATGGACGAAGACGACTGGCTGCCGGATCTCCTGCTCGGCCGGATCCCCGTGGAATCGGCCTACGAGGCCCAGACGGTGATCAACAAGACCGTCGCCTACGAGCAGACGCCCTACCGCGTGGACGAGGGCTGGTTCGCCCGCCAACTGATGGTGGCCGGCAACTACGGTTCGGACACGCCCGTCAGCACCGTCACCTGGTGCGGGGAGCAGATGGAGGTGCTGGGCTACGAGCCTGCCACGCACGTTTCGTTTCCCCCGCTGTTCAACGGCGTCTATCCCATCACCCAGGCCCTCGAGGCGGGCGTCTCGATGGTCGCCTACCGTGGCTGGGCCTACGGCACGGCCGGCTGGGAGCCGCCGCACTTCACGGTGGCGGACATCCCCAACGTGGCCAACGGCGAGATGATGCCGGTGGTGATGAGCTTCGTCTGTCTCAACGGCGACTTCGCGGCCGACCAGGCCTGCTTCGGCGAGGTCTTCCTGCGCCAGGGCACGCCGACCGAGCCCCGCGGCGCAGTGGCCTTCATCGGCAACGGCGAGCACTGGTCCCACACCCGTTACAACGACGCCATGGCCATCTCCTACTTCGAGCGCATCGTGGACGAGGACGTGACCGATCTGGGCGTCCTGTCGCTCGCGGGCAAGCTCCGCTTCATGGATTTCTTCCCTCACGAGCTGAGCTTCGCGGAATACGGCGAGGAGTCGGTGGAGTTCTACTTCCACATCTACAACCTGCTCGGCGACCCCGAGCTCAACTATTGGCGCGGCGCGCCGGCGGAGCTGACGGTCGGCCACGATGCCGCCTGCCCGCCCGACGCCACCCGTTTCGTCGTGGCGGTCACCGAGGCCGACGGCGTGACGCCCCTGGCCGGCGCCCGTGTGGGCGTGACCCAGGACGGCGTGCTCGTCGGTGCAGTCTTCAGCGGCGCCGATGGTGTTGCCCACGTACCCTTGTCGGGCCTCGACGGTGCGGCGCCTCTCACCGTGACCGTGACCCACGCGAGCCGCTTCGCCCACCAGTCCGACGTGGTTGTGGCGCAACCGGACGCCCACCTGACGGTCACCGGTCTCACCTGGGCGAGCGACGCCCCCCACGGCAACGGCGACCAGGTGGTCAATCCCGCCGAGGTGCTGTTCATCTATCCCGAGCTGACCAACACCGGTGCGCTGGCCGCCACCAACGTCACCCTGTCGTTGACCGTGGCTGGACCGGGAGACGTGCAGGTAACCTCGTTCGCGATTCCCGATGTCCCCGGCGGCTCTTCGCATCAGGCCGCCGGCGACGAGCACTTCAGGTTCGGCCTGTTCACTTCGGTCGACGACGGCACCGAGCTTCTCCTGCGGATCGACGCCGCCCACGACGGCGGTGTCGATCGTTCCGAGCAGGTGTTGATCGTTGGCGGACCGACCATCACCGTCTCCGGGCTGGCGATCGGCGGCGACGGCTACCTGCGGCAGGGACAGGACAACGAGATCACAGTCTCGGTGACCAACGACGGGGGCCTGCCCCTGGTCGCCGGGCACGCGCGTCTGAACCTGTTGTCTCCCGACGTGGGCACCGTGATCACCCAGGAGGTGACCCTGCCCGACGTCGCGCCGGGCGCGACCGTCGCGGCCTCGGCTCCCTTCGTGCTGAACCTCAACGGGGACGTGCCCACGGGACGGGGCGTGACCCTGCAGCTCGTGATCTCCGACGACGGCGAGTGGTACCAGGCCTCGCTCTACGACGAACTGCTCGTCGGCGACGTGGACCCGGGTGCGCCCGTCGGACCCGACGCCTACGGCTATTATGCCCTCGACAGCGCCGACATCGACTATCCGGCCCTGGTGCCGGAGTACCGCTGGACGCACCTGAATCCCGCGTTCGGCGGCGAGGGCGTCGCGGTAGAGTTCATCACCGACAACGTCTTCGCGGCGGTGGATCTGCCCTTCGCTTTCCAGTACTACGGCCAGTCGTTTACGGGCCAGATCCGCGTCAGCGAGAACGGCTGGATCAGCTTCGACACCAGCGACGAGCTCGAGTTCTACAACTGGCCGCTGCCCAGCAGCCACGGCAACCACTCGGTCATCGCGCCTTTCTGGGACAATTTCGATCCCACGCTCGAGGGCACCGGCGGCGTCTTCACGCGTTACGACGACGCGGCGGGGACCTTCACCGTGGAGTGGAGCAGCATGGTCCACTACCTCTCGACGCTCGACGATGCGGACCCGCCCCTGGACGACGTACAGACCTTCCAGGTCGTGCTGTACGATCCCGCCGTCCACGCCACGTCGACCGGCGACGGCGAGATCGTGTTCCTGTACCGGCAGGTGATCAACGCCGATTACCTGCGCCAGTACGCCACCATCGGCATCGAAAGCCCCGACGAGGCGAAGGGTCTCGAGCTGACGTATGCGGGCATCTATGCGCCGGGCGCGGCTCCCGTCGGGCCGGGGCTGGCCGTCAAGCTGACCACGACGGCTCCCGTGTACGACCCCTTCACGGTCGAGACGTTCACGGCCGAGTGGTCTCCCGCGGGCGTCGCACTCGCCTGGCACGTCGACGACACCCGTCCGATCACGGGCTGGTCCGTTACGCGCATCGACGCCGCCGGCGAGACCGTGTTGACCGACACGCCGTTGACGCCGGACGCGCGCGGCTTCACCGACACCGGCGCCGTCGGCGAGGGAGAGATCGCCTACCGGCTGGTCTCGCTGCATCCGTACGGGCACCGCAACAACGCCGGCGCCACGACACTCGCGGCCGCCACCGGCGGCGAGGGCCAGGTCCGCTTCTCGCTGTTCCCGGTACGACCCAACCCGGTGCGGGGTGACGTGCGCATCGGCTTCGCCCTGCCGCAGGGCGGACCCGTGACGCTGCGTGTCTACGACGTGGCCGGACGCCTGGTCCGCGTGCTGCTCGACGGCGAAATGCCCTCGGGCCCCTCGCAGCTCACCTGGGACGGCCGTACGGCCGACGGCCGGGATGCAGCGGCGGGCGTGTACTTCACCCGGCTCGAGAGCGCCGGTCGCATGCAGACCCAGAAGCTGCTGCTGGTCAGATAGGAGCACGATTCGTGAAGTTCATCCTGCTCTTGCTGGCCGTGATCACGATCCTCGGGATGTGGGAGATGGGGCGGCATCGTTACATGCGCCGTCATGTCCCCCTGCGCATCCACGTGAACGGCAGTAGGGGCAAAACCTCGGTCACGCGTTTGATCGCCGCGGGCCTGCAGGCGGGCGGTGTGCGCACGTGCGCCAAGACCACCGGTTCGGCGGCGCGTTTCATCCACGTCGACGGCAGCGAGTCTCTGGTCGTGCGACACGGTTCGCCCAACATCCGCGAGCAGTTGCGAATCTTCAGGCAGGCGGTGTCCGAGCAGGCCGAGGCGCTGGTGCTCGAGTGCATGGCGGTCAGACCCGACCTGCAGTGGACCTGCGAGCACTGCATCGTCGGCAGCACTCACGGCGTAATCACCAATGTCCGCTCCGACCACCTGGAGGAGCAGGGCCCACGGCTCGAGGACGTGGCGCGCAGCCTGGCGGGCACCATTCCACGCAACGCCGCCTTCTTTACGGGGGAGGAGGTCTTCACGTCCGATCTTGCGCGGCGGGCGCGGCGGCACGGCTCCAGTTTCCGGCAATGCGACCCCTCTACAGTGAGCGAGGAGGACCTGGCGCCCTTCGACTACGTGGAGTTCGCGGAGAACGTGAGCCTCGCGCTCGACGTCTGCGAGTCGGTCGGCGTGGCGCGGCGCACGGCGCTGGAAGGCATGTGGCAGGTGCGGCCCGACGTGGGCGCCCTCGACCGCGTGCGCATCGACGTGCCGGGCAAGGAGGTCCACTTCGTCAACGCCTTCGCGGCCAACGATCCCGAATCCACCGCGCGGATCTGGGAGCACCTGGGCCTGTCGAAGAGGCCCGAAGCGGCGATCGTGCTCTACAACAACCGGTCGGACCGCATGCGGCGCGCCCGTGATCTGACCCCCCTCTTCGGCGACAAGATCACCGCCCGCCGCTACGTGCTGGTAGGCGAATCGACGGCGCAACTCTCCGATCTCTTCGCCCGGCGCGTGCCGCGCGACAGCGTCGTGGACCTGGGCGGGCTGGACGCCGCCGAGGCCTGGCGCAAGCTCGTCGAGATCTGCGGCGAGCAGGCCATCGTGGTGGGCGTCGGGAACATCGGCGGGGCAGGTATGGCCCTGCTCGATCTGTTGCGGGAGAAGGAGGTGAAGTCGTGATCATCCAGGCTATCGGCTTGGGACTCGTTGTCAGCCTGATCTTCTCGGAACTGATGGGCGTGGCCGCGGGCGGCCTGATCGTGCCCGGCTACATCGCTCTGCACCTGCACCAGCCGCTACGCGTGGCGGGCACCATCGTCGCCGCCATGTTCACCTACGCCACCGTCCAGCTGCTGAGCAGGTACATCCTGCTCTACGGCCGCCGCACCCTGGTCTTCAGCGTGCTGGTGGGTTTCGTCTTCGGTTATCTGACGCGCTATGTGCGGGTATTCAACGCCATGCTCGATACGGGACTGGACGTCTCGATCGTGCAGTCCATCGGCTACATCATTCCCGGCCTGATCGCCTACTGGATGCATCGTCAGGGCGTGGTTGAGACGATCAGCACGATGATCATGGCGGCTTTCCTGGTCCGGCTGGCGCTGGTCCTGGCACACGGAGGCAGGCTTGTTGAAATGGCTATCGGCTAGCCGCCGCCCGCTGATCCTGGGCGGCCTCGCGGTGCTGGCGCTCCTGCTGCAGGGGGTGCTCGAGTGGACGCGTACGCCCGTCAGGCAGCGGGATTTCGAACTGAAGCTGGCCGCGGCCGAGAAGGCGAGCGAGGCCTACCTCGCCGTGCGGCGCCACCGGTTGATGGAGGGCGCGACGCTGGACCTGGTCAACGATCCGGCCGGCACGGGCCTGATCGGTCCCGAGAACAGCTTGATCACCAACGTGCCCGGCGTTTTGAATGCCAAGCTGACCAGCCTGAATCCCAACTGGGCGGCAGTGATCGTGGACATGTTCCGGCGCGCTGGCCTGAAGCCCGGTGATCCGGTGGTCGTCGCCGTATCAGGCTCGTTCCCCGGTCTCAACATCGCCGTCTACGCCGCGGTGGAGGCCATGGAACTCTCGCCCGTCGTGGTCACTTCGGTGGGCGCATCCAACTGGGGCGCCAACGATCCTGCATTCACCTGGCTCGACATGGAAATGCTCTTCTCCAAGGAGATCTTCCATTTTCGTAGTGCCGCCGCGACCCTCGGCGGTAACGACGACATGGGTCGGGGCCTCACTCCGTTGGGCAGACAGGAACTCCTCGATGCCTTCGACCGAAATGAGGTTCCCCTGCTCGCCTCGAACAACATCGAAGATGCCATCACGGTGCGCATGGCGTTCTTCGAGAGGATGCTGCGCGGGCGTCGCTGCCGTTGCTACGTGAATGTCGGCGGCGGTGTGGCCAGTCTCGGCAGTAGCCAGAACGAGAATCTCATCCCGCGTGGTCTGTCCATGACCCTCGGGACGAAGAACTGGGCGCGCAAGGGCAGCATGGTCTTGATGTCTGACAAGGGCGTGCCGGTGATCCACCTGCTGGACATTATTGATCTGGCCCATGATCACGGACTGCCGGTGGCGCCGGATTACGATTACCTGGCGGGCCCCGGCGAGGGAGAAACCTTTGTACGTGACAGCTACCGGCTCTCGCTGGCGGCCATTTTCTTCGTGGTCTACGCCGGACTCTGCGCTGTGGTGCTGGCGCCCGAAGTCTGTCGTAAATTCCGTCCCCTTTTCGGGTTCGGAAGACGCGCAGGAGAGGTGAAATGAGACCGTACCCGTTGCGCGCCTGCTGTCTCCTCGCCGCCGCGACCTGTTGCACGCTGCTCAGCCTGCCGACGCCCGCAGCGGCCGCCGTGCGCTGGCGCACGCTGGCGACCGCTGCCGACCAGGGCGAGGTCTGCCTGACCGTCGATGGGCGGGAGGTGGAGTATAAGCGCCTGGACCGCGATGACCCAGTCGTTATCCGCGTCCGAGGACCGCGGCGTGTGAAGATCCTCTGCCGCTACCTCTACGAGCCCGGTGAGCAGGGACGGCGCGAATACACTCTGCACGTGGCTATGGACGGCGAGCCGAACCTGAGCAAGGTCTACCGCGGATCAGAGCGGGAGGACGTGACCCGCTGCGACGACGAGACAGCTGCCGCCGGTGGCCTGCGACGCGCCTACGTGACGATCGGCGACGGCTGGCACGAGTTGGAAATCACCGCCGCGACCGCAGCCGAACGGGGCGAGGTCGCTGCGCGTTTCTTCCGCGAGAGCAAGCGCCAGCGCGAAGAGCTGGTCTCCTATGCGCCCGAGGAGTACGTCGCCATGTTCGATCTGCAGTTCGACAGCGGAAAGCGCTCGGCGTATTACAGCTTCACGCCCGAGCGACCGCTGACATGCGAAGTGACGGGTCCCACCACGCTGACAGTCTGGACGCGCCTAGATTTCGACCACACCATGATCGGTAGCCACCAGTACACATTGGAGGCTGTGGTCGACGGCGAGCCGCGGCGGCCCTTCCACTACGACACCGAAAAGCTGGACGCCGCCGTCTACATCGGCCGCCCCGGCGTCCTGCCCGGCCAACGCAAGACCCTGCGCCTGCCCCTCGGCAAAGGCCGCCACCGCGTGGAGATCCGTTGCGTACGGCCTGCAGGCTGCTGCGTGACCGCCAAGATCCGCATCCCCGCGAAGGACGTCAGATAGGATGGCTGTGCGCGACCCTCGAAAACCCACCAAGATCCTGCTGGCCGCCCTGCTGTTGGCGGGCTGCGGTTTGTTCCCGGGCTGCAGTTGCGAAGACGGCGACGCTCCCGCACCCGAGACCGAAGTCGTCGTCGCCGAGCCGCGGGCCCCGGACACCGCCGTTGTCGAGGAACCGTCGGATGAGGTGCCCGAGTCCGCTGTGGAGGCCGTGTCGGATGCGTCTCCCGAGCCCGTCGCCGAGGCGGTTCCGGTCGCGCCGCCCGAGCCCGTCGCCCAGGCGACGCCGGACGCGTCCCCCGTACCCGACGCCGACGCGACATCGGCCGCACCCGTCGCTGCTCCCGAACCCGACGCCGCGGAACCACCGGTCATCGATGCGATGTTGCCCGACGCCGCGTCAGGAGACGCCGCATCGCCCAGCCCTTCATCGGTACCCGACGTCGCAGAGCCGGAGATCGCCAGCGCCGACGGTCCGGAGCTGAAAGCCCCCAAGAAGAGCAGCGGCAAGAAGTCGTCGGGCAAGAAGAAGAAAAAGCCCAAGTGGAAGACCAGCGTGACCGTCGGACTGGAAACCATCTACGACGACAACTTCCTGCGCTACTCGGACGACTACCTGGACGACTTCCACGCGGGAACGTATCCCTACAAGTTCCAGATCGACCGCCAGGACACGCACATCCTGGCGCCCAGCCTCGACGTGTACGCCCAGCGCAAGCTGCTTCCCTGGGGCAACACCCGCTTCCGTTTCAAGTTCAAGCGCTGGCAGTACGTCCAGGGCAACGTCAAGTCGAACATGGGCTTCGACTACTACATCCGCCAGTATCTGCCCAAGGGGCGCAGCCTGGAGTTCTGGTACAACTACGCGCCCCAGCAGTACATCCGCGAGCTCTCGTACCGCACGCCCCTGCAGCCGCCCAGCGATCCGCTGGCGTGGACCGAGTTCCGTTACTCGCGCAACGTCTTCAACCTGATCTTCAGGACGAAAATCCGCAAGAATATGCGCCTGAAGCTGCATCTCAACCGGTCGCTGCGCTACTACAACCAGGAGTTCATGGAGAACGACATCAAGGACCTGGGGCTGCGCGGCACCCTGTACTGGGACCTGACCAAGGCCTGGCGTCTGACTCTCGACTACGGCTTCGCCGATGCGCCGGCCCGGGGCGCCAACGAGGTGGGGGAGGCGCTCGCGCAGAGCGACGACTCCGATCCCTCCTACAAGCGCGATCTCTTCCAGATCGACATCGCCTGGAAGCCCAAGTGGGCCAGGAAGTACTTCGACAAAGTGTCGCTGCGCGGCCAGCACCAGATCTACTGGTTCACCTCGACCAAGGAGCTCGTCGACGACCCGTATCACGTCGGCCGCAAGGACATGGTCTACGCCGCACAGCTGGTGTTCAACCGCAAGCTCAACAAGTCGGTCAACATGGCGGTCGGCGTCAAGTACACGGAACGGGTGGTGGATTCGCCCTGGAAGGGCGACATCGCCGAGGACAAGGACTACAACCAGCGCCGGTACTGGATCGGCCTGACATACAAGTTGTAAGGAGCCGGAATGACGAAGCGCGACATGATGAGACTTCCCGTACTGGTGGCGGTTGCGGCGTTGCTGGGCGGCTGCGGCGCGGCCGACCTCTACCAGGCGCCCGAGTCCCCGTTCCACATCATCGGCACGGTGCCCCTGCCCAGCGCCAACGAGGGCGTGGCGGCGGTCGGCAACTACGCCTATGTGGCCGGCGGGCAGGCCGGTCTGCACGTGATCGACATTTCCGATCCCGGCGCCCCGCAGTTGATCGACACCATCAACACCACCAAGTATGCGGACAACGTCGAGTTGATCCGCACCTTCGCCAACCAGACGCTGCTGGACATCGCGCTGGTCGTCGAGGGCACCGAGGGCATCACGTCCTACGACGTGAGCGACCCGCTCAACGTGGTCTCGTTCAACCAGGGCACCACGGCCGTGGACGGCAACCGCATCTTCGTAGAGGAGCCGGACGATCCCGACGAGCCCTTCATCGTCTATCTGGCCGAGAGCTGGAAGGGCGTGCGCATCTTCGAGTCGGCGCCCGATTTCCCCGGTGTGCTGGAGTACAACGGCGTCTTCGCGGGCACCCAGGGCTATGCCATGGGCATCGTCGTCAAGGACGGCTACGCCTACGTCGCCGACGACGAGATGGGCCTGGCGGTGCTGGACGTGCGCGAACGCGTGCTGGGCGCCGTGCAGCTCGTGGGCTGGGCCGACTCGCCGGGCAACGCCCTCGACGTGGCCATCGACGGCGACTACGCCTACGTGGCCGACGGCACCGAGGGCATCGCCATCTACCGCATCAACGGCGGGGAACAACCGATCCAGGTGTCCCAGCTCGACCTGACCGCCTACAGCCGGTCGATCGTTGTCGCCCAGGGTTACGCGCTGCTCTGCGCCGCCGACGGGGGCGTGCACGTGGTGGACGTGCGCAATCCGGAGAACCCCGAGTACGCCGGGACCGTGGCGACGGGCTACGCCTCGGATCTCTGTGTCGCGCCATCGGGGCACGTGCTCGTGGCCGACCGCCAGGACGGTTTCCTGGTGCTGGCGGGGCCCGACCTCTACCGCGACACTCAAGGGCCCGCGTCCGTCACGACTCTCGCCGGCACCCCCCTGAGCGTCACCGATGTTCGCATCACCTGGCATGCCACCGGCGACGACGGCTACTACGGAGTAGCTAGCTCCTATGAGATGCGCTTCGCCCAGACAGCCATCGCGGACGAGGCCGACTGGGATGCAGCGCAAGCCGTCTCAGGGCTGCCGGACCCGGCAGTGCCGGGCACAGCACAGTCCGTCGACGTGTCGGACCTGCTGCCGGATACCACCTGGCACTTCGCCATGAAGGTAATTGACGACGAGGGACACGTGTCGCCGCTGTCCAATGACGCAGCGGTGACTACGCCGTTCGGCACCTATCTGACCAGCGGCGGCGTCGCACCGGATATCGGGACCCCCGTGACGGATTTCACCTTCGAGGTGATGTACTTTGACGGCGAGGGCGATACGCCGGGCGGCCACGACGTGGAGATCGACGGCGCCCTTACGTCCATGGTTCACGTTTCCGGCGAGCCGATAACCGGCTCCCTGTACCGCCTGACGACCACTCTCGCCGCTGGACCCCACACCTACCGCTTCGTCTTCGACGATGGGCAGGGCAACGACGCGACCACCGAACCCGTGAATGAGCCGGTGGTCGGCACGGTGATCTTCGTCATGGGCAGTCCGGCCGGGGAGACCGGACGTCGCTACGACGAGACCCAGTATGAGTTGGCGCTCACCCGCCAACTCGTGGCCGCCCCGACGGAGGTGACCCAGCTCGACTGGAACGCGCTCATGCCCCTGAATCCCTCGACCTTCGTGGGCGACGGCTTGCCGGTGCACAACGTCACCTGGTTCGACGCCATCGACTACTGCAACGCCCTGTCCGACCAGGACGGCCTGCCCCGCGCCTATACCGTGGACGGTCCGTACGTGACCTGGCAGCGGGAGGCCGGCGGTTGGCGACTGCCCACCGAGACCGAATGGGAGTTCCTCTGTCGCGCCGGCACCACGACCGGCCTCTACAACGGCGAGCTCACGGAGGTCATCTGCGGCGCGGACGCCGTCCTGGACGCCGTCGGCTGGTACTGCGGCAACGCCGCCGCCGGTCCCCAGCAGGTGCAACAGAAGACCGCCAACGCGTCTGGACTGTACGACATGTTGGGCAACGTCCGCGAATGGTGCTGGGACTGGTACGGCGTCTATCCCGAGGGCCCGGTCCTGGATCCGGAGGGCCCCGCCGACGGTGAGCAGCGCGTGGTGCGCGGCGGCAGCTGGCATTATTACGCCCGCGACTGCCGCAGCGCCGCCCGCGGCACCTTCTATCCGACCTCGGCGGACGATTTCGTCGGCTTCCGTGTCGTGCGTAACCAGTAACCGAACAGGAGCGGCCGCGTGGCAGAGCAGAAGCAACGCTTCGATTTCATCGACCAGTTCCGCGGGCTCGTCGGCGTCATGATGGCCCTCGGTCACTGTAACTACTACTTCAACTCGGTGTGGCTGAGCCTCGACCCGCTGGACCCGTTCTTCGGCACGACCGGGCAGTTCTGGCTGCGCTACATGGGCTACCTCTGCGCGCCGGGATTCCTGATGATGAACGGCGCGATGGTCTATTACGCCTACTGGCGCCGAGTCAATAACGGCATCTCGGACGGTCGCGCCCGCTGGGACTTCGTACAGCGCGGACTCTTCCTGATCGCCGTGCAGATCGTGTGGGTCAACGCAAGCTGGGGCGGCTTCACGCGGCTGCGGCTGGACCATTTCGGCATCATCGCGACGATCGGCGCCTCGATGCTGCTGCTGACCCTGATGGTGCGCTGGCGCTGGCAATGGCGACTGGCGGCGGTGGCCGTGCTTTTCCTGGTCCACCCCTTGTTGCTGCGCATCCCGTACGACCCCGCGTCCTGGACCCACATCCCCATGCAGCTTTTCGTGGATGCCGGCGACTACAACAAGTACCCGATCATCCCCTGGTTCGCCCTGGCGGTCGTGGGCAGCGTCATGGCCCACTTCTGGTTCGAGGTCTGGCGCGATCCCGCGACCCGTGCGAACCGTACCATGGGCGTCGGCCTGGCGCTGGTGCTGGCGGCCTGGGCCGTGCGCTGGTGGGGCGGCGGCTACGGCAACATCTTCCCCCACGGCGATTTCCTGAGCTGGGCCTTCTGCCTGGTCCAGAAGTACCCGCCCAGCCTGGCGCACCAGTTCTGGTTCGCGGGCGCGGTGATCTTCATGGTGGGGGTGTTCTGCCGTGTGGGTATGTATGTGGGACTGATGAAGCCCCTCGGCATCGTCGGGCGCGTGCCCATGTTCTTCTACGCCGTGCACATTCCGCTGTTGGCCATCTTCACGCGGCGTATCGGCGTCTACTACCGCGAGGGGGAGGTGCTGGCCTCTTTCGTGGGACTGGCGGGGTTGCTGATGGTCATGATGCCGCTGGCCGTCTGGTTCGGGGGTGTCAAGCGGCGGTCGCGGAACTGGTTCATACGGATGATTTGAGTTCGCACACAACCTCAGCGGGGGCGCGCGCCGGTCACTTCCCGTGATCGGCGCGCGCGGCTTTCGGGGTGCTCCGCCCTCCGTGACTCCGCGCCCCATCAGAGGCTCCGCATTTATTTACACCTTTAACAATGGTCAAGCCATTCTAACCATGGGCCTTGTTTCCTTTCT
>CAYMCR010000030.1:0-30321 GCA_964389015.1 uncultured Fibrobacteraceae bacterium | reverse complement strand
CCGGCGGGATCGGAGTGGACGCGGCGGGACAGGGGGAATCGCTCAATTTAGGTTTAGATCACTCCATATCAGCGAAATATGGACTTGATGGTACTCCAGGATCCGGCCTCGTTGCCGATAGCCGGACCGCCGAGCTGGATGTAGTTCCAGTACTCGCCCTGCTGCGGCATGGCCGCCAGATTGCTGGCGGGCTGCTGGCAGCCCGGTGGCACCGGATCCGCCACCCAGGCGCCGAACTCGGCCAGGTAGAAGGCCTGGTTCACGCTGATCGTGCCGCCGCCGAGGGGCTCGAACCACAGAACCAGATGGTAGCCGGGATCGTCGGGGCAGCCCAGGGCCGTGGCGTAGTCCCAGCCGCTGGCGAAGCCGGCGGCCTGTACCCACATCTGCTCGCCGGAGTCGACCAGGTCGTGCGCCGTGCCGTACTGGTGGACCAGGTCGCATTCCAGACACGAGCCGCCGAGGCCGAACTCGACGCGGCCGACCATCTCACCCGGAGTCGACGGCGCCAGGATGAGTTTGACGATGGCGCTGGTGTCGTAGGTGAGGTCGTTGATCGTGGTCGGATCGAAGTCCGTGTCGATGTCCAGCAGGATCTCGTAGGCCGCAGTGGGTGCGGCGAACAGGATGAGCGAACCGAGGATTGCCATGAAGGAACGTCTGTAGCTTCTGACCATATTCCACCCCTTTGCTCATGGTGTGTGACGGGGGCCACACTGAGAATACACGATCGTCTCTGCGATTACAATGGCGTGGGGGTGGGATGTAGGGCGAGAATTCGCGCTTAGGCGCCAAAGACGACGTCCAGGCGCTTGCGCAGCTCGTCGCGCACCGCGCGGAAGGCGTCCAGTCTCGTCTCGGCGTCGCCCCGGACCGCAGCGGGATCGGGTAAGCCCCAGTGGAGGCGCAGGGCGTCGCCCGGGAAGGTGGGGCAGACCTCGTCGGCGCAGAGGGTGACGACCGCGTCCACGCCGTCGGGAGCCACGTCGGCGACGTCGGTCGAGCGGTGCCCGCTGATATCGATGCCGATCTCGGCCATCACGGCGACCGCTTCTGGACGCACACGCGTCGGCTGCGAGCCGGCCGAAGCGACGCTCACGCCGCCGGGCGCCAGCGCGCGGGCCAGGCCTTCGGCCAGCTGGCTGCGCGCGGAGTTGGCGACGCACAGGAACAGCAGCGAACGCGGCGCCCGGTCGCGCAACATCTCCGCCTCGGCGCGCCAGCTCTCACCGCCGGATGTCCCGCTCATGTCAGCCCGCCTTCCAGGTCAGGCGGTCGCGCAGGCGCAGGGCCACACCCACCAGGCCGATCAGGACCGGTACTTCCACCAGCGGACCGATCACGGCCGCGAAGGCGGCGCCGTGATGAATGCCGAACGTCGCCACGGCCACCGCGATGGCCAGCTCGAAGTTGTTGCTGGCGGCGGTAAAGCTCAAGGAGGTCGACTTTTCGTACGAAGCGCCCGCCCGGCGGCTCATGGCCATCGAGATGAAGAACATGGCCAGGAAGTAGATCAGCAGGGGCACCGCCACGCGCAGCACGTCCAGGGGCAGCTCGACGATCTGGTCGCCCTTGAGCGAGAACATCACCACGATGGTGAACAGCAGGGCGATCAAGGTCAGCGGTGAGATGCGCGGTGCGAACACGGTCCGGTACCACCGGTCGCCCTTCAGGGCGCGCAGCGTGGTCCGGGTCAGGAAACCCGCCGCGAAGGGGATGCCCAGATAGATCAGCACGCTGCGCGCGATCTGGCCTATGGTGATCGACACCTGCACGCTCTCCATCCCCAGCAGCGGCGGCAGCACGCTCAGGAAGAACCAGGCGTAGACGGGAAAGAACAGGATCTGGAAGATGGAATTGAAGGCCACCAGCGCGGCGCAGTATTCGGCGTCGCCGCGCGCCAGGTCGTTCCAGACGATGACCATGGCGATGCAGCGGGCGAGCCCGATGAGGATCAGGCCGGTCATGTACTCGGGGCGGTCCGGCAGGAACACGACCGCCAGCACGAACATCAGGACGGGGCCCACCAGCCAGTTCTGCAGCAGCGAGATCAGCAGCACGCGCCCGTCGCGGAACGCCAGTCCGAGCCGTTCGTAGCGCACCTTCGCCAGGGGCGGGTACATCATCAGGATCAGGCCCACGGCGATGGGCACCGAGGTGGTGCCGGAGTCGAAGCGGCCGAGCCAGACACCGAAGCCGGACCAGGCCCAGCCGATCGTCACGCCGACCGCCATGGCGAGGAAGATCCAGAGGGTGAGCCAGCGGTCCAGCAGGGAGAGACGTTTGGGGCCGGCTGGCGCGACGGGACAGGCTGCGCTTTCGTGTGAATCGTTCATGTCGTCCTCGGATTTGCGTCTGCGTTGCGTCTGCGACATGATACAGTCCCGGCAACGGATGGCAAGACCAGGAGGCCAGTTTGGGAAACAACGACAACACCGACCGGGAACTCGACCGGCTGCGCGACGAGATCGACCGCGTCGACCGTGAGTTGATCGACCTGCTCGCCCGACGCCGCGATGTGGTGACCCGCATCGCGGCCCGCAAGACGGCGCGGGGCCTGCCCGTCTACGCGCCCGATCGCGAGGAGGCGATGCTGCGCGCGCGCCGGCACGAAGCCACCGAGCACGGTGTCCACCCGGAGCTGATCGAGGACATCCTGCGCCGCATCATGCGGGACTCGTACTGCGCGGAGGGAGAGCACGGCTATCGCCGCGCCGCTCCCGAACCCTGGCCCGTGGTGCTGGTCGGCGGCGCGGGCGGCATGGGGCGGCTCTTCGCGCGTCTTTTCGAGTCCTCGGGCCATCCCGTGCGCATCCTGGACCGCGACGACTGGGATCGCGCCGACGAATTGCTTGACGGCGCGGGGCTGGTGCTGGTCGGCGTACCTATCGCCGACACCCTGGACGTGCTGGATGCCCTGCACGGGCGCCTGCCTGAGCGAGCGGTCCTGACAGACATCACCAGCGTCAAGGCCGAGCCCCTGGCGCGCATGCTCGATATTCACGCAGGACCGGTGGTGGGACTGCATCCCATGTTCGGTCACTCGGTGCCCTCGCTGGCCAAGCAGGTTTTCGCCCATTGCCCGGGCCGCGACGACGACGGCTGCCGCTGGCTGCTCGACCAGCTCCGTATCTGGGGCGCCTTTCCGGTCACCATCGAGCCCGCGGCCCACGATCGCCTCATGGGCGCGATCCAGGCCCAGCGCCACTTCGCCACCGTCGTCTACGGCCTGCACCTGATGGAAGAGGGAACCGATCTGGACGAGGTGCTCACACTCAGTTCGCCCATCTACCGGCTGGAACTGGGTATGGTCGGCCGTATCTTCGCCCAGGAGCCGGAACTGTACGCGGACATCATCTTCGGCTCCGAGGAGGGCCGGGCCCTGGCGCATCGGTATCACGGTCTGTTCGCCAGGATGCTGGACGTCTACGAGAGCGGGGACCGCGAGGCGTTCCTGGCCGACTTCTCCCGGGTCAAGGACTGGCTCGGCCCGCTGGCGGACGTCTTCCTGGCCGAGAGCGACGCCCTGCTCGACCAGGCACGCGACCGCCTGGATATCCGCGTCACCGACGTCGGCGGTGCAACCACCCGACGCGGTGACCCGTAGCATATCGGTTCGACGAAAACCAAGGAGCGATATCATGAACGAACTGGAACTCAAGGCACGGACGATCATCCTGCGTTGCATGCGACCCGCTGACGCCGAGACGCTCTTCTCGTACCGCTCGTTGCCCGAAGTCGCCCGTTACCAGGACTGGGCGCCCGCCGCCGTGGACGAGGCGCATGAACTGGCCGAGACGCAGGCCGAACTGGAGCCGGGCACGCCAGGGACCTGGTTCCAGTTCATCATCTGCCACCGCGAAGACGGGGATATGGTGGGCGATTGCGGCATCCTCTTTCCCGAGGACGAGCACCAGAGCCCCGAGTTCGGTATCGCCCTCCATCCGGATCATCGCCGGCGCGGCTACGCCACCGTCGCCGGTCAGCTCATGATCGACTACCTCTTCGGCGAGCTGGGCGTGCATCGGGTGGCCGCCCGCACCGACCCGCGCAACCTGCCGCCCATCGCCGTGCTGAATCGTCTCGGTCTGCGCGAGGAGGCCCATTTCCGTCAGAGCTACTGGCACCGCGGCGAATGGGTCGACGACATGGTCTTCGCCATGCTCAAGGAGGAGTGGGAGAGGGAGCGCGGCTAGCAGCGTTTCGCGAGGACATGAATGATCCGGGCAGGCGGTCTGCGGGAATAAGGCGTCAATTACTCCAGATTTTGGATTGTCACGCCCGGATTCCGGTCTTATACTTCCCGTCGATTAAGAAACTGATTGACTATACCCGGGACTCGCAAGATTACCGCTTTAGATGGCTGTGTCTTGTAGACGATTAGGGGGAGAGTCGCTTGGCAGAGGAAAACCAAGGCCTCGATCCGGGCCGTGATCCTGATTCCGCCGGCACCGTCACCGACAAGTTCGTTTTTCCCAAGTGGACCAACAGGCTGCGGGAGCTCTCGGCTGTCGTGGCGATCGGTGGCCTGCTGTACCTGGTCGTGTTGTTCACCGCCTTGTTCTCGCCCGAGACCTCGGCGGTCGGCTACGCTCCCGAGCAGCCCGTTCCGTACAGTCACGCCGTGCACGTGGGCCAGCTGGGGATGGACTGCCGCTATTGCCATACGAGCGTGGAAACAGCGGCGAGAGCCAATATCCCGCCGACGGCGACGTGCATGAACTGTCACCAGACCATCAAGTCCGAGAGCGAAACGCTGTCGCTGGTGCGGGCGAGCGCCGCCTCGGGTGAGCCGATCCCCTGGATCGCCGTGCACGACCTGCCGGATTTCGTCTTTTTCAACCACGCGGGCCATGTGCAGTCGGGTGTGGGATGTGTCAATTGCCACGGCCGCGTCGATCGCATGGAGGTCGTGGAACAGGTCGCGCCCCTGAACATGGGCTGGTGCCTGGAATGCCACCGCGCCCCCGATTCCCACCTGCGGCCCCTGGAGCTGGTTACCGACATGGGGTGGATCCCGGACGAGGATCCCGCGGAACTGGGTGCCCGTATACGCGCGGAGCACCGGATCGACCCGTCCACCGATTGCACGACCTGTCACCGATAGGAAAGGTTCGCATGTCTGACAAGATCAACGGGCATCGGGACAGCGAGGGCTACTGGCGTAGTCTGCAGGAACTGGCGGATACCGACGAATTCCGCCGGCAACTCGACAACGAGTTCCCCGCCGGGTTGGCATCCCCCGTCAGCGGACTGTCGCGGCGGCGCTTCCTGCAGATCATGTCCGCCTCGGTCGCCATGACCTCGTTGGCCGGCTGTCGCTGGCCCGAGGAGAAGGTCGTGCCCTTCGCCAAGCGTCCCGAGGGCACGGTACCCGGCGAGCCGATGTCCTTCGCCACGACCATGGAGCTCGGACCGATCGCCAGCGCCGTTGTGGCCACCAGCTATGACGGGCGGCCCATCAAGATAGACGGCAACCCCGATTTCCCGCTGAGCAAGGGGGCCGCCGGCGCGTTCGCCCAGGCCAGTGTCCTGGAACTCTACGATCCCGACCGCAGTCGGACCGTGATCGATCGTACCGGAGCCAAGGCCGCGGAATCCGACTGGGACACTTTCCGCTCTTTCGCGCGCAAGCATTACCGTCGTGCCGGCTGGAACAACGTGGCCGTCCTCACCGAGGCCACCAGCTCGCCGTCGGTCCACGGCCTGCTGAAGCGCATCGCCGACGCGGGCGGCCGTGTCTACGCCTGGGAGCCGGTCTGCCGGCGCAACGAGATGCTCGGCGCCGAGCTGGCCTTCGGCACCGCCGCCCGGACGCAGCTCGACCTGTCGCGGGCCGAGGTCATCGTCGACTTCGACGCCAACGTGCTGCAGGACCACCCCACCGCCCTGCGCAACAGCAGGCAGTTCACCGCGGGCCGCGACCCCGAGTCCGGGGCGATGAACCGCCTCTACAGCTTCGAGCCCAGCTTTTCGATCACCGGCGGCATGGCGGATCACCGCTTTCCGACGGCCGCCATCGATATCGCCGCCGCCGTCTGGGCGCTGGCCGCCGAGCTCGTACTTGGTGAGGGACTGCGTCTGCCCGCCGCCTCTGGCGTCGAGGGCCGTGAACTCGCCAAGTGGCGCCATCATGCGGCCGGTGCGGAGCACGTGGGTGCCTTGGCCCGGGATCTGATGGCTCATCGCGGCCGGAGCCTGCTGCTGGCCGGCACGCGCCAACCGCCCGCGGTCCACGCCCTGGTCGCTGTGCTCAACGAAGCTCTCGGCAATACGGGCAGCGCCATCACCTACCTGCCTTTCGCGAGGCCGGCCCTGGGCACCATCGCGGAACTGGCCGACGACCTGCATGCCGGACGGGTCGAGTCGCTGGTCATCCTGGGCGGTAATCCCGTCTATAACGCACCCGCGGATCTGGACTTCGCCGCCGCCGTCGCCAAGGCGGAGATCAGCGTTCATCTGAGCCACCGCCAGGACGCCACGTCCGCCGTCTGTACCTGGCACGTACCCCGCGCCCACTACCTGGAGAGCTGGGGCGACGCCACGGCCTGGGACGGCACCCACTTGTCGGTGCAGCCCCTGATCGAGCCCCTGTTCGGCGGCCGGACGGCGACGGAAGTCCTCTCGGCCATGTTCGATGCCAAGTCCCGCAGCGGCTACCAGGTAGTGCGCGATACCTTCGACGGTCTCACCGGCGGCTCCGGCCAGGCGCCCGCGGACGACAAGAGCTTCGAGAAGCGCTGGCGCCGCTTCATCCACGACGGCTGGCTGGCCGACAGCAAAGCGACGGACACGGCGTCACCCGTCCTCGCCGCCGGTCGCCTCGTCCCGCCCGTACCGGACGCCCATCTGGGCCCCGACAACCTGGAGATCAGCTTCGCCCAGGACCAATCCAGCCACGACGGCCGTTTCGCGGACAATGCCTGGCTGCAGGAAATGCCCGATTTCATGACCAAGCTGACCTGGGACAACGCCGCCATCCTGAGCCCGGCCGCCGCCGACGAACTCGGCGTCGGTCACGGCGACCTGGTCGAGTTGGCCTTTGCTGACCGCGCACTGGAGATGGCGGTCTACGTGCTGCCGGGACAGGCGAAATATTCGGTCACCGCCCATCTCGGTTATGGCCGCAGCGACGCCGGCCGGGTGGGCAACGGCGTTGGCTTCGACACCTACCGGCTGCGCACCTGGGACAGGCTGGACGGAGGCGCGGGGCTGAAGCTCCACAAGACCGGACGCAAGTATCCCCTGGCCACCACCCAGGACCATCACGCCATTGACGCCGCCGGCGCCGACGAGATCCAGAAGCGCGTGCCGAGGCTGGTGCGCGAGGGATCGTTGCACGACTACCGGGAACACCCCGAGTTCGTCGATCACCTGGGCATCCACCATCCGCCGCTGGAATCGCTCTGGAAGGAGTTCGAGTACGACGGGCACAAGTGGGGCATGTCCATCGATCTGAACGCCTGCACCGGCTGCAACGCCTGCGTGATCGGTTGCCAGGCCGAGAACAACATCCCGGTGGTGGGCAAGGACGAGGTGGCACGCGGCCGGGAGATGTCCTGGCTGCGCCTGGATCGTTACTTCCTGGGTGACCCCGCGAATCCGAAATGCGCGCAGCAGCCGGTGGCCTGCGCCCACTGCGAACTGGCGCCTTGCGAGCAGGTTTGCCCGGTGGCCGCCACCCTGCATACGGACGAAGGCCTCAACGCCATGGTCTACAACCGCTGCGTGGGCACGCGTTACTGCTCGAACAACTGTCCCTACAAGGTGCGTCGCTTCAACTGGTTCAACAATTTCGAGGATCTCGACGAGACCGAGCGTCTGGTGCTGAACCCGGACGTCACGGTGCGGGCGCGCGGCGTCATGGAGAAGTGCTCCTACTGCACCCAGCGCATCGAGAAGGCCCGGGTCGACGCCCGCGTCGCGGGGCGCGACATCAACGACGGTGATATCCTGCCGGCCTGCGCCCAGACCTGCCCGACCGACGCCATCGTCTTCGGCGATCTCAACGATCCGGAGAGCCGGGTCAGCCGGATGCGCGAGATCAGCCGGTCCTACGATTTGCTGGACTACCTGAACGTCAAGCCCCGGACTTTTTATCTGGCGCGCATCCGCAACCCGAATCCGGAGATCGCCGCGGCTGTCGGGCGCGGCGCTCATAACCATCAGGAAGAGGCCCATGGCTAGCGTCGAAACGGGAAGAGCCGAGTTTCGGGAACCGCCATTCAACGGAACGGGAGCCTGAAGCATGGATTCGACGGCAACCAAACTCCGGGACAACACGCTCGACGACCCCACGCGTCCGGTCGAGTTGATCCTGGGGGATAACGACTTCACGACGATAACCGACAAGGTATCGGACATCGTCCTGGAGAAGAAGACGCCCAAGGCCTGGTACATCGCCATCACGGTGACGGCGGGCCTGACCGGTATGCTCTTCCTGATGATCGCCTACCTCTTCGTGACCGGCGTCGGCGTCTGGGGACTGAACAACCCGGTCAGCTGGGGCTGGGCCATCGTGAACTTCGTGTTCTGGGTGGGCATCGGCCACGCAGGTACGCTCATCTCGGCCATCCTGTTCCTGTTACGGCAGAAATGGCGCACCAGCATCAACCGCTTCGCCGAGGCCATGACCATCTTCGCGGTGATCTGCGCCGGCATCTTCCCGGGCATCCATGTGGGGCGCGTCTGGCTCGTGTGGTGGCTCTTCCCGATTCCCAACTACCAGGCCATGTGGCCCAACTTCCGCAGCCCGCTGCTGTGGGACATCTTCGCCGTGGGCACCTACGCCACCGTTTCGCTGCTGTTCTGGTACACGGGCATGGTGCCGGATCTGGCCACCCTGCGCGACCGCGCCAAGGGCAAGCTGCAGCAGATCGTCTACGGCGCCCTGGCCATCGGCTGGCGGGGCAGCCACCGTCACTGGCACCGCTACGAGAAGGCCTACCTGTTGCTGGCGGGACTGGCGACGCCGCTGGTCCTCTCGGTGCACTCGGTGGTGTCCTTCGACTTCGCCACGGCCCAGTTGCCGGGCTGGCACACCACGATCTTCCCGCCGTATTTCGTGGCCGGCGCCGTCTTCAGCGGCTTCGCCATGGTGGGCACGATACTGATTCCGGCGCGCAAGTGGTTCGGTCTGCAGCACATCATCACGCTGCACCACCTCGATAACATGAACAAGATCATCCTGGCGACCGGCAGCATTGTCGGTTTCGCCTACGCCACGGAGTTCTTCATCGCCTGGTACGGCGGCAATCCCAACGAATCCTTCGCCTTCGTGAACCGCGCCTTCGGCCCCTATGCCTGGGCCTACTGGACCATGGTCACCTGCAACGTCGTCACGCCGCAGCTCTTCTGGTTCAAGAAGATCCGGCTCAACGTCGGCGTGATGTGGGTCATGTACATCTTCGTGAACATCGGCATGTGGTTCGAGCGCTTCGTGATCACGGTCTCGTCCCTGAGCCGCGACTTCCTGCCTTCGAGCTGGGACTACTTCAGGCCGACCACCATCGACGTGCTGACCTTCGTGGGCAGCTTCGGGCTGTTCCTGACCCTGGTCCTGCTCTTCGTGCGTTTCCTGCCCATGATCGCCATGGCCGAGGTCAAGACGGTCATGACGATCGCCGACCCCCACGGCGGCGAACGACGCTCGGTGGGCGATTACCACGGCGACATACCGCATGTCGAGGGGGAAGGAGGGGATGACCGATGAGCGCCCATGACGAACCCCGGGCCGTCTACGGACTGCTGACGGAATTCGATTCGGCCGACCAACTCTTCACGGCGGCGGAGCAGTGCCGGGACGAGGGCTTCAAGCACTGGGACGTCCACTCGCCCTTCCCGGTCCACGGCATGGACGACGCCATGGGCATCAAGGGTACCCAACTACCCTTCATCGTGCTGGCCGGCGGCCTCACGGGCCTCGTCCTGGCCGTGTTGATGCAGTGGTGGATGAACGCGGTCGACTACCCCTTCATCATCTCCGGCAAGCCGCTCTTCGGCCTGCCCGCCAATGTTCCGGTCATCTTCGAGATGGCGGTCCTGTTCAGCGCCTTCGCCACCTTCTTCGGCATGTGGGGACTGAACGGCATGCCCCGGCTCCACCATCCGCTTTTCTCGAGTAGACGGTTCAGACGAGCCACCCAGGATCGCTTCTTCATCGTTATCGAGGCCCAGGATCCCAAGTTCCAGCTGGAAAAGACCCGCGCGTTCATGGCCTCCCTCGGCGGCCTGGTGGTCGAAGAGGTCGTGGACACGAGCGAAGAAGGGACGGAGGGCTGACTCATGCCGCGTATCATCATCTACGTCCTGTTGGTCCTGGTGGCGTTGAGCCTGATCCCGCTCGGGCTGATATACAAGGCCCGGCACACCGGTAAGAATGCGACACGTATCCGGGTCGTCTACGACATGGATGACCAGTCCACTTACAAGTCCCAGGAGATCAACTCCTTCTTTGCGGACGGGATGGCCATGCGCCGGCCACCGGCCGGCACCGTGGCCAGGGGCATGTTGCGCGACGACGACGGCTACTTCCTGGGCGCCCTGCGCGACACGGTTTTCCTGGAGCGGCTGCCGGTGACCGTTTCCCGCGAACTCGTCGACAGGGGACAGGGTCGGTTCGACATTTTCTGCGCGCCCTGCCACGGCCTGAGCGGCGACGGCAACGGACTGGTGCACCTGAGGGCCGCGGAATTGGCCGAGGGCACCTGGACGCCCCCCACGGACCTGACCAGCCGGACGGTGATCGACAGGCCCGCGGGACACATCTATAACACGATCACCAACGGTATCCGGAACATGCCGGCCCACGCCGCGCAGATCGAGCCCGGTGACAGGTGGGCGATCGTGGCCTATGTGCGGGCGCTGCAACTGTCCCGCAACGCGACCATCGAAGACGTGCCCCCGAGCGCGCGGGCCGTCCTGGAACGATGAAGTTCCTGTCTCGGGAAGAGACGCCTCGAATCCGATTCAGAGCCGGCGGCGAAGCCGGACGAGCATGGGGAGATTGACTTGGCTCATCACCTGGTACCCAGCCTGGACGACACGAAAACCACCCTGGACGACCTGGGGCGGCGGGTGTTCCTGATCAGCGGCCTGATCGGCGTGCTCGGCCTGGCCGTCACCGTTTTCCTGGGCTTGGGCGAGGACGACGGCCTGACCCGCTTCGGGTTCTCGTACCTGGTCAACTTCGCCTTTTTCCTGAGCATCAGCATCGGCGCCCTGATCTTCGTGCCTCTCCAGTTCGTGACCAAGGCCAGCTGGAGCATCGTCGTGCGGCGCCTGGCCGAGGTCATGGCCGCCGTCATGCCGGTGCTGCTGGTCCTGGCCGTGCCTGTCCTGTTGCTCTCCGGCCGGATCTACAGCTGGGCGGCGCCCGAGGCCGCCGGCAGCCACGGACTCGCCCACAAGGCGGTGTTCCTGAGCGCGGACTGGTTCTCGGGGCGCATGGTGATCTATTTCGCGCTGTGGACCCTGTTCGCCTGGTACTTCTGGCGCAAGTCGCTCAAGCAGGACGACAGCGGCGATCTGGGCCTCACCCGCAAGATGGAGAACATGAGCGGCTTCGCGATCCTGGTCGGCGCCCTGACGGTCGCCGCGGCCTCCTTCGACCTGCTCATGAGCATCGACTATCTCTGGTTCAGCACCATGTTCGGCATCTACTACTGGACCGGCGGCTTCGTGAGCTTCTTCGCCGTCCTGACCCTGGTCACCATGGGCCTGCAGAACACCGGGCGCCTGACGAAGATCATCAGTCCGGAGCATTTTCACGACTACGGCAAGCTGATGTTCGCCTTCACCTTCTTCTGGGGCTACATCGCCTTCAGCCAGTACATGCTCTACTGGTACGCCAACATCCCCGAGGAGACCGGCTGGTATCTGCTGCGCTCGCGCAATGGTTGGGGCTGGGTGGGTATCGTGACCGTCTTCGCTACCTTCGCCCTGCCCTTCTGCGGACTGATCTCACGCTACGCCAAGCGCAACCGCAAGATGCTGGCCTTCTGGGCCTTCTGGCTGATCGTCGCGCAGTGGCTCAACCTCTACTGGGTGGTCATGCCCGAGTTCAGCGACAGCTTCGTTTTCGGCCCCATGGACGTGACGGGTTTCCTGGGCGTCGGCGGCATCTGGTTCGCCGCCGTCACCAGGCTGGCCAGGGGCCATTCGCTGGTGCCGACCAGGGATCCGCGTCTGGAGAATTCACTGCGATTCGAGAACGCATAGGAGTGGCAGATGGGTACAGCCGACAAGTCAGCCGTGAAGACCGGTTTCAGCGCGCCCGCGGTCGTGCTGTGCACGCTTGCCGCAGCGCTCTTTCTCTACGCCGTGGCGTTGTTTCTGCAGGGCGGATTCCAGTCTGCACTGGCCGTGGAGACCGAATACAAGACGCTGACGCCCGTCGACCTGCAGGTCGAGCAGGCCGTTTTCGCCCAGCGGGCCAGGCTGGCGGATGGGTACAGGTGGATCGACGAGGAGCAAGGCGTCGTCGGCATGTCCATCGAGGACGCCAAGGACGCCTTGGTCCGCAAGTTCGCGTCCGGCACGGTGACGTCGGAGCCATAGGCTATCGGTCTCCGGCGTACGGAACGCCGGCGGCACGAAAGGAATCAAGATCTTGAGTGGAGCAACGAACTTCCTCGGCGCCGGCGGCTTGTCGGCGTGGTTCCCCCCGGAGGCGTCCTACCACGCCTTTTGGCTGGACAAGGCCTTCGTCGGCATCCTGTGGGTCGCGGTTTTCGCCATGTGTCTGGTGGTCGGTCTGGCCATGATGTATATCACCCAGTTCAGGCGCAGCGAGGACAACCGGCGGTACGATCTCACGGGTGGCGTCAACCCCGTCTTGTTGGGGCTCTGGGTCCTGTCCGCCGCGGGTCTGGCCGTCTTTGCCTTCACGGCCGACTTCTGTGGCTTCCTGGACAGGAACGCGCCCCCCTACGGCGCGTCCGTCATCGAAGTGACCGCGCGGCAGTGGGACTGGGAGTTCAGCTATCCCGACGGCCACGTGGCCGATACGCTGCACGTCGCGATGAACCAACCCGTCCGGCTCGACCTGCATTCCGCGGACGTGGTTCATGCCCTGTCCATTCCCGCCCTGCGGATCAACCAGGGTATCCTGCCCGGCCGCACCACCCGGGTCTGGTTCGAGGCCGACATGCCCGATACCTTCGAACTGCGCAGCAGCGTGTACAGCGGTGAATGGTACGCGGACATGCATACGGCCCTGGTCGTGCACCGCCCCGAGGACTACGAGGCCTGGCTGCTGGCCGTGGGCGATATCTTCGCCGGTCGCACCATGGTCGAGGTGGGCGAGCTGCTCTACAACCAGAAGGGCTGCGCGGCCTGCCACAGCACCGACGGTTCCGCGCGGGTCGGACCGAGCTTCAAGGACATGTACGGCAACACGTTCATGACTCGCGCCGGCGTGTCCGTGGTCGTCGACGAGGCCTATGTCGAGGAGTCGATCCTGGAGCCCAACGTGTCGGTCATCGCCGGCTTCGAACCGGTCATGACACCCTACGCGGGCTCGATCACCGACCAGGAGATTGAAGCCCTCACGGAGTGGTTCAAGACGATGTCCGGCTTCGCCGCCACCGACCAGGAGGGTAACTAGATGAACGACGGCATCGCTTCAGCGGCCACGGCGGGACGTCCCGGCGGCGGCGGGGGATCGGGAGCCTGGTTCACCGCTTGCGACCACAAGAGGATCGCGCTGATGTTCCTGGGCTGGACCATGAGTCTGTTCCTGCTGGGCGTCGTCATCGCCGTTTTCCTGAAGGTCGAAATTTGCTACGGCGCGGCGATCGACCAGGCGCTCCTGAACCGGATGCTGACCTATCACGGTGTCATCATGGTCTTCATGTTCCTGGTGCCGGTCATACCCTCGGCCCTCGGCTATTTTCTGTTGCCGCTGCAGATCGGCGCTGCCGAGCTGGCCATGCCGAGGCTGTCCCGCGGCAGCTTCCATTTCTTCGCCATCGGCACCCTCCTGGTGCTGGCGTCCCTGTTGAAGTTCCCGGTCGGGACGGGCTGGACCTTCAACACGCCCTATTCCCTGATCGACGGCGGTTCCCTCGGCGTCATGGCCGCCGGTCTGTCGCTGATCGCCTTGAGCTGGGTGTTCACGGGCGTCAACTTCATCAGCACGGTGCACCGCAAGCGCGCTACAGGTCTGGGCTTTTTCGACCTGCCCATCCTGTCCTGGTCCCTCTACCTGACCAGCTTCGTGCTGGTGATCGCCGGCATCGTGTTCGCCGTCATCATCATCGCCCTGGCCGTGGCCAACGCCGCCGGTCGGGGGCCGTTCAGCGGCGGCGCCGATCCCCTGTTATGGCAGAACAGTTTCTGGTTCGTGGTCACGCCCGCGGCCTTCTTCGCCGTGATACCGGCGATGGGCATCATCTCCGACGTCATCGTCGGGATCAGCCGCAAGGCCCTGGTCGGATACCGGACCGTGGTCGGCTCCCTGATCGCCCTGCTGGCGGTGGGCTGCGTCAGCTGGGGGACCCACCTGATCGGCACCGGGCAAGCAGCCGCGACCAGCTTCGCCTTCGCAGTCCTGGCCATGTTCGCCGTGATCCCGGTCGCCCTGATCATCTACAGCTGGTTGGCCACGCTTTCGCGCGGCGCCATCGCCTGCGCGGCTCCCACGACCTACACCCTGGCCTTTCTCCTGTGCGGCGGCATCGGTGCGGTGATGGGGCTTTTCCGCAACAACTTGTCGGTGGGCAGCTACCTGGCATCGACCATGTTCAGCACCGCCTACATCCACTATGTGATGATGGGCGGTGTGATGACGGCGTTGTTGGCGGGACTGCATTACTGGTGGCCCCTGATGACCGGCCGCGCCTACAACCAACTGCTGGGACGGGTGAGCGGTTTCGTCTACCTGGTCGGTTTGAACCTGGCCTTCTTCCCGCAGATCATCATGGGAACCCGGGGTTTGCCGCAGGGCCTCCATTTCGTTCCCGACGACATGGCAGGGCTCGCGGCCGTCTCCACGGTTGGCATGGCCGTCCTCCTGTGCGGTCTGGCTCTTGTCATTGTCAACCTGACCGGCTCCGTGAGCAGGGGGGCACTCGCCGATGCGAATCCCTGGGGAGCATCGACGCCGGAGTGGAGTTCAGATTCCCTACCGGAATAGGGGGCATATAGGGGGCAACAACCACCGTGAGCCAATCGAAGACATACTCAAGCGGATATATCTTATTTTTTGGTAACTCAATAGAAATAATAGGGTTGAAATTATCTATGTCTTGGTACGGATTAGGGCTTCGCAAAAAAAGAAGATGACTTTTCGATTCCTGTTGGCTAGTATTCTCCAAGCTCAATAACGAGCGAACTGATCCACTTTTACATACTTCGGAATCACTCGATCAGTCAGGTCCCCAAGCCCCAGATACGGGAGGTCACGATGAAAGTCCACCACAAGCTGACGTTCTTGCTTCTCTGCGCCATGCTGCTCAGTATGGCCGTGAGCGGTCCGGTCCTGGCCCAGTCGACCCTGCAAGAGGTGATGACCGAGCGTGGGCTCACCGAGAAGGACGTGCTGGCGGCGGCGAAAACCTACGTTCCCACGGGTGGCCGCGACGACTATGTCGTCTTCAGCTCCGGTGGACAGAGTGGACAGCTCATCGTCTACGGCATCCCGTCCATGCGCATCCTTAAATACGTGGCCGTGTTCACGCCGGAACCCTGGCAGGGCTACGGCTACGACGACGAGTCCAAGGCCGTCCTGGCGCAGGGCAGGATCCTGGGCAAGGACATCACCTACGGCGATACCCACCATCCCGCCATCTCGGAAACCGACGGCGAGTACGATGGGCGATATCTCTTCATCAACGACAAGGCGAACCCCCGTATCGCCGTGGTCGACCTCCACGACTTCGAGACCAAACAGATCGTCGTCAATCCCTTCTTCAAGTCGGACCACGGCGGCTGTTTCGTGACACCCAACACCGAATACGTCATGGAAGCCAGCCAGTACGCCGCGCCCTACTCCTCGGATTTCGTGCCCCTCGAGGAGTTCAACGACGAGTATCGCGGCGGCCTGACCTACTGGAAGTTCAATCGCGAGGCGGGACGCGTCGAGCCGGAGAACTCCTTCACCTTCGAGATGCCGCCCTACAGCCAGGACCTCTGCGACGCCGGTAAGGGACCGAGCTACGGCTGGGGCTTCAACAACTCCTTCTGTTCGGAGCGGTATGTCGGCGGTATCGAGCGCGGCCGCCCGCCCTTCGAGGCCGGCTGTTCGTCCAAGGATACCGACTTCATGCACGTCACAAACTGGAAGAAGGCGGCAGAGCTGGTCGCGGCCGGCGAGGTCAAGAAGGTGAACGGCGCCTACCTGATCACCATGGAGCAGGCGATCAAGGAAGAGCTGATGTTCCTCATTCCCGAGCCGAAGAGCCCTCACGGCTGTGACGTCACACCGGACGGCAAGAGCATCATCGTGTCCGGCAAGCTTGATTCCCACGCCTGGGTCTACAGTTTCGACAAGATCATGAAGGCCATCGCGGACAAGAACTTCGAGGACTACGATCCCTACGGACTGCCGATCATCGCCCTGGATGTCGCTCTGGACAAGTCGGTCAACGTGGGCCTGGGACCGTTGCACACCCAGTTCGATTCCGAAGACGGGGTCTGCTACACGTCCATCTACGTCGACTCGCAGATCACCAAGTGGAACTACCGCACCGGTCAGATCCTCGGCACCATCCCCATCCACTACAACGTCGGCCACCTGATGACGATGGAGGGGGATTCCAAGACTCCCGACGGCAAGTACCTGGTCGCGTTGAACAAGCTGTCCATCGACCGCTTCAACCCGGTGGGTCCCTTGCATCCGCAGAATCACCAGCTGATCGACATCGGCGGCAGCCAGATGCAATTGCTGTACGACATGCCCCTGCCCCTGGGCGAGCCGCATTACGCGGTGGCCATCAGCGCGGACAAGCTGAAGCCCGTGATCAACTACAAGACCGGCTGGAACAGCCGCGCCGACGAGAGGTCGCCGTACCGGGTTCGTGCCGGTCGCGAGAAGGTCGAGCGCGACGGCAACCGTGTCCACATCTACGGCACTCTCATTCGCTCGCACATCAACCCCGAGATCATCGAGGTCACCGAGGGCGACGTGGTGTCGATCCACCTGACCAACCTCGAGCGGGCTCAGGACGAGGTGCACGGTTTCGCCATGTACGGCCATAACATCCAGCTGTCCATCGAGCCCGGCAAGACCGCCTCGACGACCTTCACGGCCGACAAGGCCGGCATCTATCCCTACTACTGCACGGAATTCTGCTCGGCACTGCATCTCGAGATGCAGGGTTACATGCTGGTGCAGCCCAAGGGTTACGAGGCCAAGGAAATCAAGATCGAGGACGGCACCAAGTACACCCAGGCCGATTACGAGAACCAGGTCGCGACCAACGTCGCCACACAGGACGTGATCAACCAGGTCGTGGGGTTCATCACCAGTCACAATTACCAGGACTTCCCGACGGTCGTCGCCCTGGTGGAGGACGCCACCGATCAGCTGGGCTTCGCCGACGAGGCCAAGGCCAAGGCCGAGGCCGCGGCTGCCGAGGGCGACTTCCAGAACGCCATGCTCTGGGCCAACCAGTGGTGGCAGTACCAGGTCAAGACCGCGGATCTAGGTCTGCGCGCCAAGACCTTCCTGGAGCAGAACGGTGCCGTGAAGATCAAGTAGCGGCTTGATGTCCGTTTGACTCGCAAATACACTTATGGGGCTGGTTCGGGCATCGGGTTCCAGGGAGATTCCCTGGAACCCGTGTCCGGGTAAAACGCCGACGTCAAGGATGTTGAGACATGGATAGAATCTTCAAGACGGCATCGCTGTCCTTCTGTCTGCTGGTCATGCTGTTCCTGGCCGCCTGCAATTGCGGCGACCGGGAAGAGCGCATCGCCGAGGCGCGCGCCCGCCAGGGGCTCGCTGATGCGCTGGCGGAAGCGGAGCCACTGTCCGTGGGCGCCCAGTTGTACAGGGACAAGACCTGCAACACCTGCCACGGCGACGACGGCATCAACCCCCTGTTGCCCAGCTATCCCGTGATCGCGCGGCAGGGTGAAGGCTACGCCCTCAAGCAGATGATGGATATCAAGAGCGGTGAGCGCACCAACAGCCAGTCAGCCGCCATGCAGCCCATCATTGCAAGTGTCACCGATGAGGAAATCGCTACCCTGGCCACCTTCATAGCCACCGAACTGGGCGGCGACCTGCCCATCGGCACCGGTGTCGTGGATGAGGAATCCGCCGGCGCCAAGCTGTTCAGGTCCAAGACTTGTACGGCCTGCCACGGCAAGGACGCGGTTTCGCCGATCCTCAAGGAGTACCCCAAGATCGCCGGGCACAAGGCGGAGTACGCGCGTCAGCAGATGTTGGACATCAAGAACGGGACTCGTGCCAACGGCATGGCGGTTGCCGGCATGAAGGGCGTGATGCATCTTGTCAACGAGGACGAAATAGCCCAGCTGGCCGAGTATATCAGCTCCCTGCCGAGATGATCCGGTTCGGCACCGGGGCGGAGGGATTCACAGCAACCGGTCGATAGCGATGTCGATACCGGCTGACCCAAGGAGACACCATGAAGAAACTCTGGCTGCTTACGATGTTGATCGCAACGACCGGTTTGCTGATGGTCCCGGGCGCCCTGGCCTGGAACGAGGAGGGCGGCGAGAAGGAAGAGGCCCTGCTGCTCACTCCGGACCTTGCGAACGGGCTGATCGTCTACGAGGTCTGCGCCGCCTGCCACCTCCCCGAGGGCTGGGGCACTCCGGACGGCACCTTTCCCCAGCTGGCCGGCCAACCCTTCACGGTGGCCATCAAGCAGCTGGCCGACATCCGCGACCTGAACCGGGACAATCCCACGATGTATCCCTTCGCCCTGCCCGAGGCCATCGGCGGCCCGCAGGCGCTGGCCGACGTGTCGGCCTACATCGAGCAGTTGCCCATGAATCCCGCCAACGGCCAGGGCGAGTGGGCCGCGGGAACTCCCGAGTTCGAGCAGGGCAAGGCGCTCTACGCCACCAACTGCGTGGAGTGCCACGGCGAGGACGGCGCCGGCAATCCCGAGAAGTTCTACCCCCTGATACAGGGCCAGCACTACCTGTACATGCTGCGCCAGTTCGAGTGGATCCGCGACGGCAAGCGCCGCAACGCCAACCCGGACATGGTCAAGCAGATCGCCGAGTTCAGCGACCTGGACATGAAGAGGGTGATCAACTACGTCTCGCGCATTCCCGTGCCCGAAGAGAAACTCGCGCCTTCGGCGGACTGGTTGAACCCGGACTTCGATTGACGTGCGCAGCGGATCAGTGAAAGTCGAGTCGGTCACCGTCGCGTGAACCGCTCCTTTAGTAGGCGCTTGTGCAGCCCCACGGGTCAAGCGGATGAAAGGTGCAGGCATGAACGCCAAGAACAGGCTTGTCGTCAGCGGTATCCTGGTCGTGATCGCGGTTGGCTTGCTGATTCCAATCTACAATTCACCGGTCTGGTGGGTCTCGCTCGAAGCGCCCAATTACCCTGCAGAAGCCTTTCCCGACGGCGTACGCATCCTCTTCCATCTGAACGGGGTCTTCAACGGCTGCAAGCTGATGGAGAAATCGGAGATCCAGTCGGAAGAGGCTCTGGACTGCGTGCATGAAATGGACACGATCAACCATTACGTGGGCATGTATCCCATCGCCTCGGGTGGTCCCGTCGAGCTCTTCTTCTCCATATTCCTGCTGGCGCTCGTCGGTGTGATGCTGATCGGCTACATCATCACGAAACCGGCCCTACGCGCCGGTGTGATGGCGGTCGGTTTCGTGGCCCTCGCGGTCTGGATGGGGCTGACCTGGTACGGCGCCGACGGGCTGAAGTACCACGACGCCGACTATCTCGCGGGCCGCATCACCGTGCTCGGCGAGAGCGTGGAGGAGGAGGATGCCGAAGAACAGATGACCCCCGGCGAGGCTCTCATCGCTCGCCTGAAGGCTTCCTTGGCGGAAGGCACGGAAACCGAGTCAGCCGGCGCCGAACCTGAGTCCACTGTTGAATTGGAGGGCAAGGCCAAGAGTATCGAGTATCTGCGCAAGGCCTACGGGAGTTACACGGCCCGCCAGGACGGGGAAGTCGAGCCCTGGCAGGGGTCCGGCCGGCAGCTCATGTCCTGGCATTACGAGAAGAGCCTGGGGCGTTATTTCCGGGGCCAGGAGACCCTGAGACCCATGGTCACGAAGATGACCAACGCCGGCAACATCGTCTTCTGGGGCATCATCGGCGTGATGGTGTTGTTGCTCGTCGCGGCTCGCAAGCCCCAAGGCCTGTTCAACAAGTTGCTGGTCTTCATACCCATGACCCTGCCGGGGCTCTTCGTCCTCGATTACGCGATCTGGTTGGGGTGGTACGGGCACAACATGAACAGTATGGGCGCCTTCACGCTCACGCCCTTCATGCCGACCGTCTTCGGACAGGGCAAGGTCGCCCAGTTCACGACGAACTCCTATCCCGCCTACGGGTTCTGGTTGATCGTGTTGTTCTCGGTGCTGCTGGCGGTGGCCGTCTACCTGAGATCACGGCAGGCTCGAGATGCTGTCGACGAGTAGGCCGCTCCCGGCGAGTCTGGTCTTGTGCCTCGTCGTCATGCTACCGCTGATCTCCGCCGCGGAGTACCCGCCTTTCCAGGATCTGGTGGATGCCGCGGCGGAAAACGCCACGCTCACGCCGTCGCCCGGCGTCTACGCCGGCCCGGTCATGATCGACTTCCCCATCGCCATCGAGGGGGAGGGGAAGGTCACCATCGACGCCGGCGGCAAGGGCTCCGTGATCTACCTGGACTCCGACGGTGTCACACTGAAGGGACTGCACCTTACCAATTCGGGCAAGTCCTACAACGACATCGATGCGGGCATCCAGGTCCGCGGCAACTTCAACATGATCAAGGACTGCGTGATCGACAACTGCCTGTTCGGCATCGACTTGCAGCAGTCCGACCACAACATCCTGCGTCGCAACAGGATCAGCTCGAAGGATTTCGACCTGGGACAACGCGGCGACGCGGTGCGTCTCTGGTACAGCTTCAAAAACAAGATCCTCAACAACGTCTGCGTCGATGTCCGGGACATGGTCGTCTGGTATTCGTCCGACAACACGATCCGCGGCAACAAGCTGAGCAACAGCAGGTACTCGCTGCATTTCATGTACTCGAAATACAACCTCGTGGAAGACAACGAGTACTACAACAACGCGGTGGGCATCTTCCTGATGTACAGCGACGGTGTCGTCGTTCGCAACAACCACATCGCGCACGCCGCCGGGCCGACGGGCGTGGGCATCGGTTTCAAGGAGACGTCCGATCTGATCATCGAGGGCAACGAGATCCTCTACTGCGCCAGCGGCCTCTACATCGACGTTTCGCCTTACCAGCCGGACACCGTCAACCGTTTCGAGAACAACCTCATCGCCTACAACGGCATCGGCATACGGTTTCTTAACGACTGGCAGGGCAACATCTTCACCGACAACCGGATCGCGGACAACCTGACCCAGGTCTTCGTCGGTGGCGGCAATACCGCCAACCGTAACGAATGGGACGGCAACTACTGGTCCGATTATGCCGGATTCGACCGCAACGAGGATGGTGTCGGAGATACGCCCCACGAGATCTACGCGTACGCCGACCGCATTTGGCGGGATAGACCCTATGCCCAGTTCTTCAAGGGGTCGCCGTTGCTGGAGACCCTGGATTTCCTCGAGAGGCTGGCGCCTTTTTCGGATCCTAATCTATTGATCAGGGATGAAGCGCCCAGGATGCGGAAGGAGGATATGGGGATGCCCCGGAACACGAGCGAAGCCGATTCGCCCCTGCTCCCATCCTCAAACCATCATGACCGCTAGAGAAAAACCTGCTCGCCGGAGCCCGCCCAAGCCCCCGCGTCGCGACTTCCTGCGTACCCTGGTGATGGTCTTGGGCTTCGTCGGCGCGTCGCTGCTGGGGTTCGTGCCCGTGGTCAAGGGTTGGGTCAAGCGTCTGCGGCCACCCGGTGCCCTGCTGGAAAAGGACTTTCTGGCCTCGTGCATCAAATGCGGCCAGTGCGTCCAGGTCTGCCCCGTGGAGGCGATCAAGGTCGCCGATCTGGTCGACGGCTTCGGTAACGGCGTTCCGTACATCGACTCCCGGAAACAGGCCTGCGACTTCTCCTGCGACGGGCTGCAATGCGTGCTGGCCTGTCCCACCGGAGCCCTGACCCACCACATCAACTATCCCCACGAGGCCAGGATGGCGGTGGCGAAGATAGAGCGTCCCGACCGTTGCCTCGCCATGCGTGGCGAGGGCTTCAAGGGCCAGGCCCGCGGCGCCGATTTCCGGGGCAAGCTGCGCTACGAGTCGATCGACCGCTGGCACCCCATCCCGGTCCGCGACCATCCCTACGACCTCGAGGTCTGTGACCTCTGCGTGCGGCAATGCCCCATCGAGCTCCGCATCGCCCAGTGCGAGGCCGGCAGCCCGCCTGCCGGCGACCCGAACCAGTGCCCGCCCGAACCTGCCATCCGCCTAGTGGAAACCGGTGCCGTGGACGGCCGCAAGACGTTCACGCCGGAGATACTCGCCGGCTGCGTCGGCTGCGGTGTCTGCGAGATGATCTGTCCCGCCGAACCGGGAGTCATCGTGATGGACGATGCGGGCAGGGGGGTGCGCGCATGATGAGCCTGCTAGAATCCCTCGCCGTCATGCTGGGACGCGACCCCCGCAAGCCCGGGCCGGGGGAGATCTCCGCCAAAGCGCAGGAAGTACACGACCTCAAGGCCGCCGACCGGGACCGCGATATGTCCCGGCACATCAAGGACGAGCGCCGGAAGAAGGCGGCCGCGCCCCAGACATGGCGCCGCCGCCGCTGGGCCGTGCTGATCGCGGTGAACCTGTTCTTCGTGGTGTCGGACCGGCTGGAAATCCAGGCGCTCGAGGGAGCGCTGACAGGGTCGCGCTTCGTCGGCTTCCACATGGCCGATCTCAATTCGGCGCTGCAGGTCATGCTCGCCTTCAAGCAGGTGTTGATCAACCTGCTGATCGGCGTCGCCACCGTTTTCATCCTCTGGTGGGTGCTCGGCGGCCGGACCTTCTGTTCCTGGGTCTGCCCGTACCACCTGCTGTCCGAGTGGGCGGAGACCCTGCACGTGAAACTGGCCAAGCGGAAGCTGGTCAAGCACCGCGCCTTCGACCGCCGGGCGCGGACCTGGCTCTGGCTGATCTTCGCCGTCCTGGCCTTCGTCACCGGCTACACCGTCTACGAGACCATCTCGCCGACGGGGATCCTCAGCCGCGCGCTCATCTACGGGCCTGGCCTCGCCGTCGTCTGGGTCCTGGCGCTCCTGGCCTTCGAGGTCTTCTATTCACGACGCGCCTGGTGCCGCTACGCCTGCCCCATCGGCTTGACGTACGGACTGGTCGGCGCCACCTCGCTCCTGGAGGTGAAGCACGATTTGAGCAAGTGCTTCTACGACGGCGCCTGCCGTCAGGTGTGTCTCGTTCCTCATGTACTGAACAGCACCGTCAAGGGACGAGGGCGGCGACTGACGACGACTACCGGCGCGGACTGTACACGGTGCGGCCGTTGCATCGACGTCTGTCCCACCGGAGCGTTGTCCTTCAAGTTCAAAGGGATGGGGAAACAGACGTGATCCGCTGCGAGAAGCTCGGCAAATCGTTCCGGCGTACGCAGGTGCTCGACGGCATCGATCTCCAGATCGCGCGCGGGGATCGCATCGCCCTAGTGGGAGCCAACGGCGCCGGCAAGACGACGCTCATCCGTTGTCTGCTGGGCGAGTACACCCATGACGGCCGGGTCACCTTCAACGGCCTCGTCCCGCGCGAGCACCGCACGCAGGTCCTGCAGAGCATCGGCTTCGTTCCGCAGCTGCCCCCGCCGCTCAAGATGACCGTCGGCGAGCTCGTAGCTTTCGCCGCCCGGTTCTGCGGCTGCGATCCGGGCCGGATAAAAGAGGTGGCGGAGCAGCTCGGCCTGGACGTGTCGGGCTTCCGCCGCCGCCCCTTCGTCAAGCTGTCGGGGGGGGAGAAGCAGAAACTGCTGATCGCCATCGCCCTCGGCCGGGAGGCCGAACTGCTGATCATGGACGAGCCCGCCGCCAACCTCGACCCCATGGCCCGCCAGGTGTTTTTCGGGCTGCTGGCCGAGCGTCTGGACCGGGTCTCGATGATCATCTCCAGCCACCGGCTCGATGAGGTCGCTTCGCTCGTCAACCGCGTGGTCGAACTGGATCGCGGACACGTCGTGTTGGACGATCATGTGGACGACCGTGTGGACATGGCCGGCATGTTCGCCTGCCGGATCGAATTGAACCGGGTCAACACCGCCTTCGCCAAGGCAGCGGCCGACTGGAAATTCACGGGCGACGATTCCGCCACGGTCTGGCGGGGGCAGGTGGCCGGCCCCGACCGGCTGCGCTTCCTGGGCATGTTGTCCCGGTACGCCGCCTCGTTGCGCGGCATCGAAATGAAGGAGTGATCATGAAGATCCTGACCGGTATCGCCCTGATGACCCTGACGATGGTATGCGCGGGTTGCTCCGGCGGTCCCGAGACCGGGCCCGGCGAGGTACACTGGGATCGCGACACCTGCGCCCGCTGCGTGATGGCCGTCAGCGACCACAACTATGCAGCCCAGGTCCGGGGTGGCCCCGCCGACGAGAAGACCAGGCTCAATTTCTTCGACGACATCGGGTGCGCGGTCTTCTGGTTGGACGAGCAGGTCTGGCAGTCGGATCCGCGAACCGAAATATGGGTCACCGATTGGCGCAACGGTGATTGGATCGACGCCCGCACCGCCAAGTACGTCGACGGCAAGACCACACCCATGGACTTCGGTCTCGGCGCCCAGACGGAAGCCGCGGACGGCGCCTTGAACTACGACCAGGCCGTCGCGCACATCCACGCGCGCCGGCAACGGTCGCATTGAGACCGGCGGAGGACACGTGAAGCAACTGGTTCAATTGGCCCAGGCCGACATCGGCGAATCGCTGCGCGCGCGATGGTTCATCGTGTACACGGTCGTCTTCGGCGGCGTGATGGTCGGCCTGTTCCTTTCGGGTCTCACCGAATCGCGGATCATGGGCTTCACCGGACTCTCGCGCCTGCTGGTGACGTACCTGCAGATCACCATGGCGATCCTGCCCATCTTCATGCTCATCACGACGGTGCGCTCGGTGGTCGGCGACCGCGAGGCGGGCGTCTTCGAGTACATCCTGGCGCTGCCGGTGGGCATCGGGGCCTGGTACTGGGGCAAGCTGTGCGGGCGTTTCGTGGTGATATTTCTCCCGGTTTTCGGCGCGATGATGCTGGCCGTGGTGTACGGGCTCGTCAAGGGCGTGCCAATCCCCTGGCTGGACATCCTGTTCTATTCGGGCCTGCTGGCGTCGCTGGCCTGGTGTTTCCTCGGCATCGGCATGCTGATCTCGACCCTGTCGCGCTCGACGGACGTGGCCCAGGCGGCGGCTTTCCTCACCTGGCTCTTCCTGCTGCTGTTCCTGGACCTGATCATGCTGGGCGCCCTGATCAAGGAGGGGCTGCCCGCCGAATCCGCCGTCGCCATCTCCCTGGCCAATCCCATGCAGTCGTTCCGGACGGCGGCCATGCTGCTCTTCGACCCTCAACTCGTGCTGCTCGGACCGGCCGCATATCTGATCCTGGACAACTTCGGCTATGCCGGCTACCTGGCCTGGGCCATGACCTACCCGATCCTGCTGGGCCTCGCCTGCTCGGGGCTGGGTTTCTGGATATTCAAGCGCGGGGATTATTCCTGATCGGGACGACCGACGGCGGCTCGAGTCGGTTCATCATTCGATGAGCGAACCCCCCACCACCACCGCCTTCGCCCGCGTCGGCCGACAGAGCAACAGCGCCGCCACCCGGTCGCCGACGCGCTCGTAGGCCGGGTCGTCCAGGTCGAAGAGCGCCAGGTCGCAGGCGCGGCCGGGCTCGAGCGCGCCGATGTCGTCGCGGCCCAGGCAGGCCGCCCCGCCCAGGGTCGCCATCTCCAGCACCTCGTTGACCGTCATGGCCGCCGCGCCGCCGTTCACGCGGTGCAGCAGCAGGCACTGGCGCAGTTCGGCCAGCAGGTCGGAGGCGTCGTTGCTGGCCGAGCCGTCCACGGCCAGGCCCACCGGAGAGCCGGCGGCGCGCAGCTCGCGTACACGACAGACACCTGATCCCAGGCGCATGTTGGACGTCGGGCAGTGGGCGATCGCCACGCCGGCGCGCCCGAGTCGCGCGACCTCGTCCGCGTCGAACCAGATGCCGTGAGCCAACCATACGTCGTCGGACAGCCAACCCGTGTCCTCCAGCAGGTCCACCGGCCGCAGGCCGTAGACCTCGCGGCAGTAGGCGTCCTCGTCGCGTGTCTCGGAGAGATGCGTGTGCAGGCGCACGCTGTGCTTGCGCGCGAGTTCCGCCGTGCGGCTCAGCAACTCGGGGGTGACCGAGAACGGGGAGCAAGGGGCGAGCGCGATACGCACCATGGCCCCCGGGGCGGGGTCGTGGTACTTCGCGATCAGCCGTTCGCTGTCGGCGAGGATGGTGTCGGGATCCTGTACCACGGAGTTGGGGGGCAGACCGCCGTCCTTCTGCGAGCGCGACATGCTGCCGCGGGTGGGGTGGAAGCGGATGCCGGCTTCGCGGGCGGCGTCGATCGTGATGTCGATCAGCTCGGGCGAGGCGCCGCGCGGAAAGAGGTACTGGTGGTCGGTGGTGGTCGTGCAGCCGCTGCTGAGCAACTCGCGGCAACCGACCAGCGCCGCCGTGTGGAAGTCCTCGTCGGTGAGTTCCGCCCAGACGGGATAGAGGATACGCAGCCAGTCGAACAGCTCGGCGTCGATCGCGCCGGGCCAGGCCCGCGTCCGCGTCTGGTAGAGGTGGTGGTGGGTGTTGACCAGGCCCGGCAGCACCACGCAGCCGCGCGCGTCGAGGCGTTCGTGGGCGGACAGCGGCGAGCCGTCGATCTCGGCTGGCGGCTCGCCGTCGCCCACCGCCGTGATCAGGCCGTCGCGGGACGCCACCCAGCCGTTGTCCAGGATGCGCCGCTCACCGTCCATGGTCACCAGCGGTTCGGCGTTTGTCAGCAGGAACAGATCGTGATCGCTCATCGCCTCATTCTCCATTGGTTTGTCATCCGACCACCGCTATACTCCACGCGTGGGAGACGTACCGCAACAGCTTATCACCTCGATTCTGGCCCGCATCTTGTAGCAGCGACTCCTCGTGCGCAAACCGACCCGGTTTTCGACCAAAAAAGAGGGCATCCTGAAAGTACGATGTCCGTAAGAGGGGACGGCGCGAACGGCCCCTGAGATCGACGGTTGAACGAAGGAGACTATCTTGCGAAACCAACGGTCAACGACCCTGGCGACCCTCTTGGCGCTGATCGCCGCCCTCATGATGCTCGGCGGCTGCGGCGGCGGCAAGGCCGTCACCCGCGTCGACACCGACACCACCATCGACCTTTCCGGACGCTGGAACGATGCCGACAGCCGGCTGGTGGCCGAGGAGCTCATCGCCCAAGCGACTACGAGCCCCTGGGTCGAGAACCATCTGCTGGCCCACGGCAAGAAGCCCGCGGTGATCGTGGGCGACATCGCCAACAAGTCGTCCGAGCACATCCCCGTCAACCCCTTCATGGCCGACGTGGAGCGCGCCTTCATCAATTCCGGTCGTGTCAGGATGGTCGCCACCGCGGATCAGCGCGAGCAGCTACGCGACGAGCGGGCCGATCAACAGCAGTACTCGTCGCAGGAGTCCATGGCGCAATGGGGCCGTGAACTGGGCGCCGACTACATGATGCTCGGCGAGGTCAACACCATCATCGACCGCGAAGAAGGCGACGAGGTCAAGTTCTACCAGACCGACGTCTACCTGATCGACCTCGATGACAACACCAAGGTTTGGGCGGGCTTCAAGAAGATCAAGAAGTACGTCAGCCGCAGCGGATACCGTCCGTGAGCGAGCCGGCGTATATGCGCAGAGGGGCCACGGCGACCGCCGCGGCCGTCCTCCTGCTCCTGCTTCTGGTGGGCACGTGTCTGACGGGTTGTTCCACCTATGTCGAGCGCAACCGCATGCTGCGCACCGATCTGGCCGGCGGCGATTTCGATGAGGCCCTGAAGGTCATCGAGGAGGGCGCCAAGGGGCACGACCGTCTGCTCAACCTGCTGGAGCGGGGGTTGGTCCTGCATTACGCCGACCGCTGGCGCGAGTCGAATGATGTCTTCGCGGAAGCCGAGCTGCTGGCCGCGGACCTCTACACCCGCAGTGTCAGCCAGGCGGCGATCTCCCTGGTCACCAACGATGCCGCCATCGACTACCGGGCCAAGCCCTACGAACTGGCCCTGGTGCCTTACTACCGGTCCCTGAACTACGTCTATCTGGGCGAGCGCGATGAGGCCCTCGTCGAGGCCCGCAAGGCCGAGATCCAGTTGCGCGAATGGATGGACATCGCCGCGTCCGAGCGCGAGGGGGACGAGCGCGATCCGGTCCTGGACAACAACGCCTTCCTCCACTACCTGCGCGGCATGCTGCACGAATGGGGCGGGGAGACCAACGAGGCGTTCATAGCCTACCGCCACGCCGCCCTGGCCTACGCCGATGCCGCCGGCGCCCTGGCCGCGGAGACGCCGCCCTGGCTGGGCGCGGACCTGCTGCGCACGGGCACCGGACTGGGTTTCCGAGCCGAGCTGGACGAGTTGCGCGACCGCCTGCCGGGCTTGCTGCCGGAAACCTACTCGCCGCCGGGCGAGGCGGGAGAGGTGGTGCTTTTCGTGGAACTGGGCTATGCCCCCCACCGCGAATCGCGGGAACTGGACCTGCCCATCTTCGAGAATGACGACTTCGACGACGACTACGATGCCTGGTCGGTGGCCCTGCATAGGCGCTACCGGCACGGTTGGGGCGGCCGCAAAAAGGACATCGCCTACTGGTTGCGCATCGCGGTGCCTGAGCTGGTGGATGAACCGACGTCGGTGGTCGGCGCGCGGGTGAGCAGCGGCAGCGTGAGCGGTCAGACCCGGACCGTTCTGGTCGAGGACGTGGCCGGACGCGCCGTGCGGCGCTTCGAGGCCGACATGGGCTCGATCATGCTCAAGACCATCGCCCGTGCCCTGGCCAAGTTCGTCGCCAAGGAAAAGGCGGACGACAAGAGCAAACTCGCCGGTCTACTGGCCAATCTGGTGGGCGCCGTCACCGAGCGGGCGGATACGCGTGGCTGGTTGACCTTGCCGCACGGGATCGCCATGGCACGGCTCACCCTCCCGGTGGGAGTCTACGATCTCCGTGTGGATCTGGTCGACGGGCTCGGCCGTTCGGTGGGCGAGCAGACCATATCCCCCGTCCAGGTACGTCGTGGCGATTGGGTTTTTCTCAGCCGCAGGGTTTTCTGAGAACCGGCTTGCCAGTGGCCCATCACACGCTTTCCCGGGTCTCGTCCTCGTCGTTACCGGTTATCAACTCCCCAGTTTCCCGCGGGCGGGGATTTCGCGAAGTTGACGGTGGACAGCGGTGCCACCAGGGAGAAGTCGTGGTCGATCAACGTGCCGGACAGGTCATACACACGGACTTGAAATCCAGCCGAATTGTTGGCGTAGCAGGTGATGACCGCCGGAGAGATTCCGAAGCCGGGGCTGTTGAACGAGGAGGCAACGTAACCACTCATGGATTCGTCGAGGTCGGGATTGTTCACCGTGTACTCCCCGATATCCCCGTGGATGACCTCGAAATTGCCCGATTGCCTGAGGATCGAGCCGTCGGCGTTGACGATGATCCAGTCGACATCGGTATGCGGCTCGAGGAGATATGGCGACGCGGTCAGCGCAATACGCGGATCCATCTCGTCGTCGACCCCGATCGTGATGCCCAGGTAGTACTGCTCGTCGAAAGGCAGTTCGATGGGCGTATCGCTGCCCAGGATCACGTTGAAACGCCCGCTGACGACCAGCACCATCTGCTGTTCCTCCTGACGTCCAGATCCAGGATGATGATCTTGGGCTTCTCGAGGCAGAGCCGCCAAATGAAGATCTCCTGCAGCAGTTTGCGGAGCAGCCAAATCCTGCCGAACGAAAAATTGCCGATGAACCGCTTGACCGCGTGGGAGGAAACCAAGTCATCAGGGTGCCGTTCGATGGTGGCCGCATATCCTGGGTCTTGCTTGAGGTCGTCGAATCGGGTGAGGTGTCGGCTGGTGCCGTCGATGAAAAACAAAAGGATCTGGCGCAGGCACTCTGATGCGGAGGCGCCTTTGCGGTTTTTTCGAACTTTGGCAAACCAGCGGT
>CAYMCR010000029.1:0-30886 GCA_964389015.1 uncultured Fibrobacteraceae bacterium | reverse complement strand
CCTTCCCATGGTATCAAATTGGGGCTGACCTTAGTTATGCCATCCCGTGTAAACACGACCGCCCCGGCCTCGACGCCGGGGCGGATCTGGCCCGTCCACGACGGTGATAATAGGGGCTGACATCGGGCGACGGGTTTGCTCATGAATTTGCTGTAATGTCAGAAAACCGAGACGGCCGTCCCAGTTTTTCGATTAGTCATCAAGTGTGGTCTCTGCTCGCCAGGGCTACCCGGCATCGGTGCCCACGGAGGATGAGCCGGGGAATCAGGGACCGTAGCGGAGGATGCCGCCGCTCGCTTCGATCACGAAGACCTGGCCGTCGGGTGCGCACCACAGCCTTCTGAATATGAGGTCCGGCAGGTGCGGCTCGATGGAGGTCCACGTCGCGCCGTCGTAGTGCCAGAAGCTTCCCCGGAATCCACAGGCGTAGAGATCGTCGAGGGACCGGCCGTGGAAGTCGACGATATCGTTTCCCCAGGAGACGGGTTCGCTACGCCACGCTGCGCCGTCGTAGCGGTAGATGAAATCGTCACCGAGGGCCAGCACCTCGCCGCGTCCCGTGCCCCAGATGCGGTAGAGATGGTTCGCCGGGTCGCTGTACTGGACCGACCAGGCTTCACCGTCATAATGCAGGATATCGCCCTCGCCCGCCTGGCCCGGTCGTTCCCTGCTCACGGCGTAGACGTCGTTCGGCCCGCTGCCCCAAACATCGGGAAGGTCGTGTTCCGTCGGGCATGACATGCTTTCCCAGGTCGTACCGTCATGGTGGTAGATGCGGCCTTCGCTACCGGTGGCGAAGACGTCGCCGTCGCCCGCTCCCCAGACCGCGTAGAGCGTGATGTAGGGCTCGATGTCCTCGACCGTCCAGACGCCGTCCGCCTTGACGGCCGCCACGCCCCGGCCCACGGCGTAGAGGCGCCCGCTGTCGGAGATCCAGATATCACCGAACGTGCGCTCGGTGCCCGTCTGTTCCGCGCGCCAGGCCGAACCGTCGAAGTGGATGATCATGCCTTCTTCGCCTACCGCGTAGACGTCGTCGGCGCTCCGGCCCTGGATGCCGACGAACTGGGCCCTCGCCGTCTGCAGCACCGTGTGCCACTCGGTGCCCAGGAAGGCGATGTCGGCGTCCCACTCGATGACCAGCACGCGTCCGGTTGCCGAACCGCCCAGCCAGGTCACGCCGCTCGATTCGACGGAATGCCAGGCGGCGTTCTCGTAGCGCGCGACCAACGAACCCATCAACCCATACAACTTGCCTTCGACGTTGGCCAGCCGGTTGAAAAACTGGTTGCCCGTCTCCTCTTTCCAGGTCGAGTCAGTACGCGCATACAGATGGAGCGCTGCCGCGAGGAGCCTGCCGTCCGGGGCACCCACCAGGTCGAAGATCGGGTTCTCGATGCCGGTGTTCTGGGCCGTCATCTCCGTCCCGTCGAAGTGGCGCAGCGTGCCGTGGCCGCCGCCGAAGTCCATGTCGTACGGACTGGTGCCCTAGATGGCGTACATGGACTCGAGAGTGCCGGTGGACATGCGTTCCCACGTCCCGTCAGCCCAGCGCAGGATGGTGCCTGCATTGCCGACGATCCACAGATTATCCAGCTTCGTGCCCCACACTTCGTAAAGATCCACGGGGTAGGGGGCCTGGGAGCGTTCCCAGGTCTCGCCGTCGTAGTGCAGGATCACGCCGCCGTCGCCGACGGCGTAGACCTCACCGCAGTCGCTCCAGATCGAGTTGAGCCGAGTTTCCAGGCCGGTGTCGTGATGCGTCCACGCGGCGCCGTCGTAGCTGAGGACGCGGCCGTAGGCATCGGCCGCCCAGATGGTGCCGAACTCGTCTTCGTAAAGCGCCGTGGGCTTGATGTCGCGCGGCCGCGACCACGACCAACTCATCCCCGGCTCGTCGCCGGGAGCAGTCGGGCCGTCTCCGTCGCAAGCCGGTAGCGTCGCGAGAAAAGCCAGGCAGCAGAGACAGGCAACGATTCGCATAGTGTTCAAGATCCGGCTCCCGTATTGAACATCCAGTATGGCGGCAGTTTAACGAAGCGGACAAGGCGATGTCAATACGATGGCCGACCGCCGGCGCTTTACACGTGAATACTCGACCGCCCCGGCCCCAACACCGGGGCGATCATTTTCCGTGTAACAACCATGTCCCGCGCAGCACTCACAAAGTGCCCGGGGAAGTCGGGGCTCCGCGAAGCGTACCACGATCCCCCATGGAGGAACGGACATGCTCGAGTCTGTCCCGTCTTCCGGGAGGCCGCTCCTCCGACGCTGACCGACTCCGGCTTTCTCGGGCACGACATTGCAATAGATCGCGGGAACGGGGCGGATCCGACCCGTCCACAACGGCAGAAACAGGGGGCTGGCGTCGGGCGGCGGGTTCGCCCCGGAATTTTATGTTATGTCAGAAAACCGAGACGGCCGTCCCGGTTTTTCGCTTAGTCATCAAGTGCGGTATCCGCGCGCCAAGGCTGCCCGGCGCCGGTCTCGCAGTAGCTCTTCAGGCTCTGCATATAGCGTCCCCATTGATAATTGCAGCTGGCGAAGAAATCGGTGGCCTCGCGCCAGTCGCGGTGGCCGAAACGCAGGCGTGTCAACCCGCCGTCCGGTTCCAGGTCGAAGGTGATGAGCGTGCCGACCCATTCGGGGTGGGCCTCGTCGATGTGCCAGGCGACGCGCTCGCCGTCGTTGAGGTCGACGACGGTCATGGCGTTGTGATAGCGCTCGCCGAAGTCGAAGATGAGGCGCGCGCCGAGGCCGGTCTCGGCGGTGGTCTGCTCGGTCCACCAGGAGGCCAGCCCCTGCTGCTCGGTCAGGGCGCGGTAGATGTCGGCGGCGGGCGACGTGATGGTGAACGTGTGCAGGATGTCCGGCATAACGCGATCCTCTCAACGAACGAGCTGCATCTTGACGACGACGGCCTGGCCGTCGGCCGCGACCCGGCAGAGGTAGACGCCCGCGGGCATCCGCCGGCCGTCGTTCGACCTGCCGTCCCAATGAATAACATGATCGCCCCGCGAGCGCACGTCCTGCAACAGGGTCGCCACCCGCTCGCCGCGCACCGTGAGCACTTCCGCGACCACGCGGGCGTCGCGCGCCAGGGCGAAGGGGATCGCCGTGCGCGGATTGAAGGGGTTGGGCGCGTTCTGCGCCACCCTCAGCAAACCGGCGCCCGGCGGCGCGGCGTCGTCCACGGCGGTCGGCCCGCCGCCGAGCAGTTCCCGCTCCCATACGCCGTTGCCGTAGGTGGAGACGCGCAGCAGGCGCTCGGCGTTGCAGGTCGAGAGATCCATGCAGACGGCGGCCTCGGGCATGCCGTCCACGAAGGTGTTCCAGGTCAGCCCGCGGTCCACGGAGACGTACACCCCGATATCGTTGCCCACGTAGATATGGTCCGGGTAGAGCGGGTCGACGAGCACCGAGCTGGTGGGCACGTCGGGCAGATCGCCTGTCAGGTCGGTCCAGGTCTGTCCGCCGTCGTCGGTGCCGAAGACGTGCCCGGTGCCGAAGCCCGAGAAGGTCAAGTAACATGCCAGAGGGTCGTCCGGCGCGAAAGCCAGGCCTACGGGGTAGCGGTCCGGCAGGTCGCCGGTCACGTTCGTGACATTATCGGCGCCGTCGTACGAAAAGTACACGCGGGCGGACGAGAATACCGGCGCCGTGGTCACGGCCAGATAGCGGTCGTCGGCGGGGGAGACGGCCAGCGCCAGGGCCGGGTTGCCACCCAGGTAGCGCCGGTGATGGAAGCTGGCGCCGCCGTCGAGGGAACGGATCAGGGCCGAGGTGCCGGCGTAAATGGTCTCAGGATGCTCCGGGCCGGCGATGGCGTATGGCGCGATGAAGCCGGGGGTGCCGATCATGGGATCCGGCGTGATCTCGATCCAGCTCTCTCCCCGGTCATAGGACTTGAAGAGATAGAGGTACTGCGCCGACGCGTAGAGGATGTCCTCGTCGACGGGATCGATGGCGGTCCAGGCCCCGTCGCCGCCGACCACCCGGATCCAGGCGTCGCTGCCGTCGAAGATGGCCGAGTAGTTATCCTGCATGCCGCCCATAGCGTGGTGCGGGTCGGTCGCCGAGCTGGAGAAGCCGGCGTAGAACTGGGTAGTCTGGTAGCCGCCGTTGCAGCCCTCGAAGGTCAGTCCGCCGTCGATGGTGCGAAATACTCCGCCGTCGTTGGCGAAGTAGACCACGTCGTGATCGGTCGGGTGCCACACGATGTCGTGATGGTCCGCGTGTGAATAGTTGTACGGGCCTTCCGGACCGCCGACCGGCACCTGCCCGAAGTAGCTCAGACGCCAGTCACTGAGGGTAGACATGGTCGGGCCCTGCTCGAAGACACGATGGATGTCGAGGCCGATGGGCACGATGTGCCATGAGTCGTCGGGATGGATGGCCACGTCGTGGGAGAACCAACCCTGCCACCTGGAATAATCGTACTGGGAGACGGAGAACCAGGTAATCCCCGCGTTCTCGCTACGGATCAGCCAGTGTGCGTAGACGCCCAGACCGCCGTTGCCGATGCTGGCCATGAAGACGTCCGGGTCGGAAACCGACGACGCGAGCTGGGCCTTGCCCAGGAAGTTGGGCGGGATCACATCCGGGTTCTCGAGTTGGATCCAGGTCTGGCCGCCGTTGTCGGTGCGGTAGAGACCGCGGCCCGGGCTGTTGAGGTTCCCGCAGGCCGCCACCACGATATCCGGATCGACGGCGTGGATCAGCAGGTCGGTGGTCATGACCACGTCGTGCACCTGGTGCCAGCTCGCGCCCGCGTCCACCGTCTTGTAGACGCCCTCGGTGGTGCCGGCCCACACGATGTCGGGGTTGTCGGGATCCAGCTTCACCACCTGCACGCCGCGCTGCTGGTCGTAGGACCAGTCCAGGCTCTTGAACCAGGTGGCGCCGCCGTCCACCGACTTGAGCACGCCGAGGCCGAAGCTGCCGCGTGTCAGCCGCACGGCGATGCCGCCCTGTGTATCGTCGTGGGAGTAGACCTCGCCGGTGCCGATGTACATCAGGTTGGAGTCGGCCGGATCGATGGCGATGGTCGACACACCGAGCACCGGAAAGCCAGTCGACACTCGATGCCACGCCGCCTCGCCCACGCCGGCGGTGAAGCTGCGCCACAACCCACCGCTGGCCGAGCCGGCCCAGAGGGTCTGCGGGTTCTGGGGGTTGAAAGCCAGGGCCAAAGTGCGGCCGCCGATATTCTTGGGGCCGATGGCCTGCCAGGGGGAGAGGTCCTTGCGGGCGGGTTCGCGGAGGCGGGCGCGGGTGGTGTGCCAAGCTTCGAGCCAACCGGTCTGCGGGTATTTCTCGGCGGGGTAGGCGCGTTGGCGGGCCAGCCATTGCATGGCGGCCATGGCGCCGGAGGTGGGGTGGGTGCGAGAGGCGTCGTCGGTGCCGTGCTCTTCGGTCAGGGTGATGCGGTAGGTGGTTGTTGGTGGCGGATTGTTGTGCGTAATGTGCCTCGCGGTCAGGATGACGGCAGCGAGCGCTCCGCAGATCGCGGTGGCGACGATGAGATGGTGTTTGGGCATGGGTGGCTCCGCTTCACTGCGTGGGGGGGATAAACCGTCTACGTGTATTTGATCGTTGTGTTTCGTGAATATGCTGGCGCTGGACATTTAGTATGAGCACTAAACATCGTGGAGTGTGCCGATATTGAGACTCACTCCTATTGTCTCGCTCTCTGCCCAAATAAATGCGTTCGTACCGATTATCAGACGAGTCAGAGGAGCCTGCACTCATAGAGCTGCGGACAGTAATGCTCCCGCCGCAGCCCAATCCATTCAATCCCCAGACAGACCTGCGGTTCATGCTTATAAAAAGCAGGTCCGGTGGAACTTGAGATCTATGACCTACAGGGCCGATTAGTGAAAACGCTTGCGAATGGAGTATTTGCAGCTGGTGAGCATATGCTGACGTGGTATGGACGCAATGACCAAGACCGAGTAGTTGCTAGCGGCCTGTATCTTGCGCGGATGATTGCAGACCACTACTGTCAGACACATCGTCATGAACCTCCCCGGGTTCTCCGGAGGCCCCGCTACGTGAGTCCGGCCATTTCAGCCGGAGCTTGCTGTCTCTGATAGTATAACTCTTCGAACTCCACGGGTGGGATATATCCGAGCGGCTCGAGCAGCCGTCGATTGTTGAACCATTCCACCCACACCAGGGTCTCGAACTCGACGTGATCGACATTACGCCACGAGCCGAGCCGATGGATGACCTCGGTCTTGTACAGGCCGATGATCGACTCGGCCATCGCATTGTTGTACGAGTCACCGACGCTACCCACCGATGGTTCGATTCCGGCTTCCGCCAACCGCTCCGTGTAGCGGATTGAGACGTACTGAACGCCCCGGTCACTATGATGCACGAGATCGTCAGAACCAGGTCGAGCCCACAAGGCCTGTTCCAGCGCATCAAGGGCCAAGTCGCTGCGCAATGAACGCGATACCCGCCAGCCAACGATCAGCCGAGAGAACACGTCGAAGATGAACGCGACATAGACGAAGCCCATCCAGGTTGCTACATAGGTCAGATCTGCCACCCACAGCCGGTTGGGACGGTTGGCGGTGAAGTCGCGGCTCACCAAATCTGCCGGCCTGTCAGCCAGCTCGTCGGGGATCGTCGTCTTCGGCTTGCGGCCGCGAACGGCCCCCTTCAGGCCCATTTGGCGCATTAAACGCTCAACCGTGCAGCGTGCGACCGAGATCCCTTCGCGATTCATCTGGTGCCAGACCTTCGGGGCTCCATAGACCCGACGGTTCTCTTTCCAGACCCGCTCGATCTCTTCGCTGAGCACAGCATCGCGCTGAACCCGAGGCGGCAACCGCGTGGGGTCGGCCTGTCTCGCCTTCTGCTCGTAGTAGGACGACGGGGCGATCGGCAACACCGTGCAGATCGGCTCGACCCCGTAGGCCTCGCGATGATCGTCGATGAACGACGTCATCTCTTCAGTGGACGGTCGAGCTCCGCCTGGGCGAAATATGCTGACGCCTTGCGGAGGATCTCATTGGCCCGCCGAAGTTCCCGGACCTCGCGCTCGAGCTCCTTGATCCGGACGCGCTCATCACTCGTCACGCCACCGCGCCGACCTGTGTCGACCTCGGTCTGCCGAACCCACCGACGGAGCGTCTCCGCTGTGCAGCCGAACTTAGATGCAATCGAGATGATCGCCTGCCACTGCGAGGAGTAATCGCGCTGGTGGTCGAGGACCATTCGAACTGCTCGTTCGCGGACCTCTGGGGAGTATCTGGTTGATCTTGACATGACTCCATCCTCTCAAACAATGGAGTCTCCGGCAATCCCGGGGAGGTTCACGAGAGATTCTGTGTGCCAATGTCTTGAATTCAGTCGACAACCGCTGACTTCAGGGCGATCCCCCCGCCTCCCGCGCGATCCGCCCCAACTCCTCCACATGCCCCAAAAACGCCTTACGCCCCTTGGCCGTCAGTCGCGCCGTAGTCCGTGGCTTCCTCCGCACGAACTCCTTCTTCACCGCCACGTACCCCGCCTCCTCCAGCTTCTGCAGATGAATCCCCAGGTTGCCCTGTGTCATCCCCAGCAGTGCCTTCAGATCGCTGAACGTAGCATCCCGCCGCGTGACCAGCGCCGTGATGATGCCCAGCCGCGCTTGCGACAGCAGGAGGCTGTCGAAGACGTGCTCAGACATGCCCGTCCACCAGCTTCCTGACCCGGCGCTCGCCCATCAGCCCCGGCACCATCATGCCCAGGCCCATGAACGGTCCCAGGATGTACCCCATGTAGAGGGGGAACAGCATGGCCAGGACCGCGCCGGTGAAGATCGCGATGCCGGCGTAGAGGTATTCGCGCGTGTAGACCACGCCCAGCATGAAGGCCATCACGGCGTAGGCGAACCCCCATACGATGGAGATGCCGGCGCTGGGCACGAGATCCAGCAGCGGTCCGAAGATGCTGAAGAAAATGCCCGCGCCGACGCAGAAAGCCACGATCAGCTTGACCTGGTCCTGGATGAAGGTGTTGCCGCCCTCCAGGCGGGGTCGCTTGCTCATCATGATCTCGCGCACGGTGCTGAAGAGCGCGCCGACGATCACGCAGCCGATCGTCAGCGCCGTGCTGACGTCGTAGCGTTCGCGGCTGCAGAAGTAGTTGGCCGCCGGGTACCAGATCAGCACGATGGCGCCCCAGTGCACGCTGTGAAAGGAATGCGTGTCGATGCGGGCCTGCGTGCGCTGCAGGACGTCCCGAATGAAATCGATGTCCGTGTGGGCGGTCTCCCTGTCCATATCAATCCCCTTGGTCTGAGCCGCGAGGCGTTGTCGCCTTGAAAGAGGTCTATATTATAGACACGTCTGTAAAATATGTCAAGTGGTGACTTTTACCCGCCGGTGGTAGACTGCCTCCACCCGGAAAGGAGTCCCATGCGCCGCACCAAGATCGTCTGCACGATAGGCCCCGTCACCCGCTCGCCCGAGATGCTGGAAAAGCTCGTACGGGCCGGCATGGACGTCGTCCGGCTCAACTTCTCCCACGGCGAACGCGAGACCAAACTCGAGGTCATTCGCGATGTGCGCGCCGTGAGCGAACGTCTGGACAAACCCGTGGCGATCCTGCAGGACCTGGCCGGTCCCAAGCTCCGCATCGGCACTTTCGCCGACGGCCCGATCGAGCTGCGCACCGGGCAGACCTTCACCCTGACCGCGCGCGACGTGCCCGGCGACGACACCGAGGTCTCGCTGATCTACAAGGACCTGCCCCGCGACGTGAAGGTCGGCGACACCCTGCTGCTGGCCGACGGGGCCCTCGACATGACCGTCGAAAAGGTGGACGGCTCCGACATCGTTTGCCGTGTCATCGTCGGCGGCGAGTTGAATTCCAACAAGGGGATCAACCTGCCCAGCGGCAGCATCAGCGCGCCCATCCTGGACGAGAAGGACATCGCGGACCTGCGCTTCGGACTGGAGCACGGCGTGGATTACATGGCTCTCTCCTTCGTGCGCAACGCCGCCGACGTGCGGGCCTGCCTGGCGGTGATGGAAGAGGCCGGGCGGCACGCGCCGCTCATCGCCAAGATCGAGCAGCGCGAGGCGATCACCAACATCGAGGAAATCCTCTCGCTGGTGGACGGGATCATGGTGGCGCGCGGCGACCTGGGCGTGGAGATCCCCATGGAGCAGGTGCCGGCCATCCAGAAATCGCTCATCGCGCGCGCGAACGCCGCCGGCAAGCCGGTGATCACCGCCACCCAGATGCTCAAGTCCATGGTGGAAAGCCCCGCTCCCACCCGGGCCGAGGTGTCCGACGTGGCCAACGCCATCCTCGACGGCAGCGACGCCGTGATGCTCTCGGAGGAGACGGCCGTGGGGGCGCATCCGGTGGCCGCGGTGGAGACCATGGCGCGGATCGCCGCGGCGGCCGAGACGGACTTCCCCTTCCCCGAATGGAGCGCTCACTTCGACGGGCGCGAAATCCTCTCCGCCGACGAGGCCGTGGCCCACGCCGCCGTGCAGATGGCCGAGGAGATCGGTGCCGCGGCCGTCGTCACGCTGACACGTTCGGGCAGCACGACGCGTCTGGTGGCCAAGCACCGCCCGCGCCAACCGATCCTGGCCATGACCGACGACGAGGCGACCTGCCGCCGTCTGTCCCTGATCTGGGGCGCCGTGCCCATGATGGCCGCAACCCGCGACGATCTGGATGAGCTGGAGGCGGACGCGGTGCGGCTGGCCGTCGCCAGCGGCCATTGCCGGTCCGGCCAGACGGTGGTGGTCACCGCCGGTTTGCCCCTGCACCAGACGGGTCACACCAACGTGATCAAGATCGTGGAGATCGAATAGGCTCTGTCTGAAAACCCTCTCCCGTCGCGCTGCACGCCTGCGCGTTCCGATATCAGCGTTGCGGATCCTCGCCGTAGCTACGGCTACGGCTGCGGTCCGCGCCTCGATCTCAGATCGCGCAGGTGCACATCGCTCGGTCCGAAGGTTCACAGACAGAGCCTAGGCCGGGTGAGCCGCACTCAACGCAACGCCGCGATCTGCGGCGCCAGCCGGTCGGCGATCAGGCCACCGTAAATATGGAAGCCTTCTAAATTGAAGTGTATGTCGCCGGTCCAGTAGAACGCCTGGGGGGCGTCGCCGAACGCCTTGCGCAGATCCCCGGTCGCGTCGTACATGGGGATGTTTCGCCTGGTCGTTGTGGCCGCGACCGCCGGCGTCACCAGATCGCGCCACAGAAAACCGTCCGTTTCGGGCGTCAGGTGGTGCAGGTAGGGATGGCAGACGAACAGGATCCGCTCCGGTGAGCCCATCAGTTCGAGCAGGGTGTCGGCCAGTTCCGCGAGGACGCCCTCGAACAGCGCCAGTTCGCGCCGGTACTTGGCCGCGCTGCCTGCCCGGTCCCGGGCGAACTGCGTCACCTCGCCCGGATGCCAGCTATGGTATCCTTTGCGGAACGCTGGCATGTGAATCCTCGTGAAGTAGAGCTTTCTCACGAAGCGCGTCAGGTACAGCGGCTCCTTCTTGATCGCCATCTGGCCGGTGACCGACTCTACGTTGACCGGACTGGCCCGCACGGCGACGATCCGGTCGTTCTCGTCCCGCACCACCAGGCGCCGGTAGCGGATCACCTCGTCGCCGAGATCGAAGTGGTTGACGACCACGACGATCAGGTCCGGTGCCAGGCGCGGCACGAGCAGCCTGGCCTGCGGGATCATGATCGAGGGGGAGTAGGACGAGTGTCCGGCGTTGCAGAACCGGGCGTTGCCGTCGACGACGCCCGTGGCACACAATCGTTCGTAGACCGTCTGGACCAATGTATGCGCGTCGTCGTAACCCTCGACGAACGAATCGCCCAGAAAGAGCGCCGTGAACGAGGCCGCGCCGGCTGCGGGATCCGGCCGCCGTTCGTTGATCCGTATGCCCAGACTGTCGCGCCGGAGGGTGTAGCTCATGCCCGCGTTTTCGCCGTAGACGTCGTGCCCGACGAGTGTCCAGTTCACCACCGGCGGGGCCCGATGGTTCAGGACGTTGGACAGCACCCGTTCGTCGGCGTTTTCCAGCTTCAGGTCGCAGAGGGATCCAAGTACCTGCTGGACGCGCAGCGTGCCTTCGGCAACCAGCAGGTTGAGCAGGATGAACAGCGTGATCTTGACGGCCGTCTTCATCGATGATCCCGGGCAAGGGCCTTGAGGCCCATGCATCATATCACAAAAGTGACATCTGCCCGCCCGGTTCGTCCCCGATTTCTTCGGGCGTCGTCGCCGCTGGTGCCACGGACTCCACGCATTCCGGCACGTCGTGGCGTGGATTGTTGACCTGCGGGCTCACCGGCCAGGCCGTCATGGCCTCGGCGGGGAAGGGGCGCAGCAGGTCGCGCAGGCCCGCGGCGGCGTCCGGCTGGGCGGTCAACCAGCGTTCGTAGTCGTCGCGGTTCAGGATGACGGGCATGCGCTCGTGGACCGGGCGCAGCAACGCGTTGGCGGCGGTGGTCAGGAGCGTGCAGGTGTGCAGGGGCTCGACGCCGGGCGGACTCCAGGTTTCCCACAAGCCGGCCATGCAGAAGCCCGGTTCGTCGATCACGCGGAAGAGCCATGGTTGCTTGCGCCCGCCGTGTCGTTGCCACTCGTAGAAACCGTCGGCGGGCACCAGGCAACGCCGGCGCCGGTAGGCGTCGCGGAAGGACGGTTTCGCGGGGGCGGTCTCCGCGCGGGCGTTGATCAGACGGTTGCCGATCGCCGGATCCTCGGCCCAGGACGGCACCAGTCCCCAGCGGAAGGCGCGGGCCTCGCGCGGCCCGTCAGGCGTCTCCTGCACCGCCGCGACGATATCCTGCCCCGGTGCGATGTTGAAGCGCGGGTGCAGGCCCAGTTCCAGATCGAGGGCCGCGTCCAGGGCCATGAGCTGGGCCAGCTCTTCGGGCGAGAGCGCCAGGGTGAATCTTCCGCACATGCCGACTTCCCTTCGCAGGCGATCAAGGTATCACATTCCCGGCCGATAAAGAGGACATGTTCGCTACGATCACATGGATCGCCGGTGGCCTCATGATGGTCGCGGGTGTTGCTCTGGCTTTGCGCGAGCGGCATCGCCGCGTCACGGGGCTTGCGCTCGGCGTGTTCGACTTCTGCCACGAGGGACACGCCAATCTGCTGCGTCGGGCGGCCGAACGTTGCGACCGCCTGGTGGTGGGCGTGCATACCGACGCCGCCGTGCGCGATTACAAGGGCGTGCAGCCGGCCAACTCCGAGCTGGAGCGCGCCGCTGCTATTCGTGAGCTGGGCCTCGCCGCCGAGGTCGTCGTCGGCAGCGATCGCACCGCCCTTTGTCGCAGATACCGTATCTCGTGCGTCTTCCACGGCGACGACTGGGATCCCGCCACGTACCGCCGCCACTGGGGCGAGGACCTGCTGGGCGAGCTGGGCGTCGAGCTGGTGATGCTGCCCCACACCGCGGGCATCGACAGCACCCGACTGCGTGCCCAGGTGCCCCGCATCGGCTGGTGGCTCTACAGCTCCGTGCCGGACTGGAGCCGCGCCCATATCTTCAGCCACCTGCGTGCTCTCTACGCCGAACTCGGCGGTATCTGGTTCGTGGCCGGTTCCGGACGTGAGCTGGTGCGCAGCGAATTCCCCGGTGCGCCCTGCGTCCTGCTCGAGTCGGGCCAGGAGGCCGCCGCCGCCGCCCGCGCCATCACGCACTACGACCTGGACGTGATCGTCACCGCCCACTTCAATTACGAAGCGATGACCGACGTGCTCGGCGACCTGGGCCGTCGAATCGATCTGGCCGTGCTCTCCCACGGCCGTAGCGGCAAGCCGGGCACCAGCGCGGACGCGGCGCGTCGGCATCAGGGGATGAGCGTCGTCGACGCTTCCGGTGCATCATCAGGCGCCCGCTTGTACCGGTGCGGCGACGTGACCGTCCACGACTGGTCGTTCGCGCCGGACGGCTATCTTCACCTGGACCGTTTTCTGGCCGGGGGCGGCCGGTTCGAAAATCCCGCACCGGCGGGCCGACCGCGCATCCTGGTGCTGCCCACCTGGGGGCCCGATCGCGAGCGGCGTGGCTTGCTGCTGTCCCGGCGCTGGTACGAACCCTTTGCCGAGTTGGCCCGCGACTGCGACGTCCTGCTGTCACCGCATCCGCTCTGCAAGGTGTCCGACGTGGGTCGCTTCGCGCTCGCGGTCGGTGCGGAGGTTCTGCCGTCGTCCGGTGGCTCCCACGTCCACGTGCCCGGAGTGCATTGTACGGTCAGCGATCTCTCGGGTGTCTTCTGGGAAGCCTTGCTCTTCGATACGCCGGCCGTGCTGGCGCGGTGTCTGGAACCCGCGGCCTGGCCCTGCGACATGCCGCCGTCGCGCGAAAAGACACTGGCGGTGGCGGGTTCCTGCTCGCCGGCCGATCTCGCGGCGACCGTCCGTTCGCGCCTCGGCGCACGCGCACCCGGGCAGCACAGTCTGGCCGAGGAGAGGCTGGGGATGATCGACGGTGCGGCGACCCGGCGTCTGGCGCAACGCATCCGCGCCATGCTGAAAGAACCTGCCCGCAGGGGGAGCATCGTTGTTTCACATGATGCCAGGACTTTGTAACTCTATGAACGAGATAGCGGTTACTTGATGAACGCGCATCGCCACTGGCGTAGCGAACCGCTCGACGTAAGTTATTCGACCATGTCATTCAGTACACGAAAAGCTGACCTCCACGTCCATTCCTCATATTCATTCGACGTGCCGGCTCTTCCGGCGCTGCAGCCGCGCGCCTTGTTCGAGGCCGCTCTCGGGCATCCCGACGCTGACCGCCGCATGGATTACTTCGTCCTGACCGACCACGACACCATGGCGGGCTACGAGGCGTTGATGCATCAGCTCCCCGAGCCGGATCGCGCGCTCGTGATTCCCGGCGTGGAGCATACGCTTTTCGATCCGTCTCTCGGCTTCACCATCCACGTCAACCTGTACGGGCTCGATCCGGATCTCTATGCACGATTGAAAACACGCGTCACCACGCTGGACGACCTGCTCGCCTTCGCGCGCGAGCACGCGGTCCACTGCCAGTACAACCACCCCACGTGGTGGGAGCGCTCGGAGCTGAAGCGGGGCGACGTCGACTTTGCCAGAGTGCCGGAGATCGCCGCCCGTTTCGATATGCTGGAGTTGAACGCGGCCCGCACGCCCCTGCAGAACCTGATCACCGCCGGTCTGGCCGCCGAGTTGAATCTGCCGGTCACCGCCGCCAGCGACACGCACACCGGTTTCGTCGGGCGGGCCTGCACCGAGGCCGTGGCCGACACGCCGGCGGAATTCCTGCGCGCGGTGTGGGCCGGCGAGGGCGTGACGCACCTGACCACTCTCTCGCAGGAGTCCCTGGTCGTCGAGGCTCACGGCCTGGTCGACGCCTACCTGGACCGGAGCACCGACGTGGTCCGCGCCCGCGAGATCCGCAGCCAGAGCCAGGCCTGGCTCGAGAACGCGGCCACCCGCGTGATCCGTTCGCGCTTGGTGCGCAACAATCCCGCCACGCGCGAATCCCTGCGCACGCTGCTCAAGCAGGCGTCGCGGCCCATCATGCGTTGGGTGATGCTGTACGAGGAGAGACTCGACCGGCGTCTGGAGAGTTCCGCGCTACGCGACTATCTGTCGCGCACAAGCAGGGTCCGCGCGGCCTGAACCGCGTTCAGATATGTTCGTCATCCCTGCGGGCACCGGCTCCGCCCGCGACCAGCCTTACATCTCCGATTCGAAATGACGGGGGATCTTCAGCTCGAAGTTGTCCCACTTCGAGGGCGTGTGGGATGCGCCGAGAATCTCCGCCGCCTTCTCGTAATCGTCCTCGCTGACGTGCAGGATGTAACGGTAGCCACCCTTGCCGTCCGCGAGACCGCTCGAGTTCTCCACGTTGATGTTGGCGTCGCATAGCTTCTGGTGGATGTCCACCAGAGCTCCGAGTTCGTCGTCGCCCTGGACGATGAACGCATGGTGGGGCCCGCTCAGCATCAAGCCCGTGTGTCTCGCCACGTCGGCGAGCCAGGTCGTGTTGAAGGGGTAGATGATGAGCTGTGTTTCGTCGGGCCCGATCGGGAGAGAGTTGAAGGCGAGGAGATTGACTTCCTCGCTGGCCAGCTTGGTCAGCAGACGGCAAGCCTCGCCGGGAATGTCGCGCGCCGAGGTGTAGTAATAAGGCGCGCTGTAGATCCTGACTGTCATGTCACCCTCCCTGACGTGTGTTCTGCGAGGGCTGCGATGAGTCAGATCCTCGCGACCACGTCTTAATGGTACCACAAGACTACGCACGGGACCAGTCGGCGGTTGCCCGGCGATATGTACCAAGCAGGCTGTTGAAAAACTCCTCCCGGCGCCAGGCACGTCCCGCCAATCCCAGCTCGGCGTTGCGATTTCTTGCCGTATCTATGGCTACGGCGGCGAAACCGCGCCTTGATCTGGAATCGGCGTGACGTGCCGTGCACCAGAACGAGTATTTCAACAGCCTGCTTGTCTTGCGATATGATGCGTCAGGTTGGTGTCTGGTCGGGAGTTAGGCCGGATTCTCGGGATGGCGGCGGCGGAGACCACATGGCCTCCGCCGCCCGACGAGCTAGCGGACGAGTAGGGCCTTGATGACCTGGGAGTTCCCTCCCGCGGTCAGTCGGAAGACGTAGCCGCCGCTGGGCAGGCCGCGTCCGGTTGCATCCCTGCCGTCCCAGATCGCGGTGTGGGTTCCGGCGGGCATGACCTCGTCGCGCAAGGTCCTGATCAGATGACCGCGCATGTCGTAGACCGCGAGCACCGCCCGCGCGGGTGCGGTCAGCTCGAAGGACACGGTCGTCGAAGGGTTGAAGGGGTTGGGCACGTTTGGCCTGAGGGTTGCCAGACGGCGGTTCGGACCCTCGGCCTCGCTCGAATGGGCTGGCTGCAGGGCCCAGATCTCCACGTCGTCGATGTTCCAGCCCGCATACAGCCAGCTGCCGTCGGTCGTGCCCTGGGTCCAGCGCAGGTAGACGGTGGCCTGGCCGTCGGCATAGGCGGAAATATTGAATTCGTGCTGGGACCAGGCGTTGTCCTCGATGACCGTGCCGTTCTCCCACAGGGTCGTGTAGTTCACGCCATCGTTGCTGATGCGCAGGTAGGCGTGGTCGTAGGTCGGCAGCTCCACGTTGAGCCAGCGGTGGAACTTCAGGCTCACCGCTTCGAGTTCGGAACAGTCGATGGCCTGGGTGGTCAGGTGCCGTTCCGGCATGTTGTTGGTGTAGTCGCCGGCCAGGTTGTAGCCGTAGACGTTGGCGCCGGTATGGCCGGAAGTCGGATCGTTGTTGCCGTACTGGCCGCCGCTGCCCGTGGGCTGACCCCAGGCCCAGTCGCCTTCGGTGTTCCACATGGGGTCGGTGCTCATGTCCCACGCGTATACGATCTCGGGCACGCCGACCTGCAGGTTCACCGCGCGCGTCGTGTCGCCGTCGCGGTCGGTGACGTTCACGAAGCTGAGCGTGCCGTTGTAGCTGCCGGTGCCGAGCGTGTTGGCGTTGGCGTTGAACGAGACGGTCACGGTGGTCTCGCCGCCCGCAGCGAGGCTGCCCGTGGCGTTGGCGATGTCCACCCAGTTCACGTCGGCGCTCACCTCGTAGTCCATCGCCGTGTCACCGTTGTTGGTCAGGGTGTAGTCGTGGCTGGCGGGCGCGAAGGGGCCGCCCACGTCGCCCTGGCCGTCGTAGCTGCCGGCGCTGACGCGCAGGCCGGTGGCGTAAGGGGCCAGCAGGTCCCAGCTGGTCACGCCCAGGCCCTGGGGATCGAGGTAAGTGCTCAGCCCCGCCGTCCAGGACACCGACAAGCGGCCGTACCAGTCGGGATCGTCATTGCCGCAGGCCGCGTAGCCGCCGTGCAGCTGGCCGACGATGTGGTGGTTCTGGTTGAACAGGGGCGAGCCGGACGAGCCTGGCTCGGTGGTGCCCACGTCCCAGTCCGCGACGCGGATGTGTGTGCCGTCGCCCGGCGAGGCGCTCTGCAGGTAGGTCGTGGTCGTGCAGGGGTCGTACTCGAAGCTGATGCTCTTCTCGTCGGTGCTGGGGTGATGGATCGCCACGGCGCTGAGAGGATCGTCGCTGCTGTTGTCCCAGCCGGCGTAGGCCACGTTCCAGGCGGGGTCGGGCACGGCGTCCAGTTCGACCAGCGTGAAATCCGATGTGACGCCGTCGACCAGGAAGGTCGAGCCGCTCTGGAACTGGCTGAGGTCACCACCGCCCTGTTGCCCGCAGGTGGGGCTGTTGAAGTTCCAGTAGACGACGAGGGTCGCGTCGCTGCTGCTTGTCACGCCGCAATGATCGGCGGTCAGGAAATAGGGTGTCTCGTCGTCGGCGGTGTTGTTGACCATGACGCCGGTGCAGGGCCAGGAGCCGCTACGTTGGAAGACCGCCACGCTCTGGATGTCGTCGCGCCAGTCGTCGCCCTCGGAGCAGACCACGTCGATGTTGCAGGAACCGGACTTCTCGGGAAACATGTCGCCGAACTTGCGGTAACCGGTGTTGACCGAGGTCAACTCGAGCTGGAGTTCGTCGATGGCTTTGACGGGCAGCTCCACCTCGACCACCAGCTCTGTGGTCTCGACCAGCGGTGTCCACAGTTCACCGTGGGCCTTGTTGTCGGCGTCGTCGAAAGCGATGGCCGCGGCGCTGCCGTCGGCCGGATAGATCAGCAGACGCCCGCCCGCCGGCATGACGTAGCGGGTGAAGCCCAGGTTCAGGGACAGCGCGCCCGTCGATTCCACACGCAGGCGCCAGAGCAGGGTGCTCTCGCCCAGCTGCTCCCACGTGCCGTGGGTGTCGGGCGCGATGAAGGTCTCCTGGGGCACGGCGAAGCGGGGTGGCAGGCCCAGGCCTTCCGCTTGCAGGTCCTCGAGCTTGGCCACGTCGTGGTCGACGGTGTCGGCGCGGAAGAGTTGCACGCCGGCGAGAGGGCTCACCTCGCGCGTGCCGTCGGCCGGATCGGCGCGACGGTCGGCGGCGACCGCGGTCGCCGCGAACAGAGCGGTCAGGAGGATGGTGATCGAGCCGGCGGCCAGGACGGCGCGCTTCAGGACGTTTGTCTGGATGATCAAAGACATGTGAACGATCCTCTGTCGGGGTTGCCGGTATCGAAAAAGGCGGGGTACCTTTCCAGTATACGAGAACCGGGCGACAGCTTGCACTGTCCAATACCCGGTTCAATATAATCCATAATCATCTGGAATCGCCTAGCGAAGACTGCCGGCCTCAGCGCGCTCCTTCACCCGTCAACACCACGCGGACGGTGGAGACCAGGATCCTCAGGTCCAGCTTCCAGTCGCCTCTGCAGATGTAGAAACGGTCGAACGCCAGCTTGCGTCGCACCGACTGCAGATCCTCGTCGTAGCCGTTGTTGACCTGGGAGAGGCCGGTGATGCCGGGCTGGGCGGCCAGGCGGTCGCAGTAACCGGGGATGTCCCGCTCGTACTGGCGCACGAAGCACAGGCGCTCGGGACGGGGGCCGATCAAGGACATGGTGCCTAGCAGTATGTTGGCGAACTGGGGGACTTCGTCGATGCGCGACATGCGCAGCAGGCGACCCACGCGGGTGACCCGGTTATCGTGTTCCGCCGCGAGTTGGGGGCCGTTCTTCTCGGCATCGATGCGCATGGTCCGCAACTTGTAGATGCGGAAAGGCCGTCCGGGATAGATCACCTTGCGGCGCTCGGGGCCGGCAGTGTCGTGTTCGCATCGACGGCGGTTCTGGCCGATACGGTTCTGGGTGTAGAAGACGGGGCCGCGCGAGTCGAGCTTGATGGCCAGGGCGATCAGCGGCAGGAAGAGCCCGAACACCGCGAGGGCGCCGGTGGATACCACGATGTCGAATGAACGACGTAAGATGGTGTACAGACCGCGGTTAGGCGATATGGATACGGGCGCCGGTACGTCCGTGAAGAGCCGAGACAGTTCATGGTCAGGTACTGCCCTGATGTACTCCCTGAGCTGGTTGCTGTCGTCAAACGGTGTCATCGTCCACTGGTCCTTACGGGTCTTCCCTGTGGTCGGTTCGGGCGTCGACCGATGTGATCGCAAGTAGTTGTTTGATATCCCGTAATAGTCTTACATTATAAACCATGTCCTTAAATTAGTCCATACCATAAACATGAAAAATAGATTCAAAAAAGGGTGTGGATATTCAATGTGATCAAACTTCCCCCCTTTTCGCCATCTCTGACGCGCCCAAGTCTGCAGCGGATCTACCTATCTGTCAAGATATTCCCTGAAACTCCAAACTTCGTGTGGCGCAACGTCTTCGCTTCGCTACCCTGAGCTACGTTTCTCTTTTGTTGGTACGTCAGCATGACAGGCTCGTTGAGATATCAGGTACATGAGATCGCAAAACTGGACGGCACCGGATGCAAGGCTTGACCGCGGCGTCAGAATTTGCTCGAATCGACTCATCCGCCCACTCACCCGAAGGAGATACCGTGCCGAGACGAACGACGATACTGCTACTGCTCTTGCCGATCGTGTTGACCGGATGCGCCGGAACCTCCGGCGAACTGCGCGGATCGTGGCTCCTGGTGCAGCAGCAGGGCCGGGATCTGGAGGTGGGTGACGTGCCGGGACCGGGCGACACCGCGAAGATCCTCAGCGACGACCACTTCGCCTTCGCCTCGCAGCAGAGGCCGGGCGAGATCTTCGGCGGCGGCGGCACCTGGCGACGGGACGGCGACACCTACGTCGAGACGATACGCTACCACTCCCATCCGGAACTGGTGGGCGAGGTCGCGACCTTCCGGTGCCGTGTCGAGGACGACGTCTGGTATCACGCCGGCGAGTTCGACGCCAACGGCCAGCGCTATGTCATCGACGAGGTCTGGCGGCGGCTGGACGAGGAGGGCGACAGGTAGCTCGCCACCGGCAAGAGGAAGCCCCCGACCGGCGCGGCCGATCGGGGGCTTCTTTTGTTACGGTTCGACGCTACTTGGTCAGCAGCATCTTGTGGGTCAACTCGAGGCCGTCGTGGCGCAGGCGCGCGAAGTACACGCCGGAGGCCACGCCGCGCCCGAGGTCATCCGTGCCGTTCCAGGCCACGCTGTGGTGTCCGACGGCCAGGGGACCGCTGTGGAGCTTGCGGACCAGATGGCCGCGCACGTCCACCACGTCCAGGCTGACCTCGCCCTCGCGAGGCAGCGAGAAGTTCACCTTGGTCGACGGGTTGAACGGGTTGGGGTAGTTGCCCGTCAGGGCCAGCGCCCGGGGCGCGTCGTCGGCGCCGGTGGACGAATCGACCGTCAGGGTGACCGTCACGACCTCCGGGCCGCCGCCGCAGTTGTGGTCGACCAGCACGTAGGCCGTGTAGACGCCGTCGGACAGGCCCGTGGCGTCGTAGGTCAGGGTCACGTCCTGGTAGCCGCCCTGGGGCAGGGTGCCGTAATCCACGTCGTGGGTCAGCCAGGTCACCTGTTCGAACAGGGTGAAATTGGCGTTGCTCGTGTCGGTGACCGAGTCGTCGAGGCTGGCGACGCGGATCAGGGCCTCGGTCGTGCTCGGACCGTCCAGGACGACGTTCAGCAGGCCGTCGTTGGGCGTGGAGGCCGCGAGGGTCTCCCAGCCGCCGCCGCCGTTGCGGCTCAGCAACACCTTAACGTCGGTCAGATCGCCGGCGTGGTCCCAGGTGATGTCGTAGGCCGCGCCCCAGGGCAGCATCTCGCCGCCGTTGGGGTACGTCACGGTGACCGACGGTCCCGAGGCGGTCATGGCGAAGCTGCCGCTCAGGTCGTGGGGCGTGGAGCCGTAGATGTCGCCCTGGACGAACCATCCGAAGGTCTGCTCGCCGGAGAGCGAGCCGTCGAAGGTCACGTTCACGGTGCAGGTGGCAGTCTCGCCGCCGTGCAGGGCGCCCCAGCTGCCGCCGTCGGTACCGTGCCAGACGACGGTCACGCCGTCGCCCGTGGCGCCCATCCAGTTCAGCGGGTCGGTGCCCCCGGTCAGGTTCGTGGCCGAGTTGACCGTGACGCCGGCGGGGAAGTCGATCTCCACGTCGGTCAGCCATTCGGCGTCGGAGCTGGCATTGTAGACCGAGATGTTCAGGTTCGTGGTCTCGCCGGCCAGGAACTCACTCTGGGCGCAGCTGACGGTGGAACCGGCCACGCTCTTTTCAGGCAGCGGCGACTCGGCCTGGACGGACAGGTCGTAGTTGAGCACCGACTCGGGCTCGCCGATGTTGGTGATTCTCAGGATGTCCGTGTCGAGCTGTCCAGGCTCCAGGGTGGTGGAGCAGGTGGTGGTGCTCAGGTCGATCTCCGGCGAGGCCATCAGGATGTCCTCGACGTGAGGCTCGCGGTTCTGGGCGGTGACGACCATGTGCAGCGGCTGGCCGCCGTCGGGAGTTGTGATGAAATCGATGGTCACCGACCCGGAAGCGCCCACGCTGCCGGCCCCGATCAGGGTCGTGCCCTGGCTCAGGCCGACGTAGCTGCCCGGCACGGCGCTGACGGTGATCGAAGTGCCGCCCATGGCGTCGACGGTGACCGTGTTGGGATCCGGCACGCCCATGTAGGTGCTCAGGCTGGGGTCGCCCATCAGGTTGTAGATGTTCCAGTAGTACGAGGTGTAACCGGAGCCCGCCTCCTGCACGGCCAGGTTGCCGGCGAAGATCAGGGCGTCGTTAGTCACGTACCACTGGTCCATGCCCTCGCCGTGATCGTGGAAGACGCCGTCGTAGGCGCCCAGGCCGGTACCGGCGTAGGTGGGGTTGGCGCCGATGGAGCCGGACGAGCAGGAGCCCACGCCCCACCAGAAGTCCTCGTCCCACAGGGTGCTGTTGCTGCCGCCGATGTAGCCGATGGCGCCCTTGTTTGCCGCACGCAACCAGGTCTCGGCGAAGCACTCGCTGTAGTCGTAGGTGCTGGTCAGGCAGCAGTTCCCGACGGCCAGGCAGTATTTGCCGTCATTGCTCAGGGAGTTAATGTTCGACTGGGTGAAACTGGGGTCGGACCAGTTGGTCTGACTGCCGTGGGCGGTGTAGTTGATGTACGCTACGCCGTCGCTCACGGTCTGGACGATGGCGGCCGGCACGCCGCCGCCGTCCGAAGCGGGGTAGAGCCAGGTGTTGCTGTAGATGCCGTGGGCGGCGTTGAAGTAGTTGCTGGTGCCGTAGTTGATCTGGCCGTTGCCGTGGGTCGGCGCGAAGCCGGAGTCCACGCCGGCGATCATGGTCACCTCGCCCAGGTAGCTGGGATCGGGCATGGTGAACTGGTCGTACATCATGGTCTTGTCGATCATCGCCTGTAGCTGCGAGGCGTTGGTGGCCGAGAAACGGCCGTAGTAGATGTCAGGCACGTAGTCGCCGTCGACGGCGCAGTAGGGCCGGTCGGTGGCGTCACCCGAGACGGTGAAGGTGGGGCACTGGGCCACGTCGCCCACGAAGAGCACGAAGCTGGGCGCGGGCAGCGCGGGCGTGCCGTTGTCGTACAGGTCGTGGATGTAGGACTGGATCGAGCTGGTCGTCGAGCCGACTTCGGGCGTGCCGATCACGGCCACGACCACGTGGAAGCCGCGCTGGGTCTTCCAGTTCACGAAGTCGGTGAGCTGGAACTCGAACATGCTCGGCGTGACGATGACCATGGTCACCACGTCGCTGACGAGATCGGGATAGCTGTCGTGCAGACCCTTGGCGCCGTCAAACTGGGTGTAGAGATGGTCGAAGAAGGGGCTGTTCGTCTTGGCGTGGAGCGCCGCGCCGGCGGTGCGGTCGCCGCCCTCGTAGACGACTTCCAGGTCGGCGCTCTCGACGATCTCCAGCTCACCCGTGAGGGGCAGATAGGTCACCGGCGCGAACTCCAGGCGCGCGAAGTCGACGGAGCGCAGGCGGCCCTGGGGCGCCACGGCGGTCAGGTCGCGACCGACCCTGTCGACGGCGTAGGCCGACTCGTCGTAGACGAAGGGCCAGGTCTCTACGTCGGCATTCTTGGGCATCGAGGGCTGGGCCGGCATGAGCCGCCCGGTGATTCCGAAGTCGGCGAGCTTGACGGTGCGCGTCACGACGTTGCTCACCTCGATGCGGGCGTCGGCGCCGTGGGGCACGGCGATCAACGTGTTGATCATGGGCAGCTCGGGTGCGCCCGCGTCGTGGGTGGCGTGGAAGCCGGGCAGCACCAGGCGAGTGAAGTCGCCGCCCTTGGTGGACACGTCCAGGGTCTGGATGTCACCCACCTGCACGTGGTATCTCAGTCCGTTGGCCTTCTGGTCCACCAACTCGATGGAGGATGTGGTTCCCTTGACGGGAATGACGCCGGCCAGGGCGATCGTCGCCGAGGCGGCCAGGATGATGACGGCGGTCAGGCCGATGAGCGCACGCTTGGGCATGAGCAAGCTCCCCTGAGGTTGAATACAGTGTGATGTTGACCAGTCACAATCATACCATCCAATGATCACGAAACCATCACATCCGACGATAATCACGGGTTACGACCAGGCATGATGAGAAACCATAAACGATGTCCAGGCACCGGACTTGACGTCCCGTGTCGAGACGACTCGCCTTGGCCGTTCCTCGCAGGTGTGCTAGCTTGGTCTGCACGCTCGATTCGTTCACTTCGAGACGGAGGAATCTGAAACCATGGCGGTGCGGACCTACGCAAAACCCGCCTCCCTGTCCGAGGCCGCCGCGTTGCTCGCCGAACACGAGCGCGCGGTGATCATCGGCGGCGGGGCGTATCTGAGACTGGGCGGGCGGAGCTTCGACGTGGCTGTCGACCTCTACGACGCCGGCCTGGACTACGTGCGCGAGACCGGGGACGGCCTGGAGCTCGGGGCCATGGCCACCTACCGGATGCTCGAGACCGATCCCCTGACCCGCGCCTATGCCGGCGGTATCCTCGCCCACGCGGTCGAGCGGATCGTAGGCGTGCAGATGCGCAACATAGTCACCGTGGGCGGGACCATCTTCGGACGCTACGCCTTCTCCAATCTGACCGCCGCGCTACTGGCTCTGGGGGCTGACGTCGTCCTGCACGGAGCGGGACGTCTGTCCCTGGCCGAGTTCCTGGCGCGCAAGCCCGCCCGCGGCGATATCCTCGGCTCGGTCATCCTGCCCCGCGAGGGCGGTCGCGCCGCCTGGGGGGATCTCACGCGCACCCGCAACGACTTCGCCGTGCTCAACGTGGCCGTCGTGAAACGCGACGACGTGAGCGTGGCCGTGGGCGCTCGCCCCGGCATGGCGCAACTCTGCCCCGCCGCCGCGGCCGCCGCCGCCGCCGGAGGCGACGACGCGCCCGGGCGCGCGGGAGCCGCCGCCGCCGCCGAGCTGGAGTTCGGCGACGACCTGCGCGCGACGGCCGACTACCGCCGCCGGCTGTGCCACGTCCTGGTGGCGCGCGCCGTCAAGGAGGTGCTGTCGTGACGATCCGTTTCGAACTCAACGGACGGGCGGTGTCCTGGGAAGTGACAGCGGGCGAGACCCTGCTCGCGGCCCTGCGGCGCCACGAGGTCACGAGCGTCAAGCACGGTTGCGACACCGCGTCCTGCGGCACCTGCACGGTGTTGCTGGACGGCAAGCCCGTGCCCTCCTGCGCCGTGCCCGCCGGCCGTGTCGACGGCCACGCGGTGCTCACGGTCGAAGGTGTGCCGGCCGAGGCGCGCCGTCTGGGTGAACTCATGGCCGCCGAGGGCGCCGATCAATGCGGTTTCTGCAGTCCCGGCCTGGTCATGTCCGTGGTCGCCATGCGCGAGGACCTGGACGCGCCGACCGACGAGGAGATCAACGCCTACCTGGCCGGCAATCTCTGCCGCTGCTCCGGCTATGTGAGCCAGACGCGGGCGATCCGCAAGTATCTGGAGGTGACATCGTGAGCGAGGTCGGCCGCAACCTGCCCAAGATCGACGGCGTGGGCCTGGTCATGGGACGTCCCGCCTTCGCGGACGACCTGGCGCCCCGCGACGCACTCGTCGTCAAGGCCCTGCGCAGCCCCCATCCCTTCGCGCGCATCGCGTCCCTCGACACGACGGCCGCCGAGGCTCTGCCCGGCGTCCACTGCGTGCTGACCTGGCGCGACGTGCCGCGCGTGGCCGTCACGCGGGCCGGACAGGGGCACCCCGAACCGTCGCCGCGCGACCGCTTCATCCTGGACGAGTACGTGCGCCACGTGGGCGACGAAGCGGCCGCCGTGGTCGCCGTCACCGAGGCCGAGGCCGACGCCGCCCTGGCGGCCATCGAGATCGAGTACGAAATGCTCGACCCGGTTCTCGACTTCGAAACGGCCGCGGGGCACGCCTCGGTCCTGCATCCTGAGCCCGAGGCCCACGAGAATTTCCCCATCGGTTTCGACCCGGCCCGCAACGTGGCCAGCGCCTACGCCATGAACGTGGCGGACGTGGACGCCGTGGTCGCCGGCGCCGAGGTCGTCCTGCGCCGCACCTACTACACGCAGGCCCAGCAGCATGTGGCCCTCGAACCCATGGCCTGCTCGACCTGGCTCGATCTGCACGGTCGGCTGAACGTGATCTCGTCCACGCAGACGCCCTGGCACGTGCGCCGGATCATGGCGCGCGCCCTGGACATGCCGGTCAGGGACATCCGCGTCAACAAGCCCCGCATCGGCGGTGGTTTCGGCGGTAAGCAGATGATCCACGGCGAACTGCTCTGCGGCCTGGCGACCATGCGCACGGGGCGGCCGGCGAAGATGGTCTACTCGCGGCACGAGGTTTTCGAGGCCACCAACACGCGGCACCCCATGCGCCTCGACATGACCGTGGCCGCCGACCGCGACGGCCGCCTGAGGGCGATCGACATGAAGGTCCTGTCGGACACCGGCGCCTACGGCGAACACGCGCTCACCGTCTTCATGATCGCCGGCGCCAAGACGCTGCCCCTGTACAACAAGGTCGACGCGGTGCGCTTCGGCGGCATGACGGTCTACACCAACCGCGTGCCGGGCGGCGCCTTCCGCGGCTACGGGGCGATCCAGGGCAACTTCGCCCTGGAGTCGGTCCTGGCGGAGCTGGCGCACGAGCTGGAGATGGATCCCATCGCCCTGCGCGAGTTGAACATGATCGCCGAGGGGGAGACCTCGCCCATCTTCGCCATCATGGGCGAGGGCACCGAGGGCCGGGCGCAGACCGTGGACAGCTGCAAGTTGCCCGAGTGCGTCGACCGCGGGCGCGAGATGATCGGCTGGGACGACAAGTACCCCCGGCGCGAGGTCGGACCGGACAAGGTGCGCGGCGTGGGCATGGCCCTGGCCATGCAGGGCTCGGGCATCCCGGGCATCGACATGGCGTCGGCCACCCTCAAGCTCAACGATTTCGGCTCGTTCAACCTGCTGATCGGCGCCACCGATCTGGGCACCGGCAGCGACACCGTCCTGGCCCAGATCGCCGCCGAATCCCTGGGCGTGGCGACGGACAGGATCATCGTCTATTCGTCCGACACCGATCGCACCCCCTTCGACCCGGGCGCCTACGCCTCGAGCACCACCTACGTCTCGGGCCACGCGGTGCGCGAGACGGCGCTGCAGATGAAGGCGGCCCTGATCGAGGAAGGCGCGCGCGCGTTGGGTTGCGATCCGGCCGACGCCGACTTCGACGGCACCGAGGTGCGAGGCCCGGACGGTGCCATCAGCCTCGATGACCTGTCCACCCAACTGCTCTACAGCGAGCACCAGAAACAGCTCTGCGTGACCGGCAGTCATCTCTGCGAGAAATCGCCGCCGCCCTACATGGCGGGCTTCGCCGAGGTGGAGGTGGACACCGCCACCGGCCAGGTCGACCTGATCGACTACGTCGCCGTGGTGGACTGCGGGCAGGCCATCAACCCCAACCTGGCCAAGGTGCAGGTGGAGGGCGGTCTGGCCCAGGGCGTCGGCATGGCCCTGACCGAGGAGGTGCGCTACGGTAAGCGCGGCCGCCTGCGGACCAACGACATGATGGCCTACAAGATCCCGTCCCGCGAGGACCTGCCCAGCCTGCGCGTGGAACTGGTCGACAGCCACGAACCAAGCGGCCCCTACGGCGCCAAGTCCGTCGGCGAGATCGGCATCGACACGCCGCCGGCGGCCATCGCCAACGCCGTGTTCAACGCCGTGGGCGTACGCGTGCGCGACCTGCCCCTGACGCCCGAGAAGGTGCTGGCCGCCCTGGACGCGGCCGGCGAGGAGGAGTGAGCCGCGTGAGCGACCGGCGGTTCGTGGGACATCCCCTGGCCAGCCGCAACGCCTGGGACAAGGTGACCGGGCGCACGCGTTTCATCGCCGATATTCCCCGCCCCGGCGCCTGGTACGGCGCCGCCCTGCGTTCGCCCGTGGCGCGCGGGCGGCTGCGCGGCATAGCGCGAGATCCCGGTTTCGACTGGTCGCGCGTGACGGTGATCACCGCCGCCGACCTGCCCGGCCCCAACGTCGTGGCCATGGTGCGCGAGGACCTGCCGCTGCTGGCCGATCCCGACATCAACTTCGCGACCCAGCCGCTGGCGCTGGTGGCCGCCCCCGACCGAGAGGTCCTGGCCGGTGCGCTGGCGGCCCTGCATCCCGACATCGAGGAATTGCCGCCGGTGCTGACGGTCGAGTCGGCGCTCCGCGGCGACGCGATAATCTGGGGCGAGGACAATCTCATCGCCGACTACCTGATCGAATGCGGCGATCTCGAGGCGGGCTTCGCCTCGGCCGACAGGATCGTCGAGGGCGTCTATCGCACGGGTTACCAGGAGCACATCTACCTGGAGACGCAGGGCGTGATCGCCACGCCCCGCACCGACGGCGGTGTGGAGATCCTCGGCTCGATGCAGTGCCCCTTCTATGTGCACAACGCCCTGGCCCGCGGTCTCGACGTGGACCGCGATCGCGTCGTAGTGCGCCAGTCGCCGACCGGCGGCGCCTTCGGCGGCAAGGAGGACTACCCGTCGATCATGGCGCTGCAGACCGCGGTGCTGGCGCTGCGCTGCGGCCGGCCCGTGGCGGTAATCTACGATCGGCACGAGGACATCACCGTCTCGACCAAGCGCCACCCGTCGGTGGTGCGCCACCGCACCGGTGTGATGTCCGACGGCACGCTGGTGGCGGCGGACATCGACGTGATCCTCGACGCCGGCGCCTTCGCGACCATGAGCCCCGTGGTGCTTTCGCGGGCCATCCTGCACGCGGCCGGGGCCTATCGCCTGCCGCACGCGCGCATCCGCGGTCGGGCGGTGGCCACCAACACGCCGCCCAACGGGGCGTTCCGCGGCTTCGGAGTGCCCCAGTCGATCTTCGCTGCCGAGCGGCACCTGGACCGGGCGGCGCGCGAACTCGGGCTGTCGCCGGTCGAGATCCGCCGGCGCAACCTGCTGCGTCCGGGCGACAGCTTCCCCTTCGGCCAGCGTCTCGACGAGGGCGACGTGGCGGCGGAACTCGTCTACGAGCGTGCCCTCGCGTCCTCGCGTTTCGAGGCGCGCAGCGCGGCGGCGCGCGACGCCAACGCCGCGGCCGAGCGCGACGATTCGCCCCTGCGCCGGGGCGTAGGTTCGGTGCTGGTCTTCCACGGCGGCGGCTTCACGGGTGACGGCGAGGAGCGGATCTCCGCCGAGGTGAAGGTGCGCCGCGAAACCGACGGCTCGGTCACGATCCTGATCGGCAGCGTGGAGATGGGCCAGGGCGCCGAGACGGTGCTGCCCATGATCGCCGCCGAGGCGCTCGATCTGCCCCTGGATCGCATCAACTACCATCAGCCCGATACGAGCGTGGTGGCCGACAGCGGACCCACGGTGGCTTCCCGCACGACCATGGTCGTCGGCAGGATCCTGGTGCAGGCCTGCAGCAACCTGACGGCGTCGGAAGCCGGTGGCGCGAAGGCGCCCTGCGAGGCGACCGCGCGCTACGAACCCGACCCCGGCCTGGTCTGGGACCAGGCGCGGCATCACGGGGACGCCTACCAGGGCTACGCCTGGGGCGCGGCGGTGATCGAGGTGGAGGTGGACGTCGACACCATGGAGATCCGGCCGGTCCACTGCACGGCTGTGGTGGAAATCGGCCGGGCCGTCAACCCGGTGCTCTGCGTGGGGCAGGTGGAGGGCGGCGTGCTGCAGGGCATCGCCTGGGGCTCGCTGGAGGAGGTCAAGACCGACGGCGGCCGCTACCTCAACGACCGCATGTCCACCTACATTATTCCCACCTGTCTGGACGCCCCGGACTTCAAGGTGGAGCTGGCTGAGCAGCCATGCGACCGGGGGGCCTACGGCGCCAAGGGGCTGGGCGAACTGCCACTGAACATCGGCGCGCCGGCCCTGGTCGCGGCCGTCGACGACGCCCTCGGCTTCGCCGGCGACGAGATCCCGTTGACCCCCGAGCGTCTGCTATGCAATCGGCCGGAGGTGTCGTCGTGAAGCTCGTGCTCACGGTCAACGGCGAACGGCGCGCGCTTGACGTGCAGCCGCTGCGGCGCCTGCTCGACGTCCTGCGTGAGGATCTCGGCCTGACCGGAACCAAGGAGGGCTGCGGCGAGGGCGAATGCGGCGCCTGCGCCGTGCAGGTGGACGGCCGGCTGTTCAACGCCTGCCAGATGCCCGTCTACCAGGCCCACGGTCGGCGCGTCGTCACCGTGGAAGGTCTCGGCGATCCCACGGCGCCGGACCCGGTGCAGGAGGCTTTCGTCACCGAGGGCGCGGTGCAATGCGGTTTCTGTACGCCGGGACTGGTGATGGCTTCGCGGGCGTTGCTGGACGAGAATCCGGCACCTTCCGCCGACGAAATCCGCACCGCCCTGGCCGGCAATCTCTGTCGCTGCACGGGGTACGGGCGGGTGGTCGAGGCCGTCAAGCGCGCCACCCTGCAGGCCGGTGAGATGGACGCGACACCAGCGGACGACGAACCCGTCGCGCCGCCCGCGCCCTCGCCCGGGGACACGGCCGTCATCCACCTGCCGACCAGTCTCGACGGGGCGCTCGTGATCCTGGCCGACGCGGCCGACGACGTGACCGTGGTCGCGGGCGCCACCGATCTTTCCGTGCTGATGCATCTCGGGTTGTCCCGGCCGCGTGTCGTGATCGACGTTTCGCGCCTGCCCGAACTGCACGGCATCGACGTCGTGGGCGAGCGTGTCGTGATCGGCGCGGCGGTCACCCATGCCGAATTGATGCGCTCACCGGTGATCGCCCAGGATCTGCCCTCGCTGGCCGAGGCGGCGCGCCTGGTGGGTGCTCGTGCCGTGCAGAACGCCGGCACCCTGGGCGGCAACCTCGTCAACGCCTCGCCCGGCGCCGACGCCGTGCCGCCCCTGCTGGCCCTGGACGCCGAGGTGAGGGTCGCTTCGCGCAGCGGTGTCCGGGAGATCCCCGCCGAGGACTTCCACCAGGACTACCGGGTCTGCGATCTGAGGCCGGACGAGCTGGTGGTGTCGATCGCCGTGCCCTTGCCCCACGACAGGATGCGCCAGGCCTTCTACAAGGCCGGCACGCGTCGCGCCCAGTCCATCGCGCGGGTCAACCTGGCCTGCCGCGCGCGGCTGGACAAGCTGAACAAGCTGCGGGACGTGCGCCTGGCCGCGGGCAGCGTGGCGCCGACCACGATGCTGCTGCGCGAGACCATGGCCTGGCTGGAGGGCCGCCAGCTCACGCCCCAGGGGCTGGTCGCAACGGCCCGCGAGGCGGCGGCGCTGGCCGCGCGCGAAGTCTCGCCCATCGACGACGTGCGATCCACGGTGGAGTACCGCCGGACCGTTACCGGCAACCTGGTCGCCCGCTTTCTGCGCTCGCTGAAACTCTGACCTGCCACTCCGCAGGCGAAAACGCCCCGGCCGTGACCGGGGCGTCTGTTCGGGCGAGGGGCGAGTAGGTCAACACTGGCCGGCGACGGTTCCCGGGTTTGCTCACCAACCGGTTCGTGATATGGTCGGGCCGGTCATTAATCTGAAGTTCCAAGCCAAAGCCAAGACTAACAACCGGCAAAGCAGTCACTTA
>CAYMCR010000028.1:0-30948 GCA_964389015.1 uncultured Fibrobacteraceae bacterium | reverse complement strand
CCCCCTGCTCCCAAAGCAGGTGCGCTACCGGGCTGCGCCACGCCCCGACCGGACTCCCACCGGCGGCCGGCGGGACAGACCATTTCCCCGTCGACCTCGGTACACTCGGCGCGGGTCGAGCAATCGCCGCTCCCGCTGCCGCGTGACCGGGCAGTCAGGGTAAAAGACCTGTTTGCCACCGCTTAAGCCACGCCAATGGATAATCACGGCAGCGCGAACTGTCAATGCGCGTTCACTGCCCGTCCGCGTATACGCTCCGGGCGGCGTCGAGCAGCCGCCGCAAGGCCACGCCGCGATGGCTGAGGGCGTTCTTCTCCGCCGGTGCCATCTCCGCCAGGGTACGCTCGCCGCCGAGGGGACGAAATACCGGATCGTAGCCGAAGCCCCGGCCGCCGAAGGGCGTGCGGGTTACCTCCCCGAGCAGCCGTCCGGTCGCCGTCAGCTCGCACCAGACCGCCTCGTTGACGGCGCGGCCGGGCGCCGTGGCGGGCAGGCCGCCGGGGGTGATCCGCGTGGGTTCGCTTGCGTCGCGCGGACCGTTCGCGGTCCAGATGCGCGAGTCTGGCAACCGCAGATCCGCGGCGTCGGCGTCGGCGGGCCGGAGACCGTCCCGCACCGACGCGGTCAGACGATCGTACACGCCGGCCAGGCGCGGGCGATCGACACCCGGTGTGATGCCCAGTCCCTCGGCATGGGCCACGTATTCGCGCCACACCGACCGGCGGTCGAGCAACCCGTTCCAGAAGACGTCCTCCTCGCCCGGATCGGCCACGTGGATGGCGCGTCGATAGGGATTGTGCAGCCAGCGCAGATCTGCTCCGGGCCCGGACGCGGCGCTGTCGTCCAGGCCGCTCTGCGCCGGTCGGGGATCGACCCAGGCCACCGCCGTCTGGAACGACGCCTGCCTGAAGTCATCCGGCACGTCGCTCATCAGCTCGCTCAGCAACGCGCAGTTGTCGGCATAGGTGGCCCCCTCGCCGGCGAAGCGCGCGGCGAAGATGTCGGGCAGGCCGCCCAGGGCCTGCACACGCAGCCCGGTGTCGTCGGCCACCGCGATCTCGCCCGTGTAGGCCGCCGTGGCGATGGCCTTGCGGCAAGCGTTGCCGACGATGGTGGTGCCGTCTTCGATCACGTCGGGCAGGCCGGGATAGTCGGCCGCCGAACGTACGTCGAAGGGTAGGCCGGCGAAGAGTTCGCCCAGCTCGCGCTGCTTGTCCGCGTTGCGGCTGGCGATCACGACAACGCGTTGCTCGCGACTCAAGATCAGGCCTCCAGGGACTTGTGCTGCAACTTGAGAAGCTGGCCGATGCCGGCGTCGGCGAGGTCGAGCATGCGGTCGAGCTGCTCGCGGGTGAAGGGCTTGCCCTCGGCGGTGCCCTGCACTTCGATCAGCCCGCCCTGCTCGGCCATGACGATGTTCATGTCCGTCTCGGCACGGGAATCCTCGTCGTAGTCGAGGTCGATCAGCACCTCGTTCCCGACCACGCCCAGGCTCACCGCGCCGACCAGTCCGGACATGGGATGGTGGGGCAGCCGCAGCCTCTTGAGGGCATCGTAGAGGGCCGCCGAGGCGCCGTTGATCGACGCGCAACGGGTGCCGCCGTCGGCCATGATCACGTCGCAATCGACCGTCACGGTGATCTCGCCCAGCGCATTCAAATCCGTCACCGAGCGCAGGCTGCGTCCGATCAGCCGTTGGATCTCCATGGTGCGGCCGCCCTGGCCGTTGGGATTGGTGGCCTCGCGGCGCGTCCGGTCGCTGGTGGCGCGCGGCAGCATGCCGTACTCGGCGGTCACCCAGCCCTGGCCGCTGCCCCGCAGCCAACCGGGCACGCCGTGGCTGATCGAGACGGCGCAGAGGACGCGCGTGTTGCCCATCTCGATCATCACCGAGCCCTCGGCGTGGGGCAGGTAGTTGCGGACCAGACTCACGGGCCGCAGTTGCGTGGGCATGCGGTCGTTGTGGCGTTTGCTCACTTGGTTTCCTTTCGCACCGGGTCGAGACCGCCGTTCCAGGCGGCTTCGTTCACGTTCACGGTATGGACTTCGTCGATGGGGTGGCCCAGGAAACGGGCGCCCACTTCACGGAATTTCCAGGGCAGATCGCTCAGATAGAACTCGAGCCGGCCTTCCGTACGATCGGGGCGGCGCAGGCCGCGGCGCGTCAGCTCGTCCTCGGCGGCGACGGCCAGGGCCTCGGCCGAATCCACCAGCGCGACGTCGGGTCCCATCACCTCGCCGATCACGCCCTTGAGCAGCGGGTAGTGGGTGCAGCCCAGGATCAGGGTGTCGACGGCGGCCTCGCGCAACGGCGCCAGGTACTCCGCGGCCATCTGCCGGGTGACGGGATGATCGAGCAGGCCCTCCTCGGCCAGAGGAACGAACAACGGGCAGGCGCGGGCCACGACACGGTCCTCGCCCACCTGCGCCGCGAGCTGCTGCTGGTAACGTCCGCTCTCGATGGTGCCGCGCGTGGCGATGATGCCGACACAGCCGCCCCGGGTTCGCGCCAGGGCCGTGCTCACGCCGGGGGCGATCACGTCGAGCACGGGCACGGGCAGGGCCTCGCGCAGGTCGTCGATGGCGAAGGCCGAGGCCGTGTTGCAGGCCACCACCACCAGCTTGGCGCCGTGCGCCACCAGGAACGACGCGTCCTGGCGCGCGAACTCCCGCACCGTGCGCGAGCCCTTGGTGCCGTAGGGCACGCGGGCCGTGTCGCCGAAGTAGAGCAGATCCTCGGCCGGCAGCCGCCGGTGCAGTTCGCGCAGGACGGTCAGACCGCCCATGCCGGAATCGAAGACGCCCACCGGCCCCATCAGCGCCACCGCCCCAGATCGAAGGGACGGCTGGTATCGAGATGACCCGCCAGGGTCTCGACCTGCGCGCCGTCGACCAGCAGGACGCAACTCTCGAACTCGGGAAAATTCCAGGACAGGGTGCGCAGGATCACGGCGAGGGTGGCCTGTTCCGACGTGCTGCCGCCGGGATGGGCGCTGACCAGTTCGCGCGTCCAGTCGACGACTACCTGGCCCGCCTCGTGGTCGATGAAAACGCCCTGCGGCCTCGCCCCGGCAGGCAGGGCGGAAGCGGCCCCGCGCCCGGGATCCTCGTTGTACAGCGCCTCGAGCACCTCGCGCACCTCGTCCTCCCGGGTTGCGCGACTGGGCATCCGCAGCTCGCGGCTGACGGTCGCCTCGCCATTGCCGTCGGCGAAGAAGAGCACCACGCCGCGGGTGCCGGCCAACTCGCGAGCCCCGAGCTCCTGGGTCAGGGGAATCATCAGCGTCTTCTCGCCCGGCCCGCGACTGAGATACCACGCCAGGAACGCCGCGACCATGGCCAGCACGAGCATCAGGGCGGCCAGCGTCCACCAGAAACCGCGACCGGTGGCTCGGCGGGGCGTGTTGCTGGCCATCACTGTTCCTCCCCGCCGTCGTGAGCCAGGAGTTCGGCGACCAGGTCACGGTAGTCGTCGACCGCGTGGGCCAGGCTGTCGGTGAGACGCTCCTGATAGGATCGGGAGTCCAGCTGCTTCTCCTCGCCGGGGTGGGTGAGATAGCCGAATTCGATCACCAGCGCGGGCATATCGACGCCGCGCAGCACGCGCTGGATGGTCTGACGCACACCGCGGTCCAGGGCGGCGGCGCCCGTGACAAGACGCGCCTGCACCAGCTCGGCGACTTCGCGACTGGCCCCCAGGTGACGCCACTGCGCGTGGTTCCACGGCACGAAGAATTCGTTGCCCCCGCCCCTGCCGTTGTCGGTGCCCGACGGGAAGAGCACGTGTGTCTCTACGCCCCGGACCTGCCGGTCGAACCAGCCGTTCGCGTGCAGGGACAGGAAGAGGTCGCCGCCGGAGCGGTTGGCGATCTCGGCGCGCGAGTCCAGGTCGAGATCGTCGTCGTCGTCGCGGGTCATGACCACCACGTAACCCCGCTCCTCGAGCTCGTCTTCGAGCCGGCGGGCCAGCGCGAGCACCACGTCCTTCTCGCGCACGCCGGACGGTCCGACACGCCCCGTGTCGTCGCCGCCGTGGCCGGGATCGATCACGATGGTGCGCACCTCGCGCGCGCCGGCGCCCAATTCGCGCGGAGCGGACATGTTGAGCGCGCCGCGCGGCTCGAGGTCGGGCAACGCCGGGGCTTCGGCCTCCTCCAGGATCAGCACGATCTCCCGCCCGTCGCCGCCACTGCGGGCGTGGCTGTACCGGACCAGCGAGCGGATCTCCACCTCGATCAGGGCATGGTCGCTCATCTGGCGCGCGGTGACCTTGCGGATCAGGCCGCGCGGATTGGTGAGACGCACCGCCCGCCGGTCGACGACACCGTCATACACCTTCAGGGTGACGACGCCCGACGCGGGCGCCGTCGCCCGCCAGCCCAGCGGTTCCTCGCAGATGACGTGCAGGGTGGTGCTGCGTGTCCCGGTCTCCACCCGCAGCCCGGTCACGTTGGCTTTCGCCGCGCCCACGTGCAGGATGAGGCCGTCGCGGTTCCAGGCGACGGGCTCGCCGAGGGCGGGCCCCATCCGGTTGACCACGAACTCCATCGGCAGCCAGAAGTCGCCGTCGAGCGCGAGTACCGGCACCGGCAACAGGATCTCCTGGTCGTCCCGCAGGATGAGTCGGCTGCCCGCCGTCGCGACGAGCTGACGGTCGCGGACCCGGAGCGTGAGTCTGTTCAGTTCGGGATCCCAGAAACGCGAGGCGCGGAAGATGGAGACCACGTCCGCCGAGGCCAGGTACACCTCCTGCAGGCCGAGCAGCAGGCGCCGCCCCTGCACCGCGAAGGGATCGCGATCGCTGGCGAACACCACCCGCACCTCGAAGGAGCCCGACTTCTGATCGAGGTGCGGCGCGAGTCCCTCCTGCCAGGCCGAGGCGATGGTCGTCGCGAGGGTCGCCGTCAACAGGAGGACCATCAGTGCGATCGAAACCGCGCGCAGCATGTCTCAACCCCGTCCCATCTCGCGCCTGATGCGCATGTCGGAATCCCGCTTGGCCTTGGCGCGGCGCTTGTCGTGCTGTTTCTTGCCGCGGCCGAGACCCATCTCCACCTTGACCAGTCCGCGCTTGAAGTAGAGCTTCAGCGGCACCAGGGCCAAACCCTTCGCCTCCAGCTTGGGTTTCATCTTGCGCAGCTCACGGGCGGTGAACAGGAGCTTGCGCCGGCGGAACGGTTCGTGGTTCTCGCGGTTGCCCTGCTCGTAGGGCCCGATGTGCAGTTTGCACAGCCAGACCTCGCCTTTGCGGAAATCGCCGAACGCGTCGCCCATATTGCACCGACCGGCGCGTAACGACTTCACTTCGGTTCCCTGCAGGACGATACCGGCTTCCCAGCGTTCGAGTATCTCATACTCGTGAAAAGCCTTGCGGTTCTTGGCGATGATCTTGACGCCGCTCTCGCCCGGGGCCGAGCCCATGGGAACATCTCCTGTCTCGGTATTGGATGGACGAAGATAGGGGCACAGAACCTAGCACCTGCCGCACGATCCGCAAACACCCATTTTCTGGCCGCCGGGGGTTGACAGGACGACTGACGGCCTCTAGTTTTGGTCGCCGCGGAGCAACGGGCCATCGTCCACCGCTCCTGCGACCAGTGGCTGCCCGGGTGGCGGAATTGGTAGACGCGCTACGTTCAGGTCGTAGTGAGGTTTATCCTCGTGGGAGTTCGAGTCTCCCCCCGGGCACCACACATATCGAAGGCACGGCCCAGGCCGTGTCTTTTTTTTGTCATCCAGATCCCTCAGTCGATATAGCCCAGCGAGCGCAGCTGACGAATGACGGCCTCGTCCATCTCGGCGTCATCCTCCACCTGGATGCTGTCGTCATAGACGGGTGCGAAGACCTGGTAACTCTCCACACGGTTGCCCTCCAGTTGTTCGACGTAGCGCAGCCCCGCCGGCGTGAGCCCTTCGTTGATGACGACGCCCGGCATCTCGTCGCTGGCCGGCAATCCCATCAGGGCCAGGATGGTCGGACCCACGTTGATGATCGCCGTGCTATCGAAGCGTAGTCCCGGCTCGTGGATGGGGCTGCGCACCGCGTAGACGCCCTCGGGACGATGGGCCTGCACCCCGCCCACCCACACACCGTCGATATTGGCTTTACCCTTGAAACCATGGTCGGAAAGCACCATCACCGACCGGTCATCCGGAAAAAGAGCCAGCACCTCGCCCAGGATCTCATCGCAGTATTCATAGTAGTTCGGAATGACCCGGTTGAAGACCGCGATGGACGTAGAGTCGGGCTTCCGGTTGTTCATCTCCGGCTGGTAATGGCCCCAGAACTTGTGGCACGCCACGTCGAGGCCCCGGAAGTAGACGCTGAAGACGTCGAAGTCGCTCCGGGCGGCCAGGTACTTCACCATCTCCAGGTACGTCCTGTCGCCGGCAATGATGATCTGCAGTTCGCGCAAGTCCCTGGCCATTTCATCCTCGTGACCGGCAAGGCTCTCCAGGTCGATGAACCGTCCCAGTTCCTCCATCGTGATATCCCGGTAGTCGATCTCCAGCGCAGCCAGGTCGTCGCGCAACGAATCGGGACGGACAAGCCCCGCCTCGTCGCGACAGCCGTGCTTAGTGTACGTGTAGACGTCACTGACCATCACACCGTTGATGGCATGGGCGGGATAGGTGTGCCACCAGCCGATGATGCAACTGGTCATGCCCATCTTGCCGGCCAGGTCCCAGAAGGCCGGCACCTGCAAGTGCTGGCCTGAGAATTGTGTGCCGCGGGCCTTGGGGATGAAGCCGTCGATGCCGTGATCGCCCGGTTGCAGTCCCGATGCCATACTCGCCCAGATCACCGGCGACTCCGCCAACGGCACGAAGCTCATATTCGTCCCGGACGCGGACTGCTCGATGAACTGTTTCATCACCGGCATGCGACCGGCCGCGACCAATGGATCTATCAGGCCCCAGTCGGCGCCGTCGAACCCGATGACCACCAGCTTGTGATCGTCCGGCAGTTCGGCCCCACGATCGCAACCGACGGTAACGATCAGCAGCGCCAGCAGCACCCACCACCGGGCCGGTAACCACGGGATATGTCGATTCGTCTCTGATTTCGAGCTTGCCAGCATTGACTGCATTCTGCTCATCATTATTCTCCCCCGATTCCGGACGAAGAGGCCTCTCTCGTTACGCCGTAAGAAGATACACAACCAGTGCTTGCCTGGCCAATACGGTCTACGTCTTGCAGTACCCCCCCCCCAGCGACCGAAACCGTAAAGGCCGTTGAAAAGGACGAATCATGCGCTGGTTGGATATCGATCTCAGGCGCGGATGCGGCGACGCCTCCGTGCACACCTTCCTGGAACGGGCAGAAGCCAGACGTGACACCTTGGCGACGATCCAGCGGGACGCTGGGCAGAACAGCCCCCAGGTCTTGAGCTGCCTGGAAGAGATCGGTCAGCTGCTGTTCCGTGCCGCGCGGGCCGCCGACGAGGCGGCGTTCGCGCCCGACCGCCAGGACGGGGTCACCCGGGCGCCCACTCCCCTGGGCGCTTCGACGGACAACGACGGGCCGGGCTACCACCTGATCGTGGAAGACAAGGCCCTCGACCTGCCCTGGTCCGCGCTCCACAACGGCCTTCATTTCCTGCTCGAGCAATCCCCCATCTGCGTCTCCACGCGCGGCTCGCGTCCCGTCGCCGATGCAGACCCGCAGCATCAATGGATGCGGCGCTGGGAGGAGGATGCTTTCACCGAGACGGCACTCGGCCCCGCCTCGGTCAGCGCGTTGATCCGGCGCTACCGTCCCGAGGCCTGCGCCGAACCCGCCATCCTGTTCCTGGACGGACAGGGCGGCGGCACCGGCAGCGCCCACGGTCGCTGCGAACACGACATGGTCCACGGTGCGCTCGAGGCGCGCAGCGACGGCCAGCGTCTGGCGCGCCTGGAAGCGCCCACCGGCGTCTTGACGCCGGCTATCCTGGCCGCGAACACACACGGCTATCAAGCCTACCACTTTTCCGGCACGACGGCCGTCACAGCGGACGCGTCCGGCCAGACGACCGGCGCGCAGCACCTGGACGTCCTCCCGCCACCTGTTCAGACTGCTCTGGAAGATCCCACCGAATTCGAGGTGGTGGGCGTGGATCCGATCACCTCGCTGCTGGACCAGATCAACGAGAAGGCCGACGCGGGCCAGCTGGCGCCCTGGTCGCAACCGGGCGCGACACAAGCCTTGGCTGAAGTCGCCCCCTGCTGGCAACTGGAGGACGGACCGGTGCGGCCCGAGGATCTCGCCCGCAGCAAAGCCACACCGCCGTTGGTCTTCTCCAACAGCTATCTCAGCCTGCAAGCGCTCGGCGCCCGCTTCCTCGCGGCGGGGACCTCTGTCTTCGTCGGCCCCCAGCTCGCACTGGCCCCGGAGCAGGCGAGCGAGTTCGCCGCCGAATTCTACCATGCCCTGGCCCTGGGCAGCACCGCCGCCGAGTCCCTGCGTCAGGCGGCCCTGGCTTGCCGCTGTCGCTGGGGCGCGCACCATCCGGCTTGGCTGGGCTACGGGATCATGGGCAGCGGCACCTTGGCTCTCCAGTATCTCTAGCCGAACCACCACCGGGCTGAACGCAACATTTGCTGTGGGAATGCGTTCTGTGTTGTAATCTCCACTGACAGACAACTGCCATCGCGTACAAGCTCATCCAGAGCGAACAGGGTAAAATGGGTCTGCTGGAATCCAGTTCGACAAACGGCCAGGGTGCGAGCCCACACGCCCGTACGCGATGGGTGCATTTGTTCGCCTCCCTCTGCACGCTCGGGCTGTGCCTTTTCGCCGCCGTGGATGCCGGCAAGATGCGGCCCAACGACGGAACGGTATGGCTGCTGGGACGCCCCGAGGTGACGGTGTTCGAGGTCCCGTCGCGCACCAGCGACACGGCGAGCCGCCTCGAACCGGGCGACGTCATCCTCGGCATCGGCAACACGATGATCGAATCACCCCAGGACGCCGCGAACATCCTCAGCCGACAGCGGGCCGGCACCACGATCCAGTACCTGGTCAAGCGCGGCGAGGAGATCCGCAGTCTGCCGGTCTCCCTGACCGAATTCCGCACGGCCGGCCGCTTCTACCTCTATTACGGCGTCCTCGCCCTGGCCTACTGGGTCATCGGCATGCTGGTCTTCCTGCGCGGCAGCGAACAGCAGGCCGTCCGGCTTTTCTTCCGCATGTGCCTCCTGTTCGCCATCTTCTTCATGACCAACCTGGACCGTTCCAGTTACTTCTGGGGCGACATCATCACCCAGAACGCGGGCGCCATGGCTCGCTTCTTCCTGCCGGCGATCTTCCTGCACTTCTTCCTGATCTTCCCGGAGAAGCGGTTCTATCTGACGCGGTTCCCGTGGCTCGAACCGGCGCTCTACCTGCTGCCGCTGCTCTTCTACATACAGTTCACCATCGACCAGTTCTTCGGATCGCACGCCCCGCGCATCTACAACACGCGCTGGTTGATCCTCGGCACCTACTTCTCCGCGGGCGTCCTCGCCCTCATGCAGAGCTATCTCCGTTTCCGCGATCCCCTCCAACGCCAGCGCATCCGCATCCTGACCATCGGCACCCTCGCCGGCGTCTTGCCGTTCCTGGCCTTCACGGTCCTGCCCGGCGGGCGCGTCGGCGACAACATCGTGTTTCTGGGCACCGTGCCGATGATCGCCGTGCCTCTTTCCTTCGGCTACAGCATCGCCCGCTACCAGGTGATGAAGATCGAGGTCCTGCTCAAGCGCAGCCTCGTCTACACCATGCTGACCACGGGCGTCTACATCCTGTACGTCGGGCTGTTGCTCGGCCTCGGCGCCATCCTGCTGCGGCTCAGCGGCCAGACCAGCCAGGTCGCCGCGGTCACGGCCACGCTGGCCGCCGCCGCCGCGTTGTGGCCGGTGCGACTGCATCTGCAGGGCATTCTGGACCGCAGGTTCTTCCGTAGCCGCCAGAACCTGGCCGGCGCCTTGCAGGAATTCAGCCAGGAGATCCCACAGATCATCCAGCAGGAAGAGCTGATCGACAGGATCGGCGGCCGACTCTGCATCCTGCTCGACATCCCCATGCTGGCCGTCTACCGGCCCGAGACAGCCGACCAGTCGCTGGTCTGGCATCTCGCGGGTGCCGCCCAATCCGTCAGCTACGCCAACCCGAACCCCGAGGACGATCATTCCCCGCCCTGCCCCGAGAAACTCCAGTTGAGCGCCACGGCGAAGCGACTCGAGAAGTTCAACGAACCGTACTGGATCGAGCGGCGCGGCGCGTCGCTGGGCATGCGCGCCGCCGCCACGCGCGAGCAGGCCGAACTGATGCAAAGGCTGCAGGAGCGCGATGCGCTGGCCGACGCCGGCATGGCCCTGCTGGTGCCCATGCTCGTCCACGCCCGGCTGGTGGGCATCATAGCCCTGCCGCCGAAACGCGGCGGGGACGACTTCCAGCTCCAGGACCTGGAACTGCTGAGCATGGTCGCCGGACAGATCGCGCTGCAGATGGAGAACACGCGTCTCTACGAGGAGGAGTTGAAGAAGCAGAAACTGGAGGAGCAGCTCGGCTTCGCGCGCACCATCCAGAGCCGCCTGCTGCCCCGACAGATTCCCGAGATTACCGGGATCGACCTCGCGGCGTGCAACATCACCAGCGCCGAGGTCAGCGGCGACTATTACGATCTGATCGAGCGCTCGGACGGGCGCCTCGTGATCATCATCAGCGACGTCAGCGGCAAGGGCGTGCCGGCGAGCCTGCTGGCTTCGAGTCTGCAGGCGTCCATGCGGGCGCACTGCCAGACCTCCTGTTCACCGAGCGAGATTCTCGAACGGGTCAACCTGTATCTCCACGAGAGCACCGATCCGGCCCACTTCGCGACCCTGTTCCTGGCCATCTTCGATCCGGAAACCAACGCGCTCTGTTACAGCTCGGGCGGGCACAACTCCCCGGTCCTGCGACGCGCCGACGGCTCAATCGAGCTGCTGGAGAAGGGCGGTCTGCCCCTGGGCGCCTTCGATTTCGGCACCTACGAGGAAGAGACCATCACGCTCGCACCGGGCGATACCCTGTTCATGTACACCGACGGCCTGACCGAAACACGCAACAGTGTCGAGGAGGAATTCGGTGAGGAACGCGTCGAGCGCCTGCTGGGCAGCAGCTACGAGCTTTCCGCCGCGCACTTGCTGGACGTCATGCACGACGAGTTGCGGTCGTTCAGCGGACGGGCCGTCGCCGACGACGACGTGACCCTGGTCGCCCTGAAGGTCCAACAGACGGCGAAGGGCAACCTTTCCGATCTCTCTGCGTACGGAAAAAGCGGTGAAAAGCCGCTCCAGAAGAGGAGTTACGACACATGAAGACATCCGTGGCAGCAATCCTGTCTGCCCTGGTAGTGCTGGCCTTGGCCCTGCTCTTCCTGGGCGGTCCGGATCGGGACTACACCACATCGTCCGGCACGGCGTACGAACTCTACGAGACGGGTGTCGAGCAACTCTACGCCGTACAGAGAGCCCAAGCCGTGGTGTCGTTTACCGAGGCCGTGACCTTGGACCCGAATTTCGCCATGGCCTGGGCCATGCTCAGCAGCGCGCAAACGCTGGAGAATATGGACCATGCCGTCGAGAGCGCCGCGATCGCCGACAGCCTGGCCAAGCTGCTGCCCAACGACCTGGAACGCGCCAAGGTCCAACTCGTCGCGAGCGGCACCAAGAGAGCGAATGTCTTCGCCGGTGATTCGCTTATCACCTTCATCCTGGCCGAACAACCGGACGACCTGCTGGCCAATATCGCCAAGGCCACCATGCTCTTCTACCATCGCGACGAGGGCGCGGCGGACGCCTTCCTCCACGTTCTGAAAATCGAACCCAATCACGCCATGGCCTACAACATGCTCGGCTACCTCGAAGCCAACCGGGGCGACTACGACGCCGCGCTGGAGAACCTGCGCAAGTACGCCTTCATGGCGCCCGATCTGGCGAACCCCCACGACTCCCTCGGCGAAGTGCTCTCCTGGATGGGCCGGTACGACGAAGCCGAGAAGGAGTTTCTCACCGCGCTCAGGCTACAGCCGGATTTCCACTACTCGCTGGTCAACCTGGGTGAGGTGTACATGCACCGGGGCCAACTCGCCAAGGGTCTGGAGATCCTGGAGGGCGTACGCGAGCAGGTAACGGGCTCCCGCCTGGAGCGGAACATCGACGAGTTCCTGATCCGCACGTACTACGAGTTCGAGCTCTACGAAGAATCCCTGCGGGCCATCGACTCCTACGTGGAGCGCTCCCCCGACACCACATCGGCCCAGTATTTCAAGGCAATCGCCGCTTTCATGCACGGGAACGAGGAAACCAGCCAGGAGCATCTGGACATATTCCGAGCGAAACTCGCCGCGCGCAACGACCCCGACAACGAGGATGTCCAGAAGCATATGCAGAGGATGGAGCACCAGTTCGCGGCCTTCATCGCCAACACCCGAGGAGACCACGAGACCGCCGCGGCCGAATGGAGCGCCATGCTCGATCTGACCGAAAGGGCCGCCCCCCACGAGCTGTGGTGGGTGTTGTGGCGGCAGGGGGAGTCTTTCCTGGCCAGCGGACATCCACGCAAAGCCCTGGACAACGCCTTCGCGATCCTCGAGGTCAACCCCCAGCTGATCCGCCCGTTGTTGCTGATGGCCCACGCGGCCTTGGACGCCGGCGAACCGGAGATCGCCCGCAAAGCCCTCAGGCGACTCCAGAAGATCATGCCCGCGGCGGACCCGGACCTGCCGGCACAGGAATCCTACCGCCGGTTGCAGAGCGAGATCGACCTACCCGCCGCGCCCTGACCGGCGCATCGGCAAGAGAAAGGCGACTCCGCGCGGAGCCGCCTTTTCCGTTCTCGAAACGAGCCGCCTACACCTCGGAAAAGAAGTACCTCTTCAGGCACTGGACGATCTTGGTGTAGGTGTCCGGATACAGGGCCCAGACCGCGGCCGCCACCGAACTCAGCAGGCTGTTGCCGTCCTGCGGGGTGAAGCAGAAGCCCGTGATCTCATGGCCGTCCTCGGAGACGTGGATGCCGTTGTACGGGACCACGGTCTGGTTGAGGATGCGCCCGTAAAAGCCGTGGTCTCGTCCGAAGGAGAAGATGCTGTTGGCCGTCTTCTTGTAGGTCATCGCGATGCGATCGTTCTTCTCGCAGCGTTTGATGAGTTCCTCGTGGGTCACCTTGTTCTTCACCTTCAGGTGAAACTGCAGGGTGTGCATGAAGTTGGTGTTCAGCTTGATCGCGGACGAGAAGAGTTTCAGGTCGTAGCCCAAGGTGTTGAACAGGTGCCAGGCGTCGCGGGCGTGGTGCGTGCCGAAACGTTCATCCTTGTGGGAGCCGACCTCGGGGCTGGGTACGAAATTGGCGTCCTGGCTGATGTCGTTGGAACGACGGATGCAGACGAAGCGCCCTTCCACGAGGTTGTCCGGATCACCTTCCGGGATACCCAGGGCCTTGATGATCAGCGACAGGTTGTGCGTATTGCAGCTGACTATCTGGACGTACTTGTCCACCTTGTGGTCCAGGATCTCGTCGTTGATCCCCCGCGCGTACTGCTTGCCGAAACCGAACTCGCTGCCCTGGGCGACGAAGAGGTCGGTATTCTCCTCGTAGGTCTTGTACCAGCGCTCCTTCATCTCGTTGCCCATGGGCGTGCAATCGATGATCACTCGTGACGACTCCAGGGCGTCTTCGGTGCTGAGATCGATGTTGATCCCGAGTTCCTTGAATCCCGACATACGGTCCTTGTCGGCCGCGATCCGGGCGCCCCGCTTGATCAGGGCCTTCACCTTGCTGCGGTCGGTCAGCAGCGGCGTGTTCTTGTGGAAGAGCACGTCGTCGATTCCCAGCTGATCCTTGAAATGGCAAAGGAGCCCGATCAGGGGCTCACCGATGGTTCCGGTCCCCACCACGAGGACGTTCTTCGTACCGCGCATGGATCCTCCCGAGGTATTTATCCGCGCTAGAACGCTACAGCTAACGAGTCGGCGCCGAGGCCGCGCAATGCTAACATGCGACCTGGCGATCCGCTATCTTCAATTGGGTGTTGTCTATTCGTGGGGCATGCGCTCCCGCGCACTGACGAAGAACTTCTGGGCGGGATAGTGGTTGAGGTTGCTGACACGGCTGGTGTAGATGCAGGCCACGTCCTTGATCTGCTCGCCGAAACGGGACGAGGCCCGGCCTTCCCGGAAAATCGAGCCCCAGACCGGACTGTAGGCGGCCGCGATGAGCTTCTGCAGATGCGCACGACGGCCGAGGCAGGACTTGATGTGGTCCCGCAGCGCGCCGACCGCCGCCAGGTCGTGATCGGGCACCGACAGCAGGTGGTCACGCTCGAGGGTCAGGTCCTCCAACGCGTCCTCGATGGCTTCGAGTTCGCGGATGGTGTCGAGCACGGGTTGGGTGACCAGGATCTCCTCCTCCACCTCGGGCACGATCATGGCCGTGCGCCAGCCCACGGATTTCTTGCTGCGCAGGATGTCGCCGTAGGTGTGATCGCCGAAATACAGGATGCTGTCGCCGATGACGCCCAGCTTCGACTCGAGGAAAAAGGCGTCGCCGCCCGTGTAGCACCGGCCCGGCTCGTGGTCGAGCCCGGGCACGCTGGACGGGGGCACGGCGCGTCCCTTCCCGTGCTGGAGGAAGAAGCCGGGTTTGCGCGACGAGCAGATGATCAGGTCGAAGAGATCGGTCCAGGAGTCGCCGCCGTTGCTCAGGATGTAGCTCATCACCGCGCCCGTGTAGTCCGGTTCGGAATTCGTCAGCAGAAAGAGTTTCTTGCCCGCCTCGCGAAACTTGGTCAGCGTCGTCTCGAGCAGCGAGTCCTTGACGAAGAAGCGCGGCAGATCGGACATGATCATGCGCTTGAGCGAACCGTCGCGGTGGATGGTGTCGATGGCGTCGCGTATGTCCTCGAAGAGCACCTTGTAGCTGGTCTTGATCGTACCCGGCGACCCGTCCTTCAGGGCCACCAGGGCCGTGTAGAGGGAGCCTTCGGGCAGGTCGAAGAGGGTGTCCACGACCCGGTAGCGATTGGTGCTGAGGCGGATGCGACCGCGTTTGTACGCCGCGCGCCGCTCCTCGCGCGTAAGCAGTTGGCCACCGTGCCGCACACGGGCCACGTACCCGTAGGCGTCAATCTTGATGATGTTGCCGAGGCGCTTGTCGACGATCAGTCCCCTGACGATCGCCGAGCGGTCGTAGGACGTGCCGCGGATGATGTCCGGATAGCTCTTGTTCGAAACCAGCAGGTCGATCGCCATCTCGAAACAGAGCTGCTCGAACACGTGATGATCGTACAGGGCCAGAGTATGATCCATATCGAAACCGATCGCCGCGATGGACTCCAGGCGCAGGTTGCGGATGGCATAGACCTGCTTGTGCGCCGGAAGCACGTCGCCGGGCAGATCGGGCATTCGCTTGTCGAGCTGCAAGTCGCGCAAGGGTCATCCTCGTCTCGAATCGGAAGTTGGCGAACGCGGGATCACGAAGGAATCAACACGGTGTTCTCACCGGGAAGTGACTCATTCACCCAGTCCGCATCGTTGCGAAAGCCGGGATACTCGGGGAACAGCGTCTCGGCCTTGGCGCGCCAGCTCTTGGCGTTGTCGTTGAAACCCAGTTCCTCCAGGGTCCGACACCCCCGTACCCAGGCCGACAGGTTGCTGTCGTCGCTGGTGACGGCGCGCAGATAGAAACCCATCGCCCGGCGTCCCGCACCCCGTGTGCAGGCACAATCGGCCTTGCCCAGCCAGGCGTGGGAGTAGAGGGACGACAAGGACAGCGCCTGATCGAATTTCTCCTCGGCGGCGTCGGGGTCCCCGTCGGCCAGGGCCAGTAGTCCAAGATACCTCAGCGGATAGAGATACCGCCACTTGTCGGACGTCTCGACCGCTTCCTGCGCAGAAGCCAGGCAATCCTCGAGATCGCATCCGGCCTGCTTCTTCAGGCTGGCGGCGTTGGCCACCGTCGATGCCGTCTGCGCGGCGGACAGTAGCTGCATGGTCACGGCCAAGGCGCGCCGATACCGTAGATACAGGTCATCGTGAAAAAGATCAAGGGCCTGTTGCACGACCAGCAATGCACCGGCGGCATCCCCTTTGGCCAGACGGCATGCGCTGAGCAGACCGGCCAGCTGGGGCCCGTACCCCAGATCCCGGGAAACCGCTTCGTCCATGCTCATGACGTTCTCCCAGGCCCGGGTCAGAAGCACCTCCGTCTTGCTGAGGCCGGCCACGGGCAGGGCTTCGTCTTCGAGCATCACGAGCGTCTCGGCGGCCAGGCAATAGGCAAAATAGGGTTCATAGGGATACTCGTGGGTGGCTTCGCGCAGCAGGCGGCGATTCCTCTCGACCCGGCTTATGGCGCGGGTGGTATCGCCGACGTCGTGCAGTACCGTCAACGGGCTGGACGCGATAGTCAGGGCCCGGGCGGTGGCCCAGTTCTCCAGCGCGATCTCGATGGTCTCGTGGACGGGGAAGCAATACCGGATATAGGGATGGTTGCGGAACAGGCGCACCTGCGAAGGGACATCGCCGCCACGCGGCGTATCTTTGTTCACGAGCGAAACGTGGTACCCAGCCGCCAGCGGGTCGGCCATCAGCTTCTGCAGTTCCACCGGCCTCACCGGTTGCAGGCGTTCGTCCGCGTCGAGCACGAGTATCCAGTCACAGCGCGCCTCGGACAACACCGCGTTGCGCGCCAAGGCGAAGTCGTCCTCCCAGGGCACGTCGATCACGCGGGCGCCGTAGCCCTCCGCGATCAACCGCGTGTTGTCGCTCGAACCAGTGTCGCCAACGACGATCTCGTCGACGACCGCCAGAGCTGTCTTGATGGCCTGGCCGATCGAGGATTCCTCGTCCTTGGCGATCATGCACAGTGAGAGAGTTCGTCTTTTCATACGTGGTCTTTTCCGACGCTCGCAGTGGTACGTCCGACCCTTCCAAACCTAGTTCGCACTTGTTCCAACATGATATCGGCTACGATGAGGGAGAGTTTACCCGGATTATCCATCGACAGGTCTCTATTGCCAAGAGCGTGTCCTTTACCCATCATGGACCGAGGAACGGGATACGGCCCGTGATCCGGACATGCAACTTCGCTTCGTCACCAACCGCCGGGGGATGCCGTTTCGATGAACCACGACAGGAGCCCCTTCGCTCGACCGTCCGACAGGCTCTCGCAGATGGAGCTGCACAGGCAGGACCGGCTACCCACCTATGCCTTGCTGGACAACATCCGCAGCGTGGGCAACGTCGGCTCGATCTTCAGGACCGCGGACGCGGTCAACCTGGGCGGCCTGTACCTCTGCGGCATGACCGGCACACCGCCCCGTCCCGACATGGAGAAGACGGCTCTCGGCGCGACCGAGACCGTGCCCTGGGATTACTGGCGGCGACCCGAGGACGCCGTGGCGGACCTGCAAGCACGGGGCGTGACCGTGGTGGCCCTGGAGCAGACGCCCGCGGCCGTCCCCTACGACCGTCACGCATACGCCTATCCGGTCTGCTTCGTGGTCGGACACGAGGTGAACGGCGTCTCGCCTGCGGTGCTCGCCCTGGCCGACTCGACCGTGGAGATATCCATGTCCGGCGCCAAGAAATCGCTCAACGTCGCCGTCGGTTTCGGACTGATGGCCTTCGAGATACGCAGGCAATGGCTGCGTGAACAGGAGACCGGGTCGTGAAGTACGTCTCGCCCTGGCAGTGGAGTCCTTACCGCGGCGCCGTCGCCTGCATCCGCGCCCTGCTCGGCGCAGTCGGCGTGTCCGAGACCGGTTTCATCCGGCGTCTGGTGGACGACAACAACCGCCGCGTGACACGGCACCTGACTCGCCGCGGCGCCGGGACCGTCCTGTTGATCCTGCCCAGGTGCGTCAAACGGAAATGCTGCAAGCTGGACCCCGCAGGATCCCTGACGGGATGTATCGACTGCCATGACTGCGCTCTGGGCGACCTCGCGCGTATCGCCGCCGCCCACGAGGTGAGGGCGCTGGTGGCCTTCCGCAGTCACATCGCCTACGAGATGACCAGACACGAGCAGCCGGATCTGATCATCGCCACCGCCTGCGAGGACCGCCTGGTAAAGGCCCTGCGCAGCGTGCCCGAGATACCGGCGATGCTCGCGCCGTTGACCGACATGGAACGCATGTGCGTCGAGGCGACCTTCGAGCCCGCCTGGTTCGAGGAACAGATCGCCTCGGCCGTCGGCTCGCCGGGAGGTGGGAGACGTGTTTCGTGTGCGTACCCTGGGTCGTAGGATTTTCGGCTCGAACTTCGACTACGTCCTCTTCACCAGACCCCAGCAGTGGCCGATCCTGACCGTGCAGTTCGCGGTAGGCATCCTCTGCTCCGCCCCTTTTCATCAGCAGGTCATGCAGGAATCGGTGCGGCGCATGCTCATGCCCGGTCCCGGCCTCTGGATGCAGGGCGCCTTGATCTCCTGGTTCACCTGGGTGATCTGCCTGAACGGCGGCACCCTGGCATACAACAGTGCCTGGGACCGCGACACCGAGGACATCGCGTACCTCAAGGAGCCGCCCACTCCACCACCCGGATTGGCTTCCGCCTCGTTGTGGCTGATGGCGATCGGTGTGCTGCTGGCGACCGTCGTCGATGCGCGTTTCGCCTTCCTGGTGGCCGGCTGCGTCCTGCTCTCCGTCCTCTACTCGCGACCGCGGCCCCGGCTCAAGAGCGTGCCCGGCATGGACATCCTGATCAACATGGTCGGCTACGGGGGCGGCACCACGCTGGCGGGTCTGCTGGTCGGCCAGGCGCTGGTCTACGCCGACCCCTCCTCGCCGGGCCTGTCGGGCTGGCTGCTGGTGGTCGGTTTCAGCCTGCTCTTCGGTTCCTTCTATCCCCTGACGCAGCTTTACCAGCTTCGTGCGGACCGGGCGCGCGGCGACAACACGCTCGCCTCGGCGCTGGGCGTGCGCCGTTCGCTGGATCTGTCGCTGCTGCTGGGAGCCGCGGCGGTGAGCTGCCTGCTGACCGCATGCATCGACTGGGACGCGCCGCTCATCCCGCTCGTCCTGGTCCTGTCCTACTGGATGGGTCTGCTGGTTATCTGGAGGATCCGCGCTCCCGCGATGACGGCCGCGCAGCACGAGAGCTGGATGTACCTGGCGCTGGTGGTTTGGGCCCTGATCGACTTGATACTTGTCTGTACACGCTATCTGGATCGCTTTATCTACGTCATACCCGGCCAGTAACGACCTTGCCCGACCAACAGCGCTAAAGCCAGGCGCCGAGTCGGACTCCGTCCGTTTCGGCTCAGGCGTGGGCGCGCCACCGGCTGTCGATGACCCCACCCACCGTGACGCCCAGGGCTTCGCATTCCCCCAACACGCGATTGATGAGACGAGCCTTGCGGGCCAGGGGCAGAAACGCGCTCTTGAAGCCGTCGAGGATGATCTTGGTGATCTGCTCCTCGGTCAGGCCGTAATGGGCCACGGCCAGTTCCAACTCGTTCGACATGTCGGTGCCGGACACCAGACGGTTGTCGGTATTGATGGTCACGCGCAGGCCGTTATCGAAGAAGTGCCGTATGGGATGCTTATCCCATTCGGAGATGGCGCGCGTTTGCATGTTGCTGGCCAGGCAGACTTCGAGGGCGATGCGCCGGTCGTTGACCCACTGCATCAGATCGGGGTCCTCGGCGAGGTGCGTGCCGTGGCCGATGCGGTTGGCCCCGCAGTAGTGCACGGCCTGGTGGATCGATTCGGGACCGAACGCCTCGCCGGCGTGCACGGTGACGGGCAGGTTGCGGTTGAGCACCGCGTAGAAGGCCTGCAGGTGGTCCTTGGCCGGGAAATCCTTCTCGGCGCCGGCCAGGTCGAAGGCCACCACGCCGCGTCCCTTCCAGCGCACGGCCAGCTCCGCCAGCTCGAGCGACGACTCGGGCGAGATATGGCGGATGCCGCAGATGATCTGTCCGGAGATGATGCCGTAGCGATGATAGGCGCGGTCGAGACCGGCCTGCACCGCGGACACGATCTCGTCGAGCGTCAATCCCTTGTCGGTGTGTAACATGGGCGAATAGCGAACCTCGAGATACCGCACGTTCTCACGGTGTGCGTCCTCGGCCAGTTCGAAGGAGATGCGCTCGATGTCGTCGCGTCGCTGCATCAGCTGCAGGGTGATCTCGAAGACCTTGAGATAGTCCTCGAGACTCTCGCACTGTTCACCCACCTGGCAGACCGCGCGGACGTCATCGTCGTTCCGGAAGTCGAAGGGCAACTCGTAGCACGCGGAGAGTTCTCGCACGGTGGCGGGGCGCAACGAGCCGTCGAGGTGGACGTGGAGATCGGTCTTGGGCAGGGCGCGCAACAGGTCGGCGCTTGGCTTCTGATCGGAATTCATGGACATCGGACCTCCGGTCGCAGGAACTCCGGACTTGATACAATCCTGGGCCGAACGCCGCCAGAGCGGGCCGGCCCAGGATAATAATACCGATGCGGGCGAGGGCGCCGACCTGGTGGCGACTCAAGTCACCAAGTCGAAATCGCCGGCCGCATGCAGTCGCGAGTCGAGCTGCAAGGACCGCATCGACATTTGCTGTCAGGCATTTCGCCTTTCAACGCATAATGATACTCCTAGTCGGGATCAAGAGCAAGTCTGTTTCAGGACGGTGCAACGGGAAGACCATTGGACAAGCTCATCCTAAAGCTGTATATTCCATGCGCGTTTACCGTCCTCGACCCCGCGAAAGGAGCGCGCGTATGCGTTCGGTCCTCTCTTCACGCGGTTTAACCGCCGGACTCACCTCGATGTGCCTGCTGGTCCTGATGCTGGGAGCCTGCGGCGCCGCTGCACAGGAGATCGGCGCGCTGACCGGCGTCGAAGAAGAAACCGAGACCGACACCGGCCGTACGCATCACCCCTACGTGTTGGCCTTCTCCGGCTCGTTCGTGAACCTGGTGCCGATCAACATCCTCAAGGAAGAGATCTACGACATCAACGATCTGACCAGGAGCGGCCAGGGGTTTTCCGCCGACTTGCGTCTCTATGTCCTCGACGGATTGGCACTTTCGGTGGGCGGCATCCGCACCGGTTTCCCGCTGGTGGACAACAAGCCCGCAGAGATGGCGATGATCAACTACCGCTTCGAGGGCGATCCCATCACGCCTGAGAATTTCCTGCGCCTGGACGGTCTCTTCTTCAACCTGACCGCCTTCGTGGGCAGCAGGCTCATGCCCGAATCCAGATTCAATCCCTACCTGCGCGGCGGGATCCTCTACTTCGACTGGGCCCTGGAGGAGAACGGACGCGGCAGCGACCCCATCCTGTATCAGGATGAAGTCATCGAGGGCAGGGACCTGGGCGGCGGTTTCGGTATCGGCACCGAATACCGACTGACCCGCAAGGCCAATCTCGATTTCCAGGTCTTCTGGGGCTACATCCTGACAGGCGACGAGATCAAGTTCGACGGCCTGCAGTCCCCCGTCAACGACAGCTTCTACTGGACCAACACCCACTTCTGGAACATGTCGCTGGGGCTGGTGATCGGCCTGTAGCTCCCGCAGCTGGACGACGACAAAGGGCGGCTCGCCGGAGCCGCCCTTTTTCCGTCGTCGACGCTCTCGGCTAGGTGCCGGCCGCGTAATCGTCGGCGTAGCGGATCTGCTCCGCGGTGAGTGCGTCCATGGACAGGCCCATGGTCTCCAGCTTGATGCCGGCGATGCGCTGGTCCTGCTCCACGGGGATGTCGTGCACGTCGACCGTCAGGTCCTTGCCCTCGCGCGCCAGCCTCACCATGCTGAGGAACTGGTTGGCGAAGCTCATGTCCATCACCTCGGAGGGATGTCCCTCGGCGGCGGCCAGATTCACCAGACGGCCCTGGGCGAGCAGGTAGATGCGGCGCCCGTCGGCCATCGTGTATTCCTCGCAGTTGGGTCGGATCTCGCGCTTCGACGTGGCCAACGCCTCGAGGTCGTCGATGTTGATCTCGCAGTCGTAGTGACCGGTGTTGCTGATGATGGCCCCGTCGCGCATGACCTCGAAGTGGCGCTTGACGATGACGTCCTTCATGCCGGTGGCGGTGATGAAGACGTCGCCGACGGCGGCGGCCTGGTCCATGGGCAGGATCTCGACGCCCTCGAGCGTGGCCTTCAGGGCGGCGGTCGCCTTGACCTCGGTGGCGATCACGTTGGCGCCCAGTCCGGCGGCGCGCATGGCGCAACCCTTGCCGCAGTGGCCGTAGCCGGCCACGACGAAGTTCTTGCCCGCCAGCAGGACGCTGGTCGCGCGGATGATGCCGTCGATGCTCGACTGGCCGGTGCCGTAGACGTTGTCGAAGTCCCACTTGGTCTCGGCGTCGTTGACGGCGATGACCGGGTACTTCAGGGCGCCGTCCGCGGCCATGGCGCGCAGGCGGTGGATGCCCGTGGTGGTCTCCTCGGTGCCGCCGATGATGCCCGTGATCCGCTCCGGATGGCGGTTGTGCACGGAGAAGATCAGGTCGGCGCCGTCGTCCAGGGTCAGCGTGGGCTCGAAATCCAGGGTGCGGTCGATGCACCAGTAGAACTCGTCGGTGTCCATGCCGTGCCAGGCGAAGATCGAGGTGTCGGCGGCGGCCAGGGCGGCGGCCACGTCGTCCTGGGTCGACAGCGGGTTGCAGCCGCTCCAGGAGATCTCGGCGCCGGCGGCGGCCAGCGTCTCGATCAACACGGCCGTCTCCTTGGTGACATGCAGACAACCGGCGATCTTCATGCCCTTGAGGGACTGCAGCGCGGCGTGCTCCTTGCGCAACGACATCATCACCGGCATGCGGGACTCGGCCCAGTCGATCTTCATGCGCCCCTGGGGGGCGAGCTTCAGGTCGGCGACCTTGTAGTTGGTGCCTTCGGCGAGCTTCGTGCTCATCATTCCTCCATCTTCTTGCGTGACGGGGCGGAGCCCCTGTTATCGACTCACTGCTTGACGCCGACCGTCAGGAAGACGTCGGGCCAATCCTCGTTGCGGCCGCGCAGGGCGGGCGGCAAGGTCTCGCGGGCCGCCGCCAGCTGCGACAGTCCTCGCTCCAGATAGCGATCGGTCCGCAGACCGAAGCGCGCGAAGAAATCACTCATTTCGTCCCGCGAGAAGCCCAGCCACTGATGGGCCAGTTCCTCGCGCAGCCAGGTCAGGTTATGCCGCGTGAAGGCCATCACCACGACCTTGCCACCGGGCTTGACGATCCGGGTCATCTCGCGCAGGGCCCGTTCGGGCCGGGCCACGTGATGCAGGACCATCGAGCAGTAGGCGGCGTCGAACTTGTCGTCCGGAAAGGGCAGCTCCTGGATGTCGGCCTGCTCGAAGACGACGTCGAGCAACCCCTCCCGCTCGCAAAGGCTGCGGGCGCGGGTCAGCATGGCCGCCGAGGCGTCCACCGCGGTGACCCGGGCGCCGGTGGCGGCCAGCAGGGGCAGCAGGGCGCCGGTGCCGGTGCCGATGTCCACCAGTTCGAGTCCCGGCGGCACCAGCGCACCCACGGCACTGGCCTGCACGTCGGGATGGTCGAAGGCGGGACGGATCATGTCCCAGGTGCCGGCGATGTCGGCGAAGAACGCGCCCGAGCGTCGGTCGCGCTCGGCCAGCACGCGCTGCAGGGCCGCGTCGTCGGCGGCCGCATCGGGCGAGATACGGGCGCCGTCGAGTACCACACGGCGGAATTCGGAACCGCCGGCGAAATCGTCGTCGTTCACCAATCCGTACCAGTTCCAGGTCCCTTCCTTGCGTTGCTTCAGCCAGCCGGCGTCCAGCAGCACCTTCAGGTGCTTCGAGACCCCGGGCTGACTCATGCCCAGGATCTGCACCATCTCCTGGACGTTGAGTTCGGAGCTGAACAGCAGACGCAGCAAGCGCAGGCGGGTCGCGTCGCCGACCGCCTTGAAGGTCTCTGCTGGATTCGCTGTCCTGGTCACCAAGTTAATGCGCCCTTTTTGTATTTATCTCTACATCGCTATTAAGTTATCATATGATGGAGAGAAAGTCAACAGTTGTGCCACGGAAATTGTCCCTGATGTTCGAGTTGGGATATACTCGTTGAAATAAAATAAGTTACGGACTCAATGGGCGTACCTGAAGCCTGAAAACGCTCCAGGGACAATTATCGTGGCACAACTAAAGTCATTATTCCATTGGGGTTACGGACAGTGCCGCGTACCAGATCAGATCCGTCAACGGCAGGACGCACAGATCCGGCGCTACACGGGCCAGCGCATCGCGGATCTGCCCCAGGCAGCCGGGATTCGACGTCACCACGACTCGAGCTCCGGTCCGCGCCAGGAATTGCGCCTTGCGACGGCCCATCTGCTCCGACAGCTCGGGGTGCAGCATGGAATAGGCCCCGCCGCTACCGCAGCAGACCTCCGCTTCTTCCGGTTCGAGGACTTCCAGACCGGGGATTCGGTGCAGCAGGCGGCGCGGCTCAGCCAGGAGGCCCCGGCCGTGGCGGGCATGGCAGGGATCGTGATAGACGACACGCAGCGGTGTCTCGCGCAAGGGCGGCAGAGACAGGACGGACAGGTAAGCGGCGACGTCCGTGGCGGCAGCGGCGATCGGCGCGGGATATCCGGACAGCTCCAGCCCGCAACCGGCTGCCTCCACCAGCAGGACGCCGGTATTCTCCACCGCCGCAGACAAGGCGGCGATGTTGCCGGACTGTTGCGCCTGCGCCTGTTCCGGGCGACCCGTGTGGGTGGCCAGGGCGCCACAGCAGACCTGCCGGTCCGGGAGGACCACGTCGACGCCGGCCGCCGTCAACAGGTCCAGCAAGCGCCGCTGGGCGCCGGACAGCAGTTCGCGGTTGGCGCAACCGGCGAAGAAGGCGACTTCGGCGCCGGTCGGAGGCAACCGGTGCGGCGCGGCGCCGGTCGGCGTGCGCAGTCCTGTCAGCCGGTCCAGTAGACCGATCAGCTCCGAGTCCCGCACATGTGCAGCGGGCAAGGAACCGAGCAGGCGCGCCGGTCCCGACAGGGGGCCCGACGCCAGGCGTCGCCGCCAGTCGCGCCCCAGAGCGGCGGTCAGGACCGTCCGCGCTGCACGACCGGCCGCCGCCAACGCCTTCAGCGCGGGTCGGGAGGAGAGCTGACGAATGACGGGGTGCCCGGGTGGTCCGTCGGCGGCCACGGCCAGGTCCTGGGCGGCGGCCAATGTGGCGAAGGACACACCGCTCGGACAGGACGTCTCGCAAGCGCGGCAACCCAGGCAGGTCGCGAAAGCCTCGAGCAGGCTGTCATCGATCGCATCGGGTCGCCGCAGCGCCTCGCGCAGCAGCAGTAGACGACCTCTGGGGGACAGCGTCTCGTCGCCGGTGGCCAGATAGGTGGCGCAGTGAGGCAGACAGAGGGCGCATTCGACGCAGCTGCGCAGCAGATCGTCCAGCTCGGCGCGACCGCATCCGCTCACACGTCCCTCCCCCCGCCGAAGAGCGCCACGAGTTCGCGGCGGTAATCTCCCGGCGCCTGCCAGGCCGGCGGCGAAGTGTCGGGGATCGTTTCCGTCGCGGGTTCATCAGCCGGGCGCAGCTGCAGGGTGACGCCGCGCACGTCGGCCAGCGCACCACCGTTGCCGCAGACCAGACGGACCAGATCGTAGCCCGCGACATTCTTGGCTACGGGACGGCCGGCGTGGAAATCGCGGTCGTCGGGGGTCGTCGCCCAGACCTCGAGGATCCCATCGCGCAAGGCGCCATGGCCGGCCAGGTCGCCGAGGGTCGCGTCGGCTTCAAGCGCGGCGCAGGCGGGACGGAAGCCGCGGCTGCGCGCCTCGGCCAACATCGGTCCCAGGCGGGCGGCGGCAGGCGCGCTGACCGTGAAGCTGTCCCAGTCGAAACGCACCGCGGTCGGTGCGGGCGGCGGCGCGGCCAAACCGGGTTCGTCGGCGACGGCCTTGCCGGGATTGCACAAACCGCGTGCATCGAAGACGCCCTTGACGCCGCGCATCAGATCGGCGGCGACGGGGTCGAGCTGGGCGGGTAGCGCGTGCAGCTTCTCGAGACCCACGCCGTGTTCGCCGGTGATGGTGCCGCCGAGGTCGAGGGCGGCGGCGATGATGTCGTCCGCGGCGGCTTGGGCGCGCTCGGCCTCGCCGGGCAGGTCCGCGTCGTACATGACACCGGGATGCATGTTGCCGTCGCCGGCATGCATCGCGGTGGCGACGCGGACGTCGTGCCGCAGTCCGGCCGCCCGGGCCCGGCGCGTCAACTCGGGCAGACGCCCCACCGGCACGGCCACGTCCATGGACACGTAATTGGGCGAGAGACGTCCGACGGCGCCGAAGGCCTGCTTGCGGCAGCGCCAGAGATCGAGGCGCTCGCGCTCGTTGCGCGCGCGTATGACTTCGGCGCCGCCCTGCTCGAGCAGCGCGACCGCGCGCGCGGCTTCGGCGGTCACCGTCTCCGGCTCGCCGGAGAACTCCACGATCATCGCCGCGCCCGCATCCGTCCGGAAGCCGAAGGCGAAGGCCTCCTCCACGATGCGCAGCATGTCCCCCTCCACCAATTCCAGCGCCGCCGGCAGCAAGCCGGCACCCAGCAAGGCGACGACCGCCACGGCGGACGCGTCGAGGTCGTCGAAATAGGCGAGCAGGGTGGCTTGACCGGTGTCGATCGGCATCGTACGCAGGATCGCCGCGGTCACCACGCCGAGGGTGCCCTCACTGCCCACCAGCAGGGCGGTGAGGTCCGGCGCGCCGTCGCCGACACGTCCCGACGACCAGATCCGGCCCTCACCGTCGACCCACTGCAGCTCACGCACGTGCTGCACCGTGGAGCCGATCTTCAGGCAGTGCGGGCCGCCCGCGTTGGCGGCCACGTTGCCGCCGATTGTCGAGACCTCCTGGCTGCCGGGGTCGGGTGCGAAACAGCGATCGCGGGGGGCCAGGTGGCGGTTCAGGGCGGCGTTGGTCACGCCTGCACCGGCGAGGATCTCGTCGTCGCGGCCGGAGGGGGCTTCGCTGATATCGGTCAGTCGCGCCAGTGAAATCACCACCGCACCGTCTGGCGGCAGGGCGCCGCCGGCCAGTCCCGACCCGGCGCCGCGCGCCACGTAGGGAACGCCGGCCTCGGCGCAGCAGCGCACCACCGCCGCCACCGCCGCGGCGTCGGCTGGCAGGCAGATACAGAGGGGCCGGCCAAGGCGCAGATGCGAGGCGTCGCGGGCGTAGACCAGACGCGCGGCCGTGTCGTCCAGGACCCGTTCCCGGCCCAGCCTGGCACGCAGCCGCCGCACGAGCCCCGGTCGATCAGCCATGCAGCGCCTCGCCGTTGGCGGCGTGCAGAGCCTCGGCCACGGCCTCGCTCAGGGTGGGATGAGGATGGACGATGCCGGCCCAGCGCTCGGCGTCCAGCCCGGCGCCCATGGCGGTGCAGGCCTCAGAAATCAAATCAGTGACGTGCGGACCGACCATGTGCACGCCCAGGACCAGGCCGGTCTCGGTGTCCTTGACGACCTTCACGAAGCCGTGCGGCTCGTTCAGGATGCTGGCCTTGCCCAGGGCCGCGAAATCGTAGCGCCCCACGGCGATCTCGTGTCCGCGCTCGCGGGCCTCGGCTTCGCTCAGGCCCACCGACGCCACTTCGGGTGAGGTGTAGGTGCAGCCGGGCACCCGGTCCAGATCGAGGGGCGCGGCTTCGCGGCCGGCGGCGCGGGCGGCGGCCACCTCGGCCTCGGCGCTGGCCTGATGGGCCAGCTGGGGTGTGGCGATGATGTCGCCGATCGCGAACAGGCCGGGCACGGCGGTCTCCATCAAACCGTCCACCTGCACGAAGCCGCGGCGGTCGACCACGGCATCGACCGTGTCCAGGCCCAGGTCGTCGGTCACGGGGCGGCGGCCGGCGGCCACCAGCAGCTTCTCCGCGGTGACGGTGAGTTCCTCGCCGGAATCGACGTCCGTGAGCTTGGCGCTGACGCCGTCCTCGCCCACCGACACGTCCGATGCGCGATGGCCCGCGTGGATCTTGATCCCCTTGCGCCCGAGTGCCCTCGCCAGCTCGGCGGAGCAATCGGCGTCCTCCAGGGGGATGATGCGTTCGAGCATCTCCACGAGCGTCACCTTGCAGCCGAAAGCGTTCATGACGTCAGCGAACTCCACGCCCACCGCGCCTGCGCCCAGGATCACCATCGACGCGGGTACGGAATCGATCTCCAGCAGATGGTCGCTGGTCAGGATGCGCTCGCCGTCGGGCTCCATGCCGGGGATGCGCATGGTGGTCGAACCGGTGGCCAGGATCACCTTGGCGGCGACGATCTCCAGCGACTCCTCCCCTTCGCGCGTCACGACCACGCGACCGGGACCATCGAGACGGCCGTGACCGCGCACCACCTCGACCCCGCTCTTCTCCACCAGCGCGGCGACGCCCAGACTCCCCTTGCGCACCACCATATCCTTGCGCTTGAGCACCTTGTCCCAGGCGAAGGCTGCCTCGCCGACGGTCACGCCGAAGGTGCGCGCCCCCTTGCGGCACAGCTCCCAGGTCCGCGCCGACTGGATCAGCGCCTTGGTGGGGATGCAGCCCCGCAGGCCGCAGGTGCCGCCGAGGCGCTCGTCCTTCTCGATCAGCACGGTGTCGAGGCCGTACTGGGCGCCGCGGACGGCGGCCACGTAACCGCCGGGGCCGGCGCCGATCACCACGAGATCACAGGTGCGTTGGGTCATGTCTCGCTCCGGGGTAGGGGTTCGTCGGGATCATAGGCGACCCAAGCGGGGAATGCCAGCGCTGGGCCGCATCGTCGATTGACGCCTCAAGACCCGCTGTCTATCATTCGGGGACGAAGCGACCAAAAACCGCAGGGTCGGCATTACTCCACCCACGGTTTTTTATCCGCAGGTCCCAAGATGTCCGGGAGGACCCATGAAGATAGCTGTCTGCGTGAAACAGGTACCCGACTCGGAGACCCGGATCACCATGTCCGGGCCGTCCGCCGAGCTCGACCAGTCCGGCTTTACCCGGGTACTGAACCCCTACGACGCCTACGCCGTCGAGGAGGCGGTCCTGATCAAGGAGCGTCTGGGTGACGACACCGAGATTACCGCCATCACCATCGGCCCCGACCGGGTCATGGAAACCCTCAAGAAGGACTGCCTGGCCGTGGGCTGCGACAAGTCCATCCGCGTGGACGAGGCCGCGTTGGAGAACGCCGAGCCCCTGCAGATCGCCAAGGTGCTGGCCGCGGTGATCAAGCGCGACGGCTACGACCTGATCCTGGCCGGCAAACAGGCCATCGACGACGACGCTGGACAGGTCCCGGTGATGATCGCCGAGTCACTGGACTGCGGGCACGCCGCGGTGGTGAACAAGCTGGAGCTGGGCGAGGGTACGTTCACGGCGACGCGCGAGATCGAGGGCGGCGCCGAGATCGTCACCGGCTCGCTGCCAGCGGTGGTCACCTGCCAGAAGGGCCTTAACGAGCCCCGGCTGCCGAGCCTGCCCAACATCATGAAGGCCGGCGCCAAACCGCAGGAGACCGTCACCTGCGCGGATCTGGGAATCGAGGTCCCCGCCGCCCTGAGCACGGTCACCACCTACACGCCTCCCGCGCCCCGCGCAGAGTGCAAGATCATCGAGAACGACGATCCCGCCGCCGCCGCCAAGGAACTGGTGCGTCTGCTGCGCGAAGAAGCCAAGGTCATCTGACAGGGAGAACCAGAATGCCGAACATCGCAGTCTTCATAGAACAGCGCGACGGTCAAATTAAACCAGTGGCGTGGCAGATGATGTCCAAGGCCCGCGAGATCACCGACGCCGCCGGCGGCGAGGTGTGGGGCGTGCTGCTGGGCGAGGCCGACGCCGCCCCGGCCGGAGCCTACGGCGCCCACAAGCTCTTCACGGCCACCGGCGAACACTTCGCCAAGTACAACAGCGAGGCCTGGAGCCGGGCCCTCGGCGCCTTCTGCGAGGCCCAAAAGCCCGATCTGGTACTAATGGGCTCGACCGCCCTGGGCAAGGACCTCGGTCCGCGCCTGGCCGCGCGCCTCGACTGCGCCTGCGTGAGCGACAGCGTGGGCCTGGAATACGAGGGCGGCTTCACGATCCGCCGGCCCATCTTCGCGGGCAAGTGCTACACGGACGTCACCTTCTCGTCGTCGACCGCCGTGGTCGGCATCCGTCCCAACGCCTTCACACTGGGCGAGGGCGGCGGCGGCGAGGCCGCGGCCGAGACCTTCGATCCGGGCCTGGACGGCTTCGCGCCCAAGGCGTCGGTGACGGAGATCCAGGCCGCTGAGGCGGGACGCATAGAACTGACCGAAGCCGAGCGCATCGTCTCGGGCGGCCGCGGCATCAAGGAAGCCGACAACTACAAGCTGATCGAGGAGACGGCCGCCACTCTCGGCGCCGCCGCCGGCGCCAGCCGCGCCATCGTGGACGCCGGCTGGGTCGACCACTCCCACCAGGTGGGCCAGACCGGCAAGACGGTCTCCCCCAACCTGTACGTGGCCTGCGGTATCAGCGGCGCCATCCAGCACCTGGCGGGCATGAGCTCGAGCAAGTGCATCGTGGCGGTCAACAAGGATGCCAACGCGCCGATCTTCAAGGCGGCGGATTACGGGATCGTGGCGGATCTGTTCCAGGTGCTGCCGGCGTTCAAGGAGGCGGTGGAAGGGCTGGACTGACAGGCGTCGGCGAAGAACAGAGGGCGGGACGCACGAGCGTCCTGCCCTTTTCTGTGGACTGCAATAAGCTTGTAACTCTCTATCGGATAAGGGTAATACCGGATACATTATAAAGAGGATTGAATCTGTCCTTATAGTCCAGTATAAACGACGGGAGCGATTCGCGTGCTTTTCGATCGGCCATGGAGTCATTCGAATCATGGAGGAAGAAGGAGGGAAAATGAAATTCCGTAACATCATTCCACTCGCCGTCTGTCTCTTCGTCGCCGCCCACCCATTCTGCACTGCCCACGGCGGAGTAGTGAATCCTAAATTGAGCGATTTTCCCAGTTGAAAGACTCCACCTGCTGGTGTAAGGTA
>CAYMCR010000027.1:0-31029 GCA_964389015.1 uncultured Fibrobacteraceae bacterium | reverse complement strand
TTCGCTTTTGCTTATCCCGGAATTGAGAGGGGATTGGGCTGGAACTTCAGACTAGAGCGGCGCGATCTTCCCACACTGCGGATCAGGTAGTCACATGACGTGATCCACCAAAAAGTGCCCACGTCATTCAGAACACCTTCGATTATATCAAAACATGGGCAAGATGGCAACATCAGCGCTACGGCCGAACGAGGACCGGACCCCACGGGAAAGGACCAAATAACCAGACAGATGCGGAATTCGGGCTGTAAACCACATAATAGCAGATGGATTCAGATGTATTTGATGGCGATACGTAAAAAAATCAAGGCGAGCTGAGCGCGGGAAGACCCTCTCAGCCCTTCACCCCACCCAACGTCAGGCCGGAGATCAGATACCGGCTCAGCACCAGAAAAAGCACCACCACGGGAATGCAAACCAGCACAGACCCCGCCGCATAGTTGGCCCATTCGGTCTGGTAGGTGGCGGCCAGGGACTCCAACCCCAGCGGCAGGGTGTGCAGCTCGGCGCTAGGCAGCAGCACGCGCGCTACGATGAACTCGCTCCAACCCGTCATGAAGGAGAACAGCGCGGTGATAACCAGGGCGGGAGCGCTCAGGGGCAGCGTTACGCGCAGGAAGGCCTGGAAACGGCTCGCGCCGTCGATCAGGGCGGCTTCCTCCAGATCCACCGGGATGGTGTCGTAGTAGCCCTTCATGGTCCAGACGCAGAAGGGCAAGGCGGTGGCCACGTAGGCGATCACTACGCCGAAGAGCGTATCCACCAGCATGAGTTTGCGCATGAGCATGTAGAGGGGCAGCAGCAGCATCGTCGCCGGGAACATCTGGGTTACCAGAATCCCCTGCAGGGCCGCGCCGTGGCCCCGGAAACGGGCGCGCGAGAAGGCGTAGCCGGCCAGGCTCGCCAGCGAGACGCCGATCAGGGCCGTCGACAGCGAAACCAGCAGACTGTTACGCATCCACAAGGCGAAAGGCTTGTCCTGCACGATGGCGCGATAGGCCTCGAAAGTCGCGTCGGGCGGGATGGGGTTCAGGTTGGTGGTGTAGAGCTGGTCACCCGGTCGCAGACTGATGCCGACGATCTGGATGATGGGGAAAATGGCGAAGAGCACGAAGATCCACACCAACAGATGCACCCACACGTGCGTCCAGGCCTTGCGCGCCCACCTCATGCCGGCGCCTCCTCTCTCGAGACCCGGTGGTAGACCCGCACGATGGAGAACAGGATCAGGAAGATCATCACCGAGAAGGCGGCGGCGTAACCGTAGCGGTAGTAGGTGAAGGCCGCCTTGTAGACGAAGGTGACCAGGATGTGCGATTTGTCCGCGGGCTCGCCCTGGTTGGTCACCAGCCAGATGACGTTGAGGTTGTTGAAGGTCCAGATAGTGCCCAGCACCAGCGCCGGCATCATCACCGGCTTGAGCATGGGCATGGTGATCGAGCGGAACTGGCGCCAGGCGCTCGCGCCGTCGATGTGTGCCGCCTCGTAGAGTTCTCGGGGGATGCTCTGCAGACCACCCAGAGCGACGACCATGATGAAGGGGAAGCCGAGCCAGATGTTGGTTATGATCGCCGCCGAAAAGGCCGCCCCCTCCCCGCTGAACCAGCCGATCGATTCGAGGCCGAGCTTGCCCAGCAGCAGATTGACCGCGCCGAATTCCAGGTTGAACATGCCCCGCCACGTCAGGGCCGAGATGTACTGGGGCATGGCCCAGGGCAGGATCAACAGCGCTCGGTAGATGGGCCGGCCTGGCAGCCGGCGGTTGAGCAGCAGGGCGGCGCTCAGGCCCAGGACGAAGTGGAAGACCAGGTTGACGCCGGTCCAGAGGAAGGTCTTGCCCAGGATCGTCCAGAAGCGCTCCTCCATGAACAGCCGGCCGTAGTTCTGCAGTCCGTTGAAGGTCGGATCGCGGAAGTGGTACATGTTCCAGTTGGTGAACGACATGCCGATGTTGTAGAGGAAGGGATACGCCACCACCAGCAGCAACACCGTCGCCGCCGGCGCCAGGAACATCAAGGCCAACCTGTTGGCGCGCGAATCGCTCATCCCTACTCCCTCATCTCCGCGATGGCGGACACCGCCTGCTCCTGCATGCGCCGCGGGGCGTCGGCCGGCGAGAGTTCGCCGTTGAGCACGCTCTGGTACGAAGGCCGCATGACGTCCCAGATGGCGCGCATCTCCGGCACGATGGGCATCGGCCGCCCCTTGTCGATCTGCGACCGCGAGGCGGCCAGCAGCTCGTCCGCCACCAGTTCGGGCCTCTGTCTGACGGCGAGATCGGCCGGCAAGACACCCATCTCCCGCGCCAGATCGGCCTGGGCCTCGGGTCCGGTGAGCCAGCGCAACAGGTCCAGGGTGCAGGCACGGGCGTCCGGATCCAGGTAGCGGTTCACCGAGTAGCACTTGGCCGCTCTCATGGGCGATGGCCACAGGCCCGTGGACGAGACCCGCGGCAGCGGCGCCAGCCGGATCTCGCGTCCCGCCTCGCGGTAGCCCTGCCAGGACCAGGGACCGTTGATGACGTAGGCCGCGCGGCCCTCCTTGAAGAGGGTGTCGGCCAGGGGGTAGTCGCATTCGCGGGGCACCACGCCGGCTTGCTTGAGTGCCAACAGGAATTCGAGGGCGGCGGACATGGCTGCCGAGTCGAGGGTCGGCTCACCGGCGTCGTCCATGACCCAGCCGCCGAAACCGCCCAGCCACGGCACCAGCCAGAAGGGTTCGGCCATGTTGAAGACCAGGCCGTAACGGTCGATCTTGCCGTCGCCGTCGGTGTCCACGGTCAGGTCCTGCAACTGGGCCAGCCAGGTATCGGTATCGTCGGGTATCTCGTCCACCCACTCCAGGTTCGCCACCAGGGTGAGGTGGTTGCCCACCTGGTCCGGCAGGCCCCAGACATGCCCGTCGAGGGTCGGTAGACCGGAAGGATCGAAGCGCGACAGCTCCTCAGCCGTGAAGATCTCGTCGAGGGGCGCGATCAGACCCATGATGGAAAAGGGGCCGGTCTGATCGGAAGGGCCGTAGACCAGGTTGGGCCCGCCGTAAGCCATGGCCGCCGTCTGGTACTGGGTACGCACGTCCTCGGGCGTATAGTGGACGTGGGTGATGCTGAATTCCGCGTATTCGGGATGTGCGGCCTGGAACTCCTCGATGTGCGTCTCCAGCAGCGCCTGCTCCACCGGATCCATCTGCTCCCAGATGACCACCTGGTCGCTGCGATCGATGCGGCCGCAGGCCGTGGACAGGACCAGGGGCGTCGTGACCAGGACCGCTGCGAAGAGGATTTCAATGCCGACGCGTTGTTTCATCACCGCGAGAGGCTACCCGGACCGGCCCTTCCATGCAATCGCATTTTCCTGCTTTCATGTCCTGTCAGACGTGCCTATAATGCCGATTCTCTATACGGCGGTACTTCAGATCACGAACCGGGGAATCTCCATGAGCATTATAAAGACGTGTCGAGTCCAGGCGGTCCTGCTCGCGACCTTCTTGTTGCCCCTTCTTTCCTGGGGGCCGCCCGCCCTGGCGGAGCCCTTCCACACCGTCACGATCGACGGGGAGATCATCGACGACGGTGTCGACTGGGCGCCCGCCGACCGGATCGTGGAGGATTTCGACGACGACAACTTTATTTACTGGGGTAATGTCCGGCACCTATGGCTGACATGGGACGCCGACAGTCTCTACATCGGGCTAAACTACCAGGCGCAGGATCGCACTCTGGTGCTCTACCTGGACACCGGGACCGGGATCGGCCCCGAGGACGCGGCGGTCTTTGCCGAGTCGCCACGCCGGCTGCTCCTGCCCGAAGGGCGCCACGCGGACCTGATGCTCTCCCACTACCACAGCGGTTTTACGGACACAGTGGGCACGCTGGCGGTCTGGCGCGCCAACAACGTCTCAGGCGCAGTGACCGAGATCACCGCTTCAACCGTCAACGCCCAGACCATGGGTGCGGACGATACCTTCCCCGACAAGAGCGTCTTCTGGAATCGCAACGAGATCGCCATCCCCTGGAGCGAGGTCTACCCGAACGGATTGCCCCCTTGGGCAGTGCTACGGGCGGTGGCAGCAATCACCGCGGCTGCTGATAGTTCGGGAGCAGAAGATGTAATGCCCGGCCTTGGCCGTTTGGAGAGTGCCGACTTACCAATCCAATTGACGCATATGCAGGCCTCGATCCTGGACCAAGACGGCGACGGCGTGCTCGATCCGCTGGACGCGAGCGTCTCGGGCACGGTCACCCTGCCCGAGGATCCCGGCACCTTCGGGGTCACCGTCACCGCGACGCTGACCGACTGGAGCGGCGACCCGATCGAGGGTCCGTTGAGCACGGTCGAGACCGCGGACGCGGTGCGCGCGTACCGGGTCGGCCGCCTGGCCGCGGGCACCTACACGATACAGGCATCGGCGCCCGGCTACTTCCCCGCCGAGACGACGGTCCAGGTGTCGGCGGGCCAGGAGCTCGTCGACGTCGACTTCATGCTCCAGAAGGCCACGACCATCACTGGCACGCTGCGTCTGGAGCTGGGGATAGCGGAAGACCCCGGTTATCGATTCCGTGATCCATCAGGTGTCGTACTCGTGGAGGCGAATCCCCTGCCCAACGAGTACCCTCTCGACTTTACCTTCTACGTGAGTGACAGCGGCACTTATACACTCGAGGCCTGGGCCGATGACCACCTAACAACGATATTCGATCTAGAAGTCGTCTCCGGCGAGGACCTGCTCGGACTTGACCTGACAGTGCCGCGCGCGCCCCAGTTGTCGGGGACGATGAGTTTCAACACGGGACCTGGCACCGACGGTGTCGTCACGCTGAGCAACACTGTCGGTGACTCGATATTCGCCACCGTCGCCTTCACCGCTGCCGACCCCGCCTTCTCCTTCTACGCCGCCCGCCTCGGCGACCTGCGTCTGACCGCCGTCGCGGACACCTACCTGGAGACCGGGCTCGCCCTGACCGCCGAGCCGGGCGTAGACCAGACCGGCCTCGAGCTGGCCCTGGCGCGCCAGCCCGAGCTCGACGGCGCCCTTACCTTCGTGGACGGTCCAGGCCGGGCCGGCCACGTCTACGTGACTGGCCTGGGCGATGGCGCCCCGGCCGACACCCTCGCCTTCGGCGCCGCCGGCGGCGTCTTCGGACCGGGCGGCGATTACGAGCCCTTCTTCCTGGCCGAGGGCGACTACGAGGTCGTCGTCGACGCCCCTGGCTACGGCCTGTGGACCGATAGCTTGACCCTCGAGGGCGGTGACACGGTGACCGACCTGGGCGTGATCTCCCTCGCGGCGGTCCGGGCCGACCGGCTGCGCCTGCTCGACGCCGACGGCCTGCCGGTCGAGAGCGTCTCGGCCACGGTGTCGATCCCCGCAGACGACTTCTACGCCTACGTCATGCTGACCATCGAGGCCGTGGGCGATGGCGATCGGCGCGACCTCTTCGACCTGGACGAGAAACTCACCGGTCTGCCCCTGACCGCCCGTAAGATGGACGACGTGGCGCCGCCGCGCGGCGAATACCATTTCCTGGCCAGCGAGGACACGACCGACACCATCATCACCGTAGACATCGCCGAGGGACTGACCAATTTCTATCTGATCAACGACGCCGTAGAGGTCCTGCGCATCTTTGTGGGGCCCGAAGTGCCGGACCCCCTCAAGCAGGTCGTGCCGCCCACGGCCCGCGTGATGGTCGGCTTCAACGACCCGCGCCCGGCCACAGTGGTCCTGTCGGCGGCACGTGACACGCTCTGGGCCGACGGCGAGGACGTCATCACGGTGACCGCCGAGCTGTACGACTCCGCCGGCAACCGGAGCGAGTTGCCAGAGATCCCCGCGACCTTCACCGTCACCACCGCCTCCAGCGGTCGCGGCGCCTTCACGGTGCCGACCGTCGAGACCAATCTCGAGGGTGTCGCCACGGCTGAACTGTCGGCCACCGGCTCCGGCGAACTGCTGATCGACTGCTCCGTGGTAGTGGACAACGAGGCGCTGGAGGTGCGGCTGGCGACCGTCGACGGCGAGCCCGGCCCGCTGGCGGTGACCGTGGAGCCCGGCCCCACGACGGCCTGGCGGCTGAGCCTTTCCACCCAGCTTTCCAGTCTGGACGCCCCCGTGACCGTGACGGGACAGCTCGTGGACGAATTCGGGAATCCCACACCCATGGCGGGTGAAAGTCTGCCCCTGACGGCCGAGCCGCCGGCGATGGGTACCTTCACCGACGCCGCGCCGGTCTCCGACGAGACCGGTCAGGTCATCACGGAATTCCAGCCGGCGGGCATCGCCGGCCTGGTGACTATCGGCAGCGCGACCGCGACCTACCCGGTCGACGGCGCCGACCTGCAGCTGCGCGACGTGACGCTGGCGAGCGACCCGCCCTATGACATGGAGCCCGAGAGCAACAACACCTTCCCGCCCACCGACCTGACGATAGTGGTGGTAACCAACTCGCCCGACGCCCTGCAGCTGGAGATCCCTTTCGTGTCCGATTGGAACGGCCTGCAGCTGCACATCCTGCTCGAGACCATGTGGGACGCCGCCGGCGGCAACACCGATGCCTTCCAGATGCCCGTAAACTTCGGGCACGAGTACAAACCCGACTACATCCTGACCTCGAAGTACTCGGCCAACGACTACGGCGACTTCCGCGCCTGGGACGGCGCATGGAAGTTCTGGGATCTGGATGAGGAGGGCTACGTCACCGCCCCGATCAACAACAATATCCAGGACCTGTGGGCCGAGAAGACGAACGACGGATTGAGCGTGGACATCCCCTGGGTCGCGCTGGGCGAAACGCCCCCGGATTCGCTACGCTTCCAGGTCTACCTGACCCAGGAAGACGGGGTCAAACGCAGCGCCTTCGACTCGGTACCCTCCGACGCGACGCTGGACCTGGATTTCGACTACACGAATCCCGGCGAGAACGACTGGAACCTCGCCCTCGGCCCCGTCACCCTGAGCGAGTGGAGCCCAACCTACGTCGTGCGCACAGATTTCCCGACACCGCCGTCGGTCACCAACGCCACGGCCACGCCGGCCGAGCTGGAAGCGGGCATGCCGCTGACCCTCACCGCCCGCGTGACCGACGAGGGCGACGGCGTCGGTGATGTGCTGGCCGACATGTCGGCCATGGCCGGTGCCCCGCTGGCCCGCATGTACGACGACGGCGAGTCCGGACACGGTGACGAGACCGCCGGCGACGGCGTCTACAGTCTGAGGACCACGGTGCCCCTGGGCAGCCCCGGCGGCGACCAGGCGCTGATCGTCTCGGCCTTCGAGACCACCAACCTGCTGGCCGGCCGCGACACCGTCGCCGTGACGATCGCCGCACAGGTGAACGTCATCGTGCACGCCGAGGACCCCGAGGATGACGATCACGGCCCCAACCAGCCCGGCGAGGAGCGCAAGTTCTACACCTATCCCACCAACAGCGTCTTCGTGCCCGGGGCCTTCGACCTGCTCGCGCTGAACGTGTACGAGACCACCGCCGTCGTCGCCGGACAGGCGGTGGACATGATCGCCTTCGAAGTCGGCCTGGGCGATTTCCCCGATCCGTCCGAACCGCACACCGCCGACTGGAATCCCCTCTACGGCGACCTGAACATCACCAAGATCGACATCATGATCGACAGCGCGCCGGGGGGCGCAACCCGCGGCCTGCCCAACCGCCGCGTCGATTTCGAAGCCTGGAACGCCTGGGACTTCGCCGTCATCATGGACGGCTGGTACAAGGCCCTGGTGCCGTCGCTGGGCCAGAACACGATCGACTCCTGGCGCGAAAACGCCCTGCGCAACGACGCCGAGATACAGCTGCTCGGCGACTTCGATCGCGACACGGTCACCGCCCTGGTGGCGCGCAGCGCCCTAGGCAATCCCACTCCGTACGACATCCGGGGCTGGAACATGGTGGTGCTGGTCTCCAGCCACGACTTCGGGGGCGAAGAGGTCCTGGGTGGCATCCGCTGGGTGAATGAATCGCGCAGCGAGTGGAACTTCGGCGGCGGCCACTACACCGATCGCGATCCCAACATAATGGACCTGCTGCTGGTGCCGGGCGTGGGACGCGACCCGGGCCAGCCCCAGGAGGTCGTCCTGGACTACGAGACGGAAGACGCCATCGCCAGACTGGAAAACGGCGAGACACCTTGCGTCTTGAGCATCACGGCCTTCGAGGACACGGGCCCCCCGGTCATTCGCATCACACGCGACTTCGGCGAGGTGATGCGGCGCGAACCTCTGATCGAGGCGCCGCTGGCCTTCACTTTGGAGATCACGGACGACAACCAGGTTCAGGACGCTGTCTTCCGCTACCGATCCACGAAATACCTCGGTAACGACTGGGACGTCGAGACCGAGATGGGTTTCGTGGGCAACGATCTATGGAGCGTGGACATCCCAGCCGCGTGGCAGGATACGGCATTTGTATCTTCGCCTATCGACAACTCCCGCTACCTCGAGTTCGAGGTGGTGGCGCGCGACGTGACGCGCCCGGAAGACGGAGGCCCGAAGGTGACGACCTCGCCGGTGACCACGGTGCAGGTCCTGCCGGCCCAGGAAACGCTTTACATCCAGGCCCCGCTGTCCGGCGGCGACATCTCGCTGCGCCACGTGGAGGGTTCGGCCCTGGCCATCGACGACGTCCTGCGCTGGCGTTTTGTCGAGCTCTACCACGAGGCCACAAACAGCGACCTGACGCCCGACTCGCTGGCCACACTGATCGAAGTCGGTTGGGAGATCGGTCAGGTCGCGGCGGGACCGCAGGGTGCGACAGCAGTGCCCCAAGCCCAGCCGCTGGGCGTCTTCCGCAACGTCACGCTGGACATCGGCGACTCGCTGCAGTTCCTGCCCCTCGATAACCGCCTGCCCGGATCGGTCGGTCTGAGCCTGCACTACCTCGATGACGACCTGGCGGCGAACCGCGACGAGAACAAGATCGGCATCTACGAATACCTGGCGGCGTCGAACCGCTGGGTCCTGGTGGGCGGCCACGTGAATCCCCGAGCCAATACGGTCACCGCGCGGGTCGACCACGCCGGCAGTTACGGCCTGTTCTGGTCCGCTAAACTGGCGTACGACGAGGGTGAGGTGATCTCGGGCATCTCGGTCTCCCCCAACCCCTTCTCGCCCAACGGCGACGGCCTCTACGACCGCGCCTCGATCGGCTTCTACCTCTCGCAGGAGGCGACGGTCACGGTCGAGGTCTACAACATCGAGGGCCGACTGAAGATACGTCTCCAGGAGACTTTCCCCTATTCCGGCGTGGACAACGACCAACGCGTGCCACGCCGCGTCGAGGGTCTGGTCTGGGACGGCATGGACGAGAACGGCAAGAAGGTGCCCTACGGCATCTACATCCTGCGCTTGATAGTCACCTACAACCAGGCGGGCGGACAACGCACCATCCGCAGCAACCATCCGGTGGCGGTGATACGATGAGAAAACGCGCTTTACTCTCTTTTGTCACGGCGGCGACGGTGCTGGTCACGGCGGCCGTCTCGCTGGCGGATTTCCGGCACCCCCGCATGGGCGCCAGGCCGCGCGCGCTGGGTTCGGCCTTCGTCTCCCTCTGCGACGACGCCAACGCCACGCACTGGAACCCGGCCGGCCTGACCAGGGACGACCGGCTGGCGACCATGATCACCCGCGCCTGGATGTATTCCATCCCCGAACTGCGCAACGACTACCTGACGCTGGACTTCCCCGCCTGGCACGGCGTGCACCTGGGCGCGTCCTTCGTGCGCCAGGGCATCAGCGACGTCTACTACGAAGACACCTACGACCTCGCCGTCGCCATTGCCGTACCCCAGGTGGAGGGTCTTTCGCTGGGCACGACCGGCAAGATCTACCGCCTCGCCGCGCCGGGCTACGAGCAATACGGCGACCCGGCCTACAACGGCGGCGACACGGACTACGCCTTCGACCTGGGCTTCCTCTACGACAGCGGCAAGGCCTGGACCATCGGTGGTGCGGTCTACAATCTGAACGAACCCTACCTGCAACTGCTGGCGACGACAATCGACCCCGATCCCGTCTACAGCCAGTTCGCCCTGGGCGGCAGCTACCTTTTCCGGGACACGTTGCTGATCGCCTGCGACCTGCGCAGCCGCGAGGGCGGCTGGGGCAACTCGGCCCTGCACGGCGGCGCGGAGATCTGGTTCTTCGATGCCCTGGCCCTGCGCGCGGGGCTCAACGCCGGGCTCGTGGCCATGGGCGTCGGCCTGCAGGACGTACATTGGCAGATGGACATCGCCCTGGAGACCCACAAGGAACTGGGCAACGTCTACATGCTCTCTTTCACGGTGAGGGACTGACGTGATCAAGCGATACGCAACGACGCCCCGAGCCCGCCGGCTGGCGCCCCTCCTGACCGCTTTGCTCGCGGTGGCCGTCCTGGCGCCGCCCGGCCCGGCGCCGGCGGCCACGAAGATGGAGGGGTACTACTCCATCTGGACCTCGTCGGAAAAGAACGACCGCAACTGGCGCATGCACATGCCGTCCCATTACGCGGAGTTGAAGTTCCTCAACACGCACAGCGACGGCATCGAGAGTTTTGTCAGGATGCGGGTCAACGCCAACTCCGACGACGACAGGACCATCTTCGCCGAGTACTACACGCCGCCCTGGATCGCGGCCGAAGGACACGTGAAGTTCCGCTCCAACCACACCGAGACGCTTTTGTTCAGCCGCCAGAACCACTTCTGGATCAACGACGAGCCCCTCTTCGGGCTGGTCAACGACTGGAAGCTGAAGAACGACAACTGGGGGCCCCAGTCCCAGGGCGTGCGCTTCGAGTTCTGGGAGGTGCCGTTTCTAGGGCTCGACCACTGGGGCGGCACGGTCATCTACAGCGACGACGGCGGCACCTTCGACTGGGGCGACGGCCAGATCGCCGACGGTGTGGACTCCTGGATCGTAAGGTTGCGCAACCGGGGCTGGAGCGACCGTCTCGTGGGCGGCCTGATGTTCCTGCGCAAGGACTGGACCAACACCTCGGCCCCCGAGGACCGCGACCGGTACAGTTGGATGACCAACATGGTCTGGTCGGCCGACCTCGCCTTCTTCCCCCACGATCTCGTGGACATGGGGCTGCAACTGGGACCCGTCAACCTGGAGCAGTCGCGCTGGACGGTCGAGAGCGCCTGGAGCGCGACGCCTTACCGCGAGCACGTCTACGGCGGTCCGACGGAGGAGTCCTATCTCTTCGGGGCCGAGGTTCGCGACATCAACATCGACAAGCTGATCCTGCACGCCTGGTACTTCGAATTCGGCGAGAACTTCCGCGACTACCTGAGCGGCCGCTTCGACGACAACCGCGAATTCAATCGCGTACAGAAGCATGTCGAGGGCATCTACTTCGTGCCGCGCAAGGCCATCACCGCCAAGGTCAGCTACGACACCTTCCGCAAGCGTGTCGCCGACGAGGTCGGCGGCGGCCTGCGCCCGTCCACGAGCTGGTACGGGGAGCTCTACATCGAGTTCATCAAGGGCTTCAAGGGCAAGGTCGCCTACAGCCGCTGGCACGGTTACGACTCGTCCAGCGAGATCAACGATTTCTTCACCTACCCCGGCTGGTTCGGAGAGATATCGGTGGAGAACTTCCTGGCCAAGATCCGGCTGCAGGGGCGCGTCCGCGATGCCGGCACCTTCCGCCAGGTCACGGCCTTCGGCTTCGACATGAACGTCAACATCACCGACAAGCTCAAGGGCTACCTCCGCATGTTGAACGTCAACGAGGAGACCGAGGCCCGCCACACCATGTTCGCCCAGCTCAAATACGACCTGGGCTTCGGCGCCGAATTCTACTTCGAGTACGGCGACGCAGGACAGTCCGACAACATCGTGTACACGGACTGGTTCGTTCAGGAAGGCAACAACGACAACCTGCGCGACAGGCTCGCCCTGTCGTTCCGCAGCTGGTTCTAGCCCGAACGGGAGCAGACGATGCGCAAGTCCATCAGAACGCTGACCGCCCTCATGCTACTGGCCCTGACCCTCGCGGCGCCCGCGTCGCGAGCCACCGTGGAGCAAGTGCCGGTGGGCATCCGCTTCACCTACGACGCCCCCGGCGCGGGTTCGGTCGCCCTGGCCGGCTCCTTCAACGGGTGGGACGCCCAGCGCAATCCGTTGACCGACGACGGATCGGGCACGTGGTCGATCGTCATGGCGTTCAAGCCCGGCAAGTACGAGTACAAGTTCGTCGTCGACGGCTCCTGGTTCGCCGACCCGGACAATCCGAACACGGCGCCGGACTCCTTCGGCGGCGCCAACTCGCTGATCGAGGTCGGCGACGACGGTAAGCTGAAGGAGATCGTGCAGGCCCAGGCCCAGGCGGGGGGTCCCAACACGACCTTCAACGCGCGCGTGACCATGGACGGGCGCTACCTCGGACGCTACATCGCCCGCAAGAACTACGAAGGCGACCCACGCTACCGCATGTCGCGCCCGCAGCAGAACATCGACCTGAACTTCCGCACCGAGGTCAGCGACGTAGTGGACGCCTACACGCGTCTGCGCATGGACAATACCACCAACATCATCCTCAACAACATCCATGCCCAGCTCGACGAAGGCGCGCTCGACGTGCATCCCGGGACCTTCCGGGTCGTCGGCTACTGGGACATGGAGACCCTCGGGCTCAGCGATCCCGTGGACAGCGGCGGCGACCTCGACCTGCCCGGCACCATCCTGGACGACCACCTGGACGCCGGCAAGGGCACCGCCGGCGTACTGGTCACCGGCAACCCCTTCGGCCTGGATTTCGAGGGCTTCTTCGCCGACGTGCACGACGCCGACTACTACAACAACATCGAGATCTTCGACAACTCGGGCCGCGACGTCTTCGCCGCCCGTCTCTCCCACGAATTCATGGGCCTCACGCTGGGCCTGCCCATCTACATGGAACGCGAACTGCTCTGGGTCGACATGAGCGAGCGCGTGAGCACGCCCGACGACACGGGGATACCCGCCCTGGACAGCTACCTGGCCGAGACGACCGATTCGAGCACCTGGTACGAGTGGGACAACCTGGATCTGCGCGGCGGCCTCGACCTGACCATCCCCCTCCACGACGATCGCGGGCGTGTGCAGCTGGAATGGCTGTACAACGACATCTCCCAGGGCTTCGTCACCGGCAACGAATCGGGCTTCAATAACAGCAACGGCCCCGTCGACGTGGAAATGACCACGCGCAGCCGCCGGTTGCTGCACGGATCGTGGGATCTGGAACTGCGCCCTGGGCGCACGATCAACCTCGAGCACACCAACGTGAGCGAGAGCGGCGCCCAGGCCGACGAGACCTACGCTACGGTGGTATTCATGCACCAGGACGAGGCGGACAAGAGGGTGTACCTGTTGTTCGGCGGCGCGATGGCCGCCACCGAAACGCACTACTCGGAAATGACGGTGACCGAAACCGCCGGCGACCGCAGCCATGTCCTCTGGGTCCAGCGTTGGCAATTGGACGCCGACTTCGGCGCCGTAGGCGGCGTGGCGCCCTACGCGGGCAGGCCCCAGGCCACCGCGACCATCTGGACCCTGTCCGGACGCAACACCTTCGGTACGCCCCAGAGCCGCTACGGCTGGTTCGAGTTGGAAAACGCCGTCGTCCACTACACGGACGACATCACCGGACTCGACGGGCACACCTTCGAGACGATCCTGCGCTGGGACCGCAAGCTCTCGCGCCGGGTGCACGGCGTCGCCGACCTGCGCTACATCGATTTCCAGATGACGGACCTCGGCGGATTGATGGACGATGGTTTCTTCGCGCCGTACTTCGGCGTGAAGTACCTGCCCAGCCCGCGGCTCGACGTCACCTTCGCCTACGGCGTCGACCCCCTCGACTTCGGTATCGACTACGAGGGACGTCACATCGGCCGCTGGCGCCACCGGCAGCAGTACATGTACGAGAATCCGGGAGCCTCGGTATTCGATGCCGAGAAGGCCCTGGACGAGATGTGCGCCTTCAGCGTGCGGGCCAACTTCCGGTTCTAGGAGTGAACGAGATGCGCGACATCAAACGCAGACTGCCGAGACACGCAGCCGCAGCCGCACTGCTGGCGATGCTGGTCGGCTGCAGCTACATGAACATCATCCGCACCCGTGTCCCGCCACCCACGCGACAGGACGACGGCCTAGTCCTCTTCCAGTACGAGGCCCCCCAGGCCAAGCACGTCAACCTCTGCGGCAACTGGGACGAAAACGACTGGTGCGGCACGCGCGGCACCGGTCGCTTCGACCACGAAATCTACGCCATGCACGACGAGGACGGCGACGGCATCTGGGAGATCGAGATCCACCTGGAGCCCGGGCGCTACGAATACAAGTATGCCGTGGACTGGGGCATGCGCTGGGAGTCGGACCCCAACAACCCCATCGGCACCGACGACGGCTTCGGCGGCCAGAACTCGATCCTCGTCCTGCGCTGAGCACCCCGCACAACCGTCTCGCAGGCCCTGGCCTTCCGGCCGGGGCCTTTTTCCGCCGGACCGCATGTGGTATAATTCCCGCACATCATCGATAACAGCATCTCGCGACGTTCCTCGCCTTTCCTCGCCTATCGGGCCTGGGCTCCCCGCCGCCCGCAACAGCACGAGGAGTTTCCCATGCGCATTATCCTGGTCACCCTGGTGGCCGTCGTCATGACGGCCGGTCCCGTGGCAGCCCAGTACTTCGGTACGGGCTTCGCCGCCTGCTCCACCTCCGACAGCGGCCACATCTTCCACTACGACTACCACGCCGACGAGTGGATCATCGACGCCGACGTCCCGTTGCTGCCCGAAGGGAACTACCCCTACGACGCCACCATGCGCCCCTGCCCCTGGACCGAGTTCTGGGTGCCCGGCGCTACCGGCGACGGCGTGGTCGTCATCGACGGCGGCGGCGTCATCACCCACCGCATCGCCACCGGCGAGTATCCCGTGTCGGTTGCCTTCAACGAGAGCAGACGCCTCGCCCTGGTCAGCTGCCGTGACAGCGACCGGCTGGACATCATCGACACCGAGACCTACCAGGTCACGGGCAGCCTGGCCATTCCCGGCACGGCCCACGGCCCCGGCAATCTCGTCTACTCCATCCAGGGCGACCGCTTCTTCCTGGTCGCGTGGTACGACAACGTGCTTTTCGCGATCAACGACGACGCCTCCGCCATTCTGGATCAGACCCCGCTCGGCAACTCCCTGTGGCAGGTGGCCCTGCCGCCGGAGAGCCTGGGTCCTCTCTACGTGACCGACCGCGGCGCCGACGTGCTGCGCGTGGTCGACACCGAGACCCTGGCCGAGGTCCGCTCCGTCGCCGTGGGCGACGATCCCTGGGGACTGGACGCCGACATGGACTTCATCGTGGTCGCTTGCGAGGACGACGCCACCGTGCACATGGTCCATCCCTGGGACTGGACCACGACCGTCATCCCCCTGCCGGCCGACGCCGACCCGCGCGACGTGGACCTGATCGTGCCGATGCCCGTGATCGGCGGGGGCAAGCAGCTGATGGGCGAATCCGCCTATGTGGCCGGGGGTCAGGCAGGCAAGGGCAGCCCCGTCTACGTAATCGATCTCTTCGCGGAATCTCTCAGTGATACCATATATCTGACTGGAACCAATGCAAATACGGTAGCTGTCATGCCTCGCTTGATAGTCTCGGGCGTGGATGACGATACGCCCGCCCTGGTCCGGCCGATGTTGAAGGCGACCCCCAACCCCTTCAATCCCCGCACGACCGTCAGCTACGAACTCGACACCGCCGGCCCCGTGGACCTGTCCGTCTACGACCTCGGCGGGCGCTGGGTGCGGACCCTGGTCGCGGACGTCCAGTCGTCCGGGCTCCAAACCGCGGTCTGGGACGTACACGATGCCACGGGCAGCCGCGCAGCCAGCGGGACATACGTGATACGGCTACGTACACGCACTGCCGACGTCAGCCGCAAGGTGACGCTGCTGGAGTGACGACCGCGCACAGACATGCCAGGGGGTGCTCGGTTGGGCACCCCTGGTCGATTTTCCCCTCATGGATGGCAGAGCTTGACAGGGTCCGGTCCGTCTTCTATTTTGTGCATATGCACATTTCATAAAGGAGACCGGCACCATGCCCAGACCACGCAAACATCGATGCTGCAGGCGATACCAGGCGGATCGCATCTACAAGCCACAGGGGCTTCCCTTGCGAAATATCGGCGTCAGGAGCCTGGAGATCGACCAGTTCGAGGCCCTGCGCCTGTGTGACGGTGAAGGACAGGACCAGACTGCGGCTGGCGAGCGCATGGGTGTCTCGCGCGGCACCGTACAACGCCTGCTCGCTTCGGCGCGCAAGACGATCGTCGAGGCCATCCTGCGCCGCGACGCCTTGATCATCAATCTCACGCAAGAGGAGGACGGAAATGCGGACCTGCATTCCCACCAACCACGGAACCGGTCTCGACGACGAGGTCTGTGAGCACTTCGGCTCGGCGCCCTACTTCACGATCTGCGACACCACGAGCGAAGACGTCACGGTCGTGAAGAACGAAAACGCCCATCACGCCCACGGCACCTGCCACCCCCTCTCCCAGCTGACGGACCGCGAGTTCGACGCCATCGTCTGCGGCGGCATGGGACGCCGAGCCCTGGCGATGTTGCAGGGACAGGGTCTGAAGGTGTATCGCGCGGCACATCCGACCGTGCGCGGTACACTGGCCGCCGTCCAGGACGGCTCGCTCACCGAGCTGGACGCCGCCCACGCCTGCGGCGGCCACGGGCAAAGCCATGGCCGTGGCGAAGGCATGGGTCGAAGACACCGTCAGAGCAAGACCGACTGATCGCCCAATCCCAGACGCGAAGAGAACCACGTGCCGTCACGTGGTTCTCCGTCGTTGCGACAATGGTGCGCCGGTCAGTTGGCCAGCAGAGCCCCGCTCAAGGGCGGCAGTGTGATCTCCACCGCGCCGTGGCCCAGTTCCAGGGTCTGACCGCTGGTGAGCGAGCCGGACTCGGCGTTGGGGAACCAATCGGGGCCCGCGATCACCTTGAAGACGGTGCTGGCGCCCTCGGGTACCGCCGCCGCCAGGGCGTCGGCATCGAGGGTGAAGGTCACCGGCTGCTTGTCCGCGTTGAAGAGGACCACCGCCGACTTCTGCTCCAGGGTACGCGCAAAGGCGTAGGTGCGCCCCGCGGTCAACAGGGTGCGGAAGTCGCCGCGGCTGAGCACCTCATGGTCGCGACGGAAGCGCGTGATGGTGCCGTAGTAGTCGCGCAGGGCGGTCTTCTCGGGATCGTCGGTGTACTTCCAGTCCATGGGACGGCGACAGTCGGGATCCTTGCCGCCGGTCATGCCCACCTCGTTGCCGTACCAGATGTGCGGCATGCCCACGTAGGTCATCGAAAACATGGCGGCCAGCATCAGCCTGCGCACGTCCTTGGCGGAGGTGAGAAAGCGGATGGTGTCGTGGCTGTCGATCAGGTTCATCATCACCTGCACCGACTGGGGCGGGTAGACGAACCGTCCCGGCGCGAGACGCTGATCGAAGGTCGCGGCGTCGATGCGACCCTGGCCCATGAACTCCATCACCGGGTCGCGGAAGTACTTGTAGTTCATCGTGGAGTCGAAGCAGTGCGGGCCGATCCAGCTGCCGGCGTTGCCCCAGATCTCACCGACCAGCCAGCAGTCGGGCTTCACCTCGTGGCAGACGTCGTTGAACATCTTCCAGAACCAGAAGGGTACCTCGTTGGGCACGTCGAGACGGAAACCGTCGATGCCCAGATCGCCCAGCCAGTGGCGCGCCACGCCCAGCACGTGCTCGACGACCGCCATGTTGGGGTCGGCCTGGCCGATCTCGGAGAGGTTGTTCTCGGCGTTGTTGGGTCGCGCGTGGTCCCAGTTGAGGTTGGGATGCAGCCCGAAGCCCCACCAGCAGTCGTAGTAGTCGCTGGCGTTGAAGTCGCGGTTCACCGGCAGCGGCCATTTCTTCCACTCGTACCAGTTCCAGTACTCGGACTCGCGGCCGTTCTCGACACCGTCGCGGAAGGCGAAGTGCCAGTTGCCGGTGTGGTTGAAGGCCATGTCCACGACGATGCGGATGCCGTGGTCGTGGGCGTCCTCGACGAAAGCCTTGAACTCGTCGGGATTGGCGAAGTGGGGATCGACGGTGTTGTAGTCGGTCGGGTCGTACTTGTGGTTGCTCATCCCCTGATTGAGGGGGTTGAAGTAGATCACCGTGACGCCCAGGTCGTTCAGGTAGTCGAGCTTCTCGTGCACGCCGGCGATGTCGCCGCCATAGAACGAGTAGTAGTCGGGCCGGCCGTCGGTGCGGTAGGGGCTGCGGCTCAGACCGGCCACGTCGTACCAGTCCTCGACCAGATGGAAGTACTCGCCGTTGGTCTTGCCGGACGCGGGCAACGAGCTGGCGTTCAGGTACCAGGGCTCCGAGAAGTCCGGGTCGTTGGTCTTGTCGCCGTTGCGGAAACGTTCGGGGAAGATCTGGTAGATGACGCCGTCGCGGGCCCAGGCGGGCGTGACGAACGGCGGCAGTACTTCGCGGTCGTAATGGAAAGGCGTCACAGCTTCGGAGTCGCCGACCCCGTCACGGCCGAGCCAGGCGGTGGCATCGCCGTCGCGATAGGCGATCTGGTAGTCGAGGGCGTCGTCGGGCCCGGAGAGCTTCACGCGCGCGCGATAGTACTGGAAGGCCGGATCGCTCTCGGCGGGCGCCATCTCGACGCTCTCGAACGCACCGCCGCCCACGCTGTAGCGCAGCGAGACGCTCTCCACGTCGTCCAGGTGGGCGCGCGCGGTGATCTCCAACTCGGTATCCGTCAGCGGATTGCAGGTGGAGTAGTCGAAGATCGGTTCGAGATCGTCGGCGAAGATGCGGCCGTCGCCCACCTCGATCTTGACGGCCTCGAAGCTGTCGTCCACTTCGAGGACGGAGTTCTGGCCGCCGAAGCCGTCTTCGGTACCGTCGGGGTTGTTCGGATCCTGATGCCAGCTTCCGTCCACGACGAACTTGTACTGGTAGGTGCCGGGTTGCAGCAGGAGGGTCGTCTCGAAGACACCGTCGGCGTCCGCGTCGCTCATGCGCTGCTTGCTGTCGTTCCAGTCGTTGAAGGTGCCCGCCAGAAACACGTTGGCGGCGGACTTGCCGGCCGCGTAGGCGAACTTGACGGTGCGCACACCAGTGACGGGTGCGGTGGGCGCCTTGCTGTCGAGCGCGGCGAAGGGCTCGGCGCCGTGCTTGACGATTACCACGGAGTTCTGGCCGCCGAAGCCGTCGTCCTCGCCGTGGGGGTTGTTCGGATCCTGGAGCCACTCCCCGTCGACCACGAACTTGTACGTATGCTGCCCCGGCGAAAGGGGCACAACGACACTGTAGGTGCCGTCCTCCTCGGGATCCGACATGGGTGCGGCGTCGACGCTCCAGCCGTTGAAGCTGCCGGCCAGGTTGACGCCGATCACACCTGAGATGACCGGCGTGAAGTCGAAGGTCACCTCGACGGCGTCGTCGGTCGCGGGTACGGCCGGTGTGGCCGGAGCGGCCGTCGCGACGACGGGTTCCGCACCGCCGGCCGCGAAGGTGGCCACGCCGGCGGGTACGTCCAGCACGGAATTCTGGCCGCCGAAGCCGTCCTCGACTCCCGCGGGATTGGTCGGATCCTGGAGCCAGTTGCCGTCGACCACGAACTTGTAGTTTGCCTGCCCCGGCTGCAGGGGCAACACGCAGGTGTAGACGCCGTCGCCGTCGTCGTCGCTCATCAGCGTGCCGGTCGGGTTCCAGCCGTTGAAATCGCCGGCCAGGTAGCAGGACCCCGCCTGGCCGCCCGCGTCATAGGCGAAGGACACCTGCACCTCACCCGTCGCGGTCGCGACAGCCGCAACAGCCGCGCCGCCGCCGCCGGCACCGACGGTCACCACGGAATTCTGTCCGCCGAAGCCGTCGTCGGCACTCTCGGCGGCCGCGGGATCGGCGAACCAGTTGCCGTCGACCACAAACTTGTACTGGTACGTGCCGGGCGCCAGGTCGAGGCTGATCGTGTAGACGCCGTCGCCGTCGGGATCGCTCATGGCGTCGGCGGTGGGATTCCAGTCGTTGAATTCACCGGCCAGATTGCACGAGCCGACCGCGCCGCCGGCGTCGTAGGCGAAGGACGCGGCGCCGCCGTCCGTCGGGGCCGCCGCGGCTGCGGGCGCCGCCCCCGCCGGTTTCTCACCGCCGCCCGCCACGAGTTCCGCCACGCCGTCGGGCACAGTGACCACGGAGTTGTCGCCGCCGTAGCCGTCGGGAGCGCTGGCGGCGTTGCTCGTGTCCTGCGTCCAGGCGCCGTCGACGACGAACTTGTACTGGAATTCGCCGGGCGCCAGGTTCATGACGACCGACCACACGCCGCCGCCCGTGTCCCGCATGGGAATGTCGAAGGCGCTCCACCCGTTGAAACTGCCCGCCAGGAAGACTTCCTGGGCACCGGGAGCGCGGTGGACGAAGGTGACCTCTGCCGCGGGCGCGGCTGCTACCGTCAACAAGACGACGGCGAGGGCAAACAGGGTGACGCGTCGCATCTCAGCCTCCAGATTGATAACGAGGTTTCGCGAATCGGTCCAAGAAACTAACACGAGAAACCGGATCGTCAAGAGGGCGGGAAGCCACGGCGGCATCAATGTGATATAATATGGGCAGACTATCCCTCGGAAAGGACACCATGCATCAAGATACGACCATTTCGACCAGGATCTCGGTACTGCCGCTCCTGTTGCTCCTGATCGCCGGACTAACCGTCGGCTGCGGCGACACGCCGGACCCCACCGCCCTGGACGCCAAGGACGTCTCCACGACCGGGGACGGTTATGGAGACCTGCCGGTCACGCCGGCCGTCGTCGACACCTTCGTGCTGCGCGTCTACGGCGCCGACGCGGCCTACATGGCGGGCAACTTCAACGGCTGGGACGACAACGACCCGGCCTGGGCCTTCACGGACCAGGGCGACGGCTACACCTGGCGCCTGATCGCCGACGTGCCCGCCGGACTCCAGCACTACAAGTTCGCGCTCTGGAGCGGTGGCCAGGCGACCTGGCTGACCGATCCCGCCGCGGTCGAGGTCATCTCCGGCGATCCGGCCCAGGCCAACGCGGTGTACGGACGAGCCGTCGGCGCGATCCGCGACCTCCCGGCGCCCATCGACCGGTCGCAACTGGTGATCTACGAGATCGCTCCCAACGACTTTTCCACCGCCGGCACCTTCGCCGGCGTGATCATCGGTCTGACCTCCGGGTCCGACCTGGTGGATCTCGGCATCAACGCCATCGAACTGATGCCCGTCACCGCCCCTTCGTACAACGGCTGGGGCTACGACCCGTCCCTCTATTTCGCGCCCAACGTGAGCTACGGCTGGCCGAACATCTTCGGCATGCTGGTGGACCGGTGCCACGAGCACGGCATCGCGGTGATCCTGGACATGGTCGTAAACCACGCCGCCGGCGGCAGCGTATTGCGGCAACTGGACGAGTTCTCCGGGGCCTACAACTTCACGACCACCGAAGCCAACCCGTGGGGCATGGTGGAACTCAACTGGAGCGACCCGGCCCTGCGCGAACACATCATCGAAGCCCTGTTGCACTGGGTGGAGACCTACAAGGTCGACGGCTTCCGCTTCGACTACATCGGCGGCGAGCCCTGGAGCACCTGGGAGTTCATCCGCGACGAGTTGAGGGCGCGCCACCCGGACCTGCTGCTGATCGGCGAGGATTACCGCTATCCCAACGAGGGCAACGCCGTCACCCACGGCTACGATGCCCAATGGGGCGGCAATCACACCGACGGCTGGGCCGGGGGCGGCAACAACTTCAATCAGGTGATGACCACCAACCTGACCCAGAACGGCTTCGCCTGGCGCGGCTCGTCGACGCCTGATTTCGGCTGCTGGAGCTTCGCGTGCAAAAACATGTGGGCGGCGGCCAACGTCATCGGCCCGAACGACCAGTACAACGGCGCCAACGGCGACGGTTTCAGCGACGTGAAGTACCTGGAATCCCACGACGAGAACCGGATCGTGTGGGCCGTGGACAGCTACGGCGCGGCCGGCGCCCAGGCCGTCGGCGGTCTGCAGAAGGCCGAGCTGGGCGCCTACGCCCTGCTGACCAGCGTGGGCATCCCCATGCTCTACAACGGCCAGGAGATCGGCAGCGGCGAGTTCCGCCCCGCGGACCCGACCATCTACAAGATCGACTGGGGCGCAGGTGACGACGACCTGCGCAGCATCTATCGTAACCTGATCCGGCTACGCCTGTCGGAGCCGGCCCTGCAGACGGAGAACATCTGGTTCCACTGGCGCGCCGACTGGCTCGACCACCTGGAGAACACCCTGTGCTACTGGCGCGGCAGCGGCGGGAACTCCGCCGACGCCGAAATCGTGGTGGCCCTGAACTTCGACGACGAGGCCCACCTGTGGGAGGTCGTCTTCCCGACCGACGGCATCTGGCACCGTTACCATCCGCGTGAAGGCGCCTGGGAGTTCATGGAGGTGTCGGGCGGATCGGTATACGTGGATCAGGCGGCTTCGAGCGGGACCATCTGGAAGCGTTACGACGGGACCACGGGCGTGGGAGACTAGCCCGCTGGAACGGTGAATCAGCGGCCTTGGAAACCCCGCGCTTCCAGCCAAGCCCAGGCCGAAGCGGCGTCGTCGAAATAGCCCACATCACAGTTCAACCCGCGCAGCTGTTCGCGGGCGAGATCTTCGTGCAGCATCATGGTGCGAATGAAGGCGATTGCCCGGCAACCCGACGCCACACCCCAACGGATGTTTTCGACCAGCAGGGCGATCGCCGCGGGTTCCCCCAGTTCGACACGGCGCAAGTCCTCGATACGAGCCCACGGGCCGCTCAGGAGCGGGATCGCCGCCTCGCGGATCAACTCGTCGCAACTTCTCATCCCTTCCAGATTGAACCCTCCCGCAGGCGACATCACCAGGACGTTGCCCTGGATCTCGCAGTGTAGACTACCGTGTTCCTTCATCTCGTGAGTCCTCCTTCAGAACGGCAGGCTGCGCGACGGTAACCGGCTGCCGCTTCTCAGCGTCTGCACATACTCACCCATAGTGCAGAAACTCCCCTCGCGCAATATCCCCTCGAGCTTGGCCAAGACCGTGTTCTGCCCACCCTGGCTGCGCCAGCGCTGGAACCGCGACTGCCCCACGTCGCCGGGACGCCAGTCGTCCAGCTCCCACGGATGCAGGTAGGTCACGACGGCCTGGCCCTGTCGGCGCGCGAGCCGGCGCAGCGCGCGATAGGCCACACGCGGCAGGATGCGCAGGTACCCTCCCCCGGCGAAGCCCACGTTCACACCCAAGATGCGGGCCGTCGTCATGGGCAGCACCAGCAGGGGATCGCGGTCCGGACCCGACGCCTGCGCGGCGGCTCCGTCCAGCAGGAAGGGCGCGCGGGGCGCATCCGGCTGGCCGTAACGGGGATGATGCACGGGGAAGATTGAACAATCGTAGGAGAATCCGTGATCACGCAGGATATGCAGGTAGGGGTGCACGAGCGGCGTGAGCGAGAAGCTCGGGGCCCGATAACCCGCGACCTCCGGCACACCGGCGGCGGAGAGCGCGGCGAGGGCCCGTTCCAGGTCGGCGCGAAACGCAGCCTCGTCGAGATTGAACACCTCGGGATGCGCATGACTGTGGCAGGCGACTTCGTGGCCGGCGTCGACGATCCTGCGGACCAGGGACGGGAATCTTTCCGCCGTCCAGCCGAGCACGAAGAAGGTGGCCTTGACGCCGTGACGGGCCAGCAACTCCAGGCAGCGATCGGTGTTGCTCTCGACGCGGCAGACCTGGTCGTCCCAGGTTTCCGGCGGCACCTGACGCAAATAGTTGTGACCGTGGAACCACTCTTCCACGTCGATGGTCAGGATGTCGGGTGGGGAGATCATCCATCGCTCCCGGTGTCGGGGGTGCTCGTCGGACCGCAGCGCAAAACTGTCACAACACGCCCGCAACGTCAACCGGACAGCCGGGCAGCCGGACAGGAGCATAAAGATAGGTCGCCAAGCGGGTTCTGCACACCTATCCTGGCAGGCGACATAGGGGCTTCACCAGCCGCTGTCGGCGGCGGGAACGGAAACAACGGATGAGCAACAACATCATCATCGCCCGCGAGACCGTGGGCTCCGCGACCCTGGCTCACCTCGCCAACGGCTTGCGTGTGATCGTGCAGGAGGATCACCGCTCGCCGGTGGCGATCTGCAACGTCTGGGTGAGAGTGGGCGCCAACCGCGAGCCGGAGCATGTCAGGGGCTGGGCCCACGGCATCGAGCACATGCTCTTCAAGGGCACCGCCCGGCGCGGCGAGCGTGACTTCGCCCTCGAGGTCGCGGACCTGGGCGGCTCCACCAACGCGGGCACCGGCTACGAGACGACCAACTACCACATCACCCTGCCCGGCGAGAACATCGCGGGCGCGGTGGACATCCTCGCGGACGCGCTCTTCGCGTCCACCTTCACCACCGCCGCCCTCGACGCCGAGCGCCCCGTGCTGGTGCACGAGAATCACATGTACGACGATCTGCCCTCGGGGTTCGGCGTGTCGTGGCGCTGGGCGATGGAGCTCGCCTTCGACCGCAGTCCGTACCGGCATCCCATCGGCGGTCGCGACGAAGCCCTGACCACGACCTCACGCGAGCAGATCGTCGAATTCTACCGGGCCGCCTATCGGCCGGACAACATGACCGTGGTGATCGCCGGCGACGTGGAGACCGAAGCGGCCTTGGCGCTGGTGATCGCGGGCTTCGGCGGTGCCGTCGCACCGAGTCCGTACGAGCTTCCCTCGCCGCCGCCCGAGCCGGTCCACGACGCCCTGCGCTATCGCCTCGATACGGGAGACATCGGCATGGTCTACGGGAAGATGATCTTCCCCGGCCTGTCCGAAAACGACCCCGATCGAGCGATCCTGTCCGTCGTGCAGCAGATCCTCGCTGACGGACGCAGCTCCCGCCTGTACCGGCGCATCCAGGAGGAACAGGAACTCGTCAGCAGCATCACCCTGCTCGCCGAAGCGGGGCCGCGCGAAGGGATCCTGGCGGTCGATTTCGAGACCGACGCCGCCCGGACGCCGGAGGCCCTGGCCGCGGTGGCAAAAGTGCTGCAGACGCTCAAGGACGAGCCGCCCAGCGAAGAGGAACTGGCGCGCGCGAAGATCCGCACGGAGCGTTCGCACCGGTTCTCCAGGGAGACCGTCCAGGGTACGGCGTCCCTGCTCGGTTGGTATGATACGATGGACGATCTCGCCAGCGCTTTCACCTTCCCCGAACAGGTCGCCGCCGTCACCGGGGACGATGTCTGCCGGGTCTGCAGGCGTCTCTTCAGCCGCGACGGATGCAGCGTCCTGCTCTACGCACCGCGTGACGGCGCCGTGGACGACCTCCCCGCCGGAGCGCCCGCCGTCGACGAGCTGTTGGCGCCGCACCTCGACGACGACCGTTTCGGCGCACCCCACGCGGAGGCGGCACCGGTCATCCTGACGCCGGCCGCGGACAGCAGCACCGCATCGCACGACCAGCCTTTCGAGGAGATCGTCCTCGACAGCGGGCTGCGTCTGTACATCCGTGAGGATCACGCACTACCCGTCGTGACCATGGGGCTGCACGCCGCCGGCGGCGTCTGCCATCAGGGTCTCGGGCAGGAGGGTCTCGCCCATCTCTGCCAGCACGTACAGGTGAAGGGCGCAGACGGTGAGAGCGCAGCGGTGCTGCACAGTCGGATCGAGAGCCGCGGGGCCTCCTTATCGCCGTTCACGGCCCGCGACCACAACGGGATCTACCTGACCGGGCTGACACGCCACCTGACGGAGCTGATCGGGATACTCGGCAGACTCGCCTGCAGTCCCGATTTCCCCGGCGAGGAACTGGAGCGCGAACGCCGCCTCGCCCTGGCGGACCTGCAGGCCATGGCCGACGATCCCTTCCAGGCAGCAGCGCGCGAGATGCACGCCGCCTTCTACCCCGAGCACCCGTACGGCTCACCCGTACTCGGCGAAGAGCAATCGCTGGCCGCACTGACCGGCGACGACCTGCGCGACTTCCATCGGCACTCATGGGTGTCGCGCAACGTGCACGTCGTGGTTTCGGGCGATGTCGACGCGGACCGGATCGCGAACCTGCTCGAAGAAGCGCTGGCGGATCTCGCCCCTGCACCGGCGCCCGTGCTCCCCGACCTGTCGGTCGTGCCCGGCCCCGCCGGGGAGGCCCGTCGCCGCATAACCCGGGACGTGCGACAGAGCGTCGTGCTCTGCGTCTGGCATGGGCCCCTCACGCCGAACGACGACCGGGCCAGCCTGGCCCTGCTGCAACAACTGCTCAACGGCCAGAGCGGGCGCCTGTTCGAAAGCCTGCGCAACCAGCGGTCGCTTTGCTATGCCACGGGCCTGCAGTCCGCACAGGGCTTCGCACCGGGAATGCTGGTGGGGTACGTGCTCACCGATCCGGCCACCGAAGACGAGGCGGCGACCGCAATGATCTCCGAACTCAGGCGCATCGCCGACAAGCAGGTGCCGGATGACGAGTTCGCGAGGGCGCGCTCGCAGCTGGTGGGCAACATGCTTATCTCACGCCAGTCCAACAGCGCCCGCGTGAGCCGCTGCGCCGCGGACGTGCTGTACGGGCGGCCACCCAACAACCTGGCGCATTTCCTGAGGGAGATCCGAGCCTTGACGCCCATGCGCATACGCGAAACCGCGGCTCGCTATCTGGGTCGTGATGAGGTGTTGTCCGTAGTGCTGGGGCCGGTCCGCTGAACCGGCCCCCTGCCGCTTTCAATACTGCAGCTTGAAACGATCGGGATCGTCCCCCATATCGATCACGTAGGATTCCTTGCTGAAAGACGTGCGATGCTTCGTGTTGCCGGGGACGTAATAGGTGTCGCCCGCTTCGTACAGTTCCATTCGCCCGTCGATCTCCAGAATCATCTCGCCCTTCACCAGATAACCCCACTGGGCGGCATGGCTGTGATCGGGAACGGCGATTCCCTCGTCAAAGCGGAAAAAGGTGACTTGTTTCTCGGAATCTCTCAGGGAGTGGCCGGTCACGCCGGCGATGTGGAATTCAACTTGGGGCAAGCGGAGTATCTCTTTCGGCCAGATCGTCTGTCCGGTCTGAAGTCTCTCCATAGGCACCTCCAAGGTCGCGGTGTGGATGTGGACGTCCTAAAACACATATTACCCGAACCGTGGATTATTGCAAGGGGGCACGACACGCGAGCGAGGCGGTTCTACTCGCGTGGCGTCAACGAATCCAGGGCCGGCGACATGGCGGCACACTCTGGCAGGTGCCCGGGAAAAGTGAATGTGAAACAGGATCCTTCGCCCTTCCGGCTGTAGACGCTCATCCCACCGCCCATGACCCGGATGATGTGGCGGGAGATCGCCAAGCCGAGCCCGGTGCCACCGTACTTGCGCGCGGTGCCCGTGTCCGCCTGGTGAAACGCCTCGAAGATGGTCGCGAGACGATCGCGCGGAATGCCCTCGCCGGTGTCGCGCACCTCGACCTTGAGCGTATCTGGATCCTCGGCGTCGGAAGTGCAGAGGAGATCGACGCCCCCCTCCCGCGTGAACTTGATGGCGTTACCGATCAGGTTCATCAACACCTGTCGCAACCGCATGGGATCGCCCAGATACTCGTTGGCAACGTCGTCGGCGACTTGCACACGGATGCTGATGCCCTTCTCGCGACAGGACGGCGTGAAGATGTCCACCACCTCCGACAGGAGCTGGTGGATGGAATAGGGAATCCTCTCCAGCGTGAGATGCCCGGCTTCGATCTTCGAGAGGTCCAGGATGTTGTTGATCAGGGAGAGCAGCACCTGGCCGCTCTCCTTGATCGACTCGGCGAACTTGTGTGCATCCGCCAACGTCAGCGTCGGACGGGCGAGCAGGTCGGCGAAACCGATCACGCAGGTCAGGGGCGTGCGGATCTCATGGGACAGGGCGGCCATGATCAGGCTCTTGGATTCGTTGGCCCGCTCGGCCGCCAGACGCGCGTCACGCGCCTCTTCCAGCACGGCTTCCAGTTCCGCCTTGGCATGGGTCAGGTCGTCGGAGATGCGGGACTGGCGCTCCAGGGCTTCCCGGGATCTGAGCATGGCCTCGTTCTTCTGACCCGTATACTTGACCACCATCGCTGTCACCTGCATCTGCAGGATGGTATTGACCTGTCGCGCGTATTCCTCCGATGCCCAACGCCCGGCCAGGTTGGCCACGAGTTCGACCATGCGGCGATATGTCCGCGTCGGCGCGGGCAGCCCGTGACCGACGAGAAACGCCACCGCCGTCTTGTCGTGCTCGTAGCGCAGACAGACCGGGGTGATCCACAGGGGCCTGCCGCACCCACCACACCTCACGCCGAAGGGCTCGTCGGCATGCTGGGCAGCGTCGGCGACAATCCGCTCCACGGCCCGCCAGCAGTCCGTGCGGCAGGTGGCCAGGGCGGGGAGCTGATGCGGAGAATTGCCCGCCGGCCGGGTTTCGCCGTGGTCGTTGAGGAAGAGGAACGTCAACAGCCCGGTGGATTCCGAGAGGGCGTGACGCCAGTACGACAGCTCGGCCAGATCGAGGATGGCCTCGGGCGGCACTTCGCCGACCGGGACGATGCGCCCGTCGCGCAGCAATTCGGCGTGTTCCTGGCGATCGTGCAGGTAGCGGTGCAGCTCGGCGACTTCCTGCTCGTCAAGCTGGCCCACGAGTTCCTCGCCCAGCAGCTCGTATTCCAGACGCTCGCGCTCCAGCCTTGCCTTGTCCTCCTCCAGCTGGAGGAGGCGCATTTCGAGCTCGCGCTCGCGGGACGCGCCGCCGGCGTCGTGAGAGTTTTCACTGAAGCTCGAACGTTCGTCGACCGTAGATCGATTCATGCCACCACCATGCGACGGACGTCGTTACCGTCCGCGACGATCGGAGCCAGGATGCATACGTTGCCTCAGCATGATGATCGGCCGCGCGTACGTTTTCTTGACACGAGAAATGATAGGAATCACAGAGGGTTCTGTTTACCCAGCCCGTTGAAGAGGTCCAGCTGCGGTGTGTGGTCCGGCAAACCCGCAGCCCTCAGCACGGCCGGTATCCAGGTATCGCGATGGCCGGGGTCGAGTTCGAGCCGCGGGATGCCCAACTCGTCCATCAGTTCGAGCAGAAGTTCGTCGATCCGGTGCTGGAAGACCACCGACGTGTCGCGCGTGCCGTCGAACGAGGGCGCGGTGATCACCGGCACGTGCACCAGCAAGGTATACGTCCGCATCCAGGTGGCGATGAAGGCCTCCAGCGCGGGCCTTCGCCCCACCGCATGAACCATGTAGGCGTAATTGTCCAGCACCGCGCGATCGCAGACGATCGTCTCGTAGGCGTGGGAGGTTGCGATCTCCTGGGCGACCTGGGTGTGCAGTATCCACTCCTGGGCGTCGCAAGTGGTCTCACGGTTGATGGGCAACGGGCATTTGCGCGCCACTTCCTTGACCACGTCAACGCCGACATCCAGACGCTTGAGACAAGCGGCCAACTCGAAACAGAGGGTCGTCTTGCCGACCCCGTGTGTGCCGATGAAAGCTATCTTCATGGCCGTCCCTGGCTCTCGGATCAGTGGGTAAGGCTGGCGGCCTTGCGCAACTTGCGCTTCAGGCGGTGTATCTGCCGCCGGCGACGGTGTAGATCGAGCTTGTCCCCCGCTTCGAGCGCCGCCTGACGCTTGACCTTCAGATCCCTGAGCCGCGCCTTGATCGCTGGTTTATCCAGACCGGTGACCACCAGGTGCGGTCGTTCGATGCCGAGCTTCTCCGCGAGCAGCTCCACCAGTTCGTCTTTCTTCTTCTGCGTAATGCCCGTCACTTCCGGCAGATGTTCCTTCATCATCTCCCGGAGATCAGCCACTTTGTGCTTATGCAATTCGTGCCAGTCCATGTACGGCCTCCTCGGTGGTTATCTTGTCCGCACATCCTACACCATCGTGCGCGGACAGCCAAGCATGCACCGGTTGACCTCGCCGCCCCGTGGCGTATGATACCATTCACCCCAACAAGGAGCACGGAGATGCCTAGGATCCTCTCGTTGTATCTGAGCCTGATGTTCTGCCTTTGCGCCGCTACGTCCTACGGCGGCGACGTCGCATCAGCTGACGGCGTACAGATCAGATTCGACGTGCACGGACACGGCGATCCGACCCTGGTCTTCGTTCACGGCTGGAGTTGCGACCGCAGCTACTGGCGCGCCCAGGTCGATGAATTCGCGCAGACACACGCCGTCGTGACGATCGACCTCGGGGGCCACGGCGAGTCCGGCCTGGAACGGGAGGACTGGACGGTGGCCGCCTACGCCGGGGACGTGGCGGCGGTGGTCCACGAGCTCGAGCTCGAGGGAGCAGTGCTGGTGGGACATTCCATGTCGGGGCCGGTGATCGTGGAAGCGGCGCGCCTCCTGCCCGGCAGGGTGCGCGGTCTGATCGGCATCGACACCCTGCACGACATGGCACACATGTATTCCGAGGAGCAGGTCGCAGCGTTCGTCGGCGGCATGAGCGCGGATTTCCCCGCCCAGACGGACGGCTTCGTGCGCAGCATGTTCCCGGCGGGAGCCGATTCGGCCCTGGTGGAACAAGTAGCCGGCGACATGTCCGCGGCCCCCCCCCGGCATCGCTCTCGACACCATGACGCACTTCCTGTCCCACGATCTCAAACCAGCCTTGGGGACGATCGACGTGCCGATCCGGTGCCTCAACGCCGACCTGTGGCCCGTGGACCTGGCGGGAAATCTGGCGCTGTACGAGGATTTCGCGGTCATGACGATGAACGAAGTCGGGCATTTCCTGTTCCTGGAAGCCCCGACCGAATTCAACGGCAAGCTGGCGGAGATCGTGCGGTCTTTCGAGAATTGAGTTCACCGGTCACGAAGAGGGCGCCGCCGAACATGACCAGCACTGGAACGATCATGAGCAATTCTTCCTCACCTCAAGCTACAATCTCTCCATAGTTTAGCATTCATTACTAATATGGGGCTATGCACTTTACTCTCGTTGCCCCTACATGTTGTGGTTTTATGGTG
>CAYMCR010000026.1:0-31682 GCA_964389015.1 uncultured Fibrobacteraceae bacterium | reverse complement strand
AGAAAGGAAACAAGGCCCATGGTTAGAATGGCTTGACCAAAGTTAAAGGTGTAAAATACACAGCTTGGACCATCGACAAGTGTGATCCCTGGAAAATGCTCCCGACGGGATATAGCTCACTATCAGGAATGCTGAGCGTCGGGCGCAATCGCGCTCACCAACGGCACCACCACCAGCGAGATCATCATGCCGATCGTGCCCGCCTCGGGCGAGGGTCGCCCCGCCGCGTACAGGCCCACGCACACCACCAATCCCAGTGTAGACCCGGCGATGGCGCCGGCACGGGTGGTCCACTGGGTGAAGAGGCCCCACAGGAACGGCCCCAGGAAGACCGAACCGATGGCGCCCCAGGATACGCCCAGGATCGCCACGATGGTCGCGGGCCGGAAATAGGCGAGCACGACCGAGACGACCACGAAGCCCACGCTGGCCCCGCGCATCAGCCCGGTGAGCCGGGCATCGCTGGCGCCGCGAGCGACGAAACCCGCGTACAGATCCTTGACCACCGCCGAGCTGGAGATGAGCACCAACGCCGCCAACGTCGACATGCTGGCCGAGAGGATCAGCAGTAGCATCAGCACCGACAGGGATTCGGGCACGACCCGGGCCAGCAGTTCCGGCATCAGCGCATCGAAAACCGGCCGGCCGTCGGTGAAGGCCGCGGGCGATGTTTCCGGGCTGAGGAAGAGACGCGTCGTCGCGCCGGTGAAGTAGGCCACGCCCCCGATCAGCAGGGCGAAGCAGGTCGACGCCACCATACCAACGCGGATCGCCCGGCGGTCCTTGATGGCGTAGAACTTCTGTACGAGTTGAGGCATGCCCAGCGGAGCCACGCTGGTCAAGAACACCAGACAGAACAGGGACCACCAGCCGGGCGGCCCCACGGTCCCGGTCAACGCGGGATCGATCGCCGCCAGTTGCGCCGTGATCGCGGGCAACCCGCCGCCCGCCTTCACCGTGAAACCCAGCAGGATCGACACGCCGACCAGCATGATCATGCCGAAGACCACGTCGACCATGGCCATGGCTTTGTAGCCGCCGAGCGCCAGGTAGATCGACGTGAAGCCCCCCATCAACACCAGGGCCAGGGTGTAGTCGATGGCGAAGTTGGCCCGGAAGAGGTAGGACAGTCCCATGAACACGGCCGCTGAATAGGGAATGAAGAAGACGAAGACGGCCAGCGAGGCGAAGAGCTTCAGGAAACGGCTGCCGTATCGCTTTTCGAAGAACTCGGCCATGGTCGCCACGCCGCAGGTGGTCGACATGCGCTTGATGCGATGGCCGAGCAGCCCCCAGACCAGCAGCACGCCGATCAGGGCGTTGCAGAGGGCAACCCACATTCCGGAGTAACCGAAGCCCCAGCCGATCTTGCCGGCGAAGCCGATGAAGAGCACGGCCGAGAAATATGCCGTCGCGTAGGTGAAGGCCGTCATCCAGGGGCCCACGTTCCCGCCGCCGAGGAAGAAGTCGTGGAACGAGCGCGTACGGCGCAGCCCGGCGATGCCGACGCCGATGATCATCAGGGCGTATATCGCGATAACAAGCGTCTTGACGGTCATCCGTCCGCCTCCATGATCAGAATTTCAGGAGCGTCTCCCAGTAGAGCTCGTGGGCCGTGTCGGCTCCGGGCCCGTAGGCGTCGCCCGGCGCCAGCAGGGCCGCGTAGAGACCCAGCGAGAGCTGCGGCGAATAGGCGTAGCGCATCCGCAGCTGGTAGTAGTCGCCGATGGCGTCGGATCCGGACAGGACCCGGTGCGCCCGCAACCGCGAGAACGACACCCTGGCTTCGAGCCCGGCGCAGGGGTGCAGATCCACGCCGGCCGTGGGCATGAGCAGGTTACCGTAGACGACTTCACCGCTCTGGTTGCTGCCGACTGCGTAAGCGGGGTCGAAGGCCGTGACGGCGTTGCCGCCGCCGAGATTCAGATAGGTCCAGGCGAGCAGGTCGCCGAACTGGGGCCAGCCGCCGTAGTACACGTCCCAGCGCTCGCCGGTCGCGGGAGTGCCGGCGTCGTCACCGCTGAGACCGACGAACCCCAGGTAGGGTCGCAGTCCCGCGGGCGCGCCCTGCGGTGCGAAACCGATCTCCGCTTTGCCCCCCCAGGCCTCCTGTCTTACGGCCGGCGCGAGATCGCCGCGCTGGAGGCCGCCCTCCAGGCTGTAGTCCAGGGTAGCGCCGAGGCGACCCGCCACACGGGCTCCGTAGAGCAGGACGTCTTTGCCCAGACCTTGGTCCTCGCGGCGCAGAAGATACAGGTCACCGGCGCCCTCACCGTCCGGCTCGCGATGCGCGAGATAGGCGCCCATGAGCGTCACGTCGTCGTGGGCCGCGTCGGACCGCTGCCTCTCCTGTTCCTTGAAGTAGAGCAGATCGAGGCTCCAGGCGGCGTGGGGTGAGACGGCGAGGCGTACGCCGTCGAGATAGTTGGCCGTCGAGGCGAGATGGGACTGGCCGTCGCAGAGCACGAAACCATTGCCGTAGACGAGATCCTGGCGACCGCAACGCACGTCCACGGGCAGGCCGAAGGCCCCGGTCAGCTCGAGCCAGGCGGCGTCGACGAAGAGCTTGCCGCTCTTGTTGTCGGCCTCCCAGCGATCCGTCGTGTCGGCGTCTGTGACGCCCGCCCCCCAGTTCTGGTTGGCGAGCCTCACGAAGCCGCGCACGCCGCGCGGGAGTTCGGCCCGCGCGAAGAGTCTGGCGCGGTTGCGCAGCACCGACCACCTGTCGCCGTCGTCAGCGCCGTCCAGGTCCCACATGTTCTCCAGGGTATAGCCGCGAACGCGCACCTGTCCGCCGATCGTCAATCCCGCAACATCGGATTCCGCGGACGGGAAGCCCGCCAGAGAACCTTGGGCCGTCAATAGAACGGCAGTTGCGACCGTCACCCAAGCCCGAGTGGGCATGACCAGGCCTCCTCCTATGCATGTCGTTTCCAGCCGCTATGGGCAGGGACCAGACCAGAGCCGGAATCAGACAGAGCCTAGGCAGCGGATGCGAAGAATCCAAATAATTTCACGGTAAAAAACCGAGGACGATAAAGGCGCGTGGGGGGCGTTTCTTGATCCCCGGCGACGGCGGCTTGTGCTATAGTTGATCGGTTCGCGCGCCGCGCGCCGGCGCCATCACAAGAATTGAACCGGGACCATGCAGATGACCGACGACGACCTCCGCCACGACGACGATGAAGAGACCTCCACTGAATTCGAGCAACTCCTCTCCGAGCAGGAACCCGTAGCCGCCGAACAGACGCCCGAGCCCCGCCCCGGGGACAAGCTGACGGGCGTCCTCGTGCAGATCGATGAAACAGACTGTTTCGTCGACTACGGTGGCCGCAGCGAACTGCCCATCGCCACGGCCGACCTGAGCGACGACGAGGGTGTGATGCAGCACAAGGTCGGCGACGCCGTCACGGCCTACGTGGTCGGCAAGGGAGACGACTTGCGCCTGGCCATCAAGCAGCGCGCCCTGGGCAAGGATACGCGGGTGATCGAGGAGGCCCTGGCCAGCGGCCTGCCTTTGACCGGCACCGTCAAGGAGACCAACAAGGGCGGGTTCGTGGTGTTGCTGGGCGAGCACCGCGCCTTCTGTCCCGTCTCCCAGATCGACGACAGCTTCGTGGACAAGCCGGCGGAGTGGGTCGACCGCAGCCTGGAATTCCGGGTGATCGAATTCTCCGAAGGCGGGCGCCGACTCGTGGTCTCGCGCCGTGCGCTGTTGCGCGAGGAGAAGGACCGCCTGGCGGTCGAGACCCGCAAGACACTCGCTGTCGGCAACGTCTGCAACGGCAAGGTCATCCGCCTCATGCCCTACGGCGCCTTCGTGGACATCGGCGGCATCGAGGGACTGGTGCACATCTCGGAGATAAGCCACCAGCGTATCAACGACCCCAGCGATGTCCTGAGCGATGGGCAGGAGATCACCGTCAAGATCATGGACATCCAGAATCTAGGACAAGGACGCAGCGAACGGGTCAGCCTCTCCCTGCGGGCTCTCGAGGGCGACCCCTGGGATGACATCGAGGACAAGCTGAAGCCGGGAGAATGGTACGACGGCGTCGTCACCGGACTCGCCGATTTCGGCGCCTTCGTGGAGTTGTTGCCCGGGATCCGCGGGCTCATCCACGTGTCCGCGCTTTCCCTCGAGCGGGTCTATCACCCCGGAGACGTGGTCAAGGAAGGTCAGCAGGTGTCTGTCCGCATCATAGAAATCGACAAGCAACGCAAGCGCATCTCCCTGTCCCTGACCGGGTAGCGCCGGCCGGGAGGAGGGGTCTTACTAGGCTCCCTCCTCCCTCCTCACCTTCTCGACAGCCGCAATGATCCGGTCAGTCGCGTACGCGGCCTCCGCCGCGGTATTGTTCCTGCCCAGACAGATGCGCAGACTGGACGCACCGGCGTCGGCGTCCAGGCCGATCGCCGCCAGCACCCGCGACGGCTTGCCGTCCGCGCTCGAGCAGGCCGAGCCCGTGGACAGGGCGAGGACCGGCAACTCCCTCAACAACCTGGTCGCCGCGACACCGGGGAAGCTGAGGTTCAGGCTGCCCGGCAAACGGCCGTCAGCCGCGCCGTTCAGTCGAACGTCGGGGACGACGCTCGCGATGGCGGCGAGCATGGCGTGGCCCAGCTCACGCAGCCTGTCCGCGTCGGCATCCCGGCGCGCCTGCGCCAGACGGCAGGCCTCGCCCAGACCGGCGATACCGGGCACGTTGAGGGTGCCCGAGCGGAGGTCCCGCTCCTGGCCGCCGCCCGTGACGACGGCGCGCACCCTCACGCACGGCCCTTTGGCTCTGATGTAGAGAGCGCCGACGCCTTTCGGTCCGTAGAACTTGTGCCCGGACAGCGAGAGCAGGCCGATGTCCTCCCGGGCGACGTCGAGCGGCACCTTGCCCACCGCCTGCGCCGCATCGGTGTGGAAGATCACGCCCCGCTCCCTGCACAGCGCGCCGATCTCCGCCCAGGGCTGAAGGGTCCCGAGCTCGTTCTGCGCCGCCACGACGCTCACCAGCACTGTATCGGGCGAGACGGCGTCTGCGAGATCCTCGATGCCCACCCGACCGTCCGTGCGACAGGCCACCGTCGCGATCTCCCAGCCCGCCGCGGCCAGCTCGGCCAGGGGACGCGCCACCGATTCGTGCTCCAGATTGGTGGTGACGATGCGGCCGGGGCGGTCGTGGAGGGCCGCGAGTCCCTTCAATGCCAGGGTGTTGGCTTCCGTCGCACCGGAGGTGAAGACGATCTCCGCGGGCGTACAACCCAACAGCGCCGCAACCTGCTCCCGCGCACGATCGACCAGGGCCGCGGCCGCCCAGCCGAAGGCGTGCGCGCTGTGCGGATTGCCGAAATGCTCGGCGAGAGCCTTGTTCATGACCTCGATGACGGCGGGATCCACCGGTGTGGTCGCGTGGTGGTCTAGGTAAATGGGTGTGTGCACGGTCATGACAGCCGTTCAGCTCAGGGCGAGCATGCGCTCGATGGGTTGCAACGCCCTCTGTCGCAGTGACTCGTCCACGACGATCTCGGGACTGCGGTCGCGCATGCAGAGGTAGAGCTTCTCCAGGGTGTTGAGTCTCATGTATGGGCACTCGTTGCAATTGCAGGTCTCGTCGGCACCGGGCACGGGGATGAATTCCTTGTCGGGATTCTCCTTGTGCATCTGGTGGATGATACCCGGCTCGGTGAGGACGATGATCTCGCGCGCGGCGGTCTCGCGCGAGAACTTCAGGATGGCGCTGGTGGAGCCGACATGATCGGCATGCTGGAGCAGGGCCTCCGTGCATTCGGGATGGGCCGCCACCGCGGCGTCCGGATGGGCGATCTTGAGTTCCACGAGCCTGCGTTCGCTGAACTGCTCGTGCACCTCGCAACTGCCCGGCCAGAGGACCAGTTCCCGGTCCAGTTGACCCGAGACCCAGGCGCCGAGGTGACGATCGGGGGCGAAGACCACGGGCTGGTCCGCCGGAATCGAGTCGACCACCTTGACGGCGTTGCTCGAGGTACAGATGATGTCGCTCAGGGCCTTGGTCTCGAGGGAACAATTGATGTAGCTGACGACCTTGTGCCCCGGGTAGCGGGCCAGCCAGGCGGCGAATTCGTCCGCCGGGCAGCCGTCGGCCAGGCTGCAGCCGGCTTCGAGGTCCGGCAACAGCACCTGTCGGCCCGGATTGAGGATCTTGGCCGTTTCGGCCATGAAATGCACGCCGGCGAAGACGATCACCTCGGCGTCGGTCCGGGCGGCCTGCTGGCTCAGCGCGAGACTGTCCCCCACGATGTCCGCCAGATCCTGTATCTCCGAAGCCTGGTAGTAGTGGGCCAGGATCACGGCGTTGAGTTCGTGCCGCAGTTCGTCGATCGCCTCGCACAGATCCAGATGCGGGTCGATGCGGTCATGGTTTCGCTCGCTCATATCCCGTTTCCCATCCGTCGTTTCCGGTCCCCGCCACGCTCACTCGACTACATGGGGAATATTCGTCCAGCTTTCGCGAGACGGCAAGTCCTTATGGACATCCAATCCCCAGATGCTTAATATTCATGAGTTGCCGCGTTCGCTTGCGATCCGTTTGCAGCGGGTTGTGTCGGGAAGCGTATGCGGTCGGGATCCCGGGCTCCGGGATCCGGCCTTGAGCCGATCCAGCACCCCACCCCATGCGAGGGACCTTTCTACGATGAATTATGGAAACAAGAACAAGCTACGGTGCGATGCTGACCCGACCGTCAGGCGAAGGTGGCTGCTCCTCGTCGCTGCAATGTGCGTCCTGGCCATGGTCGGCTGCAGTAGCGACGAAGTGGGCGAGGCTCTGCAGACCCCCTTCCCCGAGCCCGACGTTCGCAACTGGATCTTCTCCATCTGGGGCAGCGGCCCCAATGACGTCTACATGGCCGGCAGGCCGGGCTTCATCCTTCATTTCGACGGCGACACCTGGACCAGGACCGACGTCGACGCGATTACCTTGACGTCGGTCTGGGGCACGATCCCCGAAACCGGCAAGGCGTCCAACGACGTCTACGCCTGTGGCCACGAGGGCGCGCTCTTCCATTTCAACGGCACGGCCTGGTCGAGCATGGACAGCGACACCGACATGAACCTCTACGACGTCGGCGAAGGACCTTACGGCGACACCTACGTCGTGGGCCATGACTGCGTCCTGAAGAAACTCAGCGGCGGTAGCTGGGCCTCGACGCAGCGCCGGGCCTACCGCAGCTATCCGCTCGAGGGGGAAGCCCCGGAAGACACGCTCGTCTTCCACGACAGCATCGACTACCTGACCGTGGTCTCCACCTACGCGATCGCGGGTAATTCCGCCATCGTGCTCATGGAGAACGACCACGAGGGCTTCGAAGAGCACGAATGGGAATGGGGGCCGGTCGAGGACGAGGACTTCAGCCTGATGATAGCTGCCGTGAGCAGCGCCACGGTGGAAGACAACTACCTGGCCACAGACACCGGCAAGATCCTGCGTCTCACCGTCACGCTCGACGGCAACCAATGGAAGCAGCTGCGCGACGATCAGAGCATACCGATCTACCCGTCCACCTTCCCTGCCCGGGTGACCGATCTCTGGCTCGACGACGAAGCGGATCTGCTCTACCTGACGACCTGGAACGGCTATATTGCCACCATGCAGCAGGACGGATCCCTCGCCCAGACCATCCACGCCGCTTCGGGCTGGCTGTCGGCCATCTGGGGCACCGACAGCACGAACATCTACGCCGCCGGCTACGGGGGCGTCGTTTTGCATTATGACGGCAACAGTTGGGAACCCGTTGACGTACCTCTCCCCGACAACACCGCCAAAAGCATGCCCGTCTCAGATAAATTCGGACGGCCGCTTTACTAGGCGGCCGCCTGAGGATGTGGGCCCGACCCGTCCCGCCGGTTGGGCCCGGTAACTCGACGACACTTACCAGGAGGTAACCCCATGAACCGGTCGGCACGTTTGTCCGGAGCCGTGTTCTGCTTCATGCTGACTGTCCTACTCTTTGCCGTGTCCGCGTTGGCTTACGAGCCGAATCCCGCCGACAGCCGGGACCTGGTCCCCGACGACTACAAATGGCGTCACGACCATGTCTTCGCGTCGGTCGAGGCCTGGGAAAAAGAACTGGCCGCCGTGGAGGAGATGGTGCCCCAGCTCGCCGAGTACGAAGGCCGTCTCGGCGAATCCGCCGACGTGCTCTACGAGGCGACTACCAAGATCGAGGAGACCGTCCTGCGCCTCTACAAGCTGTACGCCTACACGCAGCTGCGCCTGGACCCCGAACTCTCCGACGCCGAGAACCAGATGATGCAAGGCAAGGTGGGTTTCCTCTTCCAGGCCTTCGGCAGCACCACGTCCTACATGGAACCCGAACTGCTCGAAGTGCCCAAGGAACAGATCGACGGCTTCCTGGCCTCGCGCGACGATCTGAAGATCTACCAGTTCCACTTCGACAACATGTTCCGCATGAAGGAGCACAGCCTGAGCAAGACCGAGGAACGCATCCTGTCCATGGCCGGCCAGGTCCGCGGCGCCACCGCCGATGTGTCGTCCAAGCTGCGCAACATCGACATGGCGTTCCCCGAGATCGTCACCGAGGACGGCGGCATGGAGCCTCTGACCCTCGCCGGCTTCGGCAGGGCCCGCTCCAGCAAGTCCTATCCCGTGCGCAAGCAGGCCGCCACGGCCTTCTTCGATACCTTCCGCCAGTTCGAGAACACGCTGGCCGCCACCCTGGACGGCGTGGTCAAGTCGCATCTGCTGACCAAGGATCTGCGCAGCTACGACAGCTGCCTGGAAGCCTCGCTGAAGGGCGACAACATCAGCACCACCACCTACCGGATGCTCATCGACACCATCAACGCAAATCTCGAGCGCACCTTGCACAAGTACGTGGGCCTGCGCCGAAAGGTGCTCGGGATCGAGGGACCCCTGGACTTCGCCAACCTCTACAATCCCATGCTCGAGGGCGTCGAGGTCGAGTACACCTACGAGGAATGCATGGCGCTTCTGCTGGAGGGCCTCAAGCCCCTGGGCAAGACCTACGTGCAGGACCTGGCCGTCGGCCTCGACCCGGCCAACGGCTGGATCGACGTCTACCCCAACGAGAACAAGCGCACGGGCGCCTACAGCTCCGGCATCGTGGCCAAGGAAGTGCACCCCTACGTGCTGCACAACTACGACAACACCCTCGACGCGGTCTTCACCACCGCCCACGAGTACGGCCACGCGCTGCACACCTTCTACGCCACGGAGACCCAGCCCTTCGTGTACGCCGACTACACGACCTTCCTGGCCGAGATCGCCTCGACCTGCAACGAGGAAATCCTGCTGAGCTACATGCTCAAGAAGGAGAAGGACCCCGCGCATAAGCTGGGGCTGCTGAACAAGCGCCTGGAGAACATCCGCCTGACCATCTTCCGGCAGACACTCTTCTCCGAGTTCGAACTGCGCTTCCACGAGTATGCGGAAGAGGACAACACCTTGACGGCCGACTTCCTGAACGGCCTGTACAAGGACCTGATCACCAAGTACTACGGCCCCGACTTCGCGATGGGCGAGAACGACGAGGTGGAGTGGGCGTTCATCCCCCACTTCAACTACAACTTCTACGTCTTCACCTATGCCACGGGCCTGACCAGCGGCATCTCCCTGGCCCGCGACATCATGGACCAGGGCCAGAAGGCCGCCGACCGCTTCATCGACAACATGTTGAAGGCCGGCTCGTCCGCGCCGCCGCTGGAGATCCTCAAGGCCGCCGGCGTGGATCTGGAGAAGCCGGATCCGATCCTGACCATGCTGGATCTGTTCGAGGAGACCATCGAGGAGTTCGATGCGTTGTGGACGAAGACGTACGGAAACTGATCCGGACCGGGACCGCAATAGAGGGGCCGCGCCTGGGCGCGGCCCTTTGTCTATGGGAATCTGGTGAGCCGCCGGGGACTCGAACCCCGTACCATCTGCTTAAAAGGCAGATGCTCTACCTGATGAGCTAGCGGCTCGTAAATGTCTGATGCACGTGAAATCGCCCGGCCCGAGGGCCGGACGACCTCAAGATACCACCCGCGTTCGGGAGTGTCAAAATCAGGTGGAGACGCCCTCCGGCGTCCAGATCATCTCCTCACGGCGACACCCCACCGACACACCGACGATGTGCGTGCCGAGTTCCTGCTCCAGAAACTCCAGGTACTGTCGGGCCTTCGCGGGCAGATCCTTCAGCGAGCGACAATCGGACGTGGGCTTCTCCCAGCCGGCAAACTCGCGGTAGACGGGCTTGCAGCGCTCCAGGTCCGCGGCGCGGCTGGGAAAGGTGGTCCGCTGCTCGTCCTCGACCGTGTAGGCGGTGCCCACCTTGATCTCAGGCAGCGTGTCCAGCACGTCCAGCTTGGTGATCACGACGCCGGTCATACCGTTCAGGTCCACCGCGTAGCGGGCGGCTACCAGATCGAACCAGCCACAACGCCGGGCGCGCCCCGTGGTAGCGCCGAACTCGCCGCCGAGCCGACGCAGGTCCTCCCCCTCCTCGGCCAGCAGCTCGCTGGGAAAGGGGCCGTTGCCCACACGCGTGCAGTAGGCCTTGAAGATGCCCACGACCTCGCCCAGACAGCGCGGCGGCAAGCCGCTGCCGGTGATCGCGCCGCCGACCGACGCGTTGCTGGAGGTCACGAAGGGATAGGAACCGTGGTCGATGTCCAGCAGCGTGCCCTGCGCCCCCTCGAAGAGGGCCTGCTCGGTGCCGCACCGGACGCCGGCCAGGGCTTCGTGGCCGTCGACGACCATCGGGCCGACGGTCTTGGCCAACACCACCAGTTCCTGGGCGATGCTGGAGGCGGGCAGGGGCTCGGCGTCGTACAGGGCCGAGAGCGATTCGTTGGCGGCGAGCACCTTCTCGATGACCGTCCGCTCGAGATTCTCGTTGGGTTGCAGCAGGTCGCCGGCGCGCAGGCCCCGGCGCGCGAGCTTGTCGACGTAGGCGGGACCGATGCCGCGCCCGGTCGTGCCGATGCTCTTGCGCTTGAGCTGGTTCTCCGCGTACTCGTCGAAGCGCTTGTGGTAGGGCAGCAGCAATTGCGCCGCGGCCGAGATGAACAGGCGCCCACGGACCTTGATGTCGATTTCCTCGAGGGCGAGTATCTCGTCGCGCAGGGCCCAGGGGTCGATGACCATGCCGTTGCCGAGATAACCCTTCACACCCTCGCTGAGCAGGCCGGCGGGGACCAGATGCAGGATGATCTTCTGGTCGCCGCGCATGATGGTGTGCCCGGCGTTGGCGCCGCCCTGGTAACGGACGACCCAGTCCATACCCTCACTGAGCGAGTCGACGATCTTGCCCTTGCCCTCGTCGCCCCACTGCCCACCGATGATCACGCGATTGTCCACGTTCGTCTCTCCTGTCCACGCGCCCGGCGTGGGTTTACACAAAAAAAACGAGTCTCGTCTCAGAGACCGTCGGGAAAATGGCTTGGCCTGGTTGTCAATCTCAGCGGGTGTTGAACATCGTCTTCAACTCACCCCAGGTTTTCTCCTCGAAGATGCTGGCCGACGAGCAATCCCCGGCAAGGCCGGGGTTGCTGGACTCCTGGACGACTCCGTTGTCCGCGTGGCCGTTGCCGTCCACGTCACCGATCTCGGCGCCGTTGGTGCAACCGTCACCGTCGGAATCGAGGCTGGCGAGGTAGCTGGTCCAGGTGTTGTCTCCGATTTCGGGGTCGTTGAAATCGAGGCCGAAGTCATTGAGAGCGGGGGCGGTCAAAGTCGGCGTCGCACCCTGCTCGTGACAGTTGTCGCAGGTGAAAGGAACATGCAACGGCAAACTCAACTGCAACTCTTGGTTTGCTGACACGGGTGCAGCAAGAAAGAGCAACAGAGCCAAGACGCTTATTCGCCCTGCCGTTTGCCGAATTCTCATATTCCTCCTGTCCTTAATATCATAACACCCGGCCGCGACGAATGTCAACGCCCCAGCTTCAAGTTTCAAGCACCGCCGCGACCCAGGCCTTCAGGTCCCCGACCCCCTCCCGGGATGCGGACGACGTGGGAAAGAACGGCGTTTCGGGTGTCAGATCCAGGGCGTCCACGATCTCCTGGTAATGGGCCGCCCTCTTGACCCGACCAATCTTGTCCACCTTCGTAACGACCGCAGCGAAAGGGAGATCCGCCTCGCGCAACCAGTCCGTCATGAGACCGTCCTCCGCCGTGGGCCGGTGCCGCACGTCCAGCAGTTGAAAGACCGCCAGGGGCCGGTCGCCGGCGAAGAGATACGCCTTCATCAGACGGGTCCATGCCGCGCGCAGGGTCTTGCTGACCTTCGCGAAGCCATAGCCCGGCAAATCCACCAGGTAATAGGTGTTATCGACCAGAAAGTAGTTTAATAAACGGGTTTTCCCCGGTTTACCGCTGGTTTTCGCCATGCCCCGGCGGTTCAGGAAAAGGTTGATCAGCGACGATTTGCCGCAGTTGCTGCGCCCCACGAACGCGAATTCGGGCAGGACACGCGGGGGGCGCGAGGCCAGGTCGGGAGCACTGGTCACGAATTCCACGTCCATGAGCGCACATCCTACCGGTCAGTGCGTCGCCCGCGGCGACGAATCGTCGCTCGTGGAGCTCCGCGGCGCGGGACGATCCTGGCGGCGATCGTCGTTGACCAGGGCGATCTCGAGCACCTCGTCCATGCTGTCGACCAGATGCACATCCAGGTTGCGTTGGATGACCGACGGCAACTCCTGATAATCCTTCTCGTTGTCGCGGGGAATGATCAGGATCCGGCAGCCGGCGCGCATGGCGGCGACCGCCTTCTCGGGCAGCCCGCCGATGGCCAACACCTTGCCGCGCAGTGTGACCTCGCCGGTCATGGCGACCTCACGACGCACCGGCGTCTCGCCGAGCAGCGAGACGATGGCCGTGGCCATGGCGATGCCCGCGCTCGGGCCGTCCTTGGGCACGGCGCCCTCCGGCACGTGGATATGCAGATCGTTGTGCTGCATGAAATCCTCCGGCAGCCTGGCACAGCGGGTGCGCGCGAAGCTCAAGGCGGTCTCGGCGGATTCCTTCATCACGTCCTTGAGGTTGCCGGTCAGCTTCAGCTTGCCGCCGCCCGACATTTGCGTGGCCTCGATCTGGAGGATCTCGCCACCGACCGACGTCCAGGCCAGACCGGTCACGACGCCGACCTCGGGCGGACCGTCGATCTGCTGTCGACGATACTTGGGAATGCCCTGGTACTTCTGGACGTTGCGCGGGGTGACCCGTCCCGGAAACCTGCCGTGCTCCGACTTGTACATGGCCACCTTGCGGCAGATCGAGGCAATCTCGCGTTCGAGCTGTCGCACGCCGGCCTCGCGGGTATAACCGTCGATCAGGAGCGCGAGGGCCTTGTCGCTGAAACCCACCTTCCAGCCGGTCACGCCGTTGCGCTCCATCTGGCGCGGGACCAGGAAACCGCGGCCGATGGCGAGCTTCTCGTGATCCAGATAGCCCGGCAGCCGGATGATCTCCATGCGATCCTCCAGGGCCGGCGGAATCGAGTGCAGGGAGTTGGCGGTGGTGATGAACATCACTTCGCTGAGATCGAAGTCGACCTCCAGATAGTGATCGCTGAAATGGGTGTTCTGCTCCGGGTCGAGAACCTCCAGCAGCGCCGAGGAGGGGTCGCCCCGGAAATCGGCGCCCATCTTGTCGATTTCATCCAGGAGAAAGACGGGATTCTTGGTGCCCGCCTTGCGCAGGGAATCGATGACGCGACCGGGCTTGCTGCCGATGTAGGTGCGCCGGTGGCCGCGGATCTCGGCCTCGTCGCGCACGCCGCCCAGGGAGATGCGCACGAACTTGCGGTTCATGGAGTCGGCGATACTGCGGCCCAGACTGGTCTTGCCCACGCCCGGCGGGCCCACCAGACAGAGGATCGACCCCTGCATGCGCTTGGTCATCTTGAGGACGGCGAGGTACTCCAGGATCCTCTCCTTGACCTTGACCAGCCCGAAGTGGTCCTCGTCGAGCTGCTTGCGGACCTTCTTGGTGTTCAGGCGATCGCGGGACCGCTTCGACCAGGGCAGTGAGAGCAGCGTATCCAGGTAGTTGCGCACCACGGTCGCCTCGGGCGACATGGCAGGCATCTTGGCCAGCCGGTTCATCTCACGCTCGGCGGCTTCGGCGGCTTCCGCCGAGAGCTCGCTCTCGGCGATGCGCTCGTGGTACTCATCGAGCTCGCTGTCCTCGTCGGCTGTGTAGCCGAGCTCCTTGCGGATGGCGCGCAGCTGCTCGTTCAGGTAGAAGTCGCGCTGGTTCTTCTGGACCTGGCTCTGGACCTCCGTGTCGATCCGCTGTTCGATCTCCAGGATCTCGAGTTCGTCGGCCAGTATCTGGTTGATGCGCCGCATGCGTCCGACGAGACTTGATTCCTCCAGCAGCTCCTGCTTGAGCGGGACCCGACCCACGATGTAGGCGCTGATCGAGTCGGTCATCCGCTCGATTTCTTCCATGTTCAGGACCGACAGCAGCACCTCGTCGGGCAGGCGCTTGTTGAGCCGCACGTACTCCTTGAACCGTTCCTTGATCGAGCGGCTCAGCGCTTCGACCTCGGGACCCTCCTCCGTGGCCTCCGGCAGGGGGGTGACGAGCACCTCGCCGTAGTCCTCCGCCTCGATGTACTCGGTGACGGCGATGCGGGACACGCCTTCGACGAGGATCTTGAGCGTGTCGTCGGGCGTCCGGATGATCTGGAGGATCTTGATCACGGTGCCCACGCCGTAAAGATCAGCCGGCCCCGGCTCCTCCACCTCGGCTTCGTGCTGCGCGATGACGCAGATGTACTTGTCCCTGTCCATGGCTGCTTCGAGGGCTGCCACGGAACGCGAACGGCCCACCAGCAACGGCGTCACCATATAGGGGAAGACCACCACGTCCCGTAGCGGGAGCAGCGGTAGCTGGGTGGGAAATGTGGGCTCGTCGCCGGTCATCGCTTCGTGATTCTCGCTCATCGTTCTCCTCGGGGCCGGCCCTGTCCGGCCACGCCCCCGGTGAAGACGCGGGCGGGGTTCGTCACGACGAATCCCCGCCCGTTGCAATCGGTCGTCCGCCCTCAGGCGCCCCTGACGTCCATGTCCTCCGCGGCATTTATGATCTGTGCCTCGGCCCGGCCCTCGACGACGTCGCCGGTGATGATCACCTGCTGCACGTTATCCATCGACGGCACCTGGTACATGACGTCCCGCATGACAGACTCGAGAATGGAACGCAACCCGCGGGCGCCGGTCTTGCGTTCGATGGCCTTGTCCGCCACGGCTTCGATGGCCTCGGGCGTGAAGCTCAAGGCCACGTTCTCCATGTCCAACAGCTTCTTGTACTGCTTGGTCAGGGCGTTGCGCGGTTCCTGCAGGATCCGGATCATGGCGTCGCGGTCCAGCTCCTGCAGCGCGGCGGTCACGGGCATGCGGCCCACCAGTTCGGGGATGAGGCCGTACTTGACCAGATCCTCGGGTTCGGTCAGGGCCAGCACCTCGTCGTCGGTCACGGCCAGACCCTTGTTCTCCTCGCGCTCGAAACCGAGCACGTTCTGGCCGATGCGCCGCTTCACGATCTCCGCCAGGCCCTGGAAGGCACCGCCGCAGACGAACAGGATGTTGCGGGTGTTGATCTCGATGTACTTCTGCTGGGGGTGCTTCCGGCCGCCCTGCGGAGGGACGTTGGCGACGGTCCCCTCGAGTATCTTCAGCAACGCCTGTTGCACGCCCTCGCCCGAGACATCGCGGGTGATGGAAGGGTTGCTGCTCTTGCGCGTGATCTTGTCGATCTCGTCGATGTAGATGATGCCCTGCTCGGCCGCCTGGGAGTTGTAGTCCGCCGCCTGCAGCAGGCGCACGAGTATGTTCTCGACGTCCTCGCCCACGTAACCCGCTTCGGTCAGGGTCGTGGCGTCGGCGATGGCGAACGGGACGTTCAGGAAGCGGGCCAGGGTCTGCGCCAGCAGCGTCTTGCCGGTGCCGGTGTTGCCCACCAGCATGATGTTGCTCTTCTCGACCTCCACGTCGTCCCCGACGCGCCGCTGGTTGACGCGCTTGTAGTGGTTGTAGACGGCGACCGCGAGGCTGATCTTGGCATCGTCCTGCTGGATCACGTACTCGTCGAGATGGGCCTTGATCTCGTGCGGCTTGGAGAACGTCTGCATGGACTCCGGCGCTTCGTCCAGCAGTTCGCCCTCGAGAATGTCGTTGCAGAGCTTGATGCACTCGCTGCAGATGTAGACGTTGGACGGCCCGGCCACAAGCTTCGCCACTTCGTCCTGGCCGCGGGCACAGAACGAGCACTTGATCATCTGGGGCGACCCCGTCTGTTTGCGCTTTACCATCATTCCTCCGTGCGCTGCGTCGCGGTTAACCGTCGGTGTCGATCTCCGACCGCTTTTCGATGACCTTGTCGACTATACCGTACTCTTGGGCGTCCGGGGCGGACATGAAGAAGTCGCGGTCGCTGTCCTTCGCGATCCTCTTGACGGTCTGCCCGGTGTGGTTCGCCATGAGGCCGTAGAGCTTGTCGCGCAAGTAGAGGATCTCCTTGGTGTAGATCTCTATCATGCTCGCCTGGCCCTGGCTGCCGCCCAACGGCTGGTGGATCATCACCCGGGAATTCACCAGCGCGGAGCGTTTGCCCTTCGTGCCGGCCAGGAGCAACACGGCGCCCATGCTCGCGGCCTGTCCCATGCAGATGGTCGCCACATCATTAGAAATGTACTGCATCGTGTCGTAGATCGCCAAACCGGCGGAGATGCTGCCGCCGGGACTGTTGATGTACAGGTAGATGTCCCGGTCGGGATCCTCCGCCTGCAGGAACAGCAGCTGGGCGATGACGAGGTTCGACACGGCGTCGTCGATGGCCGTGCCCAGAAAGATGATCCGGTCCTTGAGCAACCTCGAGAAAATATCGTATGCGCGTTCGCCATGGCTCGTCTGGTCCACGACGTAGGGGATCAGCATGCGTGACTCCTTCCGGGGCTGGGTCCTCCGTGACAGCCGCCGCGTGGTGCAACATCACCGGCAGCGATACGTTCCTGGCGCGTCCGGGCTGCGGCCCGGACCTAATCGAATTTGGCCCGCGACTTCAGGAAAGCGAAGGTCAACTCGTCGCCGAGTTCGTGCTTGATACGTTCGTCGTCACCGTTGCTCTCGATGTATTCCCGGTATCCTTCCACCGGGAAGCCGCTGCGTTCGGCGATCTCGTCGATGCGCGCCGCCATCTGTTCTTCGGTGACTTCGATGTCCTCCTGCTTGCGGATCGCTTCCAGGATGACCATCGCCTTGATCGAGCGCTCGGCCTGGGGACGTCCCGTCTCCCGGAAGGTGGCGATCTGCTCGTCGGTCACCGTCTTGCCCATGTAGGCGCTGCGCTGCTTCATCTCCTTGATGCTGGAATCCAGATAGCGATTGACCAGCGAGGGCGGCAGCTCGAGCGGATTCCGCTCGACGAGCAGGTCGACGATCTGCTCGCGCGTCTCGTAATCGACCTTCTTCTGTTCCTCGGCCAGCAGTTCGTCGTGAATGCTGGAGCGCAATTCCAGGAGGGTCTGTCCCTCCTTGAGCGACGAGGCGAAGGCGTCGTCGAGATCTGGAGCCTGTTTTTCGAAGACATCGCCCACGACGATTCTGTAGGTGACCGTCAGTCCACGCAACACCTCATTCGTGTAATCCGCGGGGTAGGTGACGGTGACGGGGCGCTCGTCACCCGCGCTCGCGCCGGTCATGGCTTCGTCGAAGGCCTCGAAATTGCCCTCGGCGCCGATCTCGAAGGAGTAGTCCTTGGCGGTCTTCTCCTCCTGCGGCCGGCCCTCGTCGTCCAGGGGCGTGATGTCCACCTTCAGCTGGTCGCCGGACGCCGCGGCACGGTCGATGCGATCCCACGCGGAACGGCTGTCCTGCAGACGGGCCAGGGTCTCGTCCACGGCGCCGTCCGGCACGGCCGCCTCCCGCTCTTCCAGGAGCAGATCGTCGTAGTCCCGGGCTTCGATCTCGGGGCGCACTTCCACGGCCAGACTGACCTTGACGGGCTCGCCTTCCTCCATGTGCAGATCGTCCATGACCGGGTCGGAAACCGGTATGAACCGGTGCTCCACCAGGGCGGCCTGGTAGGCGCGCGGCACGACTTTTTCGAGGGTATCCATGCGCACTTCGCCGCCAAGATCCTGCTCGACCATGGTCAGCGGCACCTTGCCCTTGCGAAAACCGGGGCGGGTATGCCCCTTGCGCGCCAGACGCAGGTTCTTGCCGTATTCGCCCTCGAAGTAGTCGCGGTCGATCTCGACCTGCAGGACACGCTTCCACATCTCGGGTTCCGAGACCGTCAGCTTGAAGGGCCCGGTGCGGGCACCGGCTTGAGATTCGGTGGTCATCGTCAATCAACCTCGACTTGGTTATCTCGAATGGGTACGGCGCCTCGGCGCGTACGGAATGGTGCGAGAGGGGGGACTCGAACCCCCACGGTTTCCCACAGGTACCTAAAACCTGCGCGTCTGCCAGTTCCGCCACTCTCGCTTGACGACGTGGCGATCGGATCGGATGACCCGCGGATAACCCTGGAGATCACCACACCATGGAATTCAAAGGTGCTGCAGGAACCGGGCCAATATAGCGTTGCGCCTGGATAGGGTCAAGCAACGCCGCGGAAGACGAGAGACACACTTGATGCCCTACTTGATCTTGCGATAAATGGTGCGGGAAGCTATGCCCAGGATGCGCGCGGCTGTTTCCTTGTCCCCCCCGCAACTGTCGAGCGTGGACTGTATCAGTTCCATCTCGGCGTCGCGCAGGGGCGTGCCGATGGGGATGGTGACCGCGCCGCCGGATCTGCGACCCGCCCGCACCGCCTTGGGCAACAATTCCACACCGATCACATCGCCGCGGCAGAGGACGGCCGCGCGCTCCACGCAGTTCTCCAGCTCGCGTACGTTGCCGGGCCAGTCGTAGCGGCCGAGCGCCTCGCGCGCCTCGCGCGTGAAGCCCTTGATGTCCTTGTGGTTCTTCTCACAGACCTGTTCCAGGAAGGCGTGGGCGAGCAACTCCACGTCCCCGGTGCGTACGCGCAGCGGCGGGATCTCGATGTTGATGACGTTGAGACGATAGAACAGATCCTCGCGGAAGGTGCCGTCGGCGACCCGCTGCTCGAGATCGGCGTTGGTGGCGGCGATGACGCGCACGTCGGCCTGAAAGGGCGTGCTGCTGCCCAGGCGCTCGAACTCGCCTACCTGGAGCACGCGCAGCAGTTTGACCTGGACCGCCGGCGGCATCTCCCCGACCTCGTCCAGGAACAGGGTGCCGCGGTGGGCGGCCTCGAAGCGTCCCTGCCGACGCGCGGTGGCACCCGTGAAGGCCCCCCGCTCGTAGCCGAAGAGCTCCGCTTCCAGCAGGGTCTCGGGAATCGCGGCGCAACTCAACTTCACCAGGGTGCGGCCGGCCCGTTCGCTCCAGCGGTGGATGGCGTTGGCCAGGACTTCCTTGCCGGTGCCGCTCTCCCCCGTCAACAGGATCGTGCTGCGGCTGGGCGCCACCTGTCGGGCCGTCTCGATGGTCCTGCGCATGACCTCGCTGCCGGCGATGACACTCTCACGGGTCTCGCCGTCCTTCAGCAAACGCCGCAACTGCAGGTTCTCGGCCAGCAGTTGCTGCTTCTCCAGGGCCTTGCGCACGACGTTGAGGGTGAGGGTGGTCGTGAAAGGTTTCTCGATGAAATCGTAGGCGCCCATCTTCATGGCTTCGACCGCCGTCTCGATGGTGCCGTGGCCGGTGATGATGACAACTTCGGTGGCCGGTGAAACCACCTTGGCGGCCTTCAGGAGTTCCACGCCGTTCATCTTGGGCATCATGAGGTCCGTCAGGACGAGCGGGACCTCCTCGCTGCGCAGGATCTCGAGCCCCGCCTCGCCGTTGCCGGCAATGAGGGTCCGATACCCGTTACGCGTGAGAAGCCGCGACAGGGCCTGACAGAGTTCGGGCTCGTCATCCACGATGAGGATGGTCGCTCCGTCGAGCGAAACGGCTGTATCTTGCGGCAAGGAGGGCCTCCGGCGATTTGAGGGAAACGTCGGAGGACAATTTGTCACACTATTGACATTTCGTCAAGGGAGGAATGACAGATTGCTCATTCGCCCAAGTCGGCGCCGGGCCAGTTGCGGCCGAATATGCGTCGCTCGCCGGCCGCGCGCTCCAGATCTTCCCGGAACCCCGGTTCGGCAATGTCGATGAGCGCCCGCGCGCGCTCGCGCACGTTGCGACCGTAGAGCTGGGCCGCACCGTGCTCGGTAACCACGTGATGGACGTCGGCGCGGGTAGTGACCACGCCCGCACCCTCGCTCAGCATGGGCACGATCCGCGATACCTCGCCCCCGCGCGCGGTGGCCGGCAGGGCCGAGATCGGCCGGCCGTGCTTGCTCATGGCCGCGCCGCGCATGAAGTCGACCTGCCCCCCGAAACCCGAATAGATGTAGGAACCCAGCGAGTCGGCGCACACCTGACCGGTCAGGTCAACCTGCAGAGCCGCGTTGACGGCCACCATCTGGTCGTTGCGGGCGATGTTCACGGGGTGGTTCACGTAATCGGTGGGATGAAACTCGATCATGGCATTGTCGTGCACGAAATCGTAGAGCATCTGGTCGCCGAGGATGAAACCGGCGATGACCTTGCCGGGATGGAAGTTCTTCTTCTCGCAGTTGACGATGCCACACTCGATCAGGTCGAGCAGGCCGTTGCTGAACATCTCCGTGTGCACACCCAGGTCCGATTTGCCCTCGAGACAGCGGATGAGCGAGTCGGGAATACCGCCGATGCCCAGTTGCAGGCAGTCGCCATCCTCGATCAGTCCGGCCACATGGCAGCCGATCTTCTGCTGCACCTCGTCCAGGTGGGTGCCCGCGGCGTAGGTCTCCAGGGGCCGGTCCGCCTCGACACAAGCCTGGAGCTTCGAGACGTGGATGAAACTGTCGCCGAGGGTGCGCGGCATCTGCCGGTTCACCTCGGCCACGATGGCCTGTGACGCCAGCGCCGCGCACTTGGTCACGCCCACCTCGATGCCGAAGCTGCAGAAGCCGTGCTCGTCGGGCGGCGAGACCTGCACGAAGGCGACGTCGGGCCGGTGGGAGGTGCGGAAGAGATGGGGCACGTGGTGGAGATGGACCGGGATGTAGTCGGCGCGGCCCTCGTTCACGGCGTGTCGCACGTTCGGCCCCACGAACATGGCGTTGCAGCGGAAATGGCCTTCCATCTCGGGCGCCACGTACTCGGCGGAACCGGTGGTCATGATGTGGATGATCTCCACGTCCTCGAGTTCCGGGCCCCGCTCCACCAGCGCGTCCATCAGCGACGCGGGGACGGCGCAGCCGGCACCCAGGTAGACCGTGTTGCCGGAAGCGACGATCTTCACCGCCTCGGCGGCGGTGGTACGCTTGGCGCGGTAGGTCTCCAGCCACGTCATGCCGCACCTCCGTCGGCAGGACCGTCGGCGGCGAGCCGGGGATCCACGGGGCGGCCCGAGACGATGCCCGTCCCCCGCCGCAGGGCTGCCTCGGCGGTCAGGGCGGTCTCGAGGCCGTCGCGGGCGATGCGCGACACGTAGGGCAGGACGGCGTTGCTCAAGGCGTGGGTCGCGGTGCGTGCCACGAGGCTCGGCACGTTGGGCACACAGAAGTGTGTGATGCCGTGCCGGACGTAGGTCGGGTCGCTCAGGCGCGTGGGGCGGCTCGTCTCGAAGCAACCGCCCTGGTCGATGGACAGGTCGATGACGACGCTGCCGTCGCGCAGATTCTCGATCTGGGCGCGATCGACCACGACGGGCGTGCGTCCCTCACGGATCCGGACCGCGCCCACCACCACGTCGGCGAAGCCCAGGACCTTGGTCAACGTGTAGGGGCTGGTGATGTAGGTGGTGACGTTCCCCTCGAAGTGCCAATGCAGTTCGCGCAACAGGTCGTAGTCCACGTCCAGCAGGCTCACGCGTGCGCCGCTGCCGAGCAGGGCGCGCGCGGCGTTGCGCCCGGCCATGCCGCCGCCCAGGACCACGGCTTCCGCGGGCGGCACGGCCGGCAGGCCGCCGAGCAGGATGCCCTTGCCGCCGTGATCGGCCTGGAGGTAGCGGGCGGCGATCTGGGGCACCATGCGTCCCGCGATGCGCGACATGCTGGCCAGCACGGGCACGGCGCCGTCGGCCAGTGTGATGGCGGCGTAATCCACGGCGCTGCAGGCCCGCTCGTGGAGGATCCGGTGCAGGGTGGCTTCGCGGGTCGGCAGGTGCAGATAGGCCATGAGGATCTGGTCCTGGCGCAACCAGTCGTACTCCCCCGGGGTCGGGTATTGGACCTTCACCAGCAGATCGCTGCGGCCGTAGACCTCTTCGGTGCAATGCGCGATCACGGCTCCTTCCGAGCGATACGCATCGTCCGAGAAGCCGCTGCCGGTCCCGGCTCCCTGCTCGACCTGGACCTCGTGCCCGAGCTGAACGAGGGTATGCACGGCCGCTGGCGAAAGGCCGACACGGTTCTCGTCGTCGACGTGTTCGCGGGGGATGCCGATGATCATGATCGGGACCTCCGGGAGGAACGCCGCCCCCGGCGTCTACCGGGGGCGGGTTCGTTGCGGTGACGCGCTGCGGCTAGTCGCCGTTGCGCACATGATCGAAGCCACGCTTGAGCGCGGTGATGTTCATCTCCACCAGGTTCTTCTTCTTCACGACCGTGCGTAGCGTCTGCTCCACGAAGTCGAGGTCGAAGGCGCCGGTGGCGGCACACAGGGCGCCCAGCATCACCACGTTGGCTATCTTGGGCGTGCCGACCTCGTCGGCGATCTCGGTCGCCGGGATCAGGACGACATTGAGGCGGTCGGCGTCTGGCCGACCCTCGACGATCCCGGTGTCGACCAGGATCGTGCCGCCGTCGGTGACATCCTGTTCGAACGCCTCCAGCGACGGCTGGTTCATCACGACCAGCACGTTGGGGGCGTCCACCAGTGGCGTGCCGATGCGGGCCTCCGAGATATTGACGGAACAGTTGGCCGTGCCGCCGCGCATCTCGGGACCGTAGGAGGGGATCCAACTCGCGTGCAGCTTGGCCCGCATGCCCACCTGGGCCAGGAAGAGCCCCAGGGTCAGGATGCCCTGGCCGCCGAAGCCGGCGACCTTGCATTTCAGGTCCTGGGAAAGGGGCACGGCCGCCTCGGACTCCTCGGCGTCACTCGCGCCCAGATAGGCATTGCCCTTCTCGGGCTGGAAAGGCTCCACCTTGCGGTACCACTCGTTCTCGCGCTCCGCGGATTCGTCCTTGAAAACGCCCAGCGGGAAGACGTTGGTCATCTCCTCGAGCACCCAGTCGCGCGCGTCTGGGCTATCCATCTTCCAGCCCGTCGGACAGGACGAGAGGATCTCCACGAAACTGTAGCCGCGGTTCTCCACCTGGTTGGTCAGGGCCTTGCGAATGGCCTTGCGGGTCTTCATGATGTGCTTCGAAGTGCCGATGGCCACGCGCTCCACGTAGGTGGCGGCGGGCAACGTGGCGATGATCTCGGCCATCCTGAGCGGATTGCCGTGCACTTGCTCCTGACGACCGAGGGGCGTGGTGGTCGTCTTCTGGCCGATCATGGTGGTCGGCGCCATCTGACCGCCGGTCATGCCGTAGATGGCGTTGTTGACGAAGAAGACAGTTATGTTCTCGCCCCGGTTCGCCGCGTGGAGGGTCTCGGCGGTGCCGATGGCCGCTAGGTCGCCGTCGCCCTGGTAGGAAATGACGATCGAATCCGGGTTGGCCCGCTTGATACCCGTGCCCACCGCGGGCGCGCGTCCGTGAGCCGCCTGGAAATTGCCGCAGTCGAAGTAGTAGTACCCGAACACCGAGCACCCCACCGGCGAGACGAAGACGGCCCGCTCGTTGATGCCCAGATCGTCCATCGCCTCGGCGATCATCTTGTGGATGTTGCCGTGTCCACAGCCGGGACAGTAGTGGGTGGTCTCCTTGTGGGGGCCGCTCTTGCGTTCGAACATCTCGTAGAAGGATTTCGGTTTCTCGACAACCTTCATGACCGACCTCCTTCCAGGATCTTGTCGTATTCCGCGAGCAACTCCCCGGCGCCCGGCACCATGCCGCCGCAACGGCCGTAGAAGTGCACCGGCGCCTTGCCCTCGACCGCCAGCCTCACGTCCTCGACCATCTGACCCGTGCTCAGCTCCACCGACAGGAAGTTCACATCTCCCTCGGCCAACTCCGCGATACGCTCGCTCGGATAGGGCCACAGGGTGATCGGGCGCAGCAGACCGACTTTCCGGCCGGCGGCCCGCGCCTGGTCGACCGTCGAGTAGACGATGCGCGAGAGTATGCCGTAGGCGACGATGATCAGGTCGGCGTCCTCCGTCTGGTATTCCTCGAACCGAACCTCGTTCTGCATGATCTCCTGATACTTGGCGTCGAGCTTGAGGTTGTGCCGTTCCAAGTCTTCGGGCTCCAGGAAGATCGAGCTGATCAGGTTGCGGTGGGTCGCGGAGTCTCCACGCACGCACCAGTCGGTATGATCGTAGTCGACGGGACGCGCCTCGGGCACTTCCACGGGCTCCATCATCTGACCGGTGAAGCCATCGGCCATCAGGCAGGCGGGGGTGCGGTACTTGTCGGCCAGGTCGAAGGCGAGCATGGTGAGGTCGCACATCTCCTGGGCGCAGTTGGGCGCGAAGGCGATCAGGCGGTAATTACCGTGGCCGCCTCCCTTGGTCACCTGGAAGTAGTCGCCCTGCTCCGGGGCGATGTTGCCCAGACCGGGACCGCCGCGCACCACGTTCACCACGACGCAGGGCAGCTCCGCGCCGGCCAGGTAGCTCATGCCCTCCTGCTTGAGCGAGAAGCCGGGACTCGACGAGGCGGTCATGGTGCGAATGCCCATGCCGGCTGTGCCGTAGACCATGTTGATGGCCGCGACCTCGCTCTCGGCCTGTATGAAGGTGCCGCCAAGGGCCGGGAAATGCATGGCCGCGGCGTGCGCGATCTCACTGGCCGGCGTGATGGGGTACCCGTAGTACGCGCGGCAGCCGGCTTGCAGAGCACCGACCACGATGGCGTCGTTCCCTTTCATGAACTTTCTGGACATGTCCGGTCTCCTGCGGAATGAGGGTCACGGTTTGACGACGCGAATGGCCGCCGGCTCGGGGCAGGCATAGAAGCAAAGGGCACAGCCCGTGCAGTCATGCCCGAGGTAATATGCCGGATGGTAACTGGAGCCGTTGAGCTTGTCGCTGATGCTGATGACGCTTTTGGGGCAGACGTCGATGCAGAGCTTGCAGCCCTTGCACAACTCCCCGGTGATCTCGATGAAGGGCTCGGTCTTCTGGAGAGTATCGCTCATCCTGGTCTCCTCGAGTATGCTGGGATTTCATCACTGGCCAAAGATAGTAAACGTCTTCTGCCCGTGAAAGAATGATTCCCGGCTCACACGACCGTCAACAATCCTCGAACTCCGGCTTGCGTTTTTCGAGAAAGGCCCGGCAGCCCTCCTTGGCGTCGGCGAGTGATCCCACCACGCCGAAGAGCCCTGCTTCGAGACGACAACCCGCGTCCAGCGACATGTTCAGGCCCTCACCCACGGCCTTCAGCGCATAGCGGAGCGTGGCGCCCGAGCGGGTGGCGATGGCGGCGGCGGTGTTGCGTGCCGCGTCGAGCAGTTTCTCCGACTTGAAGACCATGTTCACCAAGCCGATGCGGGCGGCTTCGGCGGCGTCGATCATGCCGCCGGTCAGGATCATCTCCGTGGCAATGCCACGTCCCACCAGGCGCGGCAGCCGCTGCGTGCCGCCGTAGCCCGGTATCAGGCCCAGCGTCACTTCGGGCAGACCGAGCTTCGCATGCTCGGCGGCGTAGCGGAAGGTGCAGGCCAGCGCCAGCTCGCAACCACCGCCCAGCGCGAATCCGTTCACCGCCGCGATCACGGGCTTGCCCAGGTTCTCGATGTTCCACATCAGGGACTGGCCGCGTTCGGCCAGGCGTTCCAGTTCGGGGCCGGACGCGTCCGCCAACTCGCCGATGTCGGCGCCGGCCACGAAGGCCTTGTCCCCCGCGCCGGTCAGGATCACGACGCGGGCGGCGGCGTCGTTTTTCAGCGAGCCGAAACACTTGTACAGTTCGTCGATCACCGTGGCGTTCAGCGCGTTCAGCTTGTCGGGGCGATTGACCGTGACAACGGCGATGCCGTCCTCGATATCCAGCAAGAGGGTCTCGTAGACCATCAGGACTCCTTGGTTGATCTCATGATTCCGCATGACGCCGGGGTTCCCGCATGGTAGCAGACGCTTCCGTCCCTGGAAACGACGTATTCTCAGGCCTCACCCTCTTGTAAGCACCATTTACGCCTGTTTTTGCTCAGTAATGAGGTTTCGCTGATATGTGTGTTCGAGAACCCTGGGGGAGACCACAGGAAGCCGCCACGTCCGCATTCCCGCCGTGGGTTGGGCGCTTCGCAGGTTGACCGTCGGGACGCCGCTGCGTTAAGCTAACTCGCTGTTCCGGACCGATCCCCAAACCAGCGAAGAGGCCAGCCATGTCCGAGACCTTCGAGGACAAGCTCAACCGCCTGAACGAGCTGCGCCACCAGGCACACCTCGGCGGCGGGCAGGACCGCATCGACCGCATCCACAAGAAGGGGCGTCTGACCGCCCGCGAACGCATCCACCTCCTGCTCGACGAGGGCTCCTTTCTCGAGACCGGCGTCTTCGTCACCCATCGCGAGCCGTCCATCGCGAGCGAGAAGCCGATCGGGGACGGCATCGTCACCGGCGTCGGCCGCATCGACGGCCGTCAGGTCTACGTCTTCGCCCAGGACTTCACCGTCTTCGGCGGCAGCATGAGCGAGACCAACGCCGAAAAGATCTGCCGTCTGATGGACCAGGCGCTGGAGAACGGATGTCCCGTGATCGGCCTGAACGACAGCGGCGGCGCGCGCATCCAGGAGGGCGTCAAATCCCTCGCCGGTTACGCGGAGATCTTCTGGCGCAACACCATGGCCTCGGGCGTGGTGCCCCAGATCTCGGCCATCCTCGGGCCCTGCGCCGGCGGCGCGGTCTACTCGCCGGCCATCACCGACTTCACCCTGATGGTGGACCAGACCAGCTACATGTTCGTGACCGGCCCCAACGTCATCAAGATGGTCACCAACGAGGACGTGACCTTCGAGGAGCTCGGCGGCGCCGACACCCACTCGACCAAGAGTGGCGTCGCGCACCTGATGGCCGCCAGCGACCAGGACTGTCTGTTGCTCACCCGCCGCCTGCTCGGCTACCTGCCCCAGAACAATCTCGAGGAAGCGCCCGTGCGGCCGACCAAGGACGCCCCGGACCGCATCGAGGAGAAACTCAACGGCATCGTGCCCGACGACCCGCGCAAGCCCTACGACATGCACGACATCATCGGGCTCGTGGTGGACGAGGGCGAGTTCCTGGAGATCCAGCCCCGCTACGCCATGAACATCATCTGTGGCTTCGCGCGGCTGGACGGCATGCCCGTGGGCGTGATCGCCAACCAGCCCAAGGTCAACGCCGGCGTACTCGACATCGACTCCTCGCAGAAGGCGGCCCGCTTCATCCGCACCTGCGACTGCTTCAACGTGCCGCTGGTCACCTTCGAGGACGTGCCGGGATTCCTGCCCGGGACCGGCCAGGAATTCGGCGGCATCATCAAACACGGCGCCAAGCTGCTCTACGCCTATTGCGAGGCGACGGTGCCCAAGCTCACCGTGATCACGCGCAAGGCCTACGGCGGCGCCTACGACGTCATGAGCAGCAAGCATATCCGCGGCGACTGGAACGTCGCCTGGCCCAGCGCCGAACTGGCGGTCATGGGCCCCGAGGGCGCCGTCAATATCCTGCACCGCGAGGAGCTGGGCCGGGCCGACGATCCCGACAGCCTGCGCCAGGAGCTGGTCAACGACTTCACGGCCCGCTTCGCCAATCCCTACATCGCCGCGGGGCTGGGATATCTAGACGACGTGATCGAGCCGGCACACACCCGTCGCCTGCTGATCAAGGCCCTGTACAACCTGCGCAACAAGAAGCAGGAGCTGCCGGCCAAGAAGCACGGCAACATCCCCCTCTGAGGAAGTCCGCGACATGAGCAAGACGATCAACAAGGTCCTGGTGGCCAATCGCGGCGAGATCGCGGTGCGCGTCATGATCGGCCTGCGTGAGTTGGGCATCACGACCGTCGCCGTCTACAGCGAACCGGACCGCACCGCCCTGCACGTCATGCTGGCCGACGAGGCCTATCCCATCGGGCCCGCCCCGGCGGCCGAGAGCTACCTCGTCGGCGAACGGATCATCGAGACCGCCCGGGCCTGCGGCGCCGACGCCATCCATCCGGGCTACGGTTTCCTGAGCGAGAACGCCGCCTTCTCGCGGGCCTGCGCCGACGCCGGCCTCGTTTTCATCGGCCCCACCGGCGACGCCATCGAACTCATGGGTGACAAGCTCGCGGCGCGCCGCAAGATGATGGACAGCGGCGTGCCCGTGATCCCCGGTACCGAGGATGCGGTCAGGGATCCGGACGAGGCCGCCCGGGCCGCCGCGGAGATCGGCTATCCCGTCCTGCTCAAGGCTGCGGCCGGCGGCGGTGGCAAGGGCATGCGGGTCGTGCACGACGAGGCCGAAATAGCCTCCGCCCTGCGTCAGACCATGGGCGAGGCCAAATCCGCCTTCGGCGACGACGCGGTATTCATCGAACGCTACGTCCAGAATCCCAAGCACATCGAGGTGCAGGTGCTCGGCGACGGGAAAGGCCACGCCATCCACGTCTTCGAACGGGAATGTTCCGTCCAGCGCCGCCACCAGAAGGTGATCGAGGAATCGCCGTCGCCGAGCCTGACGCCCGAACTGCGGGAACGGATCTGCGCCGCTGCGGTCCGCACGGCCGAGTCGGTGAACTACCTGGGCGCGGGCACCGTCGAATTCATCCTGTCGGACCAGGGCGAGTTCTTCTTCCTGGAGATGAACACGCGGCTGCAGGTGGAGCATCCGATCACGGAAATGGTGACCGGCACGGACCTGGTCCGCGCCCAACTGTGCATCGCCCAAGACGGCGTCATCCCCTACACGCAACAGGAGCTCTCGCAACGCGGCTGGGCCATCGAGTTCCGCGTCTACGCGGAAGATCCCGGTCGCAACTTCGCGCCCAGCATCGGCCGGGTCACTACCTACAACCCCCCGTCGGGCCCGGGCGTCAGGCTGGACACCGGCATCTACCAGGGCTTCGACGTGCCCATCCATTACGATCCGCTGCTGGCCAAGCTCGTGGTCTGGGGCGAGGACCGCGCCCAGGCCATCGCCCGCGGCCGCCGCGCACTGCGCACCTTCATCCTGCACGGTCCGGGACACAACCTGCCCTTCCATGGCTGGGCGCTCGAGCAACCTGAATTCATCGACGGCAGCTACACCACTGATCTCGTCGGCGAGCGTTTCGACCCGGAGTCCTACCGCGCGCCCTTGAGTGGAGAACAGACCGAGGCCCTGGTCGCGGCGGCCGCCGTCTACGAGGAAAACCGCCGCGCTGCCCCCATCACCAACGGCGGCGGCGCGCCGACCCGCGGCAACTGGCGTCTGGACGCCCTGCGGCGCATGACCGGCAACAAGTAGGAGCAGCCCATGTGGATGAAGAAGAAGTACATCCTGAACATCGGCGAGGCGCAGTACACCGCCACCCTGGCCCACGAGGACGGCCGCGTGGCCGTGCAGATCGACGATGGTGACCTGCGCGAGATCGATGCCGAGCTGCTGCACGGCGGCGGTGCCCTGTCGCTGCGCATCGACGGGCGCATGCACCTGGTGGACCTCACCTCCGGCGAGGCCCCCGGCGCCGTGGCGGCCAGCGTCGACGGCCGGGCGGTGGACCTGACCGTGATGGACGAGTTGCGCGCCATGGCCCTGGAAGCTGAGACCGCCGCGGGCGGAGACGGCGTCGTGAACGCGGAGATACCCGGCCTGGTGGTCGAGATCCACGTGGCCGAGGGGCAGACCGTCACCAAGGGGGACACCCTGCTGGTGGTCGAGGCCATGAAGATGCAGAACGAGATCGCCGCGCCCGTGAGCGGCACGGTCGCCGAAGTGCTGGTGACCGCCGGGCAGTCGGTGAACGCCGGGGACAGTATGTTGCGGATCGAGGCGGGGGATTAGAACCAGAGGACGGCGCTGATGCGCCAGGCCGACAACGACGGGCTTCTGCTCCAGCCGGAGTTGGTGCGCTCCCTCGAATAGCCGTCGTATACGACCTGTGAGACAGCATCATCGACCTGCGAAATATACCGTGTGTGTTCCCTGATCCATGCCATCCAGAAGCCGAATTCCAGCGATAATCTGTTCGTCATCTCGAGAACCGGCCGCAAGCCCGCGAACACGCTCCAGGTGTCGACGCTGGAATGCTTATCGAATGTCGCCGGTGAACCGTCGTACCAGACAGACTCCCCTCGTGAATCCCGCCTCGACCAACGATAGGCAGCTCCCAGATCCACGGCACAATCGACCCGACGCCCCGGCAAGAGACGGCGTCCGGCGGTCAGACGCACCCACCCCGAGCGCACCGCATCCGCAGTGTTCCATTCCCCGACGATCAGACCGTCATCCTCGTTTTCCAGATGGTCGGAGTGGTACCAGTACGGGTTCCCCGCCAACACGACTTCCCATCCCGATCTACTCAGAAGCCGGAGCGTCATGCCGTAGTAAAACGACGGAACGACCAAGGGGTCGTCCCAAGCACCCGGCTTGAAGAACGACATAATGCCTCCGTCGTAGCCGACGCCCCAGCTAAGCACATCGTCGGCAGCGCGGACCGGTGGACTGGCCAACGCGATGGCCAGCAAAATCAAGCCGAAGGATCGGCAAATCATGCCACGGGACCTTTTCATGATCAGAACCAGAAGATGAAGCTCAGGCTGCTCAATCCCGACCAGCCGTAGGAGTTGAATGACTGTTTCTCCGTTGTACTGAGATGGCGCTCCTCTTCGACGCCCATGGCGTCGATCCTTCTTTCGAGTCCGTCCACGCGCTTGTGTCGCGATTCGTACTTCAGTCCGAATCGCGTCTCTAAGGTCATCCTGGCGGCTATTTCGTAGCTGGGGCGCAATTCCAAGGAGAGGGTCCAGCGGTCCTCGAATTCTTCGTTGATGTCGATCCGTGTCATTTCATCATGTTCGTAGTAGTTCAAATAGTATCGCTGGGCGTCCGACCACCAGTATTTCAGCCCGAGATCCAGCATCATGTCGAGATCATCATGCCGAAGCAGGCTACGCCCTAACAGCATGCGCACCCAGCCGGATTCCTTCGTGTCGTCTTCCGGAATATCCTCTATCGCCTCGTCCTGCGAGATCCCATCCCCCCAGTACAAGGTGCGTGTCTCGCTCCGAGAATCCTCGGGGGCAGCCGAAAGCCCCAGCTCCCAGCTCTGGCCGAGCCAGCGGCGCACTGTCAGACCACCCATGTACGAATAGTGCTTGTCGTAGCCGACGCCCCAGGTCTTCTCAAACGGCTCCGCCGCGCAGGGCGAAGACGTCAACAACACATAGACGACGATGATAAGCGATTTCTTGCGCCAGGACATTATATGGGCTCCCTCATAGATCGAATCCAGTCGGACGCGGCCTGGGGCCGCGAAACGCATTCATCATTCACTGCATACTAAGTACCTAGATCCCTATATACGCTGACGTATAATAGTTGACTCCGCGGCCT
>CAYMCR010000025.1:0-32849 GCA_964389015.1 uncultured Fibrobacteraceae bacterium | reverse complement strand
ATACCTTACACCAGCAGGTGGAGTCTTTCAACTGGGAAAATCGCTCAATTTAGGAAGAAGCCTCTTCTGTCCATCAGTTGCCTTTCAGGTCAGAGGAAGATGGTGGGTAATTTCCGAGAGCTGGCGGGAGTCTGTGGCGGCGACACGCCGCATTAGTCATCCTGGATCAATTCCTCGACATTGAGTTCCGCGGCGACCTCGCCCCGCTTTTTCATGCCGTCGATGAGAATAGTCCTGATGAGTGTGCAGGCTTCGACGATTCTGGGGTCGGCGGGACTGTAGAAGACCTTTGTCCCTTCTTGGCGCGATAAGACCAGATGCCTGCTCTTCAGAGCGCTGAGATGCCGACTGATCGTCGAGATGGGAACATCCAGGCTTTCGGCCAGTTCGCTGACGCTGAGTTCGCGCCGGTCGAGACAGGCCAGGATGGCCAAACGGATCGGGCTGGCCAGAATCCGGCAATAGGAGGCGTGGATCTCGAATATTTCTTTATTCCGTATTTTCATGTATTCGAAAATAGTACACAAGATTTGAGCTGTCAATCAACAACTTGTCGACTCCAGGCTTTGCTGACGATGCCGTTCCTTCACTGAAGGCGTGATGAACGCTGTACCTTGACATGCAACGTTGCACAGCTCATCCTATGGTGTTGCGGATGAGGAGGCGGCATAGCCAAGTGGTAAGGCGACGGTCTGCAAAACCGTTATTCCCCGGTTCGAGTCCGGGTGCCGCCTCCAGTCCCCACACCGGCCACGGCCGGTGTTTTTCTTTCAGATCCGACCGTGCGAAGCCGACAACATACGGGCGGTCGTTGACACGTGTTGTCGACTGCGCCATGATTCAAGCGCCGCCGAGGTGGCGAAATTGGTAGACGCAAGGGACTTAAAATCCCTCGGAGCGTTGCTCCATGCCGGTTCGAGTCCGGCCCTCGGCACCAGTTCGGGCCCTGACCACTTGTTGTAGGCCAGGGCCGCACCCCAGCGCGCGGGAGACGGATCCGATGCGCCTTGCTTTCCTTTCCATCGGCCGGCACATACACACCGAACGCTGGATCCTCTGGTTCGCCGAGCGGGGGAACGAATGCCATCTGCTGACCGTGCAACCGGGCGAGATCCCTGGTGTCACGGTGCACGACATCCGCGCCGGCGGTGGCCCCAAGCCCTTGCGCTACGCCTTCTCCCTGCGGCGTGTCAGGTCGTTGTTGCGTGAGATCGGCCCCGATCTGCTCAACACGCATTTCCTGACTGGCTATGGCTACTGGGGACATTTCAGCGGCTTCCATCCCAACGTTCTCACCGTATGGGGCGACGACGTCTACCTGACACCCCACGAAAATGCGCTGAAGCGCTGGCTTGCCGAGCGCGCGCTACGCTCCTGCGACGCGTTGACCGGTGATTCCACGGACATCCTCGCCGCCGCCGCCGCCATGGGGGCGCGGGCCGAGAGGGCGTTTCGGGTCCTGTGGGGAGTGGACTTCGAGCGTTTTTGCCCCCGTTCAGCCGGGGCCTGGCGGCGGGCGCAGGGCATCACGGACGATCATCTGCTCTACTTCTCACCGCGTTCCTTCACCCAGCCATATTACAACATCGACGTGGTGATCGAGGCTGCGGCCCAGGTGATGTTGCAGGAGCCCCGGGCCCGTTTTCTCTTCTCCGGCTACGAAGGTGATCCCGCGCCCTTCTGGGCCGCGGCGGAGCAGGCCGGCATTGCCAGCGTGGCCAAGTTCCTGGGCCGCATTCCGCACGACGAGTTCGCCACGGCCCTCAACGCGGCCGATGTCTTCATCTCTGTACCGTCGGTCGACGCCACGGCGGTCAGTCTGCTGGAGGCGATGGCTTGCGGCGGCGCCATAGTGATCTCCAGCTTGCCCTCGTCGGTGGAGTGGATCCGCGACGGCGTTTCCGGCCTGGTGGTCGAACCGCGCGACGCCGACGGTCTCGCCCGTGCGATGCTCCGGTTCGCGGCGGATGTGGACCTGCGCCGGACATGCGGTGAGGCGGCCCTGAAGACCGCCCGGTCGGAGGCGGGCTTCGACCAGAACATGCAGCACGTAGATGATATCTTTCGGTGCTTGGTCGGCGAGGGTGGGGCATGGCCCGAGTCCGTCGTTTTGCCGGAACTGCTGGCGCGGGGGAAGCAACCATGAGTGTGCAGCTCAGCGTGGTCATGCCGACCCACGACAAGCTGTCCCAGTTGCAACGCTCGCTCGCGGCCTTGGCGGCGCAGACCCTGCCCGCCGCGGCGTGGGAGTTGCTGGTCGTCGACGATGGTTCCAGCGACGGCACCGCCGACTGGCTCGAAGACACAGCGACGAGCTGGGCCGGCCGGTTACGCGTCGTCTCGCCGGGGCGCAATCTGGGCCGGGCCGCTGCCCGCAACCTGGGCGGGAAAGCGGCGGCGGGGGAGTGGATCCTCTTCCTGGACGACGATATCGTCGCCCCGCCCACCTTGCTGGCCGCCCACGTCGCTTTGCTTGCCGCCCATCCCGGCTGCGGCGCCATCGGCAGGGTCCGGACCGCGGCCGAAGTCATCGATGGGCCGCATTTCCACTACATCGACTCGCGCGGCGCCGCCAAGGTGGACGGCGATGTCGTGCCCGCACGGTATCTGGTCACGCAGAACACCTCGGTCCCCCGTGCGGACTTCGTCTCCGTAGGCGGGTTCGACGAGAGATTCTCGGCCTACGGTTTCGAGGACATGGAACTGGGATTCCGTCTGGAGGACGAGCGGGGCCTCCGTTTCCTGCCGCTACGCGAGCCGACCCCCGAGCATATCCATCATCACAGGCTCGAGGCCTGGCTTGCCAAGAAACGGGAATGTGGACACGGGCCGTTGCAGTTGCTCGCGGAGCTGCACCCGTCTCGTCTACCGGAAATGATGTTGGACCTGGTGATGGACACGCCCGGCGGTGGGCGTGCTCCCTGGCACGTGAGGATCGCCCGGTCTCTGGCCTTGAGCCCCTTGCGTGCTCTACTCGAAACCATTGCCCGCACCTGGCCCACCGACGGTATGCACGTACCCCGCTTATTCCCCCTCTATGCCAAACTGTTGGATGTGTTGGTCCTGTCAGCCTACTGCCAGGGTTTGTCAGAACACGACCCCGTGAACCCTGATAACTGACAGATAGGTGACAAAATGGCTGTTACCTGGCAGCTCCCCGGTTGCGAGACAAATTGTCCTTAGTCTGCGTTACTGTATCTCTATGTATATCATAGAGATACCAATCAGTCTCTAGTGCCCTGACTTGGCACGGGGCTTGTATATGGATTTCAGAGTTCAAACTATCAGCCCGCGGCAATGAGAAAAGGGAGATCGAAAATGGGCAAGATCATCGGCATCGACCTCGGAACCACCAACAGCGTCGTCAGCGTGATGGAAGGCGACGAGGCCAAGGTCATTCAGAATAAAGAGGGTAACCGCACGACGCCGTCGGTCGTCGCCTGGAACAAGAACGACGAGCGCCTGGTTGGCCTGTTGGCCAAGCGGCAGGCCGTGACGAACCCAGAGAACACCGTCTACTCGATAAAGCGCTTCATGGGGCGCAAGCACGGCGAAGTTGCCAACGAGATCCACGAGGTGTCCTACACCGTCGTCGCCGGTCCCAACGGCGATGCGCGCGTCAAGACCGTGGCCGGCGAGTTCGCACCGCCTGAGATCTCGGCCATCATCCTGCAGGCGTTGAAGCAGACGGCCGAGGAGTATCTGGGCGAGACCGTCACCGAAGCCGTCATCACCGTGCCCGCCTATTTCAACGACAGCCAGCGGCAGGCGACCAAGGACGCCGGCAAGATCGCCGGGCTCGAAGTCAAGCGTATCATCAACGAGCCCACCGCGGCGGCTCTGGCTTACGGCATCGACAAGAAGAAGGAAGAGACCATCGCCGTCTTCGACCTCGGCGGCGGCACCTTCGACATCTCCATCCTGGAGATCGGGGACGATGTCTTCTCGGTGCTGGCCACCAACGGCGACACCCATCTCGGCGGCGACGATTTCGACCAGGTGGTCGTGGACTATCTGGTGGATACGTTCCTGAAGGATGAAGGCATCGATCTGAGCAAGGATCCCATGGCTCTGCAGCGCCTCAAGGAAGCCTCCGAGCGCGCCAAGTGCGAGCTCAGCACCTCCGGACAGACCGAGATCAACCTGCCCTTCATCACCGCCGATCAGGCCGGCCCGAAGCACCTGACCCTGACCCTGACCCGCGCCAAGTTCGAGACGCTCGTCGAGGCTCTCGTGGAGCGCACGGTCGCACCCTGCCGAGCCTGTCTGAAGGACGCCGGGCTCTCGCCGGACGACATCGACGAGGTCATTCTCGTGGGTGGTTCCATCCGTATGCCGGCGGTGGAGAAGAAGGTACAGGAGATCTTCGGCAAGGAGCCGAACAAGTCCGTCAATCCCGACGAGGTCGTGGCCATGGGTGCCGCAATCCAGGGTGGTGTGCTGGCCGGGGACGACGTGGGCGTAGTCCTGCTCGACGTCACGCCCCTGACCCTGGGCATCGAGACCCTGGGCGGCGTGCGTACGGCCCTGATCGAGCGCAACACCACGATCCCCACCAAGAAGAGCCAGATCTTCTCCACGGCTGCCGACAACCAGGATACCGTGGAGATCGTCGTCTTGCAGGGTGAGCGGGAGATGGCCCTGGACAACAAGACCATCGGCCGTTTCCAGCTCACCGGTATTCCGACGTCGCCGCGGGGTATCCCGCAGATCGAGGTCAGTTTCGACATCGATGCCAACGGCATCCTCTCGGTGAGTGCAGTGGACAAGGCCACGGGCAAGGAGCAGTCCATCAAGATCCAGGCGTCCAGCGGCCTGAGCGACCAGGAGGTCGAGCGCATGGTGGGTGACGCCGAGATCCACGCGGATGAGGACCAGAAGAAGCGCGAGCTGATCGACGCCCGCAATTCTGCGGACAGCGCCGTGCACCAGGTTCGCAAGAGCCTCGAGGATTTGAAGGATGACATCGACGAGGAGCTCAAATCTGAGGTGGAGTCCAAGATCAAGGCCGTCGAAGAGACGCTCAAGGCAGAGGACGCAGCCATCATCAAGACGGCGACCGACTCGCTGATGCAGTCCATGCAGAAGCTTGCCAGCAAGGCGTATGAGAAGGCGTCCGCCGAACAGGCGGCAGCCGGCGGGGAGACCGCGGGCGGAGAGGCTGCCGGCGATGCTGCGGGTCAATCGGATACCGTCGATGCTGAATACGAGGTGGTGGACGACTGACACCGCTGGTGTGTCTGGTGTAACAGCAGGCCGAACCAGGTTTTAGACGGTTCGGCCTGTTTGCCCTGAAAAGCGAGCATATTGGTAGATTAATGATTTGACAGAGCAGGGTCTAAATTATATGATCCCAGTGATAATGAATATGAATATAAGTTGTAGGTCGCGTGAGAAATGAGGGAACACGGCCCATCCTATCTGCGTTGATTAGTCGCTGTCTACCTTGTAATAACAAGGGATTACACGACACACATGATTATGTAAGTCGGGAAGTGGAGTTCCAGGAGGCCCCGTGTACGAAATAGAACTGAGCAGCGATCGTCGCGAGGATGCGAGTCTACAGCATTATCTGCAGACGATCGGCAAATACATGCTCTTGACCAAGGAAGAGGAATTCGAACTGGCACGCCGCATTCGCAGCGGCGACAAGGATGCGCTGGATCATCTCGTGAATGCCAATCTGCGCTTCGTGGTCAGCGTCGCCAAGAAGTTCCTCAATCAGGGTTTGAGCTACATGGATCTGATCGCGGAGGGCAACATCGGCCTGATCACAGCCGGCAAGCGCTTCGACGAACGCCGTGATTTCCGGTTCATTTCCTATGCCGTGTGGTGGATCCGGCAGGCCATCCAGAAGGCCATCGCCGAGCAGACGAATACGGTGCGCCTGCCCATCAACCGCACCCAGCAGGCCCAGCGGATGAAGAAGGCTTCGCGCCGTATCGAACAGTTGTATCACCGCAAGGCGACCGAGGAAGAGGTGGCGCAGGAGCTGGGGCTCACCTTGCGCAAGATGAACCAGATCCGCAACGCGAGCCGTGCCCTGGCCAGTCTCGACGAGAGTGTCTTCGACGACGAGAGTATCTGCCTGGCCGAGACCTTGACCGATCCTGACGAGCTGACACCGGAGGAATATCTCCTGACCGGGGAGATGCTGATGGAGATGCGCCAGGCCCTGGAGAAACTGACACCACGCGAGCGCAGCATCATCATACGATACTACGGCCTCGGCGACGATGAGCCGGCCTCGCTGGAGACCATCGGTCAGGATATCGATCTGAGCCGCGAACGGGTGCGCCAGATCCGCAACCAGGCCCTGGGCAAGATCCGCCAGACCGTGTCCGGCGGGCGTCTGCTGGATTACCTGAATTGACGACCCCGGGGTTGACATCCCGTCGTGCCGGGAATAGTTTTCTGTCTACCTCGTGGGAGATTAGCTCAGCTGGCTAGAGTACCTGCTCGACACGCAGGGGGTCACTGGTTCAAGTCCAGTATCTCCCACCAACGAGATTGAAGTATGGGGTGGGTCCAGGGGATTCACCTCATCTTTTTAAGACGTAGACTCCCGGCCGTCGAGAGGAGCGAGTCACCATGGCTCAGATGCAGTTGACCCTGCCGGACGGCAACACCGTTGCGGTCGCCGCGGGCGCCTCCTTCAGGGACGCCGTCGGTGAGGTCGGTGCCGGCCTGTTGCGCAATTCCCTGGCCGTGACCCACGATGACGTGCACTACACGCTCGACGATGTCGTGCCTGGAGCGGGCAGCCTGCAGGTCATCACGCGCGGTTCCCCAGAGGGGCTGGAGACACTGCGCCATTCCGCGGCGCATCTACTCGCCTGGGCCGTCCAGGAGCTCTACCCGGATACGAAGTTCGCGTTCGGGCCCGCGGTCGAGCACGGTTTCTACTACGACTTCGATCGAGAGGAACCCTTCACGGAGGAGAACCTGTCGGCGATCGAGGACAAGATGCGCGAGCTGGCCGCGCGTAAGGTGCCCATCATTCGCAACACCGTGACCGCCGCGCAGGGACGTGAGATCTTCGCCGCTCAACCCTACAAGCTCGAGCAGATCGAGAGTCTGGGCGAGGTGGATTTATCCGCCTACGTCATGGGTGATTTCACGGATCTCTGCGAGGGACCCCACATGCCGGGCACGGCGGATCTCAAGGCGTTCAAGCTGCTGAAAGTGGCGGGCGCCTACTGGCGCGGGGACAGCGAGAACCGGCAGCTGCAACGGATCTACGGCACCGCGTTCTTCAAGAAGAAGGACCTCGACGCGCATCTCGCCATGCTGGAGGAGGCACGCCGGCGCGACCACCGCAAGCTGGGGCGCGAACTGGATCTCTTCGGCGGCATGGAAGAGGCGGGTCCCGGCCTCTCGTTCTGGTATCCCCGCGGTGACGTGCTGCGCGAGGAGATCATCGGCTTCTGGAAGGCCCTGCACCGGCGCGACAGCTACGTCACGGTGACCACACCCCATATCTCACAGGCTGAGCTATGGGACACGTCCGGGCACATGAAGTTCTACCGGGAGAACATGTACGTCTTCGAGCAGGACGACCGTCCCTACGTCGTGAAACCCATGAACTGTCCCGGTCACATCCTGATCTACAAGCGGCACAAGAGGAGTTACCGCACGTTGCCGGTACGCTACGCGGAACTCGGCACGGTCTACCGCGCGGAGTTGCGTGGCACCCTGCACGGCTTGATGAGGGTGCGCGGTTTCACCCAGGACGACGCGCACATCTTCTGTACGCCTGCCCAGCTGGAGGACGAGGTCTGCGGTGTGTTGGATCTGACCAAGGAGATCCTGGGCACCTTCGGCTTCGACGAGTTCAAGGTCGAACTCTCCGTCAGGGACTCGCAGAACAAGGACAAGTACGCGGGCACCGACGATGAATGGGAGATGGCGGAGAAGTCCCTCGTCAATGCCCTGGCCAAGCATGACCTGGCTTATACGCGCGAGGAAGGGGAGGCCGTTTTCTACGGTCCCAAGATCGACATCAAGCTCATCGACGCCATCGGCCGCAAGTGGCAGGCCACGACCGTGCAGTTCGACTTCAACCTGCCGCGTCGCTTCGACGTCACCTTCGTCGATCAGGACGGCCAGGAGAAGTACGTCTACATGGTCCATCGTGCCATCATGGGCTCGCTGGAACGCTTTATCGGTATTCTCACCGAGCACTACGCCGGCGATTTCCCGCTTTGGCTGGCCCCCGAGCATTGCCGCGTCTTGTCGGTGAGCCGTGACCATCACGGCTACGCCCAGGACGTGGCCCAGGCGCTTTTCGCGAAGGGGTTACGGGCTCACGCGGACGTGCGCGACGAGAAGATCGGCTACAAGATCCGCGAGGCGGAGACCATGCGCGTGCCGTACATGCTCGTGGTGGGGCAGAAGGAGGCCACGGCGGGCAGCGTGGCCGTGCGCGTCCGTCACGGTGGTGACCTGGGCGAGCAGTCCATCGAGGGCATCGGCGAGCTCATGCTTGACGAAATCACTCGCAAGCAGTAACTTGGAGTCCGGTCGGAACGGCCGAGTCGGAACATTTCAGTCAAGTGGAGGCACTGCCTCCCACCGTTATCGGCCCTTGCCGGGAAGGAACGGTTCGCGTCAGAGATACGAGCGGACCGTTGTGTCCGCTTTTTTCTTGGCGAGGCGTCGGCGCACACCTTCAGGAGGTACGTGAGATCAGAGAGGAGAAAACGCTCCGGGTCAATCGCATGATTCGCATCCCCCGCGTTCTCGTCGTGGATGAAGAAGGCGAGCAGCTGGGGGTGATGGAGACCCGCGATGCCCAAGCGCTCGCTGCGGAGCGCGGTCTCGATCTGGTGGAAGTGGCGCCCACGGCCAGACCGCCGGTGTGTCGCATCATGGATTACGGCAAGTTCAAGTACGAGCAGAGCAAGAAGGCTCGCCGTGCCCGACAGGCCTCGCACACCATCAAGGTCAAGACGATCAAGTTTCGCCCCAAGACCGATGAGCACGACTACAACTTCAAGAAGGATCACATCGTCTCCTTCTTGCAGAAGGGGCACAAGGTAAAGGTCATTATGCAGTACCGGGGGCGGGAGCTGTCGCATATAGAACTGGGTATCGAGTTCCTGAAGGAGCTCGTGGAGGAAGTAGCTGAATTCGGCAAGCCAGAGGGCCGGCCCAGCAAGGAAGGCCGAATGGTTTCCCTGGTGCTGATGCCGCTCAAGCAAGAATAGAACGAAGCGAGACCGTCCCGGGTTGCAGCCGGTCCATGGCGACCGGGGATACCCGTCTCGCCGTCCGAAAGGTGCACAAGATGAAGGGTCCGAAGATGAAGACGAATCGCGCGGCCGCCAAGCGCTTCAAGCGTACCGGCTCGGGCCGCGTGAAACGCAACCACGCATACCATGGCCACCTGTTCACTGCCAAGAGCCCCAAGCGCAAGCGCAATCTGCGCAAGGCAACCATGCTCGACTCCGCAGACATGGCTCGGGTCTGCAAGATGCTGGCAGGCAACTAGGAACCACAAACCGAGCTCATAGAACAGGAGGCAGAACGATGCCGAGAGCAACAAACAATCCAGCCGCGCGGCAGAAGCGCAACAAGGTGATGAAGCAGGCCCGGGGCTACGTGGCCGGCCGCGGTTCGCAGTTCCGCATGGCCCGCGAACAGGTCGAGCGCGCACTTGCGCAGGAATACAAGGATCGTAAGCGTCGCAAGCGCGATTTCCGCAGACTCTGGATCGTCCGCATCAACGCGGCGGCCCGTATCCAGGGCCTTAGCTACAGCCATCTCATCAACGGCTTGAAGAAGGCCAATATCGAGATCGACCGCAAGCAGCTCGCCGATCTCGCCGTTCGTGACATGAACAGCTTCGCCAAGCTGGCCGCTGTTGCGCGCGACGCCCTGTAGCAGGCGGTCGCCGACAGCCTGCTCACAGCCACTGATAGTCACAGACTTTGCCGAGGCAGGAGGCCCGATCGATGCAGGAGATGCTGGCACGGCTGCGTGCCGACGGACACGCCCTCATCGAGGGCATTTCCTCGGTGGCGGAAGCCGAAAAGGCCAAGGTGGCGCTCTTCGGTCGGAAGGGTGCGCTCACCTTGCAGTTGCGGGGACTCAAGGATCTGCCGGCGGAGCAGCGACCCGCCGCCGGTGCGGCACTCAATGCTCTCCGACAGGAGCTCGAGGGACTGCTGGATACGAGTCTGGCAGCCCTCGTGGCGGAAGCCGACGCCGGTGCCGATGTCGGTGTCGATCTCAGCTTGCCGGGACTGCCGCCAGCGCCCGCCGGTTCCCGCCATCCCTTGTCGACGATCATCGAGGAGATCTGCGACATCTTCCACGGCATGGGTTTCACGGTGGCCGAAGGGCCGGACGTGGAACTCGACTGGTACAACTTTACCGCCCTGAATTTTCCGGATGATCATCCGGCGCGCGACATCCAGGATACCTTCTACATCAACGAGAAGATGCTCCTGCGCACGCAGACCTCGCCGGTGCAGGTGCGGACCATGGAGCAGCGGGAGCCGCCCCTGGCGGTGGTGGTGCCCGGCCGTGTCTATCGGAACGAGGCGGTCGATGCTTCCCACGCCGCGGAGTTCTTCCAGATCGAGGGTCTCTACGTCGACGAGAATGTGAGCCTGGCCGATCTCAAGACCACCGTGACCCAGTTCATCCGCACGCTCTACGGACCCGCGACCACGATTCGCTTCCGTCCCCATTACTTCCCGTTCACCGAACCGTCGGTCGAGGTGGATATGCGTTGTTTCGCCTGCGGGGGAGACGGCTGCAACGTGTGCGGCAAGACGGGCTGGATCGAGATCATGGGCGCCGGCATGGTCCATCCCAACGTTTTCGTCGCGGCCGGTTACGACCGGGACGCCTATACGGGCTTCGCCTTCGGCCTCGGCATCGACCGCATCGCCATGTTGCGCTACGGCATCAACGACATCAGGCTCCTCTACGAGAATGATCTGCGTTTCCTCCATCAGTTCAGGGGTGTGAGTTGAAGATCAGTCTGAACTGGCTCCAGGATTTCGTGTCGTGGGAAGGCTCTGCCGACAAGCTCGCCGAGTGCTTGACGACCAACGGCTTGAACGTGGAGGCCATCGAGGAATTCGTGCTGGCCTATCCGGGTGTCGTGGTCGCCTTCGTCGTGACACGCGAAAAGCATCCCAACGCCGATAAGCTGAGCCTCTGTACGGTCGACGACGGCACGGACGTCCATCAGGTGGTATGTGGCGCGCCGAACGTGCGCGCGGGTTTGACCGTCCTCTTCGCGCGCACGGGCGCTGTCCTGCCCAACGGCACGAAGCTGAAGAAGAGCAAGATCCGCGGGATCGAATCCCACGGCATGATCTGCTCTGCAGCCGAGCTCTGCCTGAGCGAGGAAAGCGATGGCATCATGGAGCTGACGGACGGCCCGGTCCCCGGCACTCCCGCCGACGAACTGTACGGCTACCGCGATACCGTACTGGAGATCGAGGTTACGCCGAACCGACCGGACTGGTTGAGCCATCTGGGTGTTGCGCGCGAAGTGGCGGCCATCAACGGCGCCATGCTGCAGTTGCCCCCGGTCTGGTCACCCCCCAAGTCGGGTGGTGACAGGCTGGATTTCACGGTCGAGATCGAGGATTTCGCCGATTGCCCGCGTTATACCGCCCACGTCGCGCGGAACCTCAAGTTGGGCGAGTCGCCCCGCTGGATGCAGAACCGTCTGCTGGCCGTAGGGGCGCGGCCCATCAATTGCGTCGTCGACATCACCAACTACGTGCTTTTCGAGACAGGCCAACCGCTCCACGCCTTCGATCTGGAGAAACTCCACGGCAACCGCTTGTCCGTGCGTCGGGCCGCGGCCGCCGAACCGTTCAAGACCCTGGATGGTGAACCGCGTGAACTGGGCACGGATGATCTCGTGATCGCGGACGCCGCCGGGGCCGTTGCCCTGGCGGGGGTCATGGGCGGGGAGGGCTCCCAGGTCGGTGCAGACACGCGGGATGTCCTGCTCGAAAGCGCCTTTTTCGATCCCGGCATTGTTCGACGCGCATCCCGGCGCCACCAGCTCATCAGCGACTCGTCATTTCGGTTCGAGCGTGAAGCCGACTGGGAGGCTGTCGAGCAGGGCGCACGCCGGGCGCTCCAGCTGTTGCAAGAGCACGCCGACGCTCACATCGAGGCCGGCTTCGTAGACCGTCAGGATCCGGATCGCCGGGAACAGGCGCCGGTCACCCTGCGCGTCGAGCAGATCAATCGCTTGCTGGGAACCCGCATCACGACCACCGAGGCCGTCGAGTATCTCCAGGCGCTCGACCTGCCGTGTCAACCCGTGGGACAAGTTCGGGATCGCGTCGACGCCACCGGCAAGCTCGTGGTCACGGTGCCCAGCTTTCGGCGGGATATTCACGAGGAAGTCGATCTCATCGAGGAAGTGGCGCGCATCTACGGGTACGACAACATCGAATCCGCCTCGCATTTCCGCGGTCGGGCGAGCGTACAACGACGCCGCGTCGACAGCGTGCTGGCCTCATTGCGGGCGTATCTGGCGGCGGTCGGCTACAGCGAGATAGTCACCTCCACTTTCATGGCTCGCGGCGATCTGGATCGTCTCGGTCTCGCGGAAACAGATCCCCGTCGGGAGCTGCTGTCGGTCCATAATCCCCAGCACGGCGGCGAGACACTCCTGAGATCCACCCTGACTCCTTCACTGCTCGCGACGGCACGCCATAATCTCCATGCTGATCGTGCGACGCCTTTCCGCCTGTTCCAGCTCGGCAAGTCCTTCCTGGCAGCGGAAAGCGGCCAACACGGCGGCCGCCACGCGGACGACACCCTGTTGCCGCGTGAGACGAGCACGTTGCAACTGGCCGTCGTTGGTCGGACAGACACCGCGTACGGGGACGTACCGTCCGATCTTCTGGAGATAAAGGGCACCTTGCAGGACCTGGCCGACCAGCTACGCGTCGGGCTCGTGCTCGCCACAGACGGCAGCGAGCCTTACCTTCAGCCCGGTCAGCAATGGACTGTCGAAGACGAGGCGGGTCGCGTGGTGGGCTCCGCTGGCGCGGTGGCCCGTCGCTGTTTGCGGGCATTCGACCTCGAAACGCCTGTGGCTTTGGCAGAGATCGATCTGCGGCGCCTGGAACTCAATCCCAAACCGGTGCATTACATAAGCTTTTCCCGTTACCCGGCCGTCAAACGCGATTTATCGTTGGTTACGCCGGCTGGCGTGACTTACGAGCAGATTAGGCAAGTCGTTGTGGGGAAGGGTGGTCCCTTGCTGGAGAGTGTAGCGCTCTTCGATCATTTCAAGGGCGGAAATCTCGCTGACGGCAGCGCAGCCTTGGGAATTCGCTTGAAGTTCCAGTCGGCCAAGAGTAATCTTAAAGGGAAGGCTGTAGATAAAGCCATCGACGCTATCATCGGCGCTATGCAGACTGATCTGGGCGTGACGTTGCGTGGATGAGCCGCAGCCCTTCTGGTGCAAGATGAACGGAGTCCTCTAACCGGAAGGTACCTCTAATAATGCATGATGACAGCTTTGGGCTGTTGGAGGAAAAAGTGTTGTCCGCGGTGCAGCGGATACAGGAACTCAAGACAGAGAATGAGTCCCTGACCGCTCAGCGCGACAAGCTGGAGAGCCAAGTCGCGGTTCTCAGCGACAGGGTGGATCGGGCCGAAGGCGAACTTGCCGAAACCCGAACCCAAGTTGCGCAGGTCGACCAAATGGAAGACAAGCGCAAGTTAATCGAGGAGAAGGTGGGAGGCCTTTTGGATAAGCTCGATTCCATCGTATAGCAGTTGGGTAAATGACAACTGCGGCTGGTGGATCGACCCGGGGGCCGGATTTGTAGGAAGTAGTCAAATGTCCGATCCCAGTAGCATTAACGTGACCATCTTTGGTCGGGAATATACTTTGCGCGGCGACGCGGAGTCTGCGTACGTCCAGAAAGTCGCAGCCCTCGTGGATGAAAAGATGCGGGAGATATCGGCTCAATCCGATCTCGCATCGACCAGCAAAGTGGCCATACTCGTGGCCGTCAATTTGGCGGACGAACTGCTGCGGGAGCGTCAGAAGCACCAGCAAGCCTTGAATCTCCTAGACGAGAGGACAGGTCAGATCGCCGCTTACCTCGACAAGGAGATGGAACAGCTCTGAGGATCGTACGGAAAGCGGGATTCCCTGCTTAGCCCGTGATGCGCCGAGTCATTTGAGCCAACACTCCGACTGTGAGACCTCGGGTTTCTGCGCTGCGGTCAAGCCCGAAAGGGACGGTCAAAGCAAGGAACAGGGGACTCAACCTGAAGCAATAGGTTCAATTGCTTCCGGCCACACGACTCGGTGGGGAATCTTGCTAGCTTCCTACCCCGGTTTATCTGTGTTTCCCTCTTTTTCCTTCCGAAATACCGGAAGGAGTACATTATGGATCAGGTGCCGACGATGGCCAGGATGGGTCTGATCGCCGTCGCATTCTTTTTCCTCGGCTGGGCGTGGAACAAGCATCGTGTGACCCGCATTTTCGGTGACACCAAGCGCGAGCACGACCGCCTCATCACCGATGCCGAACGCGAGGCCGGTAACATCCGCAAGAGTGCCGAACTGGAGGCCAAGGACGAGACTTACCGTGCCCGACAGAAATTCGAAGCTGAGACCGAGGCCACCCGGCGAGAACTGACCAAGCGCACTGAATACCTGGATCAACGCGACTCCAGTCTCAACAAGAAGGTCACCTATGTAGACCACAAGGAGGCCAAGCTGGAGCAGCGTGAGAGCGACCTGAAACAGCAGAGCGGCGAAGTGGATGAGATGCGGTTGAAGCTCCAGGAGAAGCTGGCCGCACAGGTGCTTCAACTGGAGAGCATCGCCGGCCTCAGCGCCGAGCACGCCCGCCAGCAACTCATGGATCGCATGATATCCCAGGCGCGTCTCTCGGCCGCCAAGAGCGTGCAGGAAGTGCGTGAAGAGGCGGAACGTTCGGCCAAGCGCGAATCCCAGAAGATCCTCAGCCAGGCCATACAGCGTTATAGCGCGGAACACGTGGCTGAAACCTCGGTCTCGGTGGTCGACCTCCCCAACGACGATATGAAAGGCCGCATCATCGGTCGTGAAGGCCGGAACATCAGGGCCTTCGAACTCGCCACGGGTGTCGACGTGATCATCGACGACACGCCGGAAGCGGTGATCATCTCCGGCTTCGACCCGGTGCGGCGCGAAGTGGCCTGCCAGTCCCTGCAGCAGCTCATACGTGACGGCCGCATACACCCCGGTCGCATCGAGGAAGTGGTACAGAAGACCGATGCGGAGATGCAGGAGCGGATCCGCGACATCGGTGAACAGAACTGCCTGGAACTGGGGCTGCAGAACGTCAATCCCAAGCTGCACCCGTACATCGGACGACTTCACTATCGCACCAGCTACGGACAGAACCTGCTGCTGCACAGCAAGGAGGTTGCCGGCGTGGCGGCCGTCATCGCCGGTGAGCTGGGTCTCGACGCCAGGATGGCCAGACGCTGCGGCTTCCTCCATGACCTCGGCAAGGCAGCGGATCACGAGTTCGATGGCCCGCATGCCCTGGTGGGCGCCCGGATCCTGAAGAAGCTGGGCGAGCACAGCCATGTCATCAATGCTGTCGAGGGTCATCACCAGGACGTCGATGCGGAGTCGCCCTACACGTATATCACGGCCGCTGCCGACGCTGTTTCGGCTTCACGACCGGGTGCCAGACGGGAGAGTTTCGACAACTACATCAAGCGCCTGGAGAATCTCGAACGCATCGCCGAAAGTTTCGAAGGCGTGGACAAGTGCTACGCCATCCAGGCCGGACGCGAGGTGCGAGTCCTGGTCAACCACGACAAGATCTCCGACGCCGAGGCCGTGTTGATGGCCGAGGAGATCAGCCGGCGCGTCGAGGGTGAGCTCGAGTATCCGGGACAGATCAAGATCATGGTCCTGCGCGAATCTCGAGCTGTGGCTTATGCCCGTTGAGACACGGGACAAGCCGCGGCGCGAGCACCGACATCGATCAGGAGAAACCTGTGGAGAGTCGTAAGCTGTCGGGCGCCGTGGTGCGGGACGCGATCTTCGAGGAACTCGCCCGTGACGTCGAGGCCAGGGGATGTAACCCGGGGCTGGCCGTCGTCCTGGTCGGGGACGACCCGGCATCGCGCGTCTACGTCGCCAGCAAGGGGCGCGCCTGCGAGAAGCTGGGATTCCACCACGTTACACACCACCTGCCGGCGGAGACGGGTGCCAGCGAGATCCTGCAACTGATCGCCACCCTGAACGACGCCGCGCACATCCACGGCATACTTGTGCAGATCCCCCTGCCAGGCCACATCGACGCGACGCGTGTACAGGCTGCGGTATCGCCGCAGAAGGACGTGGACGGTTTCCACCCCGCGAATCTCGGCCGTCTGCTGGCAGGCCATCCCGGCTTCGTGCCGTGTACGCCGCTCGGCATCGTCGAGATGCTGCGTCACCACGGTGTGGAGTTGCCCGGACGCGAGGTGGCCATCGTCGGTCGCAGCGTGATTGTGGGGCGCCCCCTGGCGATGCTCTTGTCCTTGAAGACGGAGCTGGGCAATGCGACCGTTACCCTCTGTCACTCCGCCACTCGCGATCTCGCCGCCGTCACACGTCGTGCGGACGTGGTCGTGGCAGCCATGGGCGTTTCCCATGCCCTGGGCCGGGAGCATATCACCGAGGGCGCGGTCGTGGTCGACGTCGGCATCAACCGGCTGGAAGACGCCACCGCGAAGAAAGGCTACCGGCTGGTCGGCGACGTGGCGCCGGAGGCACTGGACGGCTGGGCGTCGGCGTATACCCCCGTGCCGGGCGGCGTGGGTCTGATGACCATCGCCATGTTGATGCGCAACACCTGGGACGCCATGGTGCAGCAGGAGCAGACACGGTGAAACTTGGTGACGGTCTGACCGAGGCGCTCAAAAGCGAACGCAAGATCGTCGATGCCCGCCTGCGGCAGATCATGCGCGGCCAGAGGGGTGTTCCCGCCCGGTTGCGCGCGGCCATGTCGCATTCCCTCTTCAGCGGCGGCAAGCGCCTGAGGCCGCTATTGTTGCTGTGGACGTACGATGCCTTGTCGGCCCGTCGTGCTTCGCCACGTGGCGCCGCTCTGGACGCCGCGTGCGCCGTCGAACTGATCCACACATACTCGCTCATCCACGACGACCTGCCGGCCATGGACGACGACGTTTTGCGCAGGGGACAGCCCACGTGTCACGTCGCTTTCGACGAGGCTACGGCTATTCTGGCCGGGGATGGCCTGCAGGCGCTCGCCTTCGCGGTCCTGGCCGGACTGCCGCGACACGGTGCGGCCCTGGTGGCCCTGCTGGCGACCGCGGCGGGGCCGTCCGGCATGGTGGGGGGGCAACAGGAGGATCTGGACGCTGAGGGACAACCCCTGGACACTGCGCTGATCCGACGCATCCACCGGGGCAAGACCGCGCGACTGATCGCGGCGCCCATGGCCGCTGGCGCCTTGCTGGCCGGTGCTGGTGAAGACTGTGCAGATCAGGTCGCGCGAGCCGGCTTGCAACTCGGTATGGCCTTCCAGGCGCACGACGACCTTCTCGACGTCGAGGGCAACACGGATCAACTGGGGAAGACCCCCGGCAAGGATGCTCAAGCGGGCAAGGCCACCTGGGTGCGTTTGGCGGGTGTAGAGACGGCGCGGCGGCGCACCGTGGCGTACGGACGCCGCGGCGTGCGTCAGCTGACGGAATGTCTGCCGGACAACGCGCAAGGGGCGCTGCTGCTGGCCCTGGGCCGTCTTTTATGGGATCGCGATCGTTGAGAATGCCTGTCACGACAACATTCCGAACCTACCCAGTTGGACGATGAATCATGAAGACACAGGGTTGAGGTTGCAAAATACGGTAACTACGGATTATTTTTGTAGGTCACCGGGGAGCGTAGATGGACGCACCTCGACAGCAGAAGTGTACGCGCCCTGACTCGATTGGCCGGGATGACTCCATGACCCAGATTCTGCACACCATGACCGGTCCGGAGGACTTGGCGCAGCTATCCATCGCCCAGCTGACAAAGCTGTGCGGCGAGCTGCGCGATGAAATCATCTCGACCGTGTCGGCGACCGGCGGCCACCTCGGCGCCAGTCTCGGCGTGGTGGAACTGACGGTCGCTCTGCATCACCTCTTTCGCTCACCCGACGACAAGATCATCTGGGATGTCGGTCATCAGGCCTACGGCCACAAGCTGTTGACCGGTCGCCGCGAGAGATTCGACACCCTGCGCCAGGAAAACGGCATCAGCGGCTTTCCCAAGCGCGGCGAGAATGCGCACGATGCTTTTGGCGTGGGCCACGCCAGCACGTCGATCAGCGCCGCCCTGGGTTTCGCGAAGGCCCGCGACCTCAAGGGGGAGGACAACGCCGTCATCGCCGTCATCGGCGACGGCGCCTTGACCGGCGGCCTGGCCTACGAAGGGCTCAACAACGCCGGCCAGCTGCAGACGGATCTGATCGTGGTGCTCAACGACAACGCGATGAGCATCTCGCCGAACGTGGGCGCCATCGCCAAGTACCTCACGCGTATCACCTCGGGACAGCTGTACACACGATTCGAGGCGGACATCTGGCGCATCCTCGGCAAGTTTCCGCGGGGTAAGACCGCCCAGAAGCTGGCGGGCCGCATCAAGGACGGTCTCAAGCAGATCATCGTTCCCACCATCCTCTTCGAGGAATTGGGTTTCAAGTATTACGGCCCCATCGATGGCCACGACCTGCCGCTGTTGATCAAGACCCTGGATTCCGTGCGCAAGATCAAGGGACCCGTGTTGGTGCATACGGTCACGCGCAAGGGCAAGGGTTATTCCTTCGCGGAGAACGACCGCCCCCGCTATCACGGCGTGGGCAAGTTCGATCGCAAGCGGGGCTTGAAGCCGAGCAACGGTGGGGCACCCAGTTACACCTCGGTCTTCGGGCGCGAGCTGGTCCGAGCCGCGTCCGCAGACGATCGCATCGTGGCAATCACGGCCGCCATGCCCGAGGGGACGGGGCTGGACTTGTTCCGCGACGCCCATCCGGAGCGCTTCTTCGATGTGGGTATCGCCGAGCAACACGCTGTCACCTTTGCCGGGGGTCTGGCCTGCGAGGGGTTCAAGCCGGTGGTGGCCATCTACTCCACCTTCCTGCAGCGGGCCTACGACCAGGTTATCCACGACGTGGCGCTGCAGAAGCTACCGGTTGTCTTTGCCGTGGATCGCGGGGGCGTGGTTGGCGAGGACGGACCCACGCACCACGGTGCTTTCGACCTCACCTTTCTACGTACGGTCCCCGACCTAGTGGTCATGGCGCCCAAGGACGAGCACGAGCTGCGCCGGATGCTCGCGACGTCCCTGGCCTACCAGGAAGGTCCCACGGCTTTGCGGTATCCACGCGGCGCAGGGCCGGGCGTGCCCATGCCGGACGTGATCGACCCCCTCACCATCGGCAAGGCGGAAACCCTGCGACAGGGAGACGACGTTTGCCTGCTCGCCGTGGGCAGCATGGTGGCGCCCACCATAGAGGCTGCTCAGCGCCTCGCCGAGGCGGGCGTCGAGGCCACGGTCGTGAACATGCGGTTTGTGAAACCACTGGACGAGGAAGCACTGCGCAAGGCCTACGCTAACCACCGCCTGGTCGTGACCCTGGAGGAAAATGCCCTGGCCGGTGGTTTCGGCGCCGCCGTGCTGGAATGGGCGGCGAACCACGTGCCCGAACCCGTCACGCCGACCCTGTTGATCGGGATACCCGACCGATTCATCGAACACGCTCTCCGCAGCGTCTTGCTCACCAAGATGGGGCTTGATGCCGATACGATCACCGAGCGGGTTCTTACGCGCCTCAAGAAACAAGACGGCGTGAAGGCCGGCTCCACCGGCTGTTAAACGCCAGAGGTCATACTCATGAGCTTGCAGACCATCGGTCTCTTCGGCAATCCCGAGAAGGAGGAGATCGGCGGCGCCATCGCTCGCGTCCTCGAGCGGTGCCGGGCCGAGGGCATCGTCACGGCGGCCCAACCTGAACTCGCGACGCTGGTCGATACGGACACACGCGTCTGCGAGGCCGTCGAAATGGCGCGTATCTCCGACGTGGTCATCACACTCGGCGGCGACGGCACCATGCTGCGGGCCGCCCGTTCCCTGGACGACAGCGACACGCCCCTGCTCGGCATCAATCTCGGCGCGCTCGGTTATCTCACCGACGTACCCCTCTCGGAGCTGGACGACGCCTTGGACCGTCTCATCGCCGGCGACTACACCCCCACACCGCGGGCTCGCGTGCAGGGCGTCATCTTGCGGGATGGCCAGGAGGTCGCACGCTACAAGGCGCTGAACGATATCGTGGTGAACATGGGGCCCCTGCCCCGTGCGCTGCACATGGAAGTGAGGCTGGACAACGTTGCCCTGGGCCGCTTTCTAGGCGACGGTCTGATCGTCAGTACGCCCACCGGCTCTACCGCCTACAATCTCTCAGCGGGCGGCCCCATCGTCCATCCGGGCGTCAGCGCGCTCGTGGTAAATCCCATCTGTCCCCACAGTCTGGCGATCCGCCCCCTGCTGGTCCCCATCGAGAAGACGGTGGAGTTGAGGTTGCACCATGTCGGACACGGGGCCACCCTGACGGCCGACGGCCAGGAGGCCATGCCGCTCCAGGCAGGGGACAGGGTCGTCTACCGTCGGGCCGGCGAGCCGGTCTACCTCGTCAAGTTCCCCAGCACCGACTTCTTCCGCGCCATGCAGAACAAGCTCCAGTGGGGAGCCATCAACCGTCGTGTGACCGCTACTTGATATGCTTGTCGAACTGCGCATCAATCAACTGGGACTGGTCGACGAGCTGGTGCTGCCTGTCGCGACCGGCTTGACGGTCCTGACCGGTGAAACGGGCGCCGGCAAGTCGATGATCGCCGGTGCCATGGCGCTGTTGACGGGCCAGGCGGTACCCAAGGATCTGGTGCGTGGTGGCGAGGAACTCGCCTGGGTGGAGGGCGTATTCGATCTCTCCGCGCGGAGTCGCACAGCGGCCCTCGTGCGGAAGTGTGGCCTCACGCTGGGCGCAGACGGCATACTCGTCCTGAGGCGCGAGATCAGACGCAACGGACGCAATCGCGTGCTCATCAACGGCATGGTGTCGTCCCTGGTCCTGCTGCAACAGATCGGACCCGCGCTACTCTCGGTGCAGAGCCAGGACCAACAGCATGAGTTGTCGCGTCCCGCTTTTATCCGCGATCTGCTGGACGAGATGCTCGACTACACGGACCTGCAAGGCGCCGTGCGGGACGCTTTTGCGGACTGGCAAGAACTGGACACGGAGCTGGCGACGCGACGGCAGGAGGAAGCGGCCGGGCGCGAACAGCTCGACATCTGGCGCTATCAGCGCGATGAGCTGGCCGCTGCCGTGCTCGACGTGGACGAGGAGCCGGGTCTCGACGAGGCCATAGTCCTGAAGCGCCACGCGACCGAGCTGCAGGAGAGCGCAGCGGCCGCCCTGCAGGCACTCGCCGGCGGTGAGATAGATGCGCGCGAGCTGCTCGGACGGGCCTTGCGCGTCCTCTCGGCGGCCGAGGGCAAGAGCGCCCGCCTGGACGAGGCGCTCGCGCTTCTGCGTGAGGCCGAGGCGGCGGCTGCCGAAGCGGCGCTGGCAGTCGAGCGGTTTCTCGACAACCTAGACCTCGACCCCGGTGGGCTCAACGAACTGGAGGAGCGCAAGGCCCTCTATGTCGAGTTGCGGCGCAAGTACCGCCGCGAGGTGCCCGGCCTGCTCGAATATCTGCGCCTGATCGAGGACCGTATCACGAGACAGGAGTCGTCCGTGGACGACTTGGTCGCCCTTGTCTCACGTCGGGACGCCGCTGCGCAAGGGCTGGAGAAAGCCGCCCTGGCGTTGCGTCGCCGGCGCGTCGCCGGAGCTGGTGGCGTGAGCCGACTCGCCGAAGAAGTCATCCGACCCCTGGCTCTTCCCGATCTAGAGCTACAATTCTCGGTCTCGTCCCGACGCGCCGCGACTGACGGCCTCGTCGTGGACGGCGAACCCTGTACCGTACGAGCCGACGGTGCGGACGAGGTGGACCTGTTTGCACGTCCCAACCCGGGGGAGCGCTCCGGCAAGGTGGCCGAGATCGTTTCCGGCGGCGAGCGGTCGCGAATCCATCTGGGTCTGACGGCCTTGAAGCGGAGCGGCAGCGAGCCGCCCCTGCAGCTCTTCGACGAGATCGACGCCGGTCTGGGCATGGACCGGGCTCGTCCCGTGGCGCAGCTGCTGCGGCGCCTGGCGCGGGGGGAGCAGGTGATCTGCATCACCCATCTGGCCACGGTAGCCGTCTACGGAAGCCAACATTGGCGTGCACGGAAAGAGATCAGAGACGGGCGCACGTTGCTCGCGGTCGACCGACTAGCCGACGAGGCGCGCACCGATGAGGTCGCCCGGTTGCTCGGTGGCGAGGGTGTTGCCGAAGTCGCCGTTGATGCGGCGGGCCGGGCCTACGCCCGGGATCTGCTGCAGGAGGCCGGCGAAGAGTTTGCGTCCCGCGGCATGCAGGGCGATCTTGGAAATGGCGGTTGACCGGTTCGGTGGCGACACACATACTTGCTGCCGCTTGAAGTGCGCCCGTAGCTCAGCTGGATAGAGCGTCTGCCTCCGGAGCAGAAGGCCGTGGGTTCGAATCCCGCCGGGCGTACCAGTTCTTTTACCCCCTTGATGACGGGTCATGTGGACGAAGATCATCCTACTCCTGGCTCTCTGGTGGTTGTGGCGCATGGCGCTACGTCTGAGCCGACTCTTTCGCAGGAGGCGACCCGATGTGGGTGGCTCCTCCCGCGACGGTTCCGCACCCCCCAAGAGCGGCGCTCGGGATCTCAGGGATCTGTCACGGCAGGACATCAGCGATGCTGATTACGAGGAAATCCAGTAGGCCCGGTGACAATTCTCCCTACCGTTCTCGCTTCCGGGGTTCGGGTTCGGGAGCCTTTTCGTTGCGCCAGTATCTACGCTGCCGAGAAGAGTTCTACCAGCGCATCGTGGTCACGGTCGTCCAGGCCTGTTTCGTATTCTTTCTGCTGATGTTCAGCCGCACCCTGCATCGCATGTTCGAGACCCACGGGCAGTACGTGGCCGGCTGGGTGGAGATCCTCTGTCAAGTCCTGCTGTTGCTGTTCGTCCTGCTCTTCGCCAGACGTGTCGTGAACAATATTCGCAACATCAAGTGGCTGCGCGGCGAGGTGGCGCGTTTGCGCCGGGAAACGGATGATCTGGACGCGGAGGAGTGATACCACGTCCCAGTCTGGCACCCTCCTTGCAAACTGAACCCGGAACCACTTGTCTGCGGCGACGGTCGCATAAAGGATAACATGAAGATCTGCAACAAGTTCGAGAGCCGTGAAGCGCGTTTGGCCGTCATCGGGTTGGGCTACGTCGGGCTGCCGCTGGCGATGGAGTACGCCAAGCAGGGTTTCGAAGTGGTCGGTATCGATCTGTTGCGGGAAAAGGTCGACCAGTTGAATCGGGGCGAGAGCTACATCATCGACGTTCCCTCGGCCGAAGTGCAGAGCGCCGTGGCGGCCGGGCGTTTCCGGGCTACGACCGAAGCCACGGATCTCGCGTCCTGCGACTGCGTGAACATCTGCGTGCCGACGCCCCTGAGCAAGACCCAGGATCCGGACATGACCTACATACAGGCGGCGGTCGATGTGATCGTGCCCCATCTCCACGACGGCCTGCTCGTCATCCTGGAGAGTACGACCTATCCGGGCACCTGCGAGGAGGTGATCCTGCCGCGCCTGACCGAGACGGGGTTGACCGTGGGGGAGGACTTCTATCTGGCCTTCTCGCCGGAAAGGGTGGATCCGGGCAATCCCGTCTACCAGACCAAGAACATCCCCAAGGTGGTCGGTGGCGTCACCGCGGACTGTACGACCGCCGCCGCCTGCCTCTACGCACAGGTGATGGACACAGTAGTGCCCGTCTCGACGGCCCGCGTCGCCGAGACAGTCAAGCTGCTGGAGAACACCTTCCGCAGCGTGAACATCGGCCTGGTGAACGAGATCGCCCTGCTCTGCAATTCCATGGATATCGACGTGTGGGAAGTGATCGAAGCCGCCGGCACGAAACCCTTCGGTTTCATGCCCTTCTATCCAGGCCCCGGGCTCGGCGGTCATTGCATTCCCATCGATCCGTTCTACTTCTCCTGGAAGGCGAAACAGGTCGGCATGGAGGCGCGTTTCATCGAGCTGGCCGGGCAGGTGAACGGGGCGATGCCGCGGCACGTGGCCAATATGGTGGGCGACGCCCTCAACGAACACATGCGTTCGGTCAAGGGCAGCCGTATCCTGGTCGTCGGCGTGGCCTACAAGCCCGATATCGACGACGTGCGGGAATCCCCGGCCCTGGATATCATGGAGATGCTGCACAAGCGCGGGGGAGAGGTCTGGTGGTACGACCCTCAGGTCGAAGCGCTGAGTGGTATGGATGAGATGCAGAAGTTGGACGCCTGGACCGTCAAGGCGCTCGACGACTTCGACGTGGCCGTGATCATAACGCCACACAAGAACGTGGACCACGAGTTGTTGCTGGAGGCTGGGCCCGTGGTCGTAGACACACGCAACGCGCTCAAAGGTATGCGCAGCGACAAGCTGGTGCGTTTGTAGCCCACCGGCGCCATCATGGAGGATATCGGATGCAGAAAGCTCTTATAACCGGCGGCGCGGGCTTTATCGGCTCGCATCTCGCTGCGACGCTAGTGGAGCGCGGCTGGGACGTGACCATCCTGGACAACCTGTCCACGGGCAAGCTCGAGAACATGGATTCCTTCCGCGACAAGGTGCGGTTCGTGGAGGGGTCGATCACCGATGCCGAGGTGCTGCAGGACTGCTGCCGTGGCGTGGATGTCGTCTTCCATCAGGCTGCCCTGGCTTCGGTGCCGCGGAGCGTGAGCGATCCTTTCACCTCCAACGCGCACAACATCGATGGGACGTTGCAAGTCCTGCTGGCGGCGCGTGACGCTGGGGTGAAACGCCTGGTCTATGCAGCCAGCAGCTCGGCCTACGGGGATTCCGCCGTGCTGCCCAAGCGCGAGGACATGCCCAGCGCACCCATGTCTCCCTACGCCGTGCAGAAGTACGTCGGGGAACTGTACTTGAAGGTCTTCGCGGATCTGTACGGCCTCAGTTCGATCGGTCTGCGGTATTTCAACGTGTTCGGGCCGCGACAGGATCCCACCAGCCAGTACGCCGCGGTGGTCCCCATTTTCATTACAAAGCTGCTCGCCGGCGAAGCTCCGACCATCAATGGCGACGGCAGTATTTCCCGTGACTTCACCTATATCGATAACGTGGTCCATGGTAATATCTGTGCGGCCGAGGCGCCCGACCCCGGCGGTGTGACCGTCAACGTCGCGTGCGGTGATCGTTTTACGCTGAACGAGTTGTACGAGGCGATCCAAACCTGCGCAGGCCGTCGGGTGGAGCCTGTTTACGGTCCTGAACGCGCCGGTGACGTGCCGCATTCGCAGGCAGACATCAACCTGGCGCGAGAGGTCATCGGCTACGTACCACAGGTCGATTTCGAAGCGGGACTGTCCCACACGGTGAACTGGTACAAGGAACAATCGGCCCGTGTTTGAGCTACGGGCGCGGAACGGGGGAAAGATGTCACGCAGTCATTGCATCGTGATGGTTCTGTTGGCGCTGTCCATGTTCGCCATGACGTCCGCCGCCCAGCCGGACGGGGACATCGTCGAATACCGTCTCGGTGCGGGCGACGTTGTGCAGCTGAACGTGCTGCAACAGCCCGCTCTGGACCGGAGCCTGCTCATCAGACCGGACGGCACCGCCGTCATTCCGCTGGTGGGCGAGGTGGATATGGCCGGTTTGTCACTGTCCGAGGCCGAGGGCCTGGTCCGTCAGAAACTGCGCTTGTTCAACCACGACATCGTAGATGTCTCGCTCACGGTGACCGAGTACAACGCTCTGCGCATCTTCGTCCTCGGCGCCGTGGTAACTCCAGGCAGCTTCACCTTCGATTCTTCGCCGACCTTGTGGGATGTCCTGCGCGAGGCGGGTGGCGTGGATCGTGGCGCCAACCTGGCCGCGGTGCGCGTCATTTCCATCACGGGCAACACCACCACCACACAGACCTACGACCTCACGGGATTGATATCCGGTACGGGCGGCGCACCTCAGGTCTTTCTGAGGGCAGGCGACACGGTGATCGTGCCCGGCGAGGAAGTCATGGCCGCAGCGCCTGATACTGGCGTGCAGGTTTTCGGCGGCGTGACGACGCCCGGCACCTTTCCCATCTCCGAACCTACGCGCTTGATGACGGTCCTGATGCTCGCCGGGTCGCCCCTGGAAGCCGCTGACCTCGGGAAGATCTGGTGGGTGCACGACAACGGCAGCGGGCGCTACGATTCGCGCCTGATCGACATCACCAAGTTCGTCGAGAAGGGTGACATGTCCGGGAACCCATTGATCCATCCCGGCGACACGATCGAGGTGAAACGCAGTGAGCCGGGATTCTTCCGCGTAGCCTACCCGCTACTGCTCGGAACCATCTCCACGGCTGCGGCGCTCATCTTCACGCTCGACCGCGTCAGTAGCCGGTAGCCCGTAGAGTATCCAGTTTCAGTCGAGGCCCGTACCGTCTTGGTGCGGGCCTTCCGTATGTGGATGGGAGGGGGCGAAGAGGATCCGCCGGGCGCCGGCGAACACGGCCACGCCGATCAGGACGGCCAGCCAGAGGGTGGCCAACCGTACGAGCAGGGCTACCGACAGGGCGGCGCCACGGGGCACATCCTGACTTGTCAACAACAGGACGAGCACGGCCTCTGTGCCGCCCAGGCCCCCGGGCAGGAAGGCCAGCGAACCGGCGAGGGTGGCCAGCGCATAGATGAAGACGGCGGAGCCCAGTTCGATGTCGTGCCCCAGACGCTCGCAGATGAACCACAGGCTGAGACACTCGCAGAACCAGGCAGCAACGCTCAGCAGCAGGGTACTGGTGGCGGTCGTACCGCTGGTCAGGGCGGGCAGCCAGTTCAAGGCGCCGCGAATCTCTTCGCCGCGCTCACGTAGTCTGGGTGTGCGGGAAAGACGGGAGATCATGGCTTTCTGTAAACGTCCGGAGCGCAAGGACACCACGGCCAGCACCGCGATGAGCAGGGAGCCGCTGCGCGCGAGCGTCCCGGCGAGGGGCCCGTCCCACCAGAAAAGGCCCGCGGCCGTGAGCAACAGGACGGCCAGGACGTCGGTCAACCTCTCGGCGATGAGCACCGACAGCCCGGCCGACAGGGGAACACCGCGCTTGTCGCGCAGGTGCATGGCCTTGTAGATCTCGCCCAGCTTGCCGGGCGTGACGACCATGGCGAAGGTAGCGAAGAACAAGGCCCAGGATTCGCAGCGTGGGATCGTGATCGAGCGACGACTAAGGTAAAGGCTCCAGCGGCCGAATCTTAGGAGGTAATTGGCCAGCGATAGACCCACCAGCAGTGGTATCCCGGCGGCCGGGAAGCGGGCCAGTCCCAGGCTGAAATCGTGCCAACCTAGCACGAGTCCGAATACGGCATAGGCGAGACAGCCGGCCGTCAGCCAGAGCAGAAGAGGCTTGATCACGTTTAGGCTGCGGTTCATCGGTTCTCCCTAAGCGGACGTCAGGGTTCTACATATGCTTGATAGGTCGGAAAAAATCAAGGCAGGAGGAGCGCCGCAGAACGTGCTTGTATTTTCGGGCGTATTGGTGTAAACTGGACCCGCCCTCGCTCGGGAGATCTGTTTAGGTGTTGTCACCTTTGCGTCTGCGGATTGCGTTTTACTGCTGTTCTTGTGGGGGGGGCCCCAAGGGGGAGAAGCAGTGAAGGGTTTGACAAACACATATAGGTTCGGCAAGAGCGGTCGTTTGGGAGCATATCCAGACGACACGGCTCTTTCCGGGGCCGGCTTGTTGGAAGCGAGCCGTCTTCCGGATGATTTTGCGGTACCCGAGTATTCCCACGATTACATTCTCGGCCCCAAGAGATTTGTAGATGTTATTATATCTGTAGTTGCCTTGGTGCTATTCGTGCTAGTGCTGCCCCTGCTCGCTATCGCGATCAAGATCGACTCTCGTGGACCAGTTTTCTTCCTCCAATCGCGTATCGGAGTCGACCGACGTCAACGCCGCAAGTCGCCCTGTTCGACCTGTCCGGAGCGCAGGCGTGTCCTTTATCCCGGTAAGCCTTTCCGGATCTACAAGCTGCGTACCATGCGCCTGGACGCCGAGGCGGAGGGCCCCCAGTGGGCTACCAAGAACGATGCGCGCATCACGCGCGTGGGTCGTCTCCTGCGCAAGTCGCGTCTTGACGAATTCCCACAGTTCATGAACGTTTTGCGCGGCGAGATGAGCGTGATCGGTCCCCGTCCGGAGCGGCTGTGCTTCATCAGACAGCTGGAGCACGATGTACCCCTCTATCATGATCGTCTGATGGTTTTGCCAGGCATCACCGGCCTTGCCCAGGTGATCAACGGCTACGATGAGAACGTCGAGTCCGTGCGGCGCAAGGTCGCTCTGGACAAGCAGTACATCAGCAACATCGGCTGGCGCACTGATCTGCGCATCCTGCTGATGACCTTCCGCACCGTCCTGAAAGCCGACGGCGCGCTCTGACCCGTCAAGCGATCACCACCCGACAATGATTTGGTCCACGCTCCCAACTGTATCTTGCGCAGCCGGGGTGTCGGCCTGATAATCCCGGCGAGGGTCCGGAGTCGTTCCCGGGCGTGTCCCATCCGTTGATCCGGAGATGCCATGAAGCCCCAGCTGCTCGTAATCGACGATCAAGCCCAGATCCGCCAATTCCTGCGCGAGGTACTCGGCGCAGAGGGCTACACGGTGGAGACGGCCGGTACGGGTGACGAGGCCGTGACACGGTTGACCGAGACCATCCCCGATCTGGTGCTGCTCGACCTCAGGCTCCCGGACACCAGCGGCCTGGAAGTGTTGCGCGAGATCCATCGCCAGTTCCCCAGCATGTGCGTGATCATGATGACCGCCTTCGGGGAGATCGAGACCGCGGTCGAGGCCATCAAGGCCGGCGCCTTCGACTTCATTCCCAAGCCCTTCAACCTCGAGCAGTTGTTGCACGCCATCAAGCGCGGGCTGGAGACTTCGCGCCACGCCCGCGAACTCTATACCCTGCGCCGCCGGGGCGACGCCTACCTCAATACGCCTGGCATGGTCATGAGCACGGCGCCGGCGATGCAGGACATCTACGAAACCGTCCGGAAGGTCATCGTCGGCGACAAGACCACCATCCTCATCGAGGGTGAATCCGGTGTGGGCAAGGACGTAGTGGCGGGATTGATCCACGCCTCATCGCCGCGCTGCGCCGAAGCGTTCCTCGAGATCAATTGCGCGGCCCTACCCGAGAAATTGCTCGAGAGCGAGGTTTTCGGACACGAGCAAGGTGCGTTCACCGATGCCGTGCAGCAGAAGCCCGGTCTGCTGGAGCTGGCGCACAAGGGTACGCTGTTTCTGGACGAGATCGGCGAGATGAGCCCGGCCCTGCAGGTCAAGCTGTTGCGGGTCCTGGAGAAGCAGATCTTTCGCAGGGTGGGCGGGGTGCAGGACATCAGCGTGGACGTGCGTCTGATCTCGGCCACCAACCGCAACCTGTCCCGCATGGTGGCCGAAGGCGACTTTCGTGAAGATCTATATTATCGCCTGAAGGTGATCCCCCTGCACATTCCGCCGCTCCGGGAGCGGCCGGAGGACATTCCGCCCCTTGCCGAGCACTTTCTGAGGATGTACAACCTACAGTTCCAGAAGAGCTTCGATGGCCTCAGCGATGATGCCCAGGCGGCCATGGCCGCCTACGCCTGGCCCGGCAACATCCGGGAACTGCGCAACGTGCTCGAGCGAGCGGTGCTGCTGTCCGACGGGAACACCCTGACCGCCGCGCAGTTGAATCTGCCCGGTGCGGGGGAGGCCCGGCCGCTGCCGCTCTGGGGGGATCTGGCGGCGGCTCTGGGCGGCGAACTCTCCGACGACGGTATACCGCTCGAGGACATGTTGGTGCGCGTCGAGGAGCATTTCGTCAGGCACGCTCTGGAGGCCGCCGACGGCAACCAATCGCACGCGGCGCGGCTGCTGGGTTTGAATCGTGACAAGCTGCGCTACCGGATGAAACAGTACGATCTCAACAAGGACTGATCACGTGAGAACGCGCCTCGTCGTTACACTGTCATTCTGTCTGCTGCTGCTGGCGCTCGTTGGCTGCGGTGTGTATACGTCTTCGTCCGGACGCATCGACGAGTCGATCCGCCGGGTGGCGTTGCCCTATCTGGAAAACCAGACCGCCGAGCCGAACATCGAGGTGGAACTGACCGAGAACATCATCTCGGCCCTCCAGGACGACAATACGCTGCGCGTGGTGGAATTGCCCGACGCGGCCACGGAATTGACGGGCAAGGTGGTTCGCTACAACCTGCGCGAGGCTTTCACCACCAACGATCTCCGGGTGGACGAGTACCAGGTGCAGATCATGGTGGAGCTGAACATGCGCGTGATCGAGACGGGGGAGTACCTGTTCGAGAAGAAGCGCATCACCGGCACGGGGAACTTCGCGGTGGACGAAGCCGGCGGCAGCGCCGAGGCCGACGCGCGCGCGTACGCAGCGGCCGAGATCGTGCGCGAGGTTCTGGCCGCGGTCGTGGAGGACTGGTAATGGCGTACGGGCGTGGCAGAAAATCCGGTCCCGACTTTCAGCAGTTGCGCGACGAGCTGGCGCGAGAGAAGTACCGCCCCGTCTATCTGCTGGCGGGCGTGGACACGCTGCGCATGGCCGGCGTGGTCGACTACCTGAAGAAGAAACTGCTGGGGGAGGCCGGCATGGCCTTCAACTTCCATGCCTACGACGGGGACGAGGCCGAGGTGGGACACGTTGTCCAGCAGGCTCTCAGCTATCCCATGATGTGCAGCCGGCAGGTGATCTGCGTGAAGCGGGCCGAACAACTGGTGACCGACACCGTCGCCGAAGCCGGTCTGATCAAGTATGTGGAGACGCCCGCCGCCGAGACGGTATTGATACTCATGTCCGAAAAGGTGGACGGTCGCAAGAAATGGGTCAAAGCCTGCAAATCGGCCGGCTGCTATTTCGACTTCATGCCGCCGCGAGGGCGCGATCTCGTAGGCTGGGTCACACGGACGGCTGCCGAAAAGGGCTTGGCTTTGGGGCAAAATCTGGCCGAATTGCTCACCGAACTCGTCGGCGACGATCTGAACGCTTTGAGCGGCGAGATCGATAAACTCGCGTTGATAGCCGCCGATGCCGAGACAAAACTGGATGATGAGAAGCTGCTTGAGGTAATCCTGGAACAACGTGCTGTCGATCCCTTCGAATTGGTACGGTTGTTGGGACCCGGTCAAGGGGTCGCCGGCTTGCGTGTGTACCACCGGTATCTGGCCGAGGGACGGTCACCCTACGAGCTGGCGCCTCTACTGATCTGGCGGGTGAAGCAGGTGGCGCAGGTAGCTTCGCTGCGCGGCGACGGTATGGGACAAGGGCAAATCCCCGGTGTTCTCGGCGCATCGCCGTACGCGGTGAAGCAGGCGTGTGCGACGGCCGAACGTTGGGGCGACACCGTGGTAAAAAAGGCCTTACAGGCTTGTGTAAGGTGCGAGACGGCTATGAAGAGCAGTCCGCTGGGCCCAGAAAAGATTCTGGAGCGGGCGATTTTGGAGATATGTGAGAGCTGATACGGCTTCAAGCCATCAGTAGCTAAAAGACATGATGATAACGCGATAAGCGGGAACCTTAATAATCGGGAAACATGAACTTAACATAATATACATTATGCGCAATGCATGAAGTTTGAGGTGTAACATGTTGTGCGGCTACGCTATGCTACTTCTCGCAGTTGATGGGTACGCGGTCCGCGAATTCTTCAATGACCGGCAGCCTGCACTCTTCACCGGAAAGCGCCTTGATGAAACCGATCACCGACAGCGTCAGGCAGGCGACCATGGCCGCCAGGTGCAGCACGATGATCAGCAACAGACCGATCAGGGGCAGTCGGCCGATAGTCGCATCGAAGATGTTCAGAGCGATGTAGAGTACGACCTCCGCGAAGAAGAGAGCGAAACCCTGGCGGCAATGTCCGGCCAGGAATCCACTCTTCTCCCGGACGGCCAGGATGGGAATGAAAACGAGGCAGCCGACGTAGCAGACGGCGCCCAGCCAGCGGTCATTGATCGTTGTCTCCGGCATGTTCCTCTCCCCCGCGTCCGAATGTGATCTAGGCATCATACGTCAACCCAGGATGTATTTCCACCTTGACCGGCCGCGCTTGTCGATCCTCGGCGTAGATGATACGTTGCGTACGGATTTCGCAGGCAAAGTTGCGCAGGAAGGCGGATCTTTTGTTCGGGATAAGAAAGAAACGCAAGCTGGACCAATGGGCCGGACACGATGTTCGGAAGTTGATCCCCGTGCGTCGCCTCGAACACGAAGCCCTGGAGGATGATGGGCTCATCCGGCTGTTGCAACCGCGCTTCAAGGATGGAATCCTGGGCCGGTTCCTGCAACCGCACCTGCCTCAGGAGCGTGCGCATGTGAAGGTCGAGCTGGATGCGCGGGGCAGCGCCATCTGGCGGGCCATCGATGGTCGCAGCAGCGTCGCGGAACTGGTGCGTCTCTTCATCGAGAGATATCCCGACGATACGGAACAGGCGCCGGAAAGAGTCTGGCGCTTTCTCGCGGTAATGGCGCATCACGGCTTCATCGATCTCGCGGTGTGATTCAGCTATTTCGCAACGATGTCCGACGCGGCTTCTGGCCGCATTATTTACACGGGATGGCATAACTAAGGTCAGCCCCAATTTGATACCATGGGA
>CAYMCR010000024.1:0-33350 GCA_964389015.1 uncultured Fibrobacteraceae bacterium | reverse complement strand
CTTCCCATGGTATCAAATTGGGGCTGACCTTAGTTATGCCATCCCGTGTAAACTGCGATCTGGTAGGGCGGGCTGGAAACGGCTCCCGTTTCTGAACCGTGGTCCAGGTTCTCCGCCAGGTCATTCAGCGCGGCGAGCAGCGACTCGGCACGATTGGCCCCCCGCACCGTCGAGCCCTTCCACCCGGCTCGCTTGCGTATCGTATCGAGCAGGGCTTCGTAGCGAGCAAAGCCCCCTCCACTTGCCTTCGGATACGTCTGATGTCATGCTCCGTGAGGCGTATCGGTAACCGGAACCTCGCCGACATCCGGTCATCGTCCAGGGCGTACCCCGACGAAGGAAAACCCATGTTCCTGTTCAATCCCCGCGAGCTCGACCACGGCAACCTGGACGAGACCTCGCGCGAGATCCTGCGCAAGACGGTCGCCTTCTTCGAGGAGAAGGGCAAGGCCCGCCTCAAGGAGGACGACCAGCAGCGGGTCTGGTACGCCGACTTCCTGGAGTTCGTCAAGCAGGAGAAGGTCTTCGCGACGCTGCTGACCCCCGCGCGCTTCGGCGGCGGCGCGCAGCGCTGGGACACCTGGCGGATCGTCCAGCTCAACGAGATCCTCGGCTTCTACGGCCTGGCCTACTGGTACACCTGGCAGGTCACGATCCTCGGCCTGGGGCCGGTCTGGATGTCGCGGAACGAGGAGCTGCAACAGCGGGCCGCGGGACTGCTGCGCGACGGCGCGGTCTTCGCCTTCGGCTTGTCCGAGCGCGATCACGGCGCGGACGTCTATTCCACCGAGATGTCGCTGACGCCGCAGGACGACGGCACCTGGCTGGCCAACGGCACCAAGTACTACATCGGCAACGGCAACGAGGCGCCGCTGGTGTCGACGCTCGGCAAGCTGGCCGACACCGGCGAATTCGTCTTCTTCGCGGCGAACTTCGCCCACGAGAAGTACGAATTGGTCAAGAACGTGGTCGCCAGCCAGAACTACGTGGCCGAGTTCGCGCTGCACGACTACCCGGTCGGCGAGACCGACATCATCGCGTGCGGGGACGCCGCCTGGGACGCAGCGATGAACACCGTCAACATCGGCAAATACAACCTGGGCTGGGTCTCGATCGGAATGTGCACGCACGCCTTCTACGAGGCGATCAATCACGCCTCCGGCCGCGTGCTCTACGGCATGGCGGTGACCGATTTCCCGCATGTGCGGCGATTGTTCATCGACGCCTACGCGCGGTTGGTCGCGATGCGCCTGTTCGCCCTGCGCGCCGCCGACTACCTGCGCACCGCCTCGCCCAACGACCGGCGCTACCTGCTCTACAACGCCGTCGTCAAGATGAAGGTGACCACCCAGGGTGAAGAGGTGATCAACCTGCTGTGGGACGTGATCGCCGCCAAGGGCTTCGAGAAGGACACCTTCTTCGAGATGGCGGCGCGCGACATCCGGGCGCTGCCCAAGCTGGAGGGGACGGTCCACGTCAACATCGCGCTGATCATGAAGTTCATGGCGAGCTACTTCTTCCGCGCTGCCGACTTCCCCGCGGTCGGTCGCCAGGACCAGGCGGCGGACGACGCGTTCCTGTTCGACCAGGGTCGGGCCGGCGGGCTGGGCAAGGTGCGCTTCCACGACTACCGCAAGACGTTCGCCGCGTGCGACCTGCCCAACGTGCGCGTGTTCCGGAAACAGACGGCGACCTTGAAGCGGATGCTGATGCTGGCGCGGCCGCGCAAGGATCAGCTGCGCGATGTCGATTTTCTGCTGGCGCTGGGGCAACTCTTCACGCTGGTGGTCTACGGGCAGCTGGTCCTCGAAAACGCGAAGATCTACGGCATCGACGACGACACGGTCGACCAGATGTTCGAATTCATGGTGCGCGATTTCTCCGCGTACGCGCTGCAGCTGCGCGACAAGCCGGGCGCGACCCGGCTGCAGACGTGGCATTGCGGGCGGATGATCCGCAGGCCGGCCATCGACACCGCACGCTTCGACCGCGTGTGGGATGGACATGTGTACGCGCTGCGCGGTGTGTACGAGATGAACGCCTAGCCCGGATTGATCATGAGTTATCCAGCCTACCTCGACCTGCTGGCGACCGGCGAACTCGAGGCGCGCGCGACCGCGGCCGAAAGCCTGCTGGCCGCCTGCGACGCCTGTCCCCGGGCTTGCCTAGTCGACCGGGTGGGCGGTGAAGAGGGCGAGTGCCGCACCGGCCGGCACGCGCGTGTGGCCAGCACCGGACCGCACCACGGTGAGGAGGCGTGCCTGGTGGGCCGGCGCGGCTCCGGCACCATCTTCTTCGCCTGCTGCAACCTGCACTGCGTGTTCTGCCAGAATTGGGACATCTCCCAGACCGACGCGGGCCGTCCCTGCACACCCGAAGAGATCGCCGACCTGATGCTCGAACTGCAGGGGTGGGGCTGCCACAACATCAACCTGGTCTCGCCCTCGCATGTGGCGCCCCAGGTCGTGCTGGCCCTTCGCGAGGCGGCCGGACGGGAGCTGCGCCTGCCGGTGGTCTGGAACAGCAACGCCTACGACGACCCCGCGACCCTGCGCCTGCTCGACGGGCTGATCGACATCTACATGCCGGACCTGAAGTTCTGGGAACCGGCGACAGCGGCCCGGCTCTGCGGCGCGGGCGACTATCCCGAACGGGCGCGGGCGGCGGTGCTGGAAATGCACCGTCAGGTCGGCGACCTGAAACTGGACCATGATGGACTGGCCCGACGCGGCCTCTTGGTACGCCACCTGGTGATGCCGGGCCTGGGCGCCGAGAGCGCGGCGATCCTGGGCTGGTTGGCCAAGGCGGTGTCGGCCGACACCTTCGTCAACATCATGGATCAATACAGGCCGGCCCGTCTGGTCGGCGCGGCGGACGAGACGGGTGCGGTCCGGTACGCAGACATCGACCGGCTGCCGACGCCGGAGGAACTGTCGGCCGCGCGCGGCGCCGCCAGGGGCGCGGGTTTGCGGCGGTTCGCTTGAGTCAGACGATAAATGGCGAATCGTCACGCATTTCCCTACCTTTAAAGCTCGTCATTGCAACCCCGCAGCACACTAGACCTGCCCGAGGAGATGAATCGATGCGACGATGGGCCGCCCCCGCGGTCACCGCCGTGCTCATGTATATCATGTCGCCGGCTGCAGTCACCGCCCAGACCGATCTGGACGCTCTCTTCGCGCCACCCACCCAGCATGAGCTGGACGCGGCCGCCGCCGACTGGGCGGCGCGCGACGTCACGCCCAGCCAGTACGCCGCGGAACGCACCGGCGCGAGCAACGGCTTCTCGCTGGCGGAGGTCCGACACGAGATCGACGGCCTGACCCACTACGGCGTCATCCGCTACCCACGCCACCACGAAGCCGGCGGCAAATTCCCGGTGCTCGTCCTGCTGCACGGCGGCTTCGATGGTCTGGATCTGAACTGGGTCCTCACCTTCGACGAGGATTTTCCCGACGCCTGCCTGGCCGACAGCTTCCTGGTGGTCGCGCCCACCTTCCGGGGGGAAATGCTCAACGGCTACGGCATCCTGCCCACGCGCTGGAGTGACGGCGAGCCCAGCCCCTTCGACTACGACTGCGACGACTCGATCGCCCTGCTGTCGGCCGTGCTGGCCAACGAACCCACGGCAGACACCCAGCGCGTCACGGCGTTCGGCGGCAGCCGTGGCGGCAACGTCGCCTATCACCTGGCCCTGCGCGACCCGCGCGTGATACGTACCGTGATCCGCTATGGCCCCGCCGAATTCCGCCTGGACCACGTGCGTGCGGGCGTGGAGCAGAAGCTGGACACCGGAGAGACATCGGACCGTCTCGGCGAACTCGTCTTCGAGCACATCGCCGACCCCTACATGTCAGGCGTGTTAACCCTGGAAGATGCGCGCCACGTGCTGCTGTCATGGTCCGCGGCGCCGCACCTGAGGAAGACCCTGTCACTGCAATTCCATCACGGCGCCCAGGACGACGTGGTGCCCGTCCTGCACAGCATTGAGGTCGACGCGGTCATGACCTGGCTCGGCGCCGGCGCGCCGGAATACGCCTATTACGAGTATCCACTCGGCGGCCACGACCCATTCTCGCTGCCGGGGCACGAAGCGCTCGCGGAGGCGTATCTCTGTGAGATGCTGACCGCCACCGGCGTGTCTGCGCCCGCGCCGTCGCCGCTACACCTGCGCGCCGCGCCCAACCCCTTCGCGGGCACAGTGGAGATCTTCGCCGCGTTGCCATCTGGAGACGCCAAGGTGTTCGACACGCCCACTACCCTGGAGATCTACGACGCCCGCGGCCGGTGTGTGCGCACCCTGCCGCTGGCGGCGCGATCCGCGGGCCGGGCCGTCGCCGGCTGGGACGGGCGCGACGAGGCGGGACGCGAGGCGCCCGCCGGAGTCTACTTCGCCACGCTCGCCGGCCGGTCGACCACCCCGCCGCTGCGCCTTACCCGCCTGCGATAGCCGAACTTGCTCAAGCAGCCCCTTCATGTGACGATACCGACAGAATGAGCGATAGATTTTCCATGCGAACCGGGCAGTTCAGCCTCAAGCGTGTCCTGCTCACGGTGGCGCTCGTGCAGGTTGTGCTGGCGGCCGCCATGCTCATCTACTGGCGCGTCTACCAGGGTGAGTTCTTTCCCTATCCCATCAACCGCGACGGCAGCGTTACCTGCGCGGGCGAACCGCTGTTGATCGGCTACGGCGTGCACATCCCGCCGCCCTGGACTTTCACCGGCGTAGGCTCCGATACGCTGCGCCTGAACGGCCTGCCCTTCGAGCCGCTGCGCAAGGACGACGTGGCCGAAGAGCTGCTGCCGCACCAGCGCGACCGCATCCGCACCATCAAGGCCATCCTGGAAGAGGCGGAAAACGCCTACAAGGCCTCCGACGGCAAGGAGCAGGGCATGCGCGCCTTCGCCGCAGCCATGGAGCCGTACCTGGGCGGCGTGTTGCTCTCCCTGCAGCTGGACGTAGAGAACGAGGTTCTGACCGCCGACTTCGGCAACGACATTCCCGAGGTCAACGTCAACTTCCTGCACGACCCGCACTGGGTGGAGCCGGAAGGACTGATCCGCAGCCGCCACTACGGCACCATGCGCGAATTCATCGGTTGGATGGAGGAGAACCAGGACGGCGTGTTCTGCTTCGGCGCCGGATACCTGGAGCTGTCCGGCATGGCCGAGGACCGGCGTTCCTATCAATACGTGCTGGATATCCTGGAGACCCTGCCGCGCAACGTCCGCCGTCCCGTCACCCCCGACGACGTCCGCCACATCATGGCGGACGACGAGCTCTTCGCCCGCTTCGAGATGATGATCAACGACTTCCTGCAGCATGACGGGCGGGTTGTGCCGGACGAGATCTGATTCCTCAGAATGAAGTCAACAGGTAGATGGCATAGGTGCCGAGCCAGTGCCCGCCGGTGTAATGCTCGCCGGTAACGGCCGCGAGGCCCGCGCGGGCGTGGGCCGCCTGGGCGCGCAGGATGACGTTGCGGCGCGGGTCGGTCGCGGGCAGCCGGTCCGCGATATGCCGCAGCATCCAGGCGCGGCTCAGGTTCAGGCCGTCCAGGTGCGCCAGCTTGCCGTCGGTGCGGTCTGTGACGCGGGCCGGCGGGAGCCAGTCCGCACCCTCGAGGCCGGGCAGAAAGCGCTCCAGCCAGGCGGCGAACTCCGCCGACGGCAAAAGTCGGCTCATCAGGTCGGCCTCGGCCAGGAGCGGCGAGAGGAAATCCTGTCCCGAAGGCTCGTAGGCCAGGTTGGCGTCGCGGTCGTCCAGGTAGAAGGCGCGGGACTTCGCCGTGATCAGCGCGGCCAGCTCAGTGTTGTCCACCCCACGCGCGTAATCCAGGGCCAGGCCGAAGGCGAAGGCGGTCTGGCTGTGCTCGCCGGTGCGGATCGGGTAGGCCAGCTTGGGCAACCAGGTCATTAGCCGGTCGACGCAGACATCCTCGAGAGGACGCAGAGCCGCGGCCCAACGGCGCGCGTCCTCATCTCCGACCACGGCCCAGGCGCGCAATTCTGCGGCGAGCTGCAGCAGCCAGGCCAGGCCGTAGGGGCGCTCCCAGGACTTTCTTTCCGGTGAAGTGAAGTAGCCGGTCTCACCCGCGATCCGTGCCGGAGTCAGGTGACGATCCAGCAACGCGCGGGCTTCAGCGGCCGGCGCAGCGTCCGGATACGTCCGCGCGTAGCGCGCCAGCAACCAATGGCCGTGCACCGAGGAATGCCAGTCGAAGCAGCCGTAAAACGCCGGGTGGAGCTCGCGCGGCGGAGCGAGATCCGCGTCGGTGGTCATGGTGTGGGCGATCTTGTTGGGGTATTCCTGATCGGCGCATTCGAGTGCGAGGCGGACGAAGGGGGCGAGGTCGTCAGCGGTGGCGGGTGCGGTCTCTTCCCGGGCGGCGGGTGTCGCGTCCTGTTCCTCGATGGGGTCGCCGCAGCCGATGAGCAACGCAGCAGCCGCTACAGCAAGCAGGAACGAGAGGCGTGTTTTTTGCATGGCCGGTTCCTTTCGTGACGCTTCGCGCGGACGGGATCAATCCCCACGGTCCCCGTCATCGTCATCCGCGAACGGCGTCCTCCCGTCGTCCCCCTCCAGACGGAACTTCTCCGCCACCGCCGCGTGCAGGCGCCCGCAGACCTCCCGCACCGCCCCACGGTAGGCGGCCAGTCGCTCGGCGGTGCATTGATCGAGCAGACCGTTCGGCACGGCGCCCTGGTCGCCGTTCGGCTCGTCCTTGCCGTGAGCCAACCGGTTGCGCCAGGCGTCCAGCGCCTTGAGCGACTGCCAGGGCTGCGCGCCCCAGTCCTGCGCCACTTCCAGCCCCTCGCACAGCCAGTTGAGCTTGCCGAGGACACCGCGATAGGGGGTGCTGGTGAAGTGCGCTTTCTCGTCGGCCCAGATCTTGGGCGCCGCACGGGCGCCGACGAAGTTCAGATAGGCCTCCAGGGCCGAGTGGGTGAGCATCAACGCGCCCATCAGGGCGTAAGCAGGCTGCGGATCGCTGGTGGCGGACAGACGCGACATGTGCGCCGCGCCGTTCCACAGTATCTCGTGCATATGCTTGGCGTTGTCTGCATTCATTGCTCTTCCCTCCGTCCAGCCAGCGCCTCGCGCACCGCCGCCTCGAATGACGGCGGTATGGTCTCGCCCAGCGCGCGGGCGCGTTCGATGTGCGTCCAGGCCTCGCGGTGTCGCTCCAGCCTGTACAGAGCAACCGCCAGGTTGCGGTGAGCCGTGCCGCTGGCGTCGGGCAGGGAAACGGCGCGTTGCAGGGCATCCGCCGCTTCCTCTACGCGCCCCAGCTCCAGCAGGGCCAGGCCCAGATTGGACCACAGAGTTGGATCGTGCGGGTGTTCCGTCGTCGCTTCCCGCAGGCATTGCTCCGCGCCGGCGATATCGCCCGTCATCAGCTGCGCCAAGCAACGGTCACAGGCCCATGAGTCGATGGCCAGCTCGGGGCCGTCCCGAAGTCCAGCCACGCGCTCCAGCATCGGCAACGCCGCCGCGGCCCGACCGGATGTGAGCAACAGGCGACCCTGGTAAGAGATGAGCAGGGGGTCGTCCGGATGATGTGTCAGGGCCGCGGCGCCTACCTCCAGCGCGCCGTCGAGGTCGCCCTCTTGTTCGAGGACGGTCATGAGATTGGCGGCGGCGCGGGTCAGGCCGGGTTCCAGCAGCAGAGCGCGGCGGAATAGACCACCGGCGGTCACCACGTCGCCCGCTTCCAGCCGCAACAGGCCGAGGTTGGACCACGCCCGCGCGTTGGTGGGATTGACCTGCGCGGTGTTCTCCCACAGGTGCTCCCGTGCGCTCCAGACCGGTGTCCGAGACCAGGCGGCGAGTCCCAGCGCAACCAGCACAGCCACCGGCAGCAACGTCCAAACACGGCCGCGCGAGCGGGCGGTGTCCAGCCACGGCGCGGCGACGGCCGCGAGCAGCAAGGCCCCGCCGGCGGTAGGCAGGTAGAGATAATGCTCGGCGGCCGGTTCGTTCAATCGCACCAGGTTCAACATGGGCGTCAGGGCCAGCGCGAAGAACGCCAGTCCGCCCAGCGCCGGTCCCCGCCGGTGGGAATGCGCCGCCAGCGCAATCAACGCCACCACCAGCGCCAGTCCCAGCAGCGTCGCCCACAGACCGCCGCCATTCCAGAATTGTCCCATGTCGACCGGCGGCGCGCCGGCCGCCTCCAGGCGAACGGGGAAGAGCCCGCGCGAATCGGCTAGTTGCGGCCAGGGCCAGAGCAGCTTGCGCACGTGCAGAGCCAGGCTCTGGCAGACCAGCGGCAGGTTCTGCGGCAGCTCCGACCAGACGACCGGCACCTTGGTGCCCGGCTTCACCACGAGCTTGATGAACAACCCCGCCCCGCCGGCCAGTGTCATGGCGCCGTAGAACACAGGGCGGCGCCGCAGCAGTCTCCACAGACGGGCGGGCGGCGAGCCGTCTCCTCCCATGAAGCCGGTGTCGGCGGTATCGACCAGCAAAGCCGCCAAGGGCAGGGTCAGGGCGATCTCCTTGGCCTGGAAGGAAGCCGCGGCGGCCACGCAGAAACCGGCTCCGCCCAGCAGGCGTCCGGCGAAGCCGCGTGACCGCGACGCCGATAACGTGGCATGCAGCGCCAGCAGGTAGAAGACTGCACCCAGCAGATCCTTGCGTCCGGAGATATAAGCCACCGCCTGCGTCTGGATCGGATGGACGCAGAACAGCAGCGCCGCTGCGACCGCGATCCCCGTCGGCACCCGAAAACGCCTCAGCAACCACAAGAGCAGGATGCCGTTGATGCAGTGCAACAGTGTGTTGGTCCGGTGGAACGGCTCCGGCGCGCCATCGCCGGCGCGCCAATCCATCCAGTACGAGGCAAAGCGCAGGGGCCGGTAGCTGGTCCGGCCGTCGCCCCAGAACTGCAGGGACTGGGCCAGTGCCTGATGCCCGTAATTGGCGGTGATCTCCAGCACGGCGGAGCGATCGTCGAAAACGAAGGGGCCGTGACGCGCCGGTGCATAGATCGCCCACGGCAAGGCGAGCAGCAACAGCACGGTCGTCAGGATGCGGGCGCGGGTGCTCATAGCGGGAGATGATAGGACGCGACAGGTAAAAAGTCACCTGACACGAGCCGGATAGCGTCTAGATTAAGAATGTCCGTTCACCCGCAGCACGGAGGAGCCATGCGCAGCCTGCTCTCGATCGTCACGTGCCTGTTCGTTGCCGGGACGCTACGCGCTGCCGCCCCCGATACGCTTTTCGTCGAGGTTGAGCGGGGCGTGAGTCTTGAAGTGCTGGACTGGGGCGGCGACGGCCACGAAGTGGTACTGCTGGCGGGTCTGGGCGACACGGCCCACGTCTTCGACGACTTCGCGCCGCGACTGGCCCGTCACGCCCGCGTGCGCGGCATCACCCGCCGCGGCTTCGGCGCCTCGACCCACGCGGTCAACGGCTACGACCAGCGCACTCTGGCCCGCGACATCAAGGTAGTCTGCGACCGACTGGATATCACCCATCCCATACTGGTGGGGCATTCGGTGGCCGGCTCCGAGCTGGCCTGGTTCGAGCGGCAATGGCCGGGACGCGCGCGCGGCCTGGTGTTTCTGGACGCGGCCTACGATCACAACCAACTGGGCGAGCTGAGCGAGATCGCGCCGCGGCCCGCATCCCCGAAGCCGACGCGCGCCGACAGGTCCTCGCCGGCCCGCGTGCGCGAATGGCTCCGTCGCACATACGGTTTCGCGCCGCCCATGAGCGAAATCACAACCGTGTTCCGCTTCGGCGCGGACGGACACATGATGGATGCCACGGGTTCGGCAACGGCCCCGGGGCTCCTTCGCCAGGCCCTGACGCCGCCGCCCTACACGAGCGTGCGCGCCCCGACGCTGGCCATCTACACCAAGCCGACCCTGGCGTCCCGCTTTCCCGCACACGAATCGTTCGCTGCCGCCAACCTGGCGCTGGCCCGCGCCCGCGTGCGCCTGGAGCGCGCCTGGATGTCGACCCAGGTGGCCACCTTCCAACAGGCGACGCCTCACGCCGTAATCGTCGTGCGCGACGGCGCCAACCATAGTCTCTTCCTGACGGACGGGGCGGGGACAGCCATGGCGGTGGGGGCGTTTCTGGGTGAGTTGGAGCGGTAGTGGCGCGTTGACCTCGAGAAAGCACATCCGACCGCACTTCGGACGCGTAGCATTCTTTACACGTGGAAACTATGACTTGGCAGGTTGGGCTCTCGACGGCTCAGCGGACCCGGCAAGGTCATGAATATGCCGACAACTCATGCATCACCCCACCGTCCTACTCCTGCCGCGTCTCCCGCTCGTGAAACACCACCCACAGCGTATAGATGGCGACGGCGGTGCCGTAAGGCACGCTGACCAGGTTGAGGAAGGCGGCGATGATGGCCGCCACGCGCGCCCACGCCACGTTCTTCAGCAGAGCGAAGCCCGCGACCAGGGCCGGCAGCGAGGCGATCGCCAGGATCACGGCCACCACCAGCATGATGATGCCGAGCACCTCGGTGGCGACCGGGTCGCCGGCGATGGAGATGATACCGCCGAGCACCATGGCCACGATGGCGGCGGCGACGAGGTTCATGAAGCCCAGCACCAGGTGCAGGGCGCCCAGGGTCGTGCGGTGTTTCGCGAACATCCATTCCTCCCGGATCAGTAGGGCGGCAGTTCCATCCCGAAGTTCGCCCATTCATCCTTGCTCGGTCCGTAGATCCCCGGCACCGGCAGGCCGGCCTGGCGCAGAAGCACCGTCATCTGGCCGCGGTGATGGATCTCGTGGTCCATGAGAACCTTCAGGGTGACGCCGCGCGGCCAGGTCTCGCCGTAGAGTTCGTCGGTCTTGGTGAGGTCGTCGTCGGTCCACTGGGCCTTGAGCGCGGCGACCAGTTCGTCGGTCACCTTGTCGTAGGCGGCACGCACCTCGTCGGGTGATCCCGGCGGCAGGGCTTTCTGGTCCAACGAGGAGAGCCCCAGTCCCACCTGGTTCATCATCTCCGGCACGGTGATGACGATGTGCCAGGCCAATCCGCGCAGGGTGCGGTGACCGGGGGCCACGTTCTGGCACATGCTGTCCAAATCGATGACGGCGAAGATCTTCTTCGTGCCGTCGACCAGGCTCTGGTAGCCCTTGAAAAAATCGTCGAGTTTGCAGAACATGATCAACCTCCATACCTGACGTTACCCCATTGCCGTGCGGCGGGCAACCGGGAGGGCGCGTGCAAGAGGAATTCGTACAGCTAGAGGGCCGTGTGATACGCATCCTGCGCGACGACAAGATCGGATCGCGGCACCAGCGCTTCATCATCCGCCTGGACGACGAGACCACGCGGCTGGTGGCCCACAACATAGACGTGGCCCCGCGCGTGCCTGTCCGCGTCGGTGACCGGGTACGCGTGCGCGGCGCCATCGAACCGACTCCCGAGGGCGGCGTGCTGCATCGCACACACCTCGATCCCCAGGGTGATGATCCCGACGGCTGGGTCGAACACCATCGCCGCCGCTACGAATAACCGTGAGCATTCACCACGACTGCGGTTTCCCGGCACGCCGGGCATGCAGGTCGACCCACCGCCGCAATTCCTGCAACTGATGTCAAGACTGCGAGATACGCGCCGCACGCTTTTTAGGCCGCGCGGGCACGCTCCCTGCGATACCCCGTCCAGAGTCAACCAACGACCCCTGGCGGGTTTCAACGAGGAGAGACGACATGGACAAGCACATCATTCACCGGCGCATCTGGCTACGGGCTCCCCTGGTCGTGTTGACCCTGATCCTGTTGGCGGCACTGGCGTCGACCGTCCGGGCTGGCGAGTTCCCCCACGCACGCAAGGGACTGCTGCTGGGCTTCAATATCGGCGGCGGCAACACCAAGCTGGAATTCGAGCGGCTCGGCGCGAAGGTCGAGAGCGAGATCGAGAGCACGTTCGGCGGCATCGGGCGCATCGGCCTCGGTCTTTCCGATCACGTCGCTCTTTCGCTGGAGGGTCACGGCTTCGGCAAGACCAACAACGTGGCCGACGTGCAGGCGATCATGACGCTGGTCACCGTCACCTGGTATCCCGGCGGCGGCGGGTTCTTCGTGCGCGCGGGCGTGGGCGGCGGCGCGGCCAACGTGAAGCTGCTGGGTCCGCCCGCGCTCGTGTACTGGGCCGAGCGCGAGGCCGAGGGCGCCGGGTCCCTGGGCCTGGGCTACGAGTGGCGGCTGGGTCGGCAGTTCGCTCTGGGTCTGGCGCTGGACGGTCGCGCCATGGGCTTCACGGACCTGCCGGGTTTCAAGCAGACGGTCCTCGGCAGCGGCCTCGCGTCGCTGCAGCTCAACTGGTATCTCTGATCCGGAGCGGGTTTCGACGGGGCCGGCCGGGTATCTTCCCGGCCGGCCCGTTTTCTCGTTCAGGAGACGATGTCGCCGTCGCGGATCACGCAGGCGGTGGTGCCGTCGCGCCGTGTGACCGTCATGGTGGGGCGGTGGAAGAGATAGTCGATGTGCGTGCTGGAGTGATTGCACCCGCCCGGCATGCCCTGGTTGCTGCCGAAGGCGACGTGGGCGGTGCGCAGGGCCTTCTCGTCCTCGAGCATGTTGCCCCGCAGCGCAGCGCCGGGATTGAGACCGATGCCCAGTTCGGCGATCGTCCGTGCGCCGTCGTCGGTGTCCATCAGCTCGTTGATGCGGGTGGTGAGCGACGGGTCGTCGCTGGCGACGTCGACGACCCTGCCGTCGCGACAGGTGATGGTCGCCGGGACCGGCACGTTGCCGTCGGAGCCGAAACAGCCGTCGACGACCAGCACGCCGTCGGCGCGATCCTCGAGAGGACAGCAGTAGGCCTCGCCGCAAGGCAGGTTGACGCCCTTCTCGGACGTGGTGATGTGCGCGTCGGAGACGAAGTGGCGCCCGGCCAGCCCCAGGGTCAGGTCGGTGCCCGCCGCCGTGGTGATGTGCACCGACTCCGCGCCGCGAAACAGGTCGATCAAGCGCTCCGCACCCTCGCGCATGGCCGCGTAGTCCACGTCCAGCGCGCCGCCTTCCATCATGCTGTCGACGATGCCGGGGCTGTGTCCCATGCGCAGGTTGTGCTCCTCGATGGCGAAGAGCCACTGCAGGCGGAACGGGATCTCGTCGCTGCGGCCGGCGATGGCGTTGATGATCACGTCGCGGTCCTCGAGCAGGTCGAGCATGCCGTCGGGAAGCTCGGTCAAGGGACGACCGGCCTCGGGCAGGTGGAAGATGTCGGCGGAACAGCCGTGGGCGCGGGCCGCCGCCAGGAACGCGTCGGGGCAGGCGCCGCTCGCTTCGTCACCGACGACCAGCACGGAATCCCCCGGTTCCAGGTCGAGCGCCTGCCGCATGGCTTTGAGGGCGGCACGGGTCATGATCTGAAAATCGGGCATGTCGGTTGGCCTTTCGAGAGGGATAGGCTGATATACGGTCGCGCCGCCGGCGGGTTGCCCCCCATCCGGTCAGCGACGGATCACGGTTCAATAGACCGATTCTCCACGAGGCGGGAGCCCGTATTCTAGATGATGATGAGAAGAGCCAGCGTCAGGCGAATCGGTGTTCCCGTGGTGCTCAGTAGTCGACGCCGGCGGGACGAATAGCGGTGGGATCGCCCGCGTGGCAGGGCGTGACGCCGTAGACCATGCTGCAATGGGGGCAACAGTCCTCGAACTTGGTCATGGTGAAGGTTTTACCGCATTCGCAGGCAATCTGGGCCTGCATGGGCAGGGGCATGTCCCGGAAACCCATCATGCGCAGCTTGTCCACCATCGCGCGACCGTCTTCACGCACACCACCGCAACCATCGTGCATTATCCTCTACCTCTCATGTTTGTACCCAATCGACAATTAAGGGCTAAGTATATACTAATTGATAATGATTGCCACTATAAACGTCTAGTGATTTGGTGGGTATTTAAGGGGCGCTGCTTCGGCCCAGTGCCTCGGCCTCCACGAAGACCCTTTTGACATGCGGCCACTCGCTGCGGATGGCCCGGTCCAGGGCAGCGACGGCCATCTCCACACGTCCGGCCGGGCAATCGTCGCGGAAGTCCACGCTCAGGTTCACCAGGATGAACTCCGGGCCCATGTGCAGGGTCAGCACCTCGCCCACGCGCTCGACCTCCGGCACGCCCCGCGCCAAGCGCCGCACGCCCTCGATCAGCTCGGGCGAGGCGCTCTCGCCGATGAGTAGGCTCTTGGTCTCCCAGGCGAGCCACAGGGCGGTGCCGCCCAGGATCAGGCCGATCACGACCGAGGCCGCGCCGTCCAGCCAGGCCAGCCCGGTCACCTGGCTGAGCCAAACGCCCAGGAAGGCGACCAGCAGGCCGAGCATGGCCGCCGAATCCTCGAAGAGCACCACGAAGGTGGAGGGGTCCTTGCTCTCCTGCACGGCGCGCAGGAGGCTGCGGCGCCCTTGGGTGCGCGAGAACTCGCGGTAGGCCAAGGCCCACGCCGCGCCCTCGAAGATCATCGACAGGGCCAGGACAATGTAATTGAGGCCGGGATTCTCGATGGGATGCGGGTCCCTGATGTGCCGCACGCCCTCGTACAGGGAGATGCCAGAGCCGACGGCGAAGATCATGATCGCCACCACGAAGCTCCAGAAGTAGATCTCCTTGCCGTGCCCGAAGGGGTGATGCGCGTCGGCGGCGCGGGCGGCGCGCTTCAGGCCCAGCAGCAGCAGGACCTGGTTGGAGGTGTCGACGATGGAGTGGATGCCCTCGGACAGCATGGCCGAACTGCCGGTGGTCGCCGCGGCGATCAGCTTGGTGACGGCGATCAGCGCGTTGCCGACCAGGGCGGCGTAGATGACTTTTTTAGAACCCGATGCCGCCATGGACCAGCTCCACTCGCTGAAAAAAGGATGACTGCCGCCCGGGTAGACGATGGATATCATTCTAAGACCCGGCGCGCGGCGACGCCAGCACCGGAGTGCATACCTGCCCGTCCTGAGGCCGCATCTTAAAATCCGGGTACCCAAAAGTCTGCCGACCACCTACAATTGCCGGAATCGTCTTCACCCTCCGAACTACTCCTGGGAGCAAACCTCATGACCCAAGGCGCAACGACTTGGCGTTTTCCCCGCGTTTTCTGGACCGGCAACGCCGCCGAGCTATGCGAGCGGGCAGCCTACTACGGCACCTTCATCGCCCTGCGGACCTACCTGATCCGCGTGGTTGGGCTCAGCGATGTAGAAGCCGGCGCGGTGGCGGCCTACTTCGGTGGCTGGATCTACTTGGTGCCCTTCTTCACCGGCGCCATATCCGACCGCATCGGCTTCCGGCCTGCCCTGATGATCGCCTTCGCCCTGCTGACCGTGGGTTACGGATCCCTCGGTGTGTTTAGTACCATCGGGCCCGTCCTGGTGGGTCTGACCCTGATCATCATCGGCGGTGCCATCGTAAAGCCGGTGATCTCCGGGACGGTGTCCAAGTCCTCGGACCCGAACAACCGAGCCCGGGCCTTCTCCATCTTCTACATGGTGGTGAACATCGGGTCATTCACGGGCAAGACTATCGTTGCTCCCATGCGCATCCAGATGGGTGTGGAAACCGTCCCCTTCTTTTCGGCGGGAGCCTCTCTTCTGGCCTTGATCATCGTGGCCTTGGTCTATTATCCGGACAAGGGTGCCAAGACCGATAAAGCGGCCAGCGTCCGCGAAACCCTGCAGGGTATGAAGATGGCCATGACTAACGGCCGCTTCTTTGCACTCATCTTGATCACGGCGGGCTTCTGGGCTATCCAGGGCCAGCTCTATGCCGCGATGCCGGACTACGTGCTGCGCATGGCCGGAGAAACCTACAAACCCGAGTGGTACGCCAACATCAACCCGCTGGTGGTGGTCATCTTCGTGGTGATGATCACTCAGTTGGTGCGCAAATGGAGGCCGCAGAATTCGATCCTTGTGGCCATGTGCCTGATCCCCTTCTCGGCCATCATGATGGCAGCTTCGGCCTGGATGCACGGCAATGTCACCGTGTTGGGCATCGAAATGCACCCCATTACCTTCACGATGATCATCGGCATCGCCATCCAGGGCCTGGCCGAGTGTTTCCTTAGCCCCAAGTGGCTCGAGTTCGCCTCCATGCAAGCGCCCGCCGGCAAGGAGGGCACCTTCCTCGGCTTCGCCCACATGAACACCTTCTTTGCCTGGGTCTTCGGGTTCATGTTCTCGGGTTACCTGCTGTCGAAGTACTGCCCCGAGCCCGGCACCCTGGACCCCGTCACCAGGGCTGCCCATACCGCCGCCCTGGCCGGCCAGGGGCCCATGCCCGAGGTCTATGCCCATGCCCACTACCTTTGGTACGCCTATGTCGGGGTGGGAATGATCTCCTTGGCCGCCCTGCTGATCTTCATCGCGGTGACCAAGAAGGCGGACCAGAGGCGGGCCTGACCACTGCCGCCGCAGCGCCGAAAAAAACACCAGCCGCGGCTCCCTTCCTTGGGAGCAGCGGCCGGCTGTGACACGTGTCGAAGACAGTATAACCCACGTGTCAAGGGGGGGGCGGCGCCGGCGGTATAAATGCCCGCAACTCCGCTCCCGGTTTAACGGTACAGACTCTTCACCTGCCCGAAGGTCATATCCTCGTTCTGCGCGGCGCTCTTGGTCGGCCGCGAGATATTCACGTTGTTGTAATACCGGATGGTGATGCGCAGCTTGCAATGCCGCGCCAGGGCCCCGTAGAAACCCTCCTCGCTGGCGTTACTGGCGTCCCGGATGCAGATGCCCCAGTCGTAGGGCACGGCGAAGTTCAGTCGCGCGATGGCGGCGTCGTTGAGGCCGATCCACGTCGACCCGGGATTGGTGGGGAACATGTAGCCGGCCGCGTGCTGGCCGTCGTACCAGTCGCTCTCGTGCAGGTTGTAGGTGTAGCCGCCGTCGTAGAGATTGAGACGCCAGAACTCGGGCAGGCCTGGCCCGCCGGTGACGAAGGTGTCCACGCCGTAGTAGAAGGAAGCGCTCAGGACATCGCAATACCCGTGCAGGTAATTGGTGACGGGGAAGTTGAGATAGGCGCGCCACTCCTTGACCCACCAGTCGGCGGCCCATTCGCTGTACGAGCGGTCCTTGCCCCAGTTGGCGGTGGAGTTGGGGTGCAGCGTGAAGTAGGGATCGGGATCCCAGGGATTCTGGTCCTCGTACGCGCTCCGGGTCATGTAGCCCACGTGGGTCGGACTCAGCTCGTAGGTATGGGTGACGCTCCTCGCCGCCGCCGGCAAGGCGATCGCCGCGATCAATGCGGCGAGCAGGATGGCCTGGATAGTTTTCCTGTGCATGGTTCCTCCCTCAGTGCGGTGTTGCCGGCGCTGGGGCGGATTGCGGGGTGGGCGCCGGTCTGCTTGACCGACAGTCGGGGAGGGGGGCTTTCAGGAGAAAACCCCCGCCGCGCCTAGGCCCTCGCCCAAGGACCATGTGGCGCGACGGGGGCGACGCCGTCACCTGACCAGCGCCATTTTCCGCGTTTCGGTCCGACCGAATCCCCGTAGCTGGCAGAAGTAGGTGCCGCTGGCCACGCGCTCGCCGTGGCTGTCGACACCATCCCAGTTCACGGTATGGACTCCCGGTCCGACGACACCGTCCAGCAGCCGCCGGACCCGTTCGCCGCGCAGGGAGACGACATCCAGCGTCATACGGTCGCGGGCCGGGGCGAGGAAGCGGATGCAGGTCGACGGGTTGAACGGGTTGGGGTAGTTCTGGGCCAACTTCGGGTTTGCCGGCAGCGGATTCTCGCTCTCCACGTCCATTACCAAACCGCCGGGCGCTGGCGGCAGCCAGGACGCGGCCCAGTCGACGTTGGCCTGCAGCTTCGCCAGGTCGCTGCCGGCAACCAGGGCGAAGTTCACCACCTGCCGTTGGCCCGGTGCCAAGGAGAAGGGGCCGATCGATACCAGGGTGCCCAGGTCAGCTGGACCCAGCGGTCCGGGTGCGCTGCTGGCTCCGCTCATGAATGCGTACTTCTCGCTGTCCAGCAGATAGCCGAGGGGTGCGATATGGGTGTCGTAGTCGACTAGTGAGGCGTGGGCGACCAGAGGACCCGCGGGCTCGTCCAATAAACATACTCCGACATAGGGCTGACCCGGGTCGCCATGCATGTATGCCAGCCGGCGATCGGGATCGGTGCCGCCCCCGTCGGAGGTAGGTGAGCCTGGCTGCACGTCGAAATCGACATACTGGCCGATGTAGAGACCGGCCAGCGGCAGGTCGCCCTCGTTGGCGATCAGGTAGGAGAGAATCACGAAGTCGCCCTCGTCGTTGGCGGGATCGTCTGTTGCCGGCCAGCTCAGGCCGCCTTGGTGGACACGCAGCCCCCACGGCTCCAGTGCGCCGGCATCCTCGAAGACGGCGTGGGTCAGCTGGAGCGCAGTGGGCTGTTTGCGCCAAACACCGCCGCCCGTTTCCCCGTCGGGCACCCATTCCGCCGCGTCACCGTCGTAATCCCGGCTGGCCACGTAGGTTTCGTTGCCCACCCAGAGACCGCCGATCCGCAACCGGTTCTCGCCGGCGACGATGAAGCCCTGTCCCGTGGCCTTGGTTTGGTCCAGGAAGCCCAGGGTACCGTGTTCGGTCAGGGTCAGGACCACGCTGCCGTTGTCGTGGTCGCGCGTGGTGTCGGTGACGGGCATCCTCCAGTGGGCGCCACCGAGATCATCCAGGACACCGTCGCCTTCGAAGTAGTAATCAAGTTGGTCGACGCTTGCCGACACCGGGAATTCCGCCCACCAGAAATCGGAACTCGAGTCCTGGGTCATGGCCAGGGGGGAATGGCTCGCGCCGCCGTCCTGGCTGAGCATGAGATCCACGGGAACGCCCTCGGGCAGGGGGCCGGAGGATGGCTCGTAGGTGACCATGGCCATGTCCCCGTTTCGCACCGGCTCGGGACCGATGTCGCTGGGAATGGGCATGAAAGCGAGATTGCCCTGGTCGACGATGACGCCCAACATCAGCTTGACGGCCGGATAGTAGGCCGAGTTGTCCGGATCGAGTGCCAGGATGTCGGCCAGGAAGTCCTGCAGTTCGTCCACCGTCGCGTTGAAGTCGCTCACGTCCTCGGGCGGGAAGCCGGCCGCCCAGCTCTCCAGGTCGTCGGCGACAACGACCAGGTACGCGTAGTAGTCCGCCGGACTTCCACACAACTGGGTGTCGATGACGAGCGTCCAGTTCTCCGGAATGCCGGGACCGGGGTTGTCGGGCCATATGATCTTCCACGCCTCGCCGTACAGATAGGCCTCGGCCTGGTTCTCGGAGTTCTCCCAGGGCCAAGCATACGATTCGTTGTGCATGTAGTAGTCCAGGAGCAACAGTGCGTCCTTGCGCATCTCGCCTGTTCCGCCTGGCTTGTGTTTGTAGACGACGTATTCGGCAACACTCCATAGACTGTATTCGAAATCCGGGCCAAGGGTGGGTCCGACGTTCCAGTCGTACACCGTGTAGGCCCCCGACCAAGTCTTGTGAGAACTGCCCTGGATGGCGCCGAAGGATGCCTGGACGGAGGTGTTAGCGATCTCACCCCGCGCGTAGAAGTTCTCCCGCGTTTCCTGCGCCAGTTCGGTGCCACGATATTCCTCAATGGTGCTGGCCCAATTGGCGCCCCGGATGTTCTTCTCCTTCTCCTTGGCCAAGTTGAAGTTTGTGCACCAATCCGGATCTCGGATGTGATCGCAGCCGTGCTCGCTCTTGGAATAGCTGTCGGCCGACCCGATCTGGTGCACGCCCTCCAGAAACACTGCATCGGGGTCCTTCAATTCCTCGTAGTCGGACAGGTAACACTTTGTCAGCTCGGGGTTGTCGCCATCGTGCACGGCGTGGGCGATCCAGAATTTCGAGCCGCTGTAGGATCCGTCGCTGATCACGTCGTACTCGGCGACTTCGTATTTGGTCTGGGTCAGGACGACGGTGGGCTCGCCCGTCAACGGACCCATGGTTGATGTCGTCTCGGCATTGAACCTTTCTGCGTAGGTCGTCACAGTACCTTCGGACAGGGTTTGGGACCATTCATGATCGATACTTGCCCCCACAGTCACCTTGGCCACGAAGGGGATCTCAGCCGTGGACTCGATGGCGAGGCCTGCGGTCAGACCTGTCATGTTGCTGGACTCCCCGCCCTGGTAGGTGCCCATCTCCAGTATCGTCTCCATGTGGGCGTCGTATTCGGACTCGTCCACCTCGTAGGGCGGGATGAGCAACATCGCATAGGGAAAATATCCCGAACGCTTGATCTCTTCGCATTTTACGCACTGGAAGTCCACGGTGGCTCCCGAATCCTCGGGGTCGGGGATGTTGAACGATTGGGGATACGCCGCGCAGGGATTGCCGCCGCCCCCCCCCAGCCGTCCGGGATGTGCTTCTTCAGCTCGTTGTTGGCCGCGTTCCAGCCCTCCTCCGGCATGATCACCACCTGGAGGGAGTCGCCGGCGTCGATGTAGATCCGTCCATCTTGGTGTTGCACGGTTATGCCCAGCAGGGTGGCGCTCATGTTGGGAACCGGGTTGTTGTTGATCAGGAACTGGACCCCGAGCCCTGCCGTCAGGGTCGAATCCGGCCCTTGGGTGATGATCGTGTAGGAGACATCCACCGAGTCGGGCAGGGTTACCGGGGGAGTGACTATCAGCTCCTTGACCCAGCAGTCCACGTCCAGGGTCTGAGCTTGGCCGCACGCTGCCAGTACGAGCAGCGTCAGCAAGACCATCGGCCAGGGTCCGGTCCGCCGATTTGTCGATACGCCTCCGGTCATTATGATCCCCGTATCCTTGAACGCCCTGATGAGCTCGCATCCCTTTCGCATCTGATTCCCCCTCGCGATGCGGCGATCAACCCTCCGCGTGGTCGCCTCTGGTTCCGCTGGCCGCCCGGGGACGATTTCGTGACAGGTTCGGGACGGCCTCTATTGTTCAAGACGCCGCAGCAGGCGAGACGACGGAAATAAAAAAAGGTGGGTAGATAACTCAGCCGCCGTCGACCAGCGAATCATGCCGGCGTAGCTTCTCGAGTCCTTCATACAGACGGGACTTGACCACCGATTCGGCAATCTCCAGCACCTCGGCGATCTCCGCCCGCGACAGCCCCTCGGCGTAGCGCAGACGCAGCACCTCGTGCTGGGCGGGCGGCAGCTCGTCGAGCAGGCGACGCAGCTTCTCGTGCCGCTCCAGCTTGACCAGGCGTGTGAGTTGGCCGGTGAGCTCGGCCTTGTAGGGCGCGTTGGTCAGCAGGGCCTGGTCGTCGCGGCGGCGGCCGCGGGCGCGCAGCACGTCGAGGCAACGGTTGCGGCAGATCTTGTAGATCCAGGCGCGGAAGTTTTCGGGGACGGCGTCGTTGCGCAGCACCTTGACGAAGACGTCCTGCACCACGTCCTCCGCCTCGGTAGCGTTGCCCAGGTAGCCGAGACAGAAACGCACGAGCTGCTTGCCGTAGAGATGGTCGAGCAGCTCGGCGGAGCGCGCGTTCCCGTCGCGCAGGCTGGCGACGAGGGTGGGGGTCATGGTGTCCGGGACACGGTCGTCGCGGGTGTTGTCCGGCATGGCAGGCACCTCGTGTTCGGCGTCGATGGTTCCGTCAGTATAACGTCCTTCGCGACGATTCGACGGACATTATTTCCGGCGGCCTGCTACAATGGTCCGGTATCGTCAATTGTTACCGTTGTGCATGGGAGACAAGGCCTTGGGCTGTGACATATCACGCGAGCAGCTCTGGAGCTGGGTGGACCGCGAGGCGACCGAGCTCGAGGACCATCTTGCCGCGTGCCCGAGCTGCCGTGAACGTGCCGCGGAGATTCGCGAAGAGATCGATCTCATCGCCGCCGGTGCCGTGCCCGCGGAAATCCCCGTTCCCGACAAGATCGGCGACTACGCGGTGAAGCGTCTCATCGGCGAGGGGGGCAGGCCCTGGTCTACGAAGCCGAGCAGGCGGCGCCGGTGCGGCCGGTGGCGCTGAAGGTCCTCAAGGGCGGGCGTTTCGCCGGCCGGAACCGACTCAAGCGCTTCGCCCGCGAGACCCAGACCCTGGCCCGGCTAAAGCATCCCGCCATCGCCACCATCTTCGAGACCGGACACACCGAGGAGGGTCAGCACTACTTCGCCATGGAACTGGTGGACGGCGTACCGCTGGACGATTACGTGCGGCGCAACGAGCCGAAGCGGGCCGACGTCCTGCGACTGCTCGCGAAGATCTGCGACGCGGTCCACTATGCCCACCGGCACGACGTGATCCACCGCGACCTCAAGCCGTCGAACATCCTGGTCGACGAGCGGGGGGAAGCGCATATCCTCGACTTCGGCCTGGCCCGCATCACCCGCCCCGACCTGCCCCTGGCCTCCATGGTGACCGAACAGGGGATGATCGAGGGGACGCCCCGCTATATGAGCCCCGAGCAGGCTCGCGGCATGGCGGGGGAGATCGACGCCCGCACCGACGTCTACTCGCTCGGCGTGATCGGCTACGAGCTGTTAACCGGCGAGCCGCCCTACAACCTCGGGAGCGTTACCCAGGAAACGGTGCGCACCATCTGCGAGCAGGTTCCGCCACGGCCCAGCAGCCTCCGCGGCGGGCTGCGCGGCGACCTGGACACCATCCTGCTCAAGGCTCTGGAAAAGGATCCGGCGCGCCGCTACGGGACCGTCGACGAGCTGGCCGCCGACATCCGCCGACATCTCGACGCCGATCCGATCCTCGCGCGCCCGGCCAGCCCCTTCTACGTGCTGGGCAAGAAGCTGCGCAAGAGGCGATTGCGCGTCGTGGCGACCGTAGTTATCGCGGCCGCGGCCCTGTTCGGCGCAATCAGGACCCTGGGGCCGGCGTACGACGTGGAAGTTGCACGTCGACAGGCCCTGACTCAGCAATGCCTGCTGTTTGCCGAAGGGGGCGACGGACGCATGCTCCAGCGCGCGGATGCGCTCTGGAGGCGATATCGCGATCTGCCGGAAGCGTTTCTCGTCATGGCCCACGGCCATTATCTATCCCGTGAGCCCCGGCTCATCATCGACGTGTTGGAAAGCGCCCTGGCAGCCGACTCGACCCGCTGGGACTGCCGACTATTGCTGGAAGAGATCTTCTCTCTCCAAGGGGTGGCGCAATCGTCGTCGTTACCGGTGCCTAGTTCTGCGGAAGGATTATACCGAAGCATCTTCGCGACTCTCGACTACCGCGTCGCCCTGTCGCGGGCGAGCGATGCCGTGCGTATGGACCCCGATCATCTGTTGGCGCTCGAGGCTGTAGCCCGGCTCAGCGACCTCGACGGCGACCTACCCAGGTCCCTGCAAGCCGTGGACGGCCTGATCGCCGCGGGATGCAATCCCATCCAGTGGCTGAAGAGCAAAGGGGAGCTGCTTCTGCGCATGGAGCGTTACGACGAAGCACTGACGACCTTCGACGACTATATGTCCGCCGAGCCAGCTAGTTCGACCGGCCTCATCCTGCGCGCCATCACACATCGTTACCTGAGGAATTACCCCACAGCGATCGAGGATCTGAGTGTGGCCATCGAACTGCTCGACCGCGGTCGACGTGCAGCCTGGGCCTACTATCATCGGGCTACGCCCCATTGGATCCTGGGGCATCGTGACGAGGCCGAGAGCGATTACGCCGCCGCATCCCGTCAGTTGACCCACTCCACCTTCGGCGACGCCAGGCGTTTTCTCATCCTCCACGAGCTCGGACGTCCGGATGAGGCGGCATCGGTCCTGGCCGCGGCCCGCGCCGGCCTTCACGACGACCCCTGGTTGGGACGCATCTTCGCCTGCCTGGCCGGCGAGCTCGCTCCCGCCGCCCTGGTGGACCAGGATCGCGCGACTTCCATCCGGCAATGCGAGGGGTATTACTATGCCGGCGAAACGTGCCTGCTCGCCGGCAGGACGGATGACGCCGTCGCCTGGTTCCGCAGATGCCTGGCCACCGGCTTGGTCAGCGATCCCGAATCGCCCCACAATCCCATGAGCGAGTACGAGCTGGCCGAATGGCGACTGGCGCAGTTGACCGCCGCCGACTAGCCCGCCTCCCGCACCGGCAACCGCAAGATCGTCCGCAACTTCTCCAGCGCTACCCGCCGCGGATCCGACAGGTAGATCTCGTGGTGACGGCCATGGGGCGCCAGACCTTCGGCGGCGGCGAACTCGAGCATCCGCGCCACAGTCTCGTGCTCCTGCTCGTAGGGGCCCACGTGCAGCATCTGCACGCAGGGGCCCTCGACCAGGTCGACGAGTTCCACCTCCCGGACCGCGGCGTCCTTGCCTTTTTCCAGCAGCTTGGCCACCGCCTCGGCCCGATCGTCCTCGGTGACGACTTCCGGCGTGCGGATCATCATCCGCCAGTTCCACCGGTCCTTGGGCGTGTCGTCGAGAGGGCGGTCGCCGTCGCCCCACCACTGGCATTCCAGCTTGCAGATCACGTAGTCGCCGCGGCCCGCGAACTTACGTGTCATCTTGATGGTGTAGGCAACGGCGTACAGTGCGCCGATCTTGGCCCCGAAATCGTCGCCGCCCGGTTCGCCGCGACCGACGACGGCGAGATAACGCGCCTCGCCGACCTCGACCACGAAGGGCTTGCGCGCGGCCTTGAACTGCTCCTTGTGCACCTTGGTCAGGTCGATCTTCTCGCTCATGGCGCGCTCCCCTCGAGGGGGATGTGGATGTCGGTCAGCAGCTCCTCGGGCGGCGTGCTCTCGGGATCGTTGAGGTAGATCTCGAAGCAGGGCGCCGCGCGGATGGTGCGCTCGCGGTGCGGGATCCACTGGCCGCACAACTCGGCGTAGGTCTCGTTGAGGCGGTCGTACGGCCCGTGGTGGGTGGTCATCGCGTACTCGCCGCCCGCGATGACCTGCACGCCGATCTCGCCCGCGGGTTCGTAGTCGTCGTCCACGGCCACGCAGGCGTCGTAGCGGAGCTTGTCCGGCGGCGTGACGTCGGGATCGTCGTGGGACAGGCCGACGAATTCCACGCCCGGCCCGAGTCGACCCTCCGCGCCCAGGCGCATGCACAGCTTGCTCCAGGCCGGTCCACACTCGTTGTAGGGGCCGACGTGTCTGACGAAGGCCACGCGCCGGGGCGGGATCGTCTTGATGGTCGCTTCCATGGTCGATCCTTCCGTGTCGGGGAGTTGCGACGCCGCGTCCGCGTCCTCCGTGTATCGGATGCCGGAGGGAACGGCGACCCGCGGTCGCCGCTGCTTGCGGAATGCGCTGGGGGAGAGCCCGGTCATGGCGCTGAAGGCGCGCGTGAAGGCGGCGTGCGATTCGTAGCCGGCGTCCAGGGCGATGCGGATCACCTGGTCGTCGCCGCTCTTCAGGCGCGTCGCCGCCCGCTCGAGCCGCAGGCGCCGGATGTGGGCCTGCAGCGTCTCGCCCACCATGCCCCGGAAGATGCGGTGGAAGTGGTATATGGAGAAATGCGCCACTTCCGCCAGCTCCGCCAGGGGCAGTTCGCGGTCCAGATTGTGCTGGATGTACAGCAGCACGCGTAGCATCCGTTGCTGGTAATCCTGTAGCGTGGTCGTCCGCATGGCCCTCCTCTCGACCCGAATCATAGGACACCGCGACGGGCCCTGCTTGATCATTCTTGCGGAAGTGTGGGTCTAGCGCCGGCGGAGCGATTCAGTCGAGAGCGGAACGGACGAGATCGTAGGCGGCGTCGGCAAGCGCCGCGTTCAGCTCCGGCCCGTAATGCCCGCCCGGTGTGAAGAAGGCGTCGATCTCGCTGACGCCGATGTGGTCGCTGATCACCTTGCTCAGGTCCGAGGCCGGCAGCCCGGCGTCCTGCAGCGAGCGCAGGAATCCCTCGTGCAGCCAACGGCCGTGGTCGTGATGGTATTCGATGTCGCCACGTGTGGGCAACATCACCACCAGCGGCAGTTGTCCGCGCTCCCGCGCGACGTTCACGAAGCGCGCCGCGATGGCCCGGGTGACGGGCAGCGGGTCCGGCAGCGAGCCCGCCTCGTAGAAGATGGCGTGTGCGGGGACGCCCTTCATCAGGGAACGCATGCGGAAATAGCCCAGGTTCCTGAAAATGGACAGCGTGTAGGGGAAGCGCAGCAGGGTGGCGCCCGAGGGACCGCCCGTCTGGAAACTCTCGTGCTGCAGCGGCAGCGGCGGACCCTCGATGCCGAGGACGCGGTGGTATTCCGATTCGTCCAGTACGGGGATTGGCACGTACTCCAGCTCGCCGTCAACCGTCAGGATGAAGCGGGGCTTCTGGGCGTAGTCGAGCTGGCCGGAGAGCAGATCCAGGGAACGTGTGACGTTGCGGATGACGTTCTCGGTCAGGACCGTGAGGATCGTGACGTCGGAAGCGTGGTCGTTGCCCATGAAACGCAGCAGAGCCTGGTCCGTGCCGTAGCCGGGGACGCCGAAGTTGGCGACACGGCAGCCTAGTCTGCGCGCCAGCACGCTGCTCCAGGCGTCCTCGTGGGAGATCTCCTCGCCATAGGCGAAGGAGTCGCCGTAGACGGCCACGAGCGTGGTGTCTCCCAGGACCGGGAAAGAGGGGCAAGGACGGGCTCCAGAGACATCGAAGTCGACGCCGCCGAAGGAGTCGGGCGGGGGCCAACCCAGGACCGGGTCGCGTTTCGCCATGAACTCGGTGTAACCAATGGCGTCAGAGGATGCGACCGGCGCCCTGTACATCTGTCGGTGGTCCTGCAGCTTGTGGCCGACCAGGTACGAAACGCCGTCCATGAGCAGCAGGGAGACGGCCAGCAGGGCCAGCCGGGGCGCCAGGTAACGCGACGTGCGGGCGAGTCCACCCATGTGACATCTCCGCTTGAAGAGCGTGACTACGCGTCCTTGATCCAGTACCTGTGCGCCCCGAACCGGCATGTCCATCGCATGCCTGCGAGTTTCAGGCGTCGTTCAACACTTCGCCGCGACGGCCTCCGCCATCTCGGTGGTGGTGCTGCTGCCGCCCATGTCGTAGGTGTGGACTTCGGCCTCGGCGATGACCGCGGCCACGGCGTCCTCCAGCTTGCGGGCCATGTCTGTCTCGCCCAGGTGGTCGAGCATCATCTTGGCCGAGAGGATCATGGCGATGGGGTTGACCTTGTTCATGCCCACGTACTTGGGCGCGCTGCCGTGCGAGGGTTCGAAGACGGCCACCTTGTCGCCGATGTTGCCGCTGCAGGCAAAACCCAGGCCGCCCACTAGCTGCGCGCAGAGGTCGCTGACGATGTCGCCGAACATGTTGCTGGCCACCAGCACGCCGTAGTCCTGGGGGTTCTTCACCAGCCACATGCACATGGCGTCGATGTTGGTCTCCCACAGATCGATGCCGGGGTATTCCGCGGCGATCTTGCGGGCCTCGCGCACCATCAGGCCGCTGGTCTCGCGCACGACGTTGGGCTTCTCAACGACCGTGACCGTCTTGTAGCCGAACTTCTTGGCGTACTCGAAACCGTCGCGAATGATGTCCTGGCAGCCTTTGCGCGTGAAGATGCGCGTGCTGATGGCGATGTCCTCGTTGGCCACGCCCTCGAGCTTGCCCATCTGCGCGGGGTGCGTCTCGGTCAATTTCTCGCGCACGTCCTGGGGTAGGGGATAGTACTCCACGCCCATGTACAGACCCTCGGTGTTCTGGCGGAAGACCACCAGGTCGAGATCGTCCTTGTAGTTCAGGGGGTTGCCCGTGTAGGCCTTGCAGGGGCGCAGGTTGGTGCGCAGGTTGAATTCCTGGCGCAGCCGCACGATGGGGCTGCGGTAGACCTTGCCGGTTCCCTTCAGCTCGGGGACCAGCGCCGCCTCGGCCTCCTCCTTGGGCATACTCGTGATGGCGCCGAAGAGGGCGGCGTCCACGTTGTTGAGCATCTTTATCGTGCGCTCCGGCAGGGGATCGGCCTCCGTCCGCCAGAATTCCCAGCCGATGTCGCCGTGTATGTATTCGGCGTCGAAACCGAGCTTGTCCAGCACGATCCTGGTGGCATCCATGACATCGACGCCGACACCGTCGCCGGGCATCCAGCCGATCTTGTATTTCGCCATGTCGAGTTCCTCCTGCCCTGAAGTTGCCGCACAAAATGCGAGGGACGCCGCCCCCGACGCTTGCCGTACCGTGTGTCCGAACAAAGATATACAGGGAAGCCGGCGGGAAAAGCTATTTCGGGGGCATTTCGCGGTCGGCGGTCTGTTCGTGGAGGTCCAACAGCTGTTCGTCGAGCATCCGGCGCAGCTCCCTGGTGTTCTCGCTACTGGACCTGATCAGGTTCTGCTTTATCAACCGGGTGGCCACCGCCTGACTGATGACGACGAAGAACAGGGGAGCCGCCAAGGGCACCAGCCGTCGCCAGCGGTGGTTTTTCAGCAGGCCGATGCAGCCGACCGTGCCGCTGGCGAGGATCACGCAGAAACCGATCGACGCCAGATACAGGTACTGGATGTTGAGCCAGTAGTGCGGACCGGTGACGATGGTGAACGGCAGGATCGTGATATAGGTCCAGGCGATGAAGAACCGCACCGCGCGGCTACCGAACACCAGGCCGAAGAAGCTGAAGGAGATGATGCCCAGCGCGACCAGCGATCTGATCAGCACCCGCCACTCGTATATGAACTGGATGAGCGGGTGGGACGACTCCAGTATCGAGCTGGCCTGCATGGGGAAGAGCACCAGGTTCAGATAGCGGAAGATGTTCTTGAAGGCGAACCACACCGATTCGATTGCGCCCACGCCGGCCCAGGCATTCGTATCGGGCTCCTGATATCCCCAGACCCTCTGCGCGATGTAGAATGCTACGCCGAGGACGATCGGGATCAGCAGGCTGACCGGCAACACAGCCCGTCCGCCCCGTTCCTTGTAGAAGAAGAAGCGGTAGGCGACCAGGCTGCCCAGGATGGAGAATGATATGGGCTTGGTCAGCCCCGCCAGCAGGAAGACCGCCAGCCCGCACAGGTACCACGGTGACCAGATGCGTCCGCCGTGGTGGAAGTCGTTGCGGATCAGGCAGTACAGCACCACCAGGTAGAAGAACGCCAGCATCATCGGCTCGAGGCCGGCCAGACTCATCAAGATCTTGCCGTAATGACCCACCGACAGGGCGAAGAGCAGCGATGCCAGCATTGCCAGCCGCTCCCGCGGGAAGAGCATGTACACCAGCATGTAGACCACGAAGGCGTTCAGACCGTGCAGGACGATATTGATGATCAAGTAGCCGGTGGGGTCGAGACCGAAGAGGCGGTATTCCATCATCAGCCCCAGCCGCAACAGAGGTTGGCTGAAGGCGTTGCCCAGGTGATTGAAGAAGTTGCCGAAATTGACGCTCAGGATGTCTGCGTCGAGCAGTATCTCGAAGTCGATGGGGTTCCACAGGGGCAGGGATGAGACCTGCCAGTAGGTCGCAAAGACGACCAACTGCAACGCGACCAGGAATGACAGATGATTCCAGGGCTTCTTCATTCAAGCCTACCGCATGCTCATCTTTACGTGGTCCTCACCCGGCGCGCCGAATTTAGGCACGCCCCAGAGACGAATCATGGTCTATTATCCCCAGCCAGGCAACACCGAGCTGGGGAACACGGCCGCCGCGTTCCCCTTCTAAGGAGTCATCGGCAAGGAATCGATATGCCTTATGTATCTCGTGGCGGCGAGAAATTGGCCTTCGCCCTGGATGTCTTCGCGGTGGATCCGGCGGGCTGCGTCTGCGCCGATCTGGGCTGCAGCACAGGCGGTTTCACCGACGTCCTGCTCCAGCGGGGCGCGGCGCGCGTATACGCCGTGGACACGGGTTACGGCGTGCTGGACTGGAAACTGCGCAACGATGCGCGCGTGGTTGTCATGGAACGCACCAACGCCCTGCACGTCGCTCTGCCCGAACCGTGCGGCCTGGTAGTGATCGACGCCGGCTGGACCCGCCAGGCGAAGATCGTGCCGCACGCCCTGACGTTGCTCGCGCCCGGCGCCGGGATCGTCACCCTGCTCAAGCCCCATTACGAGGCGCCGCGCGCCTGGCTGGAGAAGGGGCGGCTGCCCGACGAACGGCATCCCGAGGTGGTGGCGAAGGTCCTCGCCGAGTTGCGCGCCCTCGACCCCGACATCGGCGAACCCCTGCTCTCGCCGATTCGCGGCGGCAAGGGAGGCAACCGGGAATACCTGTTGCGGATCGCCGCCCGGTCATGAAGGACCGGCAGCCTTGTCATCGTGCGGCATCTCGATTAACCTGCGCCATCTATCACCAATCCCCGAGCCTCCTGGAGTGGACATGACCCGCGGATCTCGCCTGGCGCTCCTGCTGTTCTCGGTGGCCCTCTGCGCCGCCTTCTTCTGCTGCGCCGCCTTCGTCGGCTGCGCCCCGTGTCCCACGGACCGGACCTGCGACGCGCCGCCACTTCCCGCCGCCGCGCCCTCTGCACCGCCCGTTCCCGGCGCCGGGCCGTGGAACCTGACCGTCTTCCACGTCAACGACAGCCACTGCGCCTTCTTGCCCAAGCCCGCCCGCTGGCGCGACGACCGCGCGCTCGTGGGGGGCGTGGTCGCCCTCGCCGCGCATCTCGCGGAGCAGCGCGCCACCGCGCCCGCCTCGCTGTTCTTCGACGCCGGCGACTTCATGACCGGCAATCCCTTCTGCGAGATAGCGGACGACGGCGTGCGCGGCGGCGCCTGGCTGGACCTGCTTAATCTGCTGGGTTTCGACGCCGGCGTGATCGGCAACCACGAATTCGACCTGGGCCGCGAGAACGCGCGTCGGCTGGCCGGTCGCGCGGCCTTCCCGATGATGGCTCTGGACCTGCGCGACGAGGCGGGCGAGCTGGAGTTTCCGACCGGGCCCGTCGTGATCGAAAAGGGTGGCCTGCGCGTGGGCGTGATCGGCGTGACCTGCCAGGGCCTGTTCGAGGTCTGCACCGAGACGCGCGTGCGCGGACTGCGGCTGGACGACCAGGCCGCCACGGCGCGGCGCTGGGCCGCCGACCTCGATCCCGACACCGACCTGCTGGTGCTCATCACCCATAACGGCGCGAACGAGGACACCACCCTGGCGCGCGAACTGAACGGCTCCGGCATAGATCTCATCGTCGGCGGCCATTCCCATACGCGCCTGAAAACGCCCCGGCTCATCGGCGAGATCCTGGTGGTCCAGGCCGGAGCGAAGCTCGGGAACCTGGGGCGCCTCGACCTGCGCGTGGCCGACGACCGCATCCTGGCCTACGCCGGCCGCTTGATTCCACTGCTGGCCGAGGGGCGCCGCGCCTCGCCGGAGATCGAGACCGCCGTCGCCGCGGCCGCCGCGCGCGTGGACCGGGAGTTCGGGCGGGTGATCGGCGAACTCACCGTGTCCTGGCGGCGTGACAGCCGCGCCGAGAGCAACGTGGGCGACTGGCTTTGCGACGTCCTGCGCCAGGCCGCGGGCGCCGACGTGGCCCTGCTCAACTCGGGCACCATCCGGACCAACTTCGAGCCCGGCCCGTTGACCCTGCTGGACATCCACACCCTGCTGCCCTTCGGCAACAACCTGGAGACCTTCGAGGTCGACGGCGCGGAGCTGGCGCGCATCGCGTGCGTCAATGCCCAGGCCGCCGAGAGCGGCGACCACGGCATCATGCAGGTCTCGGGCCTGAACTACGTCTACACGGTGGTCGATGGCGAGGCCCACATCGTCGAAGCGACCGTGGACGGGCAACCTATCGCGCCCGATCGCGTCTACAAGGTGGCGTGCCCGGATTTCCTGGCCATGCAGGCGGGCGTGTACATGGACCGGGAGCGACCCCACACCACTTATGTCGGGGAGACGGTCACCGGCGTCGTCATCGACGCCATCGAACAGGCAGGCACCATCGGCGCGGTCCCCGACGGCCGCATCGTACGCAAGTAAACCGGAAGGACAAGCCATGGCGGACATAATTGAATACGAACTGGTCGGCGACGACATGCAGGCGGTCATCGTGGAACTGGACCCCGACGAGGCGGTACAGGCCGAAGCCGGCGCCATGCTCTACATGGAGCCCGGCGTACGGATGAACACCGGCGCCGACGGCGGCATCTTCGGCGGCCTCAAACGCGTGTTCACCGGCGAGAGCTTCTTCATCACCACCTTCAAGCACACCGGCCAGGGCAAGGCCCACGTGGCCTTCGCCGCCCCGTACCCCGGCAAGATCATCCCCATGAATCTGTCGGCCCTCGGCGGCCGCATGCTCTGCCAGAAGGACGCCTTCCTCTGTTGCGCCTATGGTCTCGACATAGACGTGGCTTTCACCAAACGCCTCGGCGCTGGTTTATTTGGCGGCGAGGGCTTCATCCTGCAGCGCCTGACCGGCAACGGCCTGGTCTTCTGCCACGTCGGCGGCGCCATCATGGAACGCGATCTATCTCCGGGAGAAACTTTAAGAGTCGACACCGGCTGCCTGGTGTCGTTCCAGGAATCGGTCGACTACGACATCCAGTTCGTGGGCGGCTTTAAAAACGCCCTCTTCGGCGGCGAGGGGCTGTTCCTCGCCTCGCTGACCGGTCCCGGCAAGGTCTACCTGCAGACGCTGCCCTTCAGCCGTCTGGCCGACCGCATCACCACGGCCGTGGGCCGCAACAAGGGCGAGCACCGTGGGGTGGGTGGGTTGGTTGGTAAGAAGGGGATATTGGGGGATTTGTTGAGTGGGGGTTGAGGCGAGCTCGCCGGGCCTTGTCCCTATCGCCCCGATCACCTATCCTGATGCAGGAACAGGCGCCGTATGCAAATCACGGCGCCGGCGCCCCAACCGGTGAATCTCCGAGGAGAGCCCCGATGAACCGCCACCACGGCCTGACCGCCATCTGTCTCTTCGTCCTGCTCTGCGCCACAGGCGCGGCAGCCCAGTCCGACGTCATGTGCATCTGCGTGGATGACGAGGCGTCCTCGACTTGCGGCGGCAACGTGGATGCGACCGCCTTCAGCCAGCAAAATCTCTACTTCTGTGTGCTCGAACCCTCCGAGGCGCAGATCCTGGGCTGGGAGGTCCACCTGGAGGTCGAGGGCGGGGATAATCTCCAGGGCTCATGGATGGTGTTGGGAGGGGGCATAAATTACGTGTCGGCCCCGGTATTCCAGGTCGGATCAGCCAATCCCATCATGCCCAACAGCGCGAACCTGATCCCCCTGCTGTCCATGAACGCGCTGATTCTCGACGAGGCGCCGATCCGCTTCTTCATCCGTCCCGTTCCCAACTCGATCAGCTTTCCCGACCAACCCGGATACGCTCCCGACGTGGGAATCATTCGCCCCTGCGCGCCATGCGGCGTGGAGGGATTGCCCGCCTTCACGATCAATTCCGCGGTCGAGGACGAGGAGAGGGCCTGGGGAGAGGTCAAGTCCCTATACGGCGACTGACAGCTGTCGTACGATTGGTCCGCTCCCCCCGCCGCCACATCATTGATATATTGGTAAAAAAAATGGGGCTATGCACTTTACTCTCGTTGCCCCTACATGTTGTGGTTTTATGGT
>CAYMCR010000023.1:0-34465 GCA_964389015.1 uncultured Fibrobacteraceae bacterium | reverse complement strand
CCGGGCGTCGGCCCCCCCCACCGTCCACCCCCCCCGGGGCGGGGGCCCCCGCGCCGCCACCACCCTGCCCCCGGCGCGCTTGGGTTCCGGTCCCCTCCAACCTCCATGTTTCCGGGAACCTCCACACACCCCCAGACCAGGGGGTGTTCACCTATCGGTCTACATCCATGTGCAAGGAATCCGACGGGTATTCTCCGGCTCTTGCAGGGTTGTTGAGTTCACAACCACTCATATGTAGATAACCACTGGGTGAGGTGAAACACCTTCTCGGGGAGCGCTCCCCGGTCACTTCCTGTGACCGGCTCGCTCGACTTCCGGGTCCTTCCGACCTCCATGTCTCCAGAACCCTCCAGACGTCCCCGAGAAGGTGTTTCACCTCACCCAGTGGTTATCGGCATCCCCATGAGCGGCCAAATGAACTTAACAAACACCCCAAGTACAACGAGCAGGAGAATGCTCGCCGGAATCCCCGCCTTGAAGAATTCGCCGGAGGTGAACTGCCGGCTCTCGTAGGCGATGGCGTTGGGGGCCGCGCCGACCAGGAGCAGGAAGGGCATGCCCGCGCAGGTCAGCGAGGCGAAGAGGATCACCTTGGGCTCCACGCCCATGTACGGCGCCAGCACCAGGGCCACCGGCAGCGAGATGGCGATGGCGGCGACGTTCATGATGGCGTTGGTCATGACCAGCACGAACAACGAGATGGCCATGACGAACATGAACCAGTGGGCGTTCTCGAAGGTGACCAGCCAGTTGATGGCCAGCCAGTTGGCCGCGCCGGTCTGCCAGAGGCAGAAGCCGATACTCATGGCGCCGCCGAAGAGCAGGATGATGTTCCAGGGCAACTGCTCCAGATCATCCAGCGTCAGGATCTTGAAGATGAAGAACAGGAGTGTGGTGGTGAGCAGCACCGCCGACTTGTCCAGTCCGGCCATGGCCGGCACGAAAGACCGCAGGCCCAGCACCGCGATCGACGAGAACACGATCAGCAGGGCGACGATCTCCGTCGTCGTGATCGGCCCCAGCTTTTTTTGCAGTTCCCGCGCCTTGTCCGTCAGGCCGGGGATGGTCGCTCTTTCCGGCTTGAAGAAGACCATGAAGAACAGCCAGAGCAGGAAGGTCATCAGGGCGCCGATCGGCAGCATGAAGAAGGTCAGGCCGAAGAAGGAGATCTCCTCGCCGGTGATGTTCTTGTAGAAGCTGAGAGCCACGGCGCCGCGGGCGGCGCCCAGCAGGGTGATGATGCTGCCGGCGCCGGCGACGAAAGCCATGCCCATGAAGAGACCCTTCCCGAAGCGGGTCTGGCCTCCATCCTTGTCGTACATGGAGTAGATCGTCATCAGCAGGGGGAAGATGGTCGCCGCGACCGCGGTGTGCGCCATGATGAGCGTCAAGACCGATGTCAGGGTGAAGCAGCCCAGGTAGATCATGCTGGTGCGCTCGCCCACCAGCGAGAGCGTTCGGTAGGCCATGCGCCGGGTCAATCCCGTCTTGGTGAAGACCATGCCGATGGTCAACGAGGCGAAGATGAACCACACCGACGGGTCCATGAAATCGGTGAAGGCGACGCGTGGTTCCCTGATCAGGAACAGCGCCTGCACGACACCGATGGTGATACTGGTGACGCCGATGGGGACGACCTCGAAGACCCACCAGATGGCCGCGAGAAAGAACAGGGCCAGCGCCGCCTTGCCCTCGGATGTCAGTGGAAACATCTTGCCGCCGGGATCGACCGCCGGTGCCTGGGGGGGCAGGAGCATGACCAGCGAGAACACACCCAGGCCGAGCGCCATGAAGATCAGGTTTCGCTTTTCGAATCGCCTGAAGAAGGGTTCCGGTGTGTCTTGTCGAGCGGAACTTCTGCCGGCGGTGTCGCTCGTAGTCGCTGCCATCCCGGAGTCAGCAGATCCTTGAGTCATTCCCGTACCGTCCTTCCATGCTCTGGCCCCAGAGACACGATCCTAGCACACGTAACTTCCAGGCGTCGATAACGATGGGACCGAACCAGCGGGCCGGGTTTCGGCCCCCTTCAATAATCGATTCTGATCATCCGGAGATCAACTAAATGAAGCAACCGAATTCCTGCAATATCACTGGACATTTCAGGGGTTTACGCCGATAATTCATAAAACTCAGAAAAATCAGAAAGAGCGTTAGGTGTTGAGTTGAGAAACTATTACACCACATCGCAAGCGGCCAAGCTCCTGTCGGTTTCCGCCGACACGGTGCTCAAGTGGGTCAAGGCCGGCAAGATCTCCTCGTACAGGACTCCCGGCGGGCACAACCGCATCCCGGCCGAAGCCGTGAACGCCCTCTTGCCCGCTGCGGCGCGGGCCGACGATATGCCCGACGCGTCGGCGGGGGATCCCTGCTACACCTACTGCTGGACCTTCTACGCAGGACCCGACGGCGTCAGAACCGAGTGCCTGGACTGCGTGGCCTACAGGAGCCAGGCCCGACGCTGTTACGAAATGCGCGACATCCCCGAGGAGTTCGGCCATCTCCGCCTCTTCTGCCAGACCCGCTGTGAGGAATGCGACTTCTACCAACTGACCAATGCTCGACGCAGTAGCGTTCTGGTCGTCAGCCGCAACAATAGTTGGACGTCCGATCTCGTCAAGCAGGCGACCGCGACCGGACCGAGGCTCGAGATCGCGTCGAGCACGTACGAATGCGGCGCCGTCATCGAGAAGTTCCGCCCCGACTTCATCGTCGTGGACTGCTCGTTCGGCACCAGCCGCACCAAGGATATCTGCCGCCACCTCAACGAAGACGACCGGATCCCCTTCACCCGGATCATCCTGACCTCGCGACAGGCCAACTGGGCCGAAGACTGCGGCCAGGACATCTTCGGCTGGATCGAGAAGCCGTTCACCATGACTCAGCTCACCGCATTCATCGAGGGGACCGCCGACCGGGACCTGCAGGGGGATACCGTCGCCTGACCAAGGAGAGACTCAAATGCTCGACAATCTGCCAGTCAACAACAGTACCATCCGTCTACTCAAGGAAGACATCACCGAACTGGAGGTTTCGGCCTTCGTCTTCTACGCCCAGCACGATCTGCAGCTGGGATCGGGTTTCGGGACGGCCGTCTCGTTGCGCGGCGGACCTTCGATCCAGGAGGAACTCGACAAGCTAGCGCCGCTGGCGACCACCGAGGTCGTGGTCAGCGCGGCCGGCAAGCTCAAGGCCGACCACATCCTGCACGCCGTGGGGCCGCGCTTCCAGGAGCCGGAGCTCGCGGGCAAGCTGCGGACCACGGTGCTGAACAGCCTCAAGGCGGCCGATGCGCAGGGCCTCACCGGCCTCGCGTTTCCGGCCATGGGCGCGGGGTTCTACGGCGTGCCGCTGCCGGACAGCGCCGAGATCACCCTGCGCGCGATCAGGGACTACCTGTGTCAGGAGACGAAGCTGCAGACAGTGATCGTCTGTCTGCTGGACAACCACGAATACAAGGCCTACGCGAAGCACCTCTCGGTCCTGGCGTCCGCGCCGGTGAAAGCCTAAGGAGAATCATGAGCGAGCTACTGCATTTCGCCGAACACCAGCTGCAGGAGGGAGCGCTGCTGTTCATGGCAGTCGTCTACACGCTGCGCTTGACCTGGCTGCTGCGCTTCAAGGCCGGCAAGGAACGCCAGGCCGCCACCGGTCTCGGGGACACGAATCCTCGCAAGGGATTCATCTACTCCTGGGCCAACGTCGCCATGCCGTGGGCCATGGAGAGCACCCGCACCAAGGTGTTCCTCTATCTCCAGTTCGTGGTGTTCCATCTGGGCGTAGTGGCGGCCATCGGCCTGTCCTTCGTCATTCCCTACGGACCGCACCTGCTGGCCGTGCCGTGGGTGGTCATCGCGTTGCAGGTCGTGATCGGCGCCGCTTTCCTGGTCGCCGTAATACGGATCGTCCGCCGTGTCGGCAGCCTCTACATGCGCGCCATCAGCACACCGGACGACTTCTTTTCCCTCATCCTGCTGACCACCTGGTTCGGCTTCGCCTTCTTGGCGGTGCCCAACTCGACGGCCCGCGGCGAATGGCTGTTGCTGACGTACTTCTTCATGACGGCGTTCTTTCTCGTGTACGTGCCGTTCAGCAAGATCTCGCACTACCTGTACTACCCGTTCACGCGTTACTACCTGGGCAAGACGATGGGCCACCGCGGCGTATACCCGCTCAAGCGCCTGTCCTGAAGCCGTCGTGACATCGTCGACCTAGCCAAATTGGAGTCAAGATGAGCAAGAGCACACGTTCCCACAACGCACAGAAGGTCATCGAGCGGATGGGCAAGAAGCTCAACCGGCAGATCGTCGGCTCCCTGGCCGGCTGCGTGCACTGCGGCATGTGTACCGATTCGTGCCACTACGTGCTCGCCAACCCGGGCGACCCCACCTACGCGCCCGCCTACAAGGCGGACCAGATCCGCAAGATCTTCAAGCGTCACTACGACTGGACCGGGCGGGTCATCCCGTGGTGGGTCAAGGCCAGGAGCCTGCATTCGGACGAGGATCTCGAGACACTGAAGGACACCGTCTTCGGCAAGTGCACCAATTGCCGGCGCTGTTCCCTGAACTGTCCCATGGGCGTCGATTACGCCACCTTCAACCGCATGGCCCGCGGCCTGCTGGTCTCGGTCGGTGTCATGCCCGAGGGCGTGGCCGTCGTCAGCAAGGACCAGTGGGAGATCGGCAACCAGATGGGCGTGCTCAAGGAGGACTACCTCGAGACGCTGGACTGGATGTCCGAGGAACTGCAGGACGAGTTGGGTGACGAGACTGTCAGCATCCCCATCGACAAGGAAGACGCCGATGTCGTCTATTCCATCAACCCGCGCGAGGCGAAGTACGATCCGCGCACCATCTCCGACGCGGCGAAGATCTTCCATGTGGCCGGCGAGAACTGGACCATGCCCAGCGAGGGTTGGGACATGACCAACTTCGGCCTCTTCTCCGGCGACGACGAACTGGGCGGTTCGGTGGCCCGCCGGCTGTACGAAAAGGTGTCGGAACTACGCGGCAAGAAGCTGGTCATTTCCGAGTGCGGCCACGGCTACCGCTCCACCCGCTGCGAGGGCCAGAACTGGGCCCAGATGGATATCGACTTCGTGATGGAGAGCTCGGTGCACACCATGCTGCGCTACGTCAAGGAGGGGCGCATCAAGGTGGACAAGAGCAAGAACCAGGCACCGGTGACGTTCCACGATTCCTGCAACAATGCGCGCAGTTGCGGCCTGACCGAGGAGCCGCGCGAACTGCTGCGTCTCGTCTGTGAGGATTTCCGCGAGATGTATCCCAACCGGATGGAGAATTACTGCTGCACCGGCGGCGGCGGCGCCATGTCCATGTCCGAGTACACGCCGCGACGCCTCAAGTCGGGCAAGATCAAGGCGGAGCAGCTCGAGACCACCGGCGCCGAGTTCGTGGTCACGTCGTGCCACAACTGCGTGGACGGCCTGCAGGACGTCATCCGCCACTACAAGCTGGACATGAAGGTCACCCAGCTGGTGAACCTCGTGGCCAACGCGCTGGTCATCGAGAAGCCGGTCCCGGTCGAGGCCGTGCCGACGCCCGCCGAGGAGGTCGCCGCCATCACCGCCGAGGTCGAGGCCGTGACGCCGGAACCGGTGGCCGTCGCCGACGCCGGCGATGCCGCGCCGCGGGGGAGCCTGGACGGCTACACCATCCTGGTGACCGACGACGAGCCGGATTTCGTCACCTTCGCCACGGCGATTCTCGAGGACAACGGCGCCAAGGTGCTCCAGGCCCACAGCGGCGACGAGGCCCTGGAGATCGCGCGCCGGGAGAAGCCGGACCTGATGACCCTCGACCTGGGCATGCCGGGCACCTCCGGCAGCGAAGTCTTCGAGCAGCTGCGCAACGATCCGGACCTGGGACAGTTGCCGATCTTCATCATCACCGGTCAGCCGGAATTGCGGCGCTTGATCTACGATCGCGACCTGCGCTCACCGGAGGGCTACGTGGACAAGCCGATAACCGAGCAGAGCCTGCTGGTCAACATCCGCAAGGTGCTGAACGTACCGCACTAGCAGGTCGTTGAAGAGCCGGGCTCGCCGGCGAAAGAGGTGTCAGGATGGACGAGACCTATAAGGGCTACTTCGACTCCATGCCCTGCTACCTCTCGGTGCAGGACCGCGACCTGAAGATCGTCGACGCCAACGCGAGGTTCATCAAGAACTTCGGCGATCCCACGGGGCGATACTGCTACCAGGTCTACAAGCGCCGTCCGGAGAAGTGCGAGGATTGTCCCGTCGAGCGGACGTTCCAGGACGGACGGCGCCACCGCAGCGAGCAGCTGGTCCGCACCCTCGACGGCCGCGACGTCTCGGTCCTCGTCTACACCACGCCGCTTCGCGACGACACCGGCGAGATCACGTCGGTGATGGAAATGTCCGCCAACATCACCGAGATCAAGCTCATGCAGGACCAGTTGCGCGCCAGCAAGCGCCGGTACCGTTCCCTCTTCGAGGACGTGCCCTGCTACATCTCCATCCAGGACGAGAACCTGAGCATCGTGGAGGCCAACCGCCAGCACCGTGAGGCGTTCGGGACCTTCTACGGCTGCAAGTGCTACGAGGTCTACAAGCAGCGCAGCGAGGAATGCTCGCCCTGCATAGTGCGCGAGACCTTCGCCGACGGCGGGATCAAGGTGCACGAGGAGCTGGTAACGCGCCGCGACGGCGAGCAGATGAACGTGATGGTCACGACCGCGCCGATGTACGACGAGGAAGGCGAGATCGAGCATGTCATCGAGATGAGCGTGGACATCACCCAGATCCGCGAGCTGCAATCGAAACTCTCGTCGGTGGGCATGATCATCAGCTCCATCTCCCACGACCTGAAAGGCCTGCTCAACGGCATGGACGGCGGCATGTACCTGGTCAGCAGCGGCCTGAAGAAGGACGACCAGAAGCGCGTCGAGACCGGCTGGGAGATGGTCGAGCGCAACGTCGAACGCATCCGCAGCACGGTGCTCGACATCCTCTACTACGCCAAGGACCGCGAGCCCGACTGGCAGGACGTGTCGGTGGCGGACGTGGTCGAGGAGGTCTGCAGCGTCCTGCAGGCCAAGGCCGACAACCACGACATCGTCTTCGAGACGCAGATCGCCCTCGCGGACGACAGCTTCGAGGCCGATCGCCAGGCCCTGCGTTCGATGCTCGTCAACATGATCGACAATTCCTTCGACGCCTGTCGGGTGGACAAGCAGAAACAGGACCACGCGGTCACGCTCGGCGTCGACGGCGATGCGGAGGAAGTCCGCTTCACGCTGACGGACAACGGCATCGGCATGGACCAGGACGTCCAGGACAAGGCGTTCACCCTCTTCTTCTCGTCCAAGGGTTCCGGCGGCACGGGGCTCGGCCTGTTCATCGCCAACAAGATCGTCCAGGCCCACGGCGGTCGCATCGAGCTGGCTTCCGAGCCGGACCGGGGCACGCGTTTCGTCATCGCGATTCCACGCCGACGGCCGGCGGCGGAGCCGGTTCCGGACGCGGGCGCGGGCGGGGAAGCCGCGGCAGCCGTCGACGCCTCACAGGAAGCAGCCTGGGACGAAGCGCTGAGCGATCCCGAATAAGTGAATCTTTCCTCCCATTTTCTGGACGCGGACGGCTCGGTCCGCTTATATTTGCCTGACTGAAAGCAGGTACTTGTCCGGAACCGTATCCTGAATTCCGGCAGCCCCCCGATTCGAACGCCCTGCGTGACAGGGGCGAAAGAAGGCGGACATGGCAGACGCAAAGAAGATCCTGATCGTGGATGACGAAATCGACTTTCGCACCTGGATGACCACGTTCTTCGAGGACAACGGTTACGAGACCGACACCGCCGTGGACGGGGAGGAGGGCTTCACGAAGGCGAGTGCGGGCGGGATCGACCTGATCACCCTGGACATCACCATGGACAATCAGTCCGGAGTGAAGATGTTCCGCAACCTCCAGCGGGATCCCGCGACCGACAAGATCCCCGTGATCATGATCACCGGCGTCGCGAAGGAGTTCAAGACCTTCATCGAACGCACGAAGCAGGTCGACGACCCGGAGGGTTACTTCGAGAAGCCCGTCGATCGCGAAGCCCTGCTCGCGAAGGTGCGTGAGCTGATCGGCTGAGCCGGACGCTTTTTCATCTGTGCACCGCGCATCATCCCAGACCGGACGGACGCACCATGGTTCGAGCGCAGAACAAGCCCATCCGTATCCTGCTGGTGGACGACGAAGCTGATCTGGTCGAATTCCTGTCCCACCGTCTCCTGAAATACGGCTTCACGGTCACGGCCGCCAACAGCGGTCCCGAGGCCCTCGAGGCCGTCGGCGGTCAGATCTTCGACGTGGCCATCCTCGACCTGAAGATGCCGCACATGGACGGCATCGAATTGCTCGAGAGGATCCGCGAGGTCCAGCCTTTCCTCGAGGCGATCATGTTGACCGGGCACGGCACCACGGATTCGGCGCTGGCGGCCGGTCGTCTGATGGCCTTCCGCTACCTGATCAAGCCCTACGACTTCGATGACCTGCTCGCGCGGATCAAGGAAGCGCACGCGCACCGGGATCAGTGCCTGGAAGAGGCCTACAACGCCGAGATGAAGGAGGCGATGTCGCTGGGGCACTCATCCCAGGACATCCTGGCCCGGGGCGAGGAGTTGCGGCGCAAGTATGAACGTGACTGAAACGAGGGTGGCGATCGTCGGCGGCGGCAAGGCCTGCCACGACTTCCTGCGTATGATCCACGTCGGCTCCCGCCGCTTCGGCCTGCAAGTGGTCGGCGTGGCCGATCCCGATCCCGATTCCGCCGGCATGCGCTATGCCCGCGAGATCGGTGTCGACCTGGTCACCTCCGACTTCCACGACATCCTGCACATGGAACAGATCGATCTGCTGGTGGAACTGACCGGTGATGCCAAGGTCGGGGCCGAGATCGCGCGGACGCTGCCGCCGCACATCCACTTCGTCGACCACTATGCTTCGCGTTTCTTCTGGGATCTCTTCTCCTTCGCCCAGGAGAGCGACCGCCTGCGCCGACGAAGCGAGGAACGGGTCCGCGAAGAGCGCAACCGCCTCCAGAACATCCTGGACAGCCTGCCCTTCGAGATCCTCGTGCTCGGCACCGATTACGTGGTACAGCTGGTCAACCGCACCTTCCTGGACAACAACCGGCAGCGACTCGAGGACGTGGTGGGCCACTTCTGCTACGACGTGGAGATGATCACGCGCGACCCCTGCGACGTCACCGTCGACAGTTGCCCCCACAACGCCTCGCTGCAGGCCGGCCACAGCGTCTCGACGGTGGTCAACAAGGTGGACGCCGATCGCGGCGAGCGCTTCGCGTCGGTGCGCGCCACGCCTATCCGGGACGACGAGGGCAACGTGCTCGGCGTGGTGGAGACGGTCCTGGATATCACCGAGCGCGTCCACACCGAGGAACGGTTGAAGGTCACGCGCGAACGCCTCGATCAGTTCATAGATACCGCGCCCCTGCTCATCTACATGACCGACGTCAACCACCGCATCCGGGTGGCCAACAGCTTCACGCTCAAAACCCTGGGGCTGGATGAGCGCGACATGGTCGGGCAGACCATGCGCTCGATTCTGCCCGAGCCGGCCGCCGTCGAGATGCACGAGGCCGAACGGCGCGTCCTGAAGACCGGACAGATCGCGCGACACAAGGGCACCATGGACCTGGCCGGCGAGGACATGCATTACCGGGCCACCCTGTTCCCCGTGCACGTCGACGACGAAGTGGTGGGCCTCTTCAACCTGATCGAGGACACCACGGAGCTGGCCGAGAGCGAGCGCAAGCTGGCCCAACGCAACGTGGAACTGAGTGAGACGCGCCAACTGCTGAGGGGCGTCCTCGACCAGAGCCGCGACCTCATCTTCCTGACCGACACCGACGGTCTGCTGACTTCCTTCAACAAGGGTGCCGAACGTGCTCTCGGCTATACGGCCGACGAGGTCGTGGGGCGGCCGGTGGCGGATCTCAGCCACCAAGCCGCCGATTTCCGGGAGCTCTTCGCGCAGACGCTGGACGAGGGGCACGCCGAAAGCTACGAGCTGCCCTTCCTGCGGCAGGACGGCGAGACCATCCTCTGCAACGTTTCCCTGACGACCATCGGCGAGAGCATGAGGCCCCATCAGGAAATCATCGGGATCTGCCGGGACATTACCCGGCGCCGCCGGCTGCAGGACGACCTGGTGCGTTCGGATCGCCTGGCCGCCATCGGCAAGATGGCCGCGGGCGTGGCGCACGAGATCAACAACCCGCTGGCCGTGATGGAATCGATCGCGGGTGTGCTGTCCGATACGCTCGAGGAAGAGGGTGAAAGTCTGCACCCGTCCAGCCGCGACATGCTCGAAAAGGCGGCGACCAAGCTGCGGCACCAGGTCAAGCGATGCTCCAGCATCACCCACGGCCTGCTGGGCTTCACGCGCAAGTCGGAATCGGGCCGCGTGCCGGTGGACGTGAACGCGTTGGTGGACGAATGCCTCGATCTGCTGATGCCCGAGATCCGCAACGCCGGCGTGGTGATCCAGCGCGATTATGTGTCGGACCTGCAGCGCATATCCACCGATCCCACGCTCCTGCAGCAGGTCATGATCAATCTGCTGAAGAACGCCTGCGACGCCATCGAGGAGAAGAGCCGCCGCGGCGGCTTCATCACGCTCACCACTAAACAGGACGAGGACGGCGTCACCATCGCCGTGCGTGACAACGGTGTCGGCATCCCGGCCGAGGCCCTGGATAAGATCTTCGATCTGTTCCAGACCTCGAAGCCGGTCGGCAAGGGCACCGGACTGGGCCTGGCGATCGTCCACGACATCACCGGCAGGCTCGGCGGTGACATCCGCGTCGAGAGCGAATTCGGTGAGTGGACCAGCTTCACCCTGTGGCTGCCGGTGGCGGTGCCCGCCAAAAGTTGAGGGGGCAAAACGTGACAGCTAAGGATCACCAGCAACCGGACGCGACCGGCGCCGGGGAGCCCGGAGAGATACGCGGCTGGCCCGAGCTCCTCCACACCGAGGACTACTGGGCGATCTGGCTGGGCCTGATCCTGATCGTCGCCGCCCTGATCGTCTACCTGCCCCGCCCGCCGGCCGGCCTGGAAGCGTCGCTCGATGCGGCCAACACGACCATGCGGCGGGAAGAAGCACGGGCCCCGCTACGCACCGTGGCCTGGTACGAGGCCCTCGATGCCAAGGCCAGGTTGAAGGGTACCGGCGAACCCCACGGCAAGACCCTCATGCGGCTCCTGGCCAAGCCCCACGGCTGGGAAAACAACCCCCTGCACAGCCTGCTCGGTGACGAAGCGCGCGCCGCGGAGTTGAGAGCCGCCGCCGAGGCCAGTTACGCCGGCAAGGCGGCCACCGCGGCCGCCGCCAAGAACGCGGCGCAGGCGATCGAAGCCCTCGCCCGCGCATCCCGTTTCGACGTCGAGTCGTTGAACGAAGCGGCCCGGACCGAGATCGCGGCCTGGCGCGACGCCCGCTCCGCCGCGTCGAGCGCGGCCAAGAAGACCAGGGCCGCGGCCTATATAACCAGCTGCCGGGTCTCGCCGTGGTGTGCGTGTGCCTGGCATTACTGTTCGGCGTCGGCCTGCGCTTCCTGGGCGTCCCGTTCTGGCGCTTCGCCCGGGGGTTCCTGTTCGTCTTCGCGGTCGCCGTCCTGGCGTACATGGCTTCGCAACAGGCACTCATGAAGGAATACGGCATCGGCTACGCCGCCTGGGCGATCCTCTTCGGCATGCTGATCAGCAACACCGTGGGTACGCCCGGTTGGGTCAAGCCCGCCGTGCGGACCGAGTTCTTCATCAAGACCGGACTGGTATTGCTCGGTGCGGAAATCCTCTTCGGCAAGATCGTCACGATAGGGATACCAGGAATCTTCGTGGCCTGGCTGGTGACGCCGACGGTGCTGATCTTCGGTTTCATCGTCGGCGACCGCTGGCTCAAGATGCCCAGCAAGACCCTCAACGTGACCATCTGTGCCGCGGCCTCGGTCTGCGGCGTCTCGGCCGCCATCGCCACGGCCACGGCCTGCCGGGCCAAGAAGGAGGAGCTGACCCTGGCGGTGGGCCTGTCGTTGATCTTCACCTCGCTGATGATGATCGGCATGCCGGCCATGATCAAGGCGATGGGCATGGGCCAGATCCTGGGCGGCGCCTGGATGGGCGGCACCATCGACGCTACCGGCGCCGTGGCGGCGGCCGGCGCTTTCCTGGGCGAGAAGGCCCTCTACACCTCGGCCACCATCAAGATGATCCAGAACGTGATGATCGGCGTGGTCGCCTTCTGCGTGGCCCTGTACTGGACCATGCGGATCGAGCGTCGGGAAGGCACCACCGTCGGCGCCATGGAGATATGGTACCGCCTGCCCAAGTTCGTGCTCGGCTTCATCGGCGTGTCGGTCGTCTTCTCGATCATCTACGGCTTCATGGGCAACGACGCCGGCTACACCCTGATCGACCACGGCGTCATCCGCGGCGGCACCAAGCTGCTGCGGGGATGGATGTTCTGCCTGGCGTTCGTGAGCATCGGCCTGGCGACCAACTTCCGCGAGCTGGCGGATCACTTCAAGGGCGGCAAACCGCTGATCCTGTATGCGGGGACCCAGGGATTCAACCTGCTGCTGACGCTGTTGATCGCGTGGCTGGCTTTCTTCAAGGTGTTTCCGCACATCACGGAGAAGATCTGATGGGGGGGCGCGGATCCCTCGCCGCCCGGTGGGGACGTCTGTTCCTCGGGTTGGTCTGCGTGTGGGCGTTCATGTTCGTGATCGCGCCGGGGTTGCGGCGGATACCGCCGGTCGAGGCGGTGTTGGACTGCGTGCGGGACCGCAGCATCGACGCCACGGCCCTGTTCTACACCGAATCGGCCGAGTTCGCAGTGGCCGAGGTCGAGGTGCGGGAGTCATTGTCCCGCGATTAGTTGGGCGATTTCCGGGGCACCGGTGCCGCCCGGTGCGGTTTCCCCGCCTTGACAGGTCGGTGGACCTGGTCCATACTTTGATCGGTTACCGTACAAAGGCGGGCTACCCGCGGATCTCATCGACCGCACACGATCGCCAGTTCCACACGGAGGCAAGACGCGATGCTGACCAGACGCCATCTGATCGTCCTGACGGCGCTTTCCCTGCTGATCATCGGCACCGGGTGCAGTAATCGGGATCTCACGGATCTCGAGGCCGCCCGCGCTCTGATCGATCCCGTGGTCTTCGAGGAGGAAATCGAAGGCGTCTACTTCCAGCCCTTCCTGGGCACCGATCCCTACGTGGTGAACCTGGACTCGACCTTCGCCCACACCGGCGACTGGTCGCTGAAGGTGAGCGTGCCGCCGGCGGGTTCCGCCCTGGGCGCCTACGCCGGGGGTGTGCTGACCTCGGTGGACAAGCGGGACCTGGTCGACTACAACGCCTTCACCTTCTGGGCCCGATCCAGCGTGGACGTCTTCCTGAACACGGCCGGTTTCGGCAACGACAACACCGGCACCTCCCTCTACGAGGCCGGGCGAGAGGGGAACATCGCCCTGACCACAGACTGGACCTACGTAGTGATCCCCATCCCCGCGCCCGAGAAGCTGATCGCCGAGCGGGGGATGTTCACCATCGCCGAGGGCTGGGAGACGGCGCATCCGGAAGGTCACGACATCTGGTTCGACGACATACGCTTCGCAGAGGTCGACGGCATCACCGTGGTAGTCCACCGTCTGTCTCCGACGCTGAAGCACTACTTCGTCGGCGCCCTCGGATCGCCGGGTGGGGCATATACGCGGTACACTTACGACGGCGGCACGCCCTTCCAGGTGAATCACTCGGCCAACTACTTCCAGCTCGTCTCCCCGGACGAGAACGTGGCTGTCGTGGAGGGATACGGGCTCAGGATCGTCGGTCAGGGCGAGGTGCGCGTCACCGCCACCCTGGGTGACGTCGAATGCGAGGGTTACGCCTACATCTACGCCTACGACCCGCCGACCGTGGCCGCCGCTCCGCCGACCCTGCCCGCGGACGACGTGATCTCGGTCTTCAGCGACGTGTACGACGACATCCACGTCGACACCTGGAATCCCGACTGGGGCCAGCTGACCGAGGTCTCAGACTTCGTGGTCGCCGGCGACGTTGCCAAGATGTACGCCTCTCTCAACTGGGCGGGCATCGATTTCCTGTCCCGGACCATCGACGTCACCGGTATGACCCATCTGCACCTGGATGTCTTCGCGCCCCAGGGGGAGATCTTCAACGTCGAGATCGCCGCCTTCGACGGCGACCACGGCACCAACATCGAGCAGATCAAGCTAGAGTTCGACGCGGATTCGACGCCCGCCTTCACCGCCGGCGCCTGGGTGTCGCTGGACATCCCCATTGCGGATTTCGGCTTTTCCGAACCGCTGGACCACGTCGGACAGATCATTCTGAGTACACCCATCGGCAGCTCCGGCGCCCAGCTCGTACTGGTGGACAACATCTACTGGCACCGCTAGAGTCCGGCTCGGCGTTTGAAGGTCCATTTGAAGGAACGTACTGGATGAACAACGAGAACCTGCAGTGGAAGGGCCTGAGGCGGTCGGATCCGGACCGTCCCCGGCCCCTGGCCGACGCGGTGCTGCGCCTGATCTGGAAGGAGCGCCGGATCTCACGGGCGGACATCGCGCGGCAAGCTGGCCTGTCCCGGTCCACGGTCTCGGAAATCGTCAACGAGATCCTGCCCATGGGTATCGTCGCCGAGGTGGGCGAAGGGCCATCGCGGGGCGGCCGCCGGCCCATCGTGCTCGAATTCCAGGACGACGCCTGCGTCATCCTGGGCGTCGAGATGAGCGCGTCGCACGTGGTCGTCGTCCTGACCGACCTGCGGGGAAACGTGCTCACGTGGGAATCCCGGAACCATCCCGTCCGTACCGACCCAGCGGGGTCGCGGGAACTCATCGCTGAACTCTGCCGTGGCTGCCTCGGCGCTCCCGCGGTGCACAACCGACCGCTGGTGGGTATCGGCGTCGCGGTCGCCAGCCCGGTGGATCCCGCCAATCCCGCCAGGCTCTCCAGCGTCGTGCTCCCTGCGTGGGAGGAACGGCTCGGGCTGGACGAACTCGCGAGCCAGTACGACGTGCCGCTGATGGTCGACAACGACGCCAACCTCGGCGCCCTCGCCGAGCACTGGTGGGGCGTGGGCCGCGACGCCGACGACATCGCCTACATCAAGGTCGCCACGGGCATCGGCTCCGGGCACGTCATCGGTGGGGAGATATACCGGGGCGCCACCGGCGTTGCCGGCGAGATCGGCCACATCGCCATCGATCCCCACGGGGAGCGCTGCGTTTGCGGCCTGCGGGGTTGCCTGGTCACCCTGGTCGGCGGGCGGGCGTTGATCGCGCGCGCCGCCGAGCTGGGCGCCGAGTTCCCCGAAAGCCCCCTGGCCGGCAACCGGAACACGATTCTCGAGATCGAGGACGCGGCCCTCGCCGGCGACTCCCTCGCCCTGCAGGTGGCCCAGGAGGCGGCTTCGCACCTGGGCATCGCCGTCGCCGGCGTGATGAATCTGCTGAACCCGTCCCTGGTGGTCATCGGGGGAGACCTCTCCCGGCTCGGCGACCTGCTGCTCGACCCCCTGCGCGAGACCGTCAAAAGCCGCACGCTGGTCGATTCAGTCGCCGCGGCGCGGATCCGCACCAGCGAACTCGGACCCCGGTCGGTGGCCGTGGGCGCGGCCACCCTGGTGCTGAAGGCCGCGCTGGACGACTCCCGGTTCTTCCCGCAGGTTTCGGCGCCCGCGATAACCACCCGCGGGAACAACGGCGACTGAGCGGGTCATCCCACCCTCAGGATAACGGATAAAACGATGCGGCCCGGTCACGAGGACCGGGCCGCGGCTCCTGCGGTGGCCGAGTCGGCTATTGCAGGACCATGTGCAGGTAGGTCCGGATCTCCCACTCGCGTCCCTCGGGCAGCCCCACGGGATACAGCTCCCCGACAGCGGGCTCGGGCTCGCCTTCGGGTTTGTAGCGCGGGGAGTAGCGGTCGAGAGTGCGGTAGGTCGCCCGCACGCCGAAGCGGGTTTGGGGCAGGTCCAGCCACTTGGGCTTGCCCAGGCTGTAGGACACGTCCGCCATGAGCTGCAGGGGATAGGTCAGGTTGTGGTCCCGGTGGTAGTCGTAGGGGCCGAACCCGTTGACCATCACGTGGCCGGCCAGCGCCACCGAGGGCCAGAGGATGCGGGTGGCCACGCCGAAGTGGTTGACCAGGCGCGCGTTGTCCCCGTTGGGCTCCTGGGGGCCGAACCAGAGCTGGCTGATCATCTTCGCGTTGCCGAGACGGTTGACCACGCGGGAGCGCACCTCCCAGAGGTCGCGGGCCGGCGTGGCGCCGGGGAAGGGGTACACCACGCCTGTCTCGCTGTAGAAGGGACGCGCATCGGCCGTGGTATGGTGCCGTTTGCCGACGATGCTGATGCTGGCGGCCAGGTCGGCGTCCTCCTTCCGATCGCTGTCCCAGCTCCAGAACCAGGTGGCCGGCGTGGGATCGTAGACGAACATGAGCTCGGCGGCGGTGGTCTCGCGGTTCCAGATCACGGCGAAGGGATCGACCATCCAGTTGCGCGGATTGCCCGCCGTGTACTGCAGGTCGTCCGCATGGGGCATGGGCCCCACGATGGGCTTCTGCCACAGCAGGTTGGGGCCGACCTGCCAGTCGCCCATGCCGATGGCCAGGCCGGTGATGGCGTTCATCTGGTTGCCCATGCCGCTGTCCTTCAGCGTCCAGCCCGTGTAAGTGGGGATCATTGTCGGGCCGCCCTCGGACACCAGGCCCATGTAGGCGCCCTGGCCGTACCAGTTCCAGCGTCCCTGCTGCCAGGTCAGCTTGCCCTTGAAGCCCCAGGTGTCCTCGTCCTTGATGGTGTCGGTGAGCACGTCCTCGGTCGCCACGGGGCCGCCCGCGTCCAGGACCTCCTCGCTCACGAGTTGGAAGCTGTCGCCGACGCGCGGCTGCCCGGCCCACAGGACGCCGCCCTCGAAGCCGAAGGGCCCCAGGCGTCGCTGCAACTGCAGCGAGGCCTTGCGGTTGACCTGGACCGGGATGGCCGACGAACTGGTGAGATCGGTCTGCTGGGTGAAGTCCTCCTGGAAGACGGCGGTCAGGGTGCTGCCGAGGACGTCGCGCCGGTACTTGAGGAAGACGGCCGGATTGGCGCCCCACCAGAGCTGCGGCCCGGTGGCCACCTTGAGACCGTTCAGGCTTTTCTTGCCGGCGATCTCCATGCCCACCGGCGCCTCGCCGTTGTAGATGTCCACGTTCGGTCCGTAGTAGGCGTCGCGGTACAGGCCGAAGAAGTCGCCCTCGTACTGCCAGTGCAGGTGGCCGGTGCGATAGAAGGCGTCCAGGACGAACCAGCGGTCGTCCCAGGTGACGCTGCCCTGGTAGACCTTCACCCGCTCGTTGGACCAGATGTCGACGCGCTCGCCCACCTCGTCGCTCATGGCGAGGGTGCGGCCGCGGTTCTCGTAGAAGATCTCGTCGATGGGGTTGTCCGGCACCCGGCCCAATACGTTGAGCGTCAGCTTGCCGATGACGCCGTCGTTGGGCTTGGCCTCGATGTCAGCGTAGAAGGATTGGCCGTGGCCGAAGCCGCGGTAGGCGGGATACCCGGCCTGGGGTGGCTCCGAGTCGGACGGCGTGCTGACGTTCTCGCCGCCGGTGCTGTAGCTCGTGAACTCCATGCGCAGGCCGGACACGCGCACCTTGGCCAGGGCGTCGGCGGTGAGGGCCGCCGCGTCGCCGCGGGCCTCGATGGTGCAGTCCATGGGCTGGATGCGGGCGAAGTGGGCGCGGATGGTCTCGAGGTCCGTTGCCGGCCCGTAGGGATCCAGGATGTAGGCGTCGCGCAGGGCGTAGTAGGCGGCGCGCGGGTAGACGTCGTAGGTGCCGTCGACGCCCGTGAAGCCCTTGGCGCAGATGCCCCACCACTCCTCGTTCATGTTGTTCTCGCCCTCGCGGAAATCCACCCAGTAGCCGCCGTTGGGCCAGGAGGCGTTGGTGTCGTGGATGTCCAGGCGGCTCTCCTGCATGAACTTCCACCAGCCGTCGCTCCACTGGAAGGTCATGCCGCCGATGCAGTTGCCCACGCGGCCCTTGCCGGCGGACTGCTCGTAGATCTCCTGCCACTGTCCCAGCAGGAACCTGGCCTGGGTGAGCTGGTCCTCCTTCATGGTGATGGCGTTGAAGGCGTCGCAGCCGAACTCGGTGTACATGACCGGCACGCCCAGCTTGTCCTTGACCTCCTGGTAGAGGTCGCGCGCCGAGATGCCGCGGTAGACGTTGGTGCCGAGGATGTCCAGGCCCTTGCATTCCTCGGCGATGATGTCGATGTAGCCCAGGTCGCCGTTGGCGATAGCCACCGGGCGGGCGGGATCGAGCCGGTGGAGGTCGTCGATGACGGTCCCGAAGAGCCGGTACAGGTACTGGGCCTTGAAGGCCCAGCGCTGGTCCTCGGGCAGGGCTTCGATCTCGAAGGACGACCAGTGCAGGCCGTAGTTGTTCTCGTTGCCCAGCAGCCACATGAGCACGCCGCGCGTGTCCTTGTACTCCAGGGCCAGGGCCTCCATCTCGCTCCTCAGCATGCCGATGACCTTGGGGTTGCTGTAGTCGGTGTTCGGGACCCACACGCCGTCGATGGTCAGACCGTAACGGCCCATGGTGTGGTTGAGCACCGTCCAGATGCCGTAGGTGTCGTGGATGTACTCCACCCAGCGCGGCGGTATGCCAATGTACTGGCGGATGACGTTCACGCCCATGCCCTTCAGCAGCGACATCTCCTTGTCCAGGGCGGCCCTGATCATGCCGTCGGGCTTGCCCCAGAAGTCGTAGCTGTAGTTCTGGCCGATGGGCATGTAGCCCCAGTTCATGCCGAGGACCATAAAGTCCTTGCCGTCCACCTGGAGTCGCGAGCCGCTCTCGTCGGTCACGACGGAGATGTCCGCCAGGTCGGCGGCTCCGGCGGTCGACACGAGGGCCGTCAGCATGACCAGGAGCAGAGCCCGGACCGGGGACACCGGTCGGGATCGGCGAAGGATTCCCCTAAGTATCGATTGCACGGGATTCTCCTCGGGTTGTGGGCGTGAAGACATCGTCGACAGTGTTGGCCGATACGACGTCGCGGTACCAGGAGGCGCTGTCCTTGGGGATGCGTGCCAGTGTTTCGTGGTCGATCGCGTAGAGGCCGAACTTCTTCTCGAAACCGAAGCCCCATTCGAAGTTGTCGAGCAGGGACCAGGCGAAATAGCCGGCCAGCGGCACGCCCTCGGCGAGCGCGCGGTGCGCCGCCAGCAGGTGCTCGTGCAGGTAGGCGATCCGTTTCGGGTCGGTGATGCGGCCCTCGGTGTCGGCGGGATAGTCGTAGGCCGCGCCGTTCTCGGCGATGTAGATCTTCGCCGGCTCGTAGTCCCGATGGACCTGCAGGAGACTGTCGTAGAGGCCTTCCGGATAGACTTCCCACCCCATGTCCGTGAGTTCCTCGTCCGGGACCGCCTGTTTGGCTGCGCGGCGGCCATCGCGCCCCGTCTCCATGACCACGCGGCTGTAGTAGTTGAAGCCCAGGAAGTCGAGGGGGGCGGCGATGACGGCCAGATCGCCGTCTTCGACGAAGGGCAGTTCGGGTCCCGCCAGGTGGCCCGCGTCGACCCGGTCGGCGATGGCGTCCTCCGGATAGGCGCCGCGGAACAGCGGGTCGAGGTACCAGCGGTTGAAGAAGCCGTCGAACCAGCGGGCCGCGTCCCGGTCCGCCTCGCTGTCGGTGGCCGGATAGGCCGGGCAGTGGTTCTGTACGATGCCGACCTCTGCCGCATCCGTCTCGCTGCGGATTACCTCGACCGCCCGGCCGTGGGACAGCAGCAGGTGATGGGCGACGCGCAAGGCCTCGGCGGGGTCCTCGTGACCTGGTGCGTGGCACCCCTGCTCGTGGCCGAGAGTGGCGATGCACCAGGGCTCGTTGTGGGTCACCCAGTGGTGGACCCGGTCGCCCAGCCGGCGTGTGACGATCGCCGCGTACTCGACGAAGGCCTCTACGATATCGCGCTCGCCCCAGCCACCGCGATCCTGCAACGCCTGGGGGAGGTCCCAGTGGTACAGGGTGGGGAAGGGGCGGAGTCCGGCCTCCAGCAGGCCGTCTACCAGGGCGTCGTAGAAGTCGAGGCCGGCTTCGTTGGGTGTGCCGACACCGTCGGGCAGGATCCGCGGCCAGGCTACCGAGAAGCGGTAGGCGCCCAGGCCGAGCCACTTCATGAGCCCGATGTCCTCGCGCCAGCGGTGGTAATGGTCGCAGGCCACGTCGGGGGTGGAGCCGTCGGCGATCTTACCCGGCGTGGCAGCGAAGCGATCCCAGATCGACTCGCCGCGTGCGCCGGCGTGGCGCCCGCCCTCGATCTGCTGGGCGGAGGTGGCGGCGCCCCAGATGAAATCGTCGGGAAAAGCGTTACTCTTCATGGCCCGGGAACTTCCGTGACATCGGATTCCTCGTGTGCAGCCGGTTGCGCGTGCTCGACTTGCAGTTTTTTGACCTACCCGCCAAAAAAATCTTTGTTCGGACTCCGAACATAGTGTATGATAGTAGCTGTCCTGTCAAGAGAGGATTCATTTCCCCGACATCGGGGGTTCGAACACGGAAGTTACCGACACCTGGTTTCGGATAGCAAGCGAGTTTCTCAAACGAGAGGTAACCGAAATGCAAAAGAAAGCCACACTTATCGTTACCGCCGTCGCTTTGCTCTGCCTGACGGCCTCGGCGAGCCTCGCGCTCGTGCCCTACGCCCAGGACTTCGAGCTGTTGGTCCAGCCCGATCCGGCCGCTCTGGCCGACGACGGCTGGGTGATCTACGGGAACGTATTCGATCCGCTCGGCACGTGGTTGTACGGCCACGGCCCCTGGCCGGCGCCCAACCACAACCTCGCGTTCTGCCAGATCGACCTCGACCAGGGCGGTCCCGACCAGGGCCTCCAGCAGCTGTCCATCTTCAGCGACTACGAGAACGGCGATCACGCCAACGGTTTCCTCATCGAGTCGAACGTCTTCCAGGAGCAGACGATCCTGGCCGAAGACCTCGGCACGACGTGGGTCTTCGACTTCGACGCCAAGCTTGGCAACATCGAGGGCGCCTCGACCGCGGCGGCCTTCATCAAGACGATCGACCCCTCCAACAACTGGGCCATGACGAACTTCATCAACGTGGACATGACGGCCATTCCCGAAACGTGGCGCCGTTACACGCTGCACATCGATCTCACCCACCCGGATCTGGAGGGACAGCTCCTGCAGATCGGCTTCCTGAACGTGGCGACGTACTACGAGGGCTCGGGCATCTACTACGACAACGTGGAATTCTACATGAACGACACGGCCGCCGACCCCGTGCCCGTCTTCGCGCGACTGGGTCAGAACTACCCGAATCCGTTCAATCCCAAGACGCGGATCGACTTTGAGCTGGAACGGGCTGGGACCGTGAACATCACCGTGTTCGATCTCGCGGGTCGCCGGATCGCCACCCTGCACCGGGGTGAGCTCGCCGCGGGCGCGCACCATGTGATGTGGAACGGGACGACCGACAGTGGCAGTCCCGCCGCCGCGGGCCAGTACCGTTACGTGCTCGAGACACCGACGGGAAGTGCCTCCCGCAGCATGGTCCTGGTGAAGTAGGACAACCATGGAAGGTAGGCCGTCTCCCGCACACCTCTCGTCCCCGGTCTCGGCCCTGCCCGTGTCGCCGGCCGGTGGGTTCGTCTCCCTGGATGGGGAGGAGTACTACCGGATCGCTGCCTATCATCGCCTGGCTCCCTTCCTGATGAGCCTGGCGAGCCATAGCGATCTGTGGATGTTCGTGGCCTCGGGGGGCGGGCTCACGGCCGGGCGAGCCGATCCCGACGGTAGCCTGTTTCCCTACCTGACCGTGGACCAGCTTCACGACGCCCACCACCATACGGGACCCGTGACTCTGATCCGCATCGAGGAGGGGGACACCGCGCCTGTCTTGTGGGAGCCGTTCGCCGGGGTGGCCGCCGAGGCCTCCATCATCGAGCGGAACCTCTACAAGAATGCCACATGCAACCGTCTCGTCTTCGAGGAGATCAACCACGACCTCGGTCTCGCCTTCCGCTACAGCTGGTCCGGTTGCGACGAGTTCGGCTGGGTGCGGTCGTCGACCCTGGAAAACCGTGGCGCGGCTCCGATCCGCGCCACCCTGCTGGACGGCCTGAGGAACGTTCTGCCCCATGGCGCTCCCTTGTCCCTGTACCAGCAATCGAGCAACCTCGTCGATGCCTACAAGCAGACGGAAGTTGATCCGGAGACCGGGCTCGGCATCTTCTCGCTGACCGCAGGGATCACCGACCGGGCAGAGGCCCTGGAGGTTCTCCGGGCCAACACGGTCTGGTGCCGCGGCCTGGAGGGATTCCGGGTACACCTCTCGCTTGGGACCGTGGCCGACTTCAGGCACGGGCGAGTCGTGTCCGCGGAATCAGTCCTGAATGGAGCCCGCGGCAACTACCTGATGAGCGGCAGCCTCGAACTGGAGCCGCAACAGTCGTCGCGGTGGCACCACGTCGCCGATGTGGGGCTGGACCACGTCCGGATCGCCGAGTTGCGCCGCCGACTGCGCGAGGAAACCGACCTGCCCGCCCGTATCGAGGCGGGTCTCCGGCGGACCAGCGAGAACCTCGTATGCAATGTGGGCAGCGCCGACGGCCTCCAGCTTTCGGGATACCCCGAGTCGGCGACCCACCACTTCGCGAATGTGCTGTTCAACAACATGCGGGGCGGCGTCTTCGCCCATAACTACGACCTTCAAGTCGCGGATTTCACTGATTTCCTCGGCGTACGGAACCGAAGCGTCGCCCGTCGCCGGCAATCACTCCTCGCCGGGCTGGCCCCCCTTGTCACGGTGCAGGAGCTCCGGGACACGGCTCGGCGGGTGGGTGACGCTGAATTCGAACGACTCTGTCACGAGTACCTCCCGCTCCACTTCGGCCGGCGCCACGGCGATCCGAGTCGACCCTGGAACCATTTCTCGATCCGCGTCCGCAACCGGACGGGCGGACAGGCGCTGCACTACGAGGGCAACTGGCGGGACATCTTCCAGAACTGGGAAGCCCTGTGCACGGCGTTCCCCGCGTTTTTGCCGAGCATCGTCGCCAAGTTCGTGAATGCCTCGACGGTTGACGGGTTCAACCCCTACCGCATCTCCAGGGACGGCGTGGACTGGGAGACGGTCGTGCCGGACGATCCCTGGAGCAACATCGGGTACTGGGGCGACCACCAGATCGTCTACCTGCTCAAGCTGCTCGAGGGCATGACGCGCTACGACCCCGCGATGCTCGAAGGTATGCTGGGACGAGAGATCTTCAGCTACGTCGAGGTTCCCTACCTCATCAAGTCCTACGCGGAGATTCTCCGGGACCCCAGCGCGACCATCGAATTCGACACGGCGCGGGCCGCCCGGATCGACGACCGGGTCGCCGCCATGGGCACCGACGGCAAGCTCCTGACCGGTCCGGACGGAGCGGTCCATCACGTAAATCTCCTGGAGAAGCTGCTCGTACCGGCATTGGCCAAGCTCTCGAACCTGATTCCGGACGCCGGCATCTGGATGAATACCCAGCGGCCAGAATGGAACGACGCCAACAACGCACTCGGGGGCGGGGGCGTCTCCGTCGTCACCCTCTGCTACCTTCGCCGGTACCTGGCTTTCCTGGCCGACGCGCTGGACGGCTTTTCACGGACGAGCCTGCCGGTCTCCACCGAGATCGCCACCTGGTTCGAACGGATCGGGAACGTCCTGCAGAGCGAGCGGGAATTGCTCGACGGGAACCGCCTGGACGCGGGCGACCGGAAACGATTGCTGGACGCCTTGGGCGAAGCTTTCTCCGCCTATCGGGAGACTGTCTACGCTCACGGGTTGACCGGCAAGACCGACGTGTCCGTCCGGGACGTCGTGTCCTTGTGCCGCACCGCCCTGGATTACATCGACTGGGGAATCCGCGCCAACCGCCGCGCGGACGGGCTCTACCACGCCTACAACCTGCTGGAGTTCGCGGCCGACGGGAGCGCGGTCGACGTCGTCCACCTCCCGGAAATGCTGGAAGGCCAGGTCGCCATGCTAAGCTCGGGAGTCCCGAGTCCGGAAGAGGCGCTGCAGATCCTCGAGAGGCTCTTCACGAGCCCGCTCTACCGATCCGATCAGCACAGCTTCATGCTCTACCCGGAACGGGAACTGCCGGGCTTTCTCGACAAGAACCTGATTCCCGACGAGCACGCCCTGGCGATTCCCCTGCTGAAGGATCTGCTCGCCGCCGGCGACAGGTCCCTGATCTCCCGGGACGAAGACGGTATCTGCCGCTTCCACGGCGCGTTCAGGAATGCTCGCGACCTCGCCGCCGCCCTGGATGACATCGAGGAGCGGGAAGAATGGGCGGCCACGGTAAGGCGGGATCGGGACGCGGTCCTCGAGTTGTTCGAAGCCGTCTTCCGGCACAAGTCCTTCACGGGTCGCTCGAGCGTGATGTACAGCTACGAGGGCCTCGGCTGCATTTACTGGCACATGGTCGCCAAGCTGCTGCTGGCCGTGCAGGAGAACGTACATCGCGCGGATCGCGAAAACTCATCGGCGTCCGTCCGGGAAGATCTCGTCGGGATGTATTTCCGGATCCGCGCCGGCCTCGGCTACGAGAAATCGGTCGCCGAGTACGGTGCTTTCCCCACCGACCCCTACTCGCACACCCCGTCCGGGGGAGGCGCGAAGCAGCCAGGCATGACCGGGCAGGTGAAGGAGGAAATACTCACTCGGCTCGGCGAACTCGGAGTCCGCATCAAGGATGGCGCGGTGCGTTTCCAGCCTGTCCTGCTGCGCTCCGGCGAGTTCCTGGAGCTACCCGCTGATTACCGTTATCTTGATGTCGATGGTGAAGTTCGGTCAATCGCCCTGTCCTCCGGATGCCTGGCCTTCACGTTCTGCCAGGTGCCGGTGATCTACGAGAGGGTCGCCAAAGAGGCCTGGATCCAGGTCGAGTTCGCCGACGGCTCTTCGGCCGAACACTCAGGAAACGTACTCGACAAGCAGTCGAGCGAGGCCCTTTTTTCACGTAGCGGCCGGATCGCCCGGATCCGGGTGGGAATACCGTCGATGCGCTGATGGAACGGACCAAGCAGCCGGAGTCGCTGATGCATCCGAAGCTCAACCTCCCTGCACTCGCGACCATACTGTTCCTCGGCGCAAGTCTCGCCGCACCGGCGGCCGGACAGTGCATCCTGGCCAATCCCAGCTTCGAACTCAACGGCTCGGGGGGCTCCGTTTTCGGCGGCTGGAACCAGTTCGGCGTCGTCGGATCGGTCGGCGATGCGTATCACGGCGCCATGTCGGCGCGCGTCAGCGGCCCGGACTACGGCGGCTGGGACATGTCCGGTTTTTGGCAGAGCATGGATTGCGCAGAGGGCGAGCAATGGGAGGCCACCGGCCACGTGAGGCATCCCGCGAGCAACCCCCTGGCCGGCGACTGCATCGCCCTGGTCAACATCGAGTGGCGCGACGCCGGCGGCGGACTGATCGACTACGATTCCTTCACCGTCGCCAACGCCGGCTCACCCACGGACGAGTGGATCGATTTCTCCGTGGTCAGCTCGCCAGCCCCCGCGGGAACGGTCGAGACCCGTATCGTGACCGGTGTTCTACAGAGCCCGAGCGATCCGTCGCCCGACGTCCATTACGACCAGGTCACCTTCTACAGCACGACCCCCCCGACCATCGACGAGATCCAGTGGAACGACTTCCCTGGTGGTAAAACCTTCATCTTCGGCTCCCGCACCTGGCGCATCAAGGGCCCGGGCATCTACGGGCCCGGCAACAACGCCTTCTGCGACAACGCCGACTGTGTCTGGGTCGACGAGAGCGACCGGCTGCATCTCGCCCTCAAGGATCGCGGCGCGATCTGGACCTGCAGCGAGGTGGCCCTCGAGCAGGCGCTCGGCTACGGGGATTACATCCTGACGACGGTGGGCCGCCTCGACGAGATCGACCCCCAGGCGGTGCTCGGCATCTTCCTGTGGGAATACGGCCCCTGCTGGGACTATGGCTACCTCTGGTGGAACCCCTACAACGAGATCGACATCGAGTACAGCCGCTGGGGCAATCCAACCAACGACATCGGCCAGTGCGTTGCCCAGCCCTGGGACTATCCGAATAACATCAGCCGCTTCGACACCACGTTCGGCGAGGACGAGGTGGCCAGCCACGCCATGCGGTGGTTGGCCGACCGGGTCGAGTGGCGGGTCTGGCGCGGTGGCCCCGGCGACGAGTCCCCGGAGAACATGATCCATGAATGGACATACACCGGTCCCCACATCCCCCGGCCCGAACAGCCGCGGATGCACCTGAATCTGTGGAAGCTCGAGGGCGACCCGGCCACCGACCAGGAAGTGATTTTCCAGGACTTCACCTTCGTCCCCGAGGGCGGGGCGACCCACGTGGAGGGCCTGCCCGCCGTCCCAGCCGGCCGGCTGCATCCCGCCTCCCCGAATCCCTTCAATCCAGTCACCACGATCCGCTACGACCTGCAACGGGACGGCTTCGCCGGGATAACCGTCTACGACGTGACCGGCGCCCTGGTGCGGACCCTCGTGGATGGTTTCGTGACCTCGGGCGAGCACCGGGTGACCTGGGACGGTCGGGACGACGCGGGCAATCGCCAAGCCTCCGGCGTCTACCTCTACAGGCTCCGCGCAGGGGACGTCGTGGAGACGCGGCGAATGGTGCTGGTCAAGTGATATGGAACGGCTAGTCAAGCGTGATCAACATCGATAGAAGCTCGCCTAACGCTACGGGGGATCCGACGCTAGTCGGATCCCCCTACAAAGCTCGACAAGCCGTTCAATACTAGCGGTACAGGGTCTTGATGCCGCTCCAGCTCATCTCTTCCGCCGCAACCGTCCCCTGGTCGAGGACCACGTTGTCCGCGTGCGCCCGGCAATTGGAGCCGGTGGTCGCGCCCGTGACGGCCTCGATCTGGATCGTCAGGAAGTCCGTGTTTGCCGGAGCCACGAACGAGCCACTGTATGTGACCCAGTCATTCCATGGCCAAAAGGGTCCCATCAAGCCGGAACCGCCGATGACACCGCCACCCTCTTGCTCTGCGAAGATATTGACGAAAAGCACTCCGCCGAGGTCGGCCTGATCCAGCTTCAGGTCGAACGAGTAGAGGGTCGTTCCCGGAATCGCGCTGCCAGCCGCAGTCGACTGTTTAAGCACTAGAGCCATAGCCTCCGCCTGATTATCCAGAAACGCATTGTGCGTCCCGGGTGCCGACGGGCCATTGTCACCTGCAAGGACTACCGCGTCGGAGCTGGGGCTTTGACCGAACACCAGCCAATCCGTCAGATCTCCGGTTTCAAAGCCGGGATTCAGCAGGAGGTTGTCGGCCAACGCATCGCCCACCCCACCTGCCAAGGGAAGAGCCAGCACTGCCAGGATGCAGCCGAGGACCAAGTGTGATTTAACTACCCGCATGACGATTCTCCTTTCAACGACCTACAACCAAATACGCGAAGATACCCGGCGTCTCTCTGCCAAATCGCTCTCGATCCGACCCGTGATGAAAATTTGCTCCTGCACGGCGGAAAGGTCGGAGCGGCTTGACTGACTCGAGACCACTGTACACTATGTTCGGTATCCGAACAATGATTTCCTTTTCTATTTTCCTCGCTGGTACTTTGCCCAGCGTATTCAATAATACACCTGGATATACTGTTGCGTAATCTTATGTTGTTTCTAATGTTATGGATTATTGTGGTGATGGCTTATATGATCTCGGCAGCGGATTCTTGATGCGCTTCACAAAGAAGGCATCCTTCACTTCGAATTCAAGCCTTGTACGGCCGACGTACAAAGTGTATAATCCAATCATCGTGCACGTCAGTTCCGAGCCAGATGTGGCGACCCGCACGGCCCACGATCCCGCATCTGTCGGTTCTCAATGGAATAGGGGAGCGTTGTGAAGAAGACCCTCTTGCTGACCGCCGCCTTGATCATCGTCGGAAACGCCGCCCTGGCCCAGGTCGGCACCCTGATCTGGGAAGACGATTTCGATGACCTGGATAACTGGCTCAAGGTAACCGGGAACGGCTACTGGGGCTGGGGTAATGGCGAGCTGGAGTTCTACAAGGAAGAGAATGTCGAGATCGCAGCTATACCGGGGGAATCCGGGAACACGGCCCTGCGCATCACCGCCCGGCAGGAGAGCGGCCCCGGCATCGTCGATCAATGGGGAAACCCGCTGAATTACACCTCCGGGAAGGTCGTCAGCAAGTCATTCGTGACCGTCAAGTACGGGATGATCGAGTCCAGGGTGAGAATACCGGACCTCGATCTGGGTGGTTGGCCCGCGGTGTGGCTCCTGGGAACAGCCAACTACGCCTGGCCCCGTTGCGGTGAGATCGACATGATGGAAATGGGGGCCAAGCAGGCCTTCAGGGATCTGCACGACGAACACAACGGCGGCAATGGTCTGGACAATTCCACGGTCAATCAGTCCGTGGGAGCCAATGCCATCTACTATTCGGACGACGCCGTCACGCCGGAGAATCCTTCGGGGGCAGCCAGTCTCTCCTGGGATCCGGATGACATCTACTGCCGCCCCTACTACAACTATGCAGATCCGCTCGTTGAACGTTTCCTGACGTATAGGCTGTACTGGGACGAGACCAGCCTGCGCCTGACCGTCGTCGACGATGACGTCGAATACGACCTGTACGCGGATCCGTTCCCCATCGACAGCGTCTCCGACGAATTCCAGGCCCCCTTCTACCTGATCGCGAATCTGGCCATCGGCGGGGCCTTCACGGACGCGTACAACCTCGGCGATCCCGGCAGCGGCGCACCGGTCTCGATGCCGTTTCCGGCCGAGATGTACGTGGATTACATCCGGGTCTATGAATGGAACGGCCAGGGCGAGGTCAGCCTGGGCCCGCCTCCCCAGGAAATCGGGACGTTCGGGATCTATACCGACGAGACGCCCACCGACGGCGGCCTGGTGCCGGAAGAGTCCGCGGAGATCTACGTATGGGAAGGCACCCTGACCGACGGTTCCATCGCCCCCTTCGAGGGCGAGAATGTCCTCTCCTGGCAGACGGCGGGCAGCGGCTGGTTCGGGGCCGGCATCATGTCCATCCAGCCACTGAACCTGTTCGGTTTCGGAGAGGGGCATCTGAAATTCCGGATCAATATTCCCGCGTATGTTACCTTCAAGATCGGGATCATCGATGCCTGGGGAAACCAGTACTACGTCCAATTCCCCGCGTACCAGACGACCTACGGACTGGTGCGGGACGGAAGCTGGGGACAGGCCTCGATCCCCGTCAGCGACCTGCGGGGCACGGCCATCGACCTGCGCATGTTGAGCTACGCCTTCGTCATTCTGGAAGAGCACGGCGCAGCCTGTGAATTCGCCCTGGACGACATCTACTGGGACGGGGGCGAAACCACCGGAGCAGAGGATGGCGACGTCGCCTCCGGTCGGCGGCTCGATCTTCATGCGAACGTGCCGAACCCCTTCAACGCCAAGACGGAGATCCGCTTCGATCTGTCCGCGGCGGGCATATACGAAATGGTGATCTACGATGTCGCCGGGCGCAGGGTGACCGGCTATCGCGGGATTGGCTCCGCCGGAGCCAACACGCTGCTCTGGGACGGCCGCGACGATACGGGCGCCAACGTCGGCTCCGGCGTCTACTACTATCGCCTGGAGACGGCCTCGGGTTCGGCGACCCGGAAGATGGTGCTAGTGAAATGATACGGCAGCACGTTCAGGAGGACACTCGGGTGACGCACAAGAGAACCGGCACATCAATCAGGGACTTGGCACTCGCGATCGTCATCGTCGCCGGTTTCGTCAATCCCGCCTACGCGGCCATGTCGCTCGTGTGGTCGGACGAGTTCGATGGCCCCAGCCTGGACTCAGCCAACTGGACGATCGACATCGGCAACGGATGTCCGGACCTGTGCGGTTGGGGCAACAACGAACTCGAGTACTACAGGCCAGAGAACGTATCCGTTTCCGACGGGAATCTCATCCTCGAAGCGCGCGATCAATCCTACGGAGGCTACAGCTTCACCTCCGGCAAGGTCCATACGAGGGACAAGCAGTCCTTCCTCTACGGCAGAATCGAGATGAGGGCCAAGATACCCACGGGCGGCGGGATGTGGCCGGCCTTCTGGATGATGCCGCAAGATGACGTCTATGGAGGCTGGGCCGCGAGCGGTGAGATCGACATCATGGAGTCCGCGAACGGCACGACCTGGATCAACGGGACGATCCATTACGGCGGCAGCTGGCCGAGCAACACGTATTCGGGCGGCTCATATTCTCCGGGCGGAACGAACTTTGCCGACGATTTCCACGACTACGCAGTCGAATGGGAGCCCGACGAGATGCGTTGGTATGTGGATGGCGTGCTCTATTCGACGAAGAACAGCGGGCAGTGGTACTCCGACGGCGCCCCCGGCAACCCGCTCGCGCCCTTCGATCAGGACTTCTACATCATCCTGAACGCCGCGGTAGGCGGTAATTACACCGGATGCACGGACCCGGGCTGCATCACCGCGGACCTGCCCCAGCAGTTTCTCATCGACTACGTCCGGGTGTACCAGGAGACGGGGAACCTCGCGCCGACCGTCGAGATCACCTCGCCCACAGTGGGCGACAACCCGCCCGCGGGCGACATCACCTTCGAGGCGACAGCGTCCGATGAGGACGGCACCGTAGCGACCGTGGAGTTCTACCACGGTCAGACCTGGCTGGGCGAGGACACGACCGCCCCCTACGTCTTCGTCTGGCCGGCCGTCGCCGACGGCTGCTACACGATCACCGCCAAGGCCGTCGACGACGGCGGCGCCTTCGCCGAGGACAGCGTCGACGTCACCGTCGGTACCGGCTGCGGCCAGGCGGCCTATCCCGGCAGCCCATTCGTCTTGCCGACGCGGATCGAGGCGGAGGACTTCGACGTCGGCGGCGAGGGCGTCGCCTATCACGACACGGACCTCTACAACGAGGGCTCCCAGTACCGCACCGACGAGGGCGTCGACATCGAGATCTGCTCCGACGCCGGCGGCGGCTACAACGTGGGCTGGATCAACCCCGACGAGTGGATGGAGTACACCGTGAACGCCCCCGTGCCCGGTGAATACCCCATCGGCGTGCGCGTGGCCTCGCTCACGGCCGGCGGCACCTTCCGCATCGAGTTCGACGGCGAGGACAAGACCGGCGAGATCACCGTGCCGGCCACCGGCGGTTGGCAGAACTGGACGACCGTCTCCGCGACCGCGATCCTCGACGCCGGCCCGCACATCATGCGGTTCGTCGCGACCTCGGACGGTTACAACCTCAACTACTTCGAATTCCTGGAGCCCACGACGGCGGTCTCGCCCAGCCCGCAGTCGACGGGCTACAGGCTGCACCCCTGCTACCCCAATCCCTTCAATCCCTCGACGACGATCAGCTACGAACTGCCGGAAACGGCCACGGTCGACCTGGTCATCTTCGACTTGGCGGGCCAGATCGTGAAGACCCTGGCCGCCGCCGAGGTCGTGGGCTCCGGCCGCCACGAGGTTGTCTGGAATGGCCGCGACAACATGGGCCGCGCCGCCGCTGCGGGCGTGTACTTCTGCAGGCTGGACGCCGGCGTATTCTCTGAGACCCGGAGGATGTCCCTGGTAAAGTAGCGCTCGCTGCACATCGGGTGAGACGCACCGGGTCAGAATGGAGCCCGGCCGAAACGGCCGGGCTCTATTCGTGCGGCGAGCGTTCCACCGCGCCCGGGTTGACTCGATCAGGTCTGCGATCGCGAAACAGGCACCGATCGCAGCCTCATGTCTCTTTCCTGTCCATCAGCTCGCCTTCGATCCGCTTCATGGTCCCGTCGTCCAGCTCGTAGAACAGCGCCGCGACCGTGGCCACCACCGAGCAGATCGCCGGGATGAAGCTCATCATCAGGCGGATGCCGCGCAGGGTCTCGGGCGACTGCTCGGCGTTGGCCACGAAGCCGAAGAGCGCCAGCAGCCAGCCCGCAGCGCCCCCGCCCAGGGCGATGCCGAACTTCTGGGCGAAGGTCGCCGCCGAGAAGACCAGGCCGGTGGCCCGTCGCCCGCTGCGCCATTCCGAGTAGTCGGCCGTGTCGGCGTACATGGCCCAGAGCAACGGCGCCTGGGGCGCCATCACCAGCATGGTCACGATGTTCAGCGCGAAGATCAGCTCCACCTGCTCACGCGGCACGAAGTAGAAGAGGCAGGTGAGCACGCTGGAAGCACCCATGGCGAAGATGTAGAGGCGTTTCTTGCCGAACCGGCGCGCCAGTACCTGCGTGCAGGCCACGCCGGCGATCACGGCCGCCGTGCCCGTCACCATGAAGAGGGCCGCCCGGTTCTCGTCACCCATGTAGTACTTGAAGTAGTACATGATCGAGCCGGTGCGGATGATGGCGTAGGACAGCGAGGCGATGCTCATGGCCAGCAGGATCATCCAGGGGCGGTTGCGGGTCAGGTCCCGCAAGTCGCTCTTCAGCGAGGTGTGCTGGTCGCGGGGCGGCTGCACCCGTTCCCGCGTGGTCCGGAATGTCACGAAGAACAGGCCCGTAGCCAGGACGCCGAAGACGGCCATGGTGAGCGGGAAGCCGACCGACTGGTCGCCGCCGCCGAAGAATCCGACCAGGGGCAGCGTCAGCCCCTGCACCACGAAGGCCCCGACGAAGGCCAGCACGAAACGGTAGGTCGATACGCTGGTCCGCTCTGCCGTGCTCGGCGACAGGACCCCCATCAGGGCCGAGTAGGGGATGTTGATGGCCGTGTAGGCCATCATCATCAGCGTATACGTGATGTAGGCGTAGACGAGCTTGCCCTTGATGCCCAGGTCGGGCGTGAAGAAGGTCGCCACGCCGACGACGGCGATGGGGATCGACACCCACACGAGATAGGGCCGGAACTTGCCCCAGCGAGTGTTCGTCCGGTCGGAGATGATGCCCATCAAGGGGTCGTTCACCGCGTCCCAGAAGCGCGAGAGCATCAGCATGGTGCCCGCCGCCGCCGCGGAGATGCCGAAGACGTCGGTGTAGAAGAACAGCAGGAAGTTGATGAACATCTGGAAATAGAGGTTCGAGGCGGTGTCGCCCAGGCCGTAACCGACTTTCTCCTTGATGGATATCCTGTGTGTGATTCGTGTCACGAAGTCCCCCCGTGTCGTGCGTATGTGCTGGGGCTTCGCCCGTCGCACGGGTGTCCGGTCCCTTTCTCCTGTATATACTCTCCAGCCGTGAATTGACAGGATTGTCGATCAGTGGCGCGGCCGATCGCTACAAGAAGAAAGGGGCCCGGCCTAAGGCCGGACCCCTCTCCGTGGGGGGAGAGTCAATCAGGACTAACGGTAGGACGACTTGACGGAGCCCCAATCCGAGTTCTCGTTCGCGACGAGTTCCGGACCGATGACGATCGTCCCGAAGGGACCCACGTCGGTGACCCAGACGTTCACGCCGGTCATCACGGTGCCATACTGTACGACGGCCGCACCGGCGTCGATGGCGCGGGTCACGCTGAAGGATCCGAGCGTCAGATCAACGTAGGTCTCGCTGATCAGGCCCCAGCCGGGGTCGAACTCCTTGATGAAGGCCTGGACCGTGTGGGCCTCGGTTAGGGTGTTGGATACCACGGTGCCGCTGAAGATCAGGGTCTGGCCGTTGAGCGAGCCGTCGTTCACTTCCGCGAAGCCGTTGGCGCCCATGATCTTGTTGCCGGGCGCGCCCGGGCCGCCGCAGTCGGGGGGCAAGGCTCCGCCGACGCACTGGTACCAGTACTCGTTGGGATCACCGATGGTGTTCGGTCCCAGGGTCAGCTGGGGCCCGGCGAAGACCGCTGTCAGATCGGCAGGGCCCCAGCCGCTGCCGAACTGGTAGGCGCCGCCATTCTCCGGCAGGTCCCACACGTGCATGTACCCGAAGGTCATCGTGGCGGGATCCACCGTGACGTTGACCTGGGCGTTCGCCGCGCCGGCGATGGCGAATACCATAAGCGCGAGGAAAACCACGTTAGCTCTCTTCATCTCTGTGACTCCTTGTTGAGGGTGACCGGTCATGCGCGAAATACTCAGACTCCTTGAATTCTACCCCTGTCGTCGCCAACGCGCCCGCTGGTGCAGATCCTGAATATCTCTCAACGACTCGATTGTATACTATGTTCGGTAACCGAATCAAGTCCCTTTTTTGTTTTTCGGGAAAAACTTTTCCTGTCGTAATTATTCGAAATATTGAAGATAGATCGCTCGCCGTCATACATGTTCTATAGTGTGCGACACTGCACCGTCATATCCGACCACAGGACCCGAACGGTGATTGGCCGAATACAGGTCCCTAAATTGAGCGATTCCCCCTGTCCCGCCGCGTCCACTCCGATCCCGCCGGC
>CAYMCR010000022.1:0-35544 GCA_964389015.1 uncultured Fibrobacteraceae bacterium | reverse complement strand
AAGTGACTGCTTTGCCGGTTGTTAGTCTTGGCTTTGGCTTGGAACTTCAGACTAAACGTAAATATAACACAAATAAAAATCAATAAGTCACGGCCGAAGTGATTTTTCATCACAAAAGTATCACCTGATAGATCCGTAACGGAAGGCCAGAGTCAAGAAAAAGGCCCGAAAGACGGATCTTCCGGGCCTCGTTCGCTTCGCTCCCGCGGTTGGCTAGCGAGAGTAGTACTCGATCACCAGCGGCACCTCGCAAAGGATGGGCACCTCTTCGCGCGGTGGGTCGTACATGAACTTCACCGACATGGCCTTCTTGTCGCGCTCCAGATAGGGCGGCGGGGCCTGGGCGGTGTCCAGGGCGATGTGGAAACAGTCCAGGTTGCGGCTCTTTTCGCGCACCGAGACGACCTGCTCGGGTTTCACCCGGTAGGATGCGATGTTCACCTTCTTGCCGTCGACGAGCACGTGGCCGTGGCCGACGTACTGGCGGGCGGCATAGATGGTGCGGGCCAGACCACCGCGCAGCAACACGGCGTCCAGGCGCGATTCAAGCTCCTGCACCAGGGTGTTGACCATGTCGCCCTTGCGCGAGGCCTTGGCGTAGGCGTTGCGCATCTGGCGCTCGTGGATGTTGTACAGAGTGCGCAGCCTCTGCTTCTCGAGCAGCTGGGTCTTGTACGGGGACATCTTGCGACGGCGCAACTGCTGGATCCGGCCGTGCTGTCCGGGCGGATAGGGCTTGCGGTCCAGATAGCGTTCCGACTTGGGCGTCAGCGGGATGCCGAGCGCGCGCGCCTTCTTGATCTTGGGGCCGTTGTACTTCAAGACATGCCTCCAGGGCGTATGGAATGGCAACCGGTCGTCGTACGGATTGGCTTGGATTGACGACGGATCGCATACCGGGCCGGCGGGCGTGAGGCCGGTTTATCGCCGTTTCAAACGGCACCGCGCACACGCATCCAGCTCCTGGGTCCGATTCGGCCCGGAACGGGCAAGAATAGGTGTATGGGGGGGAAAAGTCAAGGTGGGCGGTCCTGGCTGTGGAGGCGTGCTTCCGGGGGACGTGGGCCGGTCGCTTCAGGCGACCGACCCACTCGGACTCCGGGATCGTCCGCCTTCGAGGGCGGACGAACCCTCCGTACGCCCCCGGAAGCACGCCTCCACAGCCAGGACCGGCAACTTGGTATTCCCCACACACCTGTTCTTGGGTTCCGGAGGGTTGGTTGCCGGCCGGTCACAGGAAGTGACTGGCGAGCGCTCCCCGGAAGAGGTTGACTCCACCCAGGACTTCTCCCCCATGCGGAATGAGCGGATACCATGTAGAAGGCAAAACCGTATCAGTCGAAATCCCGATGCGGCGCGATGGTCGTAGGCATCCGCGCCATGCCCCGCAGGGTGTCTATGTCCTTCAGCACCACGCGGCGCCCCTGCACGTCGATCAGATTACCGTCCTGCAGTTGCCGCAGGATACGCGACAGCGACGGCTGGTTCATGTTGAGCATAGTCGCCAGGTCACGCTTGCGGGTGGGCAGATCCACGTGGGCGCCGGTAACGTAGTCGGCGTAGGGGCTGCGTTCGAGCAGGCCTACGAGATACCGGGCCAGGCGCTGAGCGCCGTCGCTGAGTGTGAGCTGGTCGATCTTTTCGACCAGCTGCGAGATCCAACCGGCCATTACCTGCATGATGTAGCGCTGCAGGACTGGATGCTCCTCCATGGTCTTCAGGAACGGCGTGCGCGGGAACAGGAGCAGGTGCGAGTCCTGCAGGGCCACCGCCGAGATGGGATGTCCCTGTAGATACAGCGCCGCCTCACCGAACATGTCGTGGGGTTCAGCCAGATGAACGATGTGCTCGCGGTAACCCGGTCCCGACCGGATCAGCTTCACTTGTCCTTTCAACACCATGTAGAGGCCCTTGGGAGTAGCCCCCTCCTCGATCATCACCTCGTCGGCCGCGACCTCGATGGTCTCGGCGTAAGCCAGCATGGCCTCGCAGATCTCCCGGCCCACACGCCCGCCGAACGGACTGGCCAGTATGAAATCTAGGTGTTCCTTGCACAACATGGATACCATAGGCGAACGTCCCCCTTGCCGGACACAACTGTGCGGGATTATGGTCCGGCCTAGAATGTAAGCCCGATTCCCGTGGGTGGAAGGCGGGCGAACCCTCGGGGGCGACGCGAGCTATTGTCCACCATGACAAGCGAGCAATCAATATCATTTTTCATAATATATGAGACTTAAAATATCCACATTATTGAACCTGTAGGTACACGTCGGAACGCTGCCAGGGATTGTAACGACTGCGAAACAGCCACGCATTCAACTGTGTAACAACGCGTTAACTCCATTCGAGATGCCAGGTTATCATCGGGCATCACTCCTGCAACAGGTGAATCACGAACACGACACACCGTTGACCGAAAACGAGGAGACACGACATGATGACCGGAACATCGAACCTTAAAAGCCTGCTGCGAAAATCGCTCATCGCCACGATCGCCATGCTGGGACTGACTGCGGCGCTGCCCAGCGCCGCCGACGCCGCGGTCCGCATACGTGTGAAGCCGCGGGTCGTGGTGGCCCCCAGGGTCGTCGTCAGGACCGCGCCGGTGAGAACGACCGTGGTCGTACGCCCCGCCAGGCCCGTCCAGGGCAAGTACGTCTGGGTGCCCGGGCATTACACCAAGCGTCCCGGCTGTTATCGCGTCTGGATCGCTGGGCACTGGCGGCGCATCGGTTGAACCACAACACCGTTGGATCACGAGGAAAGGCGCCGCTCTGAGCGGCGCCTTTCCCATGGTGTGATGAGTCCCGTCAGCTATCGTCGGCGTGGGTGACGCGTATACTGACCGAGCCGTCCATTTCGGAACGCAAGTCCGGCTTGGCGACCGCCTCGATACCGATCCAGTCCGCCGCCAGCACCATGCTCTCGGCCAGGAACTCGGCGACCTTCTTGGCCCGGTCCTCGGCCAATCGCTTGCTCTCGGCCTGCACGACGACTTTCAACGGCGCCCGCGGGTGATCCTGACGGATCTGGTCCGCGGCACGTGTCAACCAGCCGTGGCCCGACTCGCTCAGGCGCGAGCCCCCGCGCTTGAAGACCTCGTCGCCGGTGAAATCCAGCCGGCGCTCGATGCCCTCCTTGTAGTCCACCGCGGGGATGCGGAAGCTGACACCGGCGTAGTTGTAGGTGTTGGTGCCCTTGTCGGTGACGCTGAAGATGTAGCTGTAGGGATAGCCCACCTGCAGAATCTCGCCCCGGTCGCCGCGCCCGTCCCAGTCCAACGACTTGGGCGGCTTGCCCCCGTCCTTGAACTCGCGGAAGGTGGCGCCCCGGAAGTCGGTGACCGTCAACGACCACATGCGGGCCTTGTGTCCCTCCGGATCCTCCGGGTAGAAGGTGACCACGGGCGCGAAGGCCGGGTCGGGCAGCCAGGGATGGGGCACCTGGTCGCTGGCCATGATCTCCGGGTTGTTCAGGAAGGGCAGCAGGCCCTCGACCGGGCTGATCGCGAGGATCATCTCGTCCGGCGCACTGAAGAACGTGTCGATGATGGCCGCGCTCAACGATATGTCGTGCGTGGTCTTGCGGATCTGTTGCTCGACCCGGTTCTCGGCCTCCACGACCATCTCGGGAAGGCCTTCGTCCAGGGTGGCGTCCTGCTCCGTCCAGGCGGGGACCGGTGAGCTGCCGAGCAGGAGGCAGCCGCACGCGACAATGATGATGAATCCCCTGAGGTGGATGTGCGTCATGGTGTAGTTCCTTTGACTCAGGTTATTCCGACTATTGGGTATTTCGACCCGAGCGTCAGCTCAGGCGGAAAACGATCGTGATCACCCCCCACTGTTCCACACGCTTGTCGGTGCTCAACGGTTCGAAACGGAACTGCTTGATAGCGGTCATGGCGGCCCGGTTCAGATCGCGATGGGCCGAGGTCTGTTCGAAGTACATGTTGTCCTTGACGCTTCCATTGGGCAGGACCGTGAAGTGCACGGCCACTACGCCCTCCCAGCCGTTGATCCGCGCCGCCTCGCTGTACACCGGAGGCGTACTCTTGACGATCTTGCGCCCGACGATCTGGCCGCTGACGGTCATCGACACGCCCCGGCCGGCCGCGGCGTCCGACGCGGTGTCGGCGATCTGCACCGGTTCCGAGACGGCGGGCTCGGCATCGGCGATGTCGTTGGCGGTCGGCGCCTCGGCCAGAGCCGGCCGGCGTCCCGAGAGGCTGGACTTGGCGCTCACGCCGCCGCCGCCGTAGTCGAGCAGCGTGCGCCGGCCGGTGCTGTTGTCGACCAGCGCCGTGGGGGCCTCGACCTCCAGGGCCCTCTTCAACTCGTTGGACTTGGCGGTTTGCACCAGATCGGCAACGGAACCCTGATAAGCCACCTGCCCCTCCTCGAGACCGCCGCCCACCAGTCCGGCATGTCCGTCCTCGCTGCCGCCCGTGGCGATCTGCATAGCCATCCGTCCGCCACCGGAGTTGCCTGCGCCGACCTCGAAGTCGACCTCGCTCAGGTCGAGACTGCTCTTCTTGCCCACCAGGGCCATGTTGTCGCCCTGGAAGGTGGACGCCCTCTCCCGCGACTGCAGGTTGGGCGCGGCGATGTCGTCGGCCAGGGCCGAGGGGTTGCGCAGGGCGTCTGTATTCAGGTTGGGCACGGCCGCGTCGGCGAACTTCTTCGCGTCGAGCCGGCGCGACGTGGTGTCCAGGAACTGGCGCTGCTGGGCGGGCGTCAGCTTGGGCGCCTCGATCTCGGTCAGGGTCTTCGGCTTGAGTACCGTGCGGGTGTCGAGCTTGGGCATGGTCTTCAGCAGGGGCTTGCTCTGCAACGTGGGCTGGAGCTCGGGGACGTCGGGCTCGACGGGCTTGACCTCCTCGGACGCCTGCTCGACCGGCGCCTTCTCCTCGACGATCTGCTGGGGCTTGGTCTTCAGACGTACCTGCTTGGCCACGTCCTCACCGTACCGCGCCTCGATGTAGGCGATCTCGGTGAGTTCGTCCATGACCTCTTCCACACCGGCCGGTCCCACTCGCATGAGCAGAAAGACCAGCAGCAACAAACCGCCGTGGATGATCACGCTGGTGGTGAACCCGCCCGTGGTCGCCCCCTTGCGGTTCATGGCGTTGCGCATCATCACGAGCCTTCACCCCCCTCGCCCTTCTTGCCGGTGGCGATGGAAATACGCGGCGCCTTGGCCGCTTCCACCTTGGCGAGCAGGCGTTCCACATCGCCGTAGAGCAGGGCCTTGTCGGCTTTCACCACGGCGATCGCGTCGGGGTTGTCTTCGAACAGCGGCGTGAGCAGCGACTCCAGGTCCTCCAACGCCACTTGTTCTTCGCCGATGAAGATGTCGCCCTCCAGCGTGTAGATGATCTCGGTCTTTTCCGTGTCGTCCATCTGGCTCGCCCGGGCTTCGGGCAGCTCCACCTCCACCTCCGTCTCGTTCAGGAAGGGCGAGATGATCATCAGGGTCAGCACGACCACCAGGGAGACGTTGATCACAGGTACCACGTCGACCTTCGTCTCGTAGCGATATACGTTCATTGACCGTCTCCCTCCTTCCTGTTGAGCAAGGCCAGACTCTGGGCGCCGCCGCCCTTGGCGGCGTCCATGACGTCCACCACGTCGCCCAATTTCACGAAGTCGCTGGGCACGATGACCACGGTCTTGTCGATCCGCGTCTCGAGGCGGGTCCGCAACAGGTCTTCCAGCTCGCCGAGGACCACCTCGTCGCCGTTGACCTTGATACCCTCGGGAGTGACGGTCACCATGAGCATCTCATCGTCGCTCTGCGCGCGGGTGGTGACCACCGTCTCGCTTGCCTCCGCCCTCGTGGCGTTGACCTGGATCCCGTTGCCCATGATGGCGGGCATGGTGATCAGGAAGACCACGATCAGGGTCGTCGTCACATCGGCCAGCGGCGTGATGTTGGCGGTGTTTTCCTCACGCATGCCCGATCGCTTCACACCTGACATGTTCGCCTCGCTTCCTACTTGTCCGCGGTGACCGGTTCCTGCGTGACCTCGCTGGCCGCCTCGTAGATCTTTTCGGCGCTGTGCCCGGTGGATTGGGACGCAGCGGTCTGCTGGCGACTCTGGGACATGAAGCGCACGATGTTGAAGAACTCCTCGCGGACGTCCTCCAGCTCGATCACCCGCGTGCGGATGCGGCGAACGTAAAGGTTGAAGCAAATCGTGGCGATCACGGCGACGACGATACCCGCGGCCGTCGTCAGCAGGGCTTCGGACACGCCCATGGCCACCACGGCACTGCCGCCGGCGCCCGTGCGGGCGATGTCGGCGAAAGCGCGGATGATGCCGATGACCGTACCGAAGAGTCCCAGCAAGGGAGCGATGTTGCTCATGGTGCCGAGTACGCTGAGGTTGCGTTCCATCTCCACCTGCTCCATCTCGATGGCAGTGTTGAAACGCTGTTTCAGCTCGCTCGGCTCGATGCTCAGGTGCGGCAGGCACTGGCTGACCACGCGCGGCGCGGCCCCCTTTTGCTTCTGGCACCACTGCAGCACGGACTTGAGTTCGTTGTTCTTGAGCTGCTTGCCCAGATCCTTCAGGAAACGCGGCGCGTCGGCTCTGGTTTTCCAGAAGTAGAGGGCGCGCTCGACGGCGAAGCCCACTGTGATCACCGAGCAGATCAACAACACGATCATCGTCGGCGAGGCCAAGAAGAGTTCAACGAGCGACATTCCCAGCATGATTTTTTCGTCCTCTCGAGTTACGCCGGCTAATTGCCGATCGATTGCGCCTGGATCTCGGCGATGCGGCCCTGGGCCATCGCCGTCCATTCAGGCTTTCCATTCGCTTGTACGATGCGCGTATAGGCCTGGATCGCCGTGTTCCAGTCGCCCCGGTCCTCGCTCAGCTGGCCGATCTGGGCCAGGCTCGCGATGCGGTGGGGCGCAGTCCGGTCCGCCCCGCTGGCGGACATCTCGTAACTGGCGATGGCCTCTTCATGACGTTCCAGCTTCTCGAAGCATTCACCCTGCCGGTAACCGATCTCCTCGATGCCGGCCTCGCCTCTCTCGAGGACCTGCTGATAGGCTGTGATGGCGTTCTGGTAGTCGCCCAGCTCGTCCTGATAGAGGGTTGCGATCTGGTAGGCTATGCCCTGACCCCGCTCGTGATCCGGGTAGTCGCTCTGGAACCGGACCAGCACGCCGATGGCGGCCAGCCAATCCTCCAGCTCCTGGTGACAGAGCCCCGCGTTGAAGAGAGCCAGGGGCGAGTACTGACCGTCCGGTTCGAGGTCGGCCAGCGTCTCGTATTCCACGGCGGCTTCGTCGTAGATTTCCATCTTGTAGAGCACGGTGCTCAGGCGGAACCGCGCCAGCCCCATCAACTCGTGATCGGGATGGGTGGTGATGAAATTCCTGTAGACCGCCCGTGCCACGTGATTCTCTTCCATGCGATAGTAGCTCTCGGCCAGATAGAAGAGAGCGCCCGGCGCGCTCTCGCTATCCGCGTAATCCAGGGTCACTTGCTCGAAGTACCTGGCGGCTGTTTCATACTTCTCATCGGCAAATGCGTTTTGACCTTTAGTCCAGTAATAGTCAGCCGCGAGGGGACTGTCCGGACGGGTGCCCAGGTATTCCTCCATGTCCCTGCCACTGCGGTAGTAAGAGGACTGGATACCCAGTTCGGCATCCTCCCCGCGCTGGTCGTCGGGGAATTTCTGAACGAACGTTTGGAAAGATTCTATGGCCTGGTCGTCCAGCTGCTGGTTGTAGTAGCAGTTGGCGAGACCGAAGGCGGCGTCGGCGGCGTACAAGCCTTCGGGGTAGCGCTGCTGCAAGATGGCGTAACTCGCGCGGGCCTCCTCGAAGCGTCCCAGTCCGAAGCGGGTGTCGGCCTGCTTGTACATGGCCTCCTCGACCTCGGGAGCGCGCGGGAACCGGGTCGCCAATTCGCCCCAGACCTCGACCGCGTTCTCGTAGTACTGGAGACGGTAGAAACAATCGCCCTGGTTGAGCATCGCGGTGGCGGTCTCGGGGCTGTCGGGATTGCGCTCGATGTACTTGGTGAAGGCCTCGAGGGCTTCCTCGTAATTGTGCTGGTTGAAGTAGAGCGAGCCGAGGGCCAGGGAGTTCCCGCCTTCCTCGCTGTCGGCGTTGGCCAGCTCCAGGAGGAACTTCTCCTGCTCCTCGAGGGCCAGCTCGTACTCGCCGACCTGGCTGTAGCTGGCGACCAGTCCCTGCAGGCTGGCGGCGGCCACGTCGCTGCGCGGATAGCCGGTCAACACCAGGCGGTACATGCCTCCCGCCTCGCGGTAGAGCTGCTGATAGTAGTAGGCCTCGCCGAGACGGTAGTAGGTGCGCGCCCGCCAGACGCTGGGCGTCGGCAGCAGCCGGTTGGCGATGAAGTGGTAGTTGGTTATCAGGCGGTCGTACTGCTCCAGCTTGGTGTAGACCGACGTGGCCAGGAACAGCGCCCTTTCACCGACCTCCGAGTTGACGTGGCGATCCAGGACGTTCTGGAATTCGCGCACCGCCAGGTCGTACTCCTCCAGCTCCAGGTGGGAATAGCCCTTGAGCACCTGCACGCGCGCCACCAGCTCGTCGCCGGGGAACAGGTCCAGGAATTCCCGGGCCATGAGGATCGCCTGCGGATGGTTGTTCTCGTGGGCATAGGCGTAGACGATCTTGTGCATGGCCGCGCTGGCCAGCTCCGAGTCGTCGTAGCCGCGCACCACTTCGGTGAAGGCGAAGATGGCGTGCGAGGTACGCCCCATCTCCATGTAGGCCGTCCCCATCAGGTAGTGCGACGGGGCGCAGATGGGCTCGCCGGCCAGTTCCTCGCAGAGACCATCGAGCTTGCGGATGCATTCGCCATAATTCGTCATGCGGTAGTGGACGCAGGCCTCCTTGTACCGCGCGAGGGGCGTAAAGCGGCTGTCGGGATACTCTTCCAGGAAATCGCGATAGCTGCGCAGCGCCACCTTGTTCTGGTCGCTGTTGTAGAAGGCCTCGCCGATGCTGAAGGCGACGTCGTCGGAAAGGTGACTATCGGGATAGAGACGCAACGACTGGCGGTAGCGCTGGACCGCCAGGATATACTGTCCGGACGCCTCCAGACAGCGGCCCAGGTAGTAGAGTCCCAGATCGCTTTTCACTTCCGCGAAGTGCTCGGCGGCGGTTTCGTAGTTCCCCTCGACGTAGGCGTAGAGTCCCAGGGCGAACTTGACGCGAGGCAGGTCGCGATAGCCGGGTCGGTCTTCCAGCAGACGCTTGTAGGTCTTCGACAGGCCGCGCCAGTTCTGCATGGCGGCCTGCACCTGCCCCAGGGCATACAGGGCCTCGGCATGCAGGAAGGTGTGCCCGTACTTCTCGGCGGCGAGCGTGAACGTCTGCAGGGCCAGGGGCAGGCGGTCCAGGTTGTACTGGCACTCGCCCATGCGCAGCATGGCGCTGACCTTCAGGTAATCGTTCTTGCCCTTGCGCTTCTCGACGCGAGCGTACTCGCGCAGGGCCGTCTCGTAATCGCCGTTGACGAAGTAGCTCTCGGCGATCATGAACTGGGCGCGGGCCGCGCGCTGGCTCTTCTTGTACCTGTTGAGAAAGAGCTGGTACTGCTGGAGGGCGACGCTCTTGTCCTCGTCGACGGCATAGGTTTCGCCGGCGGCCGACCACAGGGCCTCCTCGCTCATGACCAGCTGCTCCTGCTCCGCCGCGACGGCGGGTGCGACGAACAGCAGAGTCGCCAGCAACAGGTGCCAGATGAACTGGGTACGTCTCATCGGTTATCCTCTCCGGTCTTGCGGCTGTCGGAGCCGCTGATGTCGATGCGGATAGGTGTGCGGGTACGGTTGCGGAAGCCGAGGATCTCCACCGCGACTTCGTGGTTCCAGAACTGCCCGAGGTCGTCGATCACGACCACCGTCGCGGTGTAGAGACCGTCGTTGACCAGGCGGCCGTTCTCGTCCTCGCCGCTCCAGGTCACGTCGTCGGGCGGCGGACCCTCCTCGAAGAGCCTGCGGACGAGCGCGCCGGTCTCGTCGCGGATCTCGACGCTCCACTCGGCGATCTCGCCGCGCAGGGCGGTGGCGATGCCGAACGACACGTCGCGGTCATCGCCCGAGGGGCTGAATCTCACGCGGTCGCCATGGATCTCGACGCCGTCGGCGATACCGAAGCGCATGGTGGCGCCGACCACCGTGGTCGACCCCAGATCATGGGACACGTGGGCGTAGTCGAGCTGCCAGTTCTGCCAGCGGATACCGGCGCCGAAGCTGTTCTGCTCGCGCACGGTGTCGTAACCGCCGCGCAGGACGAGCTGAGGCAGGGGCCAGGCCTCGAGGCCGCCCTGGAAGTCGAGATCCATGTAGTCGGTCCTGACCAGGTCGGCCAGCACCAGGAAGCGGTTGTTGAAGAAGTGCAAGACGGCGCCGCCGCGCAGGGTGCGTGCCAGTTTCTCCGGCATCTCCTCCAGCGTGATTTCGGGCTGCAGCACGTTCTGGTAGCTCAGCCCGAGACTCATGCGGCGGTCGGGACGCAGGTAGAGGCCCAGGTCGGCGCCGAAACCGGAACCGCTGGAGCCCCCGATGTCCTGCGAGACCGACTTCAGCGTGAAGCCCCAGCCCAGACGGCTGTTGCCGCGGGCATAGCTCAGGGAGAAGATGCCCTCCTGCTCGCTGAAGGTGTCGTTCATGTCGATCATTTCGGTGGCGCGCTGGAATTCACCGCTGGACACGATGGTTCCGCTGAAGGCGAAGGTTCCCTTGCCTTCGGACGGCATGCCGAAGGAGACGAAGGAATACCTCGTGTCGGCGAAGAGGGAGGCGCTCATGGCCATCAGCTCCATGGTGCGGAGCTGCGACAATCCCGCCGGATTCCAGTAGGCGGTGGCCGCGTCGTCGCCGAGGGCCACCACGGCGCCGCCCAAAGCGAGGCTGCGGGCGCTGCTGCCGAAGCGCAGGAAGGCGCCCGGCGCGCCGGCGTCCGCCGAGGCGTACGCGTCACGGCAGAGGCCGGTCAACGCGATCAGCACGCAGAAGGCCGCCGTGGCGAAGCGGGAAGCGCGTCGTTGCAGGATCAGGATGTCGTTTCTGTGGCGTCCCATTGTCACCTCCTATTTCACCACCGCGATCTTGCGGCGTAGATCGTAGCCCGGACCGGTCACCCGGCAGATGTATCCTCCGTTGCCGATCACGTAACCGGCATCGTTGCGGCCGTCCCAGTTGAACCAGGACTCGACGCCGGCCGTCGCGTCCATGTGTTCGATCATGACGACCGCCCCGTAGAGATCGTAGATCGTGAGCGTCGCCGTGCCCGTCGACGTCGGCATGAAGATGATCTTGGTCGTCTGGCTGCCCGCACGGAACGGGTTGGGGCGGTTGCTGATGGGCTGTTCGAGGCTCATACTCTGGGCCGTGTACAGCTTGACCGAGCGCAACGCCTCCCGGGTTCCCCCGTCCTCTTCGGCATAAAAGCGCAAAACATGAACGCCGGGTTCCTCGTCGCTCAGATCGGCCAGGGTGAACGGCTCGGCGTACGGGGTCAGCGGCGTCACGCCGTCGCCCAGATCGACGTCGAAGTAGATGATGGTGCCCATCTCGGGAACGCCCGCCTGGGCGACCAGTGTGATGATGCTGTCGAAGGTCACGTACCAGCCGTCCTGATACGCGTCGGCGACACCGGCGAACTCGGGCGTGGTCGTCGGCGGACCGGCCAGGTCGATCAGCACCTCGACGAAGGGCAGATCGTCGACGTGGACCTGCAACAGGATGTCGGCCGCGCCGAAATCGGTCGTCAGCAGGACCATGGCGGCCTGGCCGTAGTAATCGGTCTGCGCGACGGCCGTCGCGGCCCGGCTCGGGCCGAGAGAGGCGTCGCCGTGCACGATGTTGAACGACACCTGCGCGCCCGGGACGGCGTTGCCGCCCTGATCCTCGGCGTAGACCACCGCGCGGATCTGCTGGTCCGGACGCAGCACCCGGTCCAGGAGCGTGCCGTCCAGCTCATCGAGGGTTACCTGGAAGCTCTGTGCGTCCGACGCGACAACGTCGATCACGTGGCTCAGCACGTCGCCGCCGCTCTCGTCGGTCACGCGCAGGTAGATCGACTCGGCCCGGTCGTAGCTCTGGTCGCTGAAAACCAGCGAACCCTCGTGAGTCGTGCCGAACGTGTAGCGCAGCATACCGGAGGGCGTGAGCAGCGGATCGGGTCGGGGTGAACCAGACCAGGCGTTGATGGCAGTGATGTCGAAGGTCTCGTCGTAACCGACTACGAGCCTGCCGGTCACCGTATCGACGCGCCTGACCTCGAGGACCCACGGCTCGCCGGCGACGACGGTGTCGGGCGCCACGATCTCGTACGTGACGCCCACGGGAATCACGGCGATGACGTCGCTGTAGGCCTCGCGCCCACGCTCGTCGTTGATCCTGATGACGATGTCCTCGGCGACGCTGTAGGTCTGGTCGGTGACGACGGTTTCGCCCAGCAACAGCGTACTCTCGTCGGTGCCGAGCACGTCGGTGGCCGGCGACCAATCGTGACGCAGCGCCGTCATGGTGAAATTGCTGCCGGCGGGCACTAGTTCGCCGGTGCCCTGGTTGACCAGCCGCACCTCCACCGGGAAAGTGGACGGCGGGCCGACGTAGGTGGTGTCCGGCACGACGATCTCGTAGGCGGCCTCGGCCACCGGGATCACGACCTGGCCCACGCTGGCCGACGGATGCTGGTTGTCTATCGCGAAGAGGGACAGGTTGCCGGCACCGTCGAGGATCACGCCGACGTTGCGGCGGCCGTTGATGAACGAGGCGTGGAAGTCGCCCGGGTTCTGCCACGCGAACAGGTCCTCCTCGGAGCAGGACAGTTCGAGGGCGCCGTCGTTGAGATCGGCAACCACGTTCCAGAACTGGTCCACGGCCCGCAGCTCGACCGGGAAGGGCTCGCCGGCGGACTGCACCAGGGGCTCGCCGGCCTTGCCGTCGCCTTCCTCGTCGCCGGGGGACGGCGTCTCGCCGGGCGCGACGATCTGCAACTGCTTGAAGCCGTCGGCGACCATGCGGCAGTAGTTGCTCACGCCGCTGTCGCCCGTCACGTCGAAGACGCGGAAGTAGACTTCCTCCGCCAGGGTGTAGCTCTGGTCCAACAGGGTGTAGCCGGCGATCATGGTCTGCTGGATGGTGCCCAGCACGCCGTCGCCGGGATCGCCGGTGCTCGCGTTGAAGACCTCGATGTTGAACACGCCGTCGTGCCCCGTCACGCGCTCACCGGTGTTGCTGTCGATCAGCTCCACCTCGAGAGCGAAGGTGGCGGGCCCGCCGACGGTGGCGGTGGTTGGCGCGGTGACCGCATAGTAGAGACCGCCCGTCTCCATGGTGATGGGCGGCGAGCTGAAGGCCTGGCGCCCGAAGTCGTCGCTGGCGCGGATCACCAGATCCTCCAGGGCGCTGTAACTCTGGTCGGGGATGACGGAGACGCCACCCACCAGATAGACCTCGTCGAAGCCCAGCACGCCGGATCCCGGCGAATGGTCGGCCAGCAACGGCGTCAGGTCGACGCGGTTGTAGGCGGACGTGATGAGTTCGCCCGTGTCCGGGTGTACCAGCCTCACGATCATGGAGAAGCCGGGCAACCCACCGGTCTGCGCCGCGGCCGGCACCGTGAATTCGTAGACATAGGCCGCCAGGACCGGCACGTGCACGGTCTGTCCGGGCAGTCCGGGATCGTCGAGATCGCTCACGGTCACGCCCACCTCGCCCTCGGCCACCAGGAAGGCGTTGAAAACGCGCTCACCGTTGACCAGCGGCACGTCGTTCGCCGAGGGATTGCCCGGCATGGAGAAGGCGTCGTCGATGGACTCCAGGTGGATGGTGCCGGAGGAGATAGTATCGACCGGGTTCCAGAACTGGTCGACCGCCTTGACGGTCAACGGGAAGAACTCGCCGCTGCGCTGCCCCACCGGCGCGCCCGACTTGCCGGTCTCGGTATAGCTCGCGTGACCAGGTTGCGACGTCTCGCCGGGGGCGAGGATCTGGAGCTGCTTGTAGCCGTCGGGCTCGATGGGGAACAGGGGGCTGTCGCCGCTCAGGGTCGTATCGTCGGTGACACGCACGGCGAAGTTGCCGGCCTCGGTGTAGCTCTGATCGAAGGTGACCTCGCCGTTGATCAGCCGCTGGATGGAGAAGCCGAGGGCGCCGGTCCCCGGCGTACCCGACTCGTCGACCATCTCCAGGTCGAAGAAGCGGTCGTCGTCGATCAGCGAACCGGTGGCCGTGTCCAGCAGACGCACCGTGACGGGGAAAGTCGTGGGCGGTCCGGCCACGGGGGGGCCGGACGTGTCGACCGTGACCTCGTAGACCAGGCCGTTGGGAATCATCTGGATCAGACCGCTGTAGCCGAGACGGCCCGAGACATCGCTGACCTCGATGATGATCTGGCTGGCGATGTTGTAGGCCTGCGCCGCGATGTTCACCACGCCGACGTCCAATTGCCCACCGCTCACGAGCAGGACCCCGGGCGCATCCTGCAGCGTCGGCGTCAGCGCCCGCAGCGTGATGTCGTTGAAGGCGTTGGTCATGACCACACCGAACTCGTCCACGAGTTCGATGGTCATCGGGAAGGTGCTCGGCGGGCCCACGTAGGCCGTGTCGGGCGCCGTGATCCGGTACTGGGCGCCTTCTTCCACGAGCACGATCACGTCGGCGCCTAGCACCGAGGGATCGGTCGTGTCATTCACCATGAGGGTCGCGTAGCCGAGGTTCGAGAGCGAGACCGGGAAGATGATCTCGCCGCCGGCCAGGGTCATGCCGTTGTTCAGCGGGTTGCCCGGCCCGAGCGATCCCTCGTCGCTGTCCAGGAAGATGTGGTGGCTGTTGTTGTCGACCAGGTTCCAGTAGTCGTCCACGGCACGGACGGTGAGCGGGAACTGCAGCGTGGCGATCTGCGGGTCGGGCACGCCCGTCTTGCCGTCCACCTCGGGACCGCCGGGCTGGTGGGTCTCGCCGGGGGCGATGATCACGAGCCGCTCGAGTTCACCGGGTGTCACCTCGACCACGCTGGTGTCGGCGCGCGAGGGCTGGGCGAGGTCGTGGACCCTGAGTTCCTGGGTGGCCGCGGTACGGAAGAGGAGGTCGAAATCGCTGCTGCCGTCCGCCTCGAGAGCCACGTCGTTGGCCGAGAGGATGTCGGAGAATCCGCTGGTCTCCAGGTGCACCACCGGTTGCGTCGATACGGGGTTCCACCAGGCATCCAGGGCGGTGACCGTGGCCGTGACAGTGACGCCGGCCGTCAGCGGCCACGGGGAACCGAACTTGCCCGGCTCCTCGCCGGGCGTGGCCGTCTGGCCGGGCAGGACGACCTGCAGGAATTCGTAGACACCGGGGAAAACCGTGAACAGGTTGCTGGCGCCCGTGCGCCCGTAGACGTCGTCGATGGCCGAGATCGTGACGTCCACACCGGCGCGGGTGATGCGCGAGCTGCCCCGCCACACACCCTCCACCATGCCGCTGCCGAAGCCGTCCTGCAGGCTGACGCGAATCGGCGACAGGATGTCGCCGGCCATGTCGACCGAGAGCGTCACGGAATCGTGGAAGGCCGCGATGTGGTTGCCGAAGGCGTCGCGGGCGATGACGGTGAGGTTGGGCAGCCAGGCGCCCGCCTGATGGTCGGGTACCGGCTCCAGCGCGTCGCCAGGCAGGGGGTTGGTGTTGTTGTTGATGCCGATGTCGAAGTGATCGATCACGCCCGCCTCGACGGGGATCGTCACCGTGCCGATCTGTCCGCCCGACAGGTCCTCGACGCTGATGACCTGCTGGTTGGGATCTTCCAGGGTCCGCAGTGCCACGGAGTAGATCGCCATGTTGGTGTTGAGCGTCTGGGGATTGCCGGGCAGGACCGCCTGGAGGTCCGTGCTCGTGAAGTCGAAATCGATGGGCAGCGCGGGGTCCCAGGGATTCACGGGATTGTAGAACACGTCCGTCGCGTAGACCGTCACGTTGAAGGGCGTGCCGGCGTCCTGGGGGGTGGGCGTACCCAGCTTGCCCGGCGGATCGAAGGCGCCCTGGTCGAGGGATTCGCCCGGCGCGACGATCACCATGCGGTCGTAGACGTTGGGCGACACCAGCACTTCCTCCGACTGGCTGTCTTCCAGGCCGCTGACGGTGCCGCGCAGAACCATGTCGCCGGCGGTCGTGAAGACGATCTTCACGTCCAGGATGCCGCTCAGGGAGACGATCGCCTCCGCATTGAGGGAGCCGTCGTCGTTGAAGACGACGAAGTAACCGGTCGGGCAGGAGAGGGCCACCGTGCGCGTGCCCGAGACGAGGTTGCCATAGGGGTCCACCGCGCGCAGGGTCACCGGATCGATCATGTCGCCGGCCGTGCGCGACGTGGGTATGCCGATGTTGCCGGTGAAGACCGGATCGCTCAGGCCCGGCGTCCAGGTCTGGCCGGGATAGGTGAAGAGCACCTTCTCCATGGGACCGGCGTTGACCTGGAAGGTGCCGGACTCCTCGATCACACCCGTGTTGCTGTCGATGATCAGACGCACGCTGAAGGCGCGCTTGGTCACCTGCACCGAGGCGTTGAGCACGCCGTCGACGAAGTTGTTGGTGGTGGTGATCAGGTAGTCGGCGCTCTCGTCCGCGGCCCCGATGCGCACGCGCATGGACACCGGTCCGTTGTAGTTGAAGATGTTGTCGAAGGAATCGTAGGCGCGGACGCGGATCTGGAAGGGATTGGTCGTGGCCTGGATGGTGGTGGTGTCGAAGACCGCGTAGTCGAAAGCGAAATGGTCCAGCCCGGCCGGGTTGACCTGTACGTGGCTGGCGTCCGACGTCGAAATGGGACCGCTCGCCTGCACCGTCACCTGGCGCAGACCGGACGTCATCAGGGTGATCATCTGATCGAGCTCGGCGTTGCTGCTCATGGGTCCGCCCGGAGGCAGCACCACACCGGGCGCTCCGTCGTCCACCGACCAGGCCAGGGTCGGATAGGGTCCCGCGTCCACCGGGTTCCAGTACTGGTCGGTAGCGTGGACGTCGACGCTGGTGAAGGCGAAACCCGAGATCTGGGCGTTGGGCGTGCCGCTCTTGCCCGGGCTCACGCCCGGCGTCAGGGTCTCGCCGGGCAGCAGGAGCACGACCCTGTCCAGGGCGCCGGGATACAGGGGCGAGATGAGCGCGCTACCGGTCGCTGGTCCCGGCTGATACGGATAGGTGACGGTGTTGAGGGCGTCGATCGTGTTCTGGTGGAGCATGGTGTCGGTGCCCTGCAGGACCACGTCGATGTTCACCACGCCGAGCACGAAGCTGCCGCCGGGGATCGTGAGGGTGGGACCGGCGGTGAAATGCCCGATGTCGGGCGTGAGCACGACGTCGTCGTCGAAGTTCTTGACCGGAACGTTCTCGTCGTCGCGCGCCGTGACGGTCAGCGACAGGATCTGACCCACGTACTTGTCGCCCGCAGGCACGACGATGTCGATGTGGTCCACGTAGTCGTAGCAGTTCATCTCCACTTCGACGAAGGGCACCGAGCCGTCGTCGAGGTCGGCCGCGCGGATACGCACGGGTTGCCCCACGTCCTGGAACATGACGTTGCTGAAGATGCGCTCGCCGTTCTGGAGATACCCGGGGGCGGGCAGGGTCGCCGGGACGTCCGGGGACTCCAGGTAGGCGTTCACGTAGTCCGCCTCGGTGTCGGTCGAGCCGTCGCCGTTGACGGCGCGCACGAGCACGTCGAAGTACTCGTAGACCGTCACCGAGGGCCCCCCCTCGACGATTTCCGGAGAAATCACCGAGACCTCCAGATGATCGAAAGCCTGGGCGGCGCCGGGGACGATCAGCAGCGCCAGAGCGCCGATGGCCGTCAGTTGCTGGAAGCGTTTGCGCAAAGTCATTGTATTCCTGCCGTGGTGGTGCCGAATGACGTTTCTCTCCCACGATCCGACCGTGCAGATTGCATAGCCAAGTGCTTGAAACGGGAGTACCTACACGGGACGGTCAGACGTGTTGCAAGGCATATGCCATGGATACGTCGGGGGGTGACTTTCGTATCTAGTTGTATTGTAGTCAGTTACGCGCGTGGAGGTCCGGTCGGCAAATGGCCCGCTCGCTGGCAAGGGTCGAAGACCATGCAGAAACCACCTGTACGCGATTCGAATCGAATAACAACCGTTCAACCCGATGGAAAATCGTCGGATACGGAACAGGAAGCCGCCCTCTCGGGGCTTGCGAAATCGCTGGACATGGCTTTCATTTGGGGCGTCGCCAGCGGCCCGGCGTCAACGCTCCGGCCGCACCCACTTCCCAGCTCAGCGAGGCGGAAGCAATGAAGCAGGTTCTCGTGCTCGGCGCCGGCAAGAGTTCGCCGTATCTCATCGATAGTCTCTCGCGTTTCGCGTCCAGCGAGGACTGGTTCATCACCGTGGGCGATCTCGACGCCGAGATGGCCGCGGAGCGCATCGCCGGCTGCGAGCGCGCCAAGGCCGTCAAGTTCGACGTGAACGATTCCGTCCAGCGCGACAAGTACATCAGCGAAGCCGACCTGGTGGTGAATTTCCTGATCCCCAAGTTCCAGACGCTCGTCGCCTGGGACTGCGTCCAGCACGGCACGCACATGATCTCCGCCTCCTACCGCACACAGAAGCTGCGCGACCTCGACGCCGACGCGCGGCGCCAGAGCGTGCTCATCCTGTCGGAGATGGGGCTCGACCCTGGCATCGACAACATGTCGGCGATGGCGCTGATAGACCGTCTGCACGGCGAGGGCGGACGCATCACGAGCTTCTGCTCGTACGGCAGCGGCGTCCCCGCCGATGACCAGGAGCACAACCCCTTCCGCTACGTCATCACCTGGAATCCGCGCAACGTGGTGATGTCGGCAGAACACGGCTCGCAGTTCATGGAGGAAGGCCGGATCAAGATCGTGCCCTACCATCACGTCTTCCATCACACCTGGCGCGTCGAGGTGGACGGCGTGGGCACCCTGGAGGCTTATCCCAACCGCGATTCGCTGTCGTACATGCAGGCCTTCGGGCTGGACCACGTCCACACCATGATCCGCGGCACGCTGCGCTACCCGGGCTGGAGCGAGACCTGGGCGCGCATCGTCCAACTGGGCCTGCCCAACGAGACCCTGCGCATCCCCAACCTGGCGGAGCGCACCTACGCCGAGGTGGTGGAGATGTTCCTCCCCCTCAACGTTTCCGGCCCCAAGATGGACACGCGCGTGGCGCGGTTCCTGGGCATCAGCCCCACCGGCACCGTCATCGAGAAGATGCGCTGGCTGGGCCTCTTCGACGACACGCCGACCGGCTGCCCGGGCAGTTCGTCCGCCGACATGATGGTCCATCTGCTCGAGCACAAGCTGCCTCTGCTGGACGAACACCGTGACATGGTGGTGCTGAAACACGAGCTGGAGATCTCGTTCGACGACCGACCCGCCGAACGCATCGCGTCCACCCTGGTGGCCAAGGGCGAACCGGGCGGCTTCACCGCCATGTCCAAGACGGTCGGCGGTCCCGCAGCCTTGGCGGCACGCATGATCCTGCGCGGGGAGCTGGATCTGACGGGCTGCCTCATACCCACCGAACCGGCCATCTACGTACCCGTGCTGGCGGCGCTGGCGAAAGACGGGATCGAGTTCCGGGAGACGTCGGCGACCATCTAGCCAAGTCATGGTTCACACGTGTAAAACCACCCCACCCCGGGGTGGGATGTGCGGGATGATCCGCTAATACCAGCCGCGCGTTGACGTACGATCGACTCTCTGGAACAATACCGCGAACTCGTGGCAGGACCGTCTCCAGGCGATCGGACAAGCATGGACTTCATCAGCAACTTCGCCGAAGACCTCAGTAGCGCCGTCTGGGGTTGGCCCGATCGCTTCCCCCTGATGGTGGCCATGCTGCTGTTGACGGGACTCGCCACGACCGTCGCGCTGCGTTTCATCCAGCTGCGACGGCTCAAGCACAGCCTCGACGTCATCCGCGGCCGCTACGACGATCCCTCCCACAAGGGCGACCTCTCCCACTTCCAGGCGCTGACCACCGCCCTCTCGGCGACCGTCGGCATCGGCAACATCGCGGGCGTGGCGACGGCCATCCACTACGGCGGACCCGGCGCCCTGTTCTGGATGTGGGTGACGGCCGTGTTCGGCATGGCGCTCAAGTACGCCGAGTGCACCCTGTCCATGCGCTTTCGCACCATCCTGCCCGACGGCAGCGCGTCGGGCGGGCCCATGTACTACATCGAGAAGGGACTGGGACGGAACTGGAAGCCGCTGGCCGTCTTCTTCGCGGTCTGTGCGATGATCTCCAGCTTCGGTTCGGGCAACTCGATCCAGGCCTTCACCGTGGCCGACCAGATCCGTTCGGACCTGGGCGTGCCGACGTGGATCACGGGCCTGGTCATGGCCTCGCTGGTGGCGGCGGTGATCCTGGGCGGCATCAAACGCATCGGCCGGGTCACCTCGAAACTCGTGCCCTACATGGCGGCCATCTACATCGCGGGCGGCCTGCTGGTGTTGTTCATGAACGTGGGACAGGTGCCGGGCGTGTTGTCGACCATCGTGGCCTCGGCCTTCAAGCCGGCGGCCCAGATCGGCGGCTTCGCCGGCGGCACGTTCATCTTCATGCTGACCTGGGGCGTCAAGCGCGGCCTCTTCTCCAACGAGTCGGGACAAGGCTCGGCGCCCATCGCCCACGCCGCGGCCAAGACCGACGAGCCGGTGCGCGAGGGCGTCGTGGCCATGATGGGGCCCCTGATCGACACCCTGATCATCTGCACCATCACCGGCCTGGTGATCCTGACCACGGGCGTCTGGGCCGAGCGGCACACCGACCGCGTGGAAGTCAACGCCCAGTCCGACCTGACGGTGCTGGTCGGCGAGGCCCACGTGCTCGTCGACGGCGAGGTGGACGACACCGACCGCTTCGAGGGCACGCTGAGCGTGGTGCACGGAGAACCCGTCGGCGCCGCCTTCGTGCGCAACCACTCCCTAGTGGTGCGGCCGGTCCTGGCCGACGCCGACGGCATGCCCTTCAACGGCGAACTCCGGGTGGCGGAAGGCGACGTGGATCTCGACACGGCGCCCGACCTGTGGCTCAGCGGCGACATGGCGCTGAACGGCTCGCCGTTGACCGCGGCGGCCTTCCAGCGGGGATTGTCGCCCCTGGGCGGCTGGGGTCGCTACATCATCACCCTCGGTGTGCTGCTCTTCGGCTTGTCCACGGCCATCAGCTGGAGCTACTACGGCGACCGCGCCGTCGTCTATCTCTTCGGCCCGCGCTACGTCACCGCCTACAAGATGGTGTTCTGCGTCATGCATTTCCTGGGCGCGATCTTCTCCCTGGAAATCGTGTGGAATTTCGGCGACAGCGCCCTGGGTCTGATGGCCCTGCCCAACCTGATCGGGCTGGTGTTGCTGATGCGGGTGACGCGGGGGATGACGGGGGAGTACTTCTCGCGGGAGCACCGGCCGTTGCGGTGAGTCGCGCGCGGGTTGAAGGGATTGGGCCGGTTCCGGGTTACCCTAATCTTCACGGCGGGCCCCTTTGATCAATCCGCGTATATGATGTCGACATGACGTTTCCATATTCATGGTAACATGCGAAGAGTGGTACCCTCAAGCGAGAGCGGCCGCCGCGCCTGCCGAATAGGCGTGAATGGGCTTGTCACCCGGCGGTGGAGGTGCTTACTTACCCCCTGTCGGAATTAACGCAAGCCGTGCAAACCGGAGAAAGACACCATGCCCAGTCTGGATACCAAGGCCCAAGACAAGCTCACCGCCGCCACCGCCGACAAGCACTGGCTGTACGAGAACTCCGTGCAGAACCCGGAAGCCGAGGTCGAGTTCATCGACCGCGTCTACCGCGGCGAGTTCGACCGCCTGCCGCGCGACCTGCGCGAGGATTTCTGCGGCACGCTCAACCTGGGCTGCACCTGGGTCCGTGAACGCGCAGACAACACGGCGCTGGGCGTGGACCTGGACGGCGCCACCCTCGATTGGGGCCGCGCACACAACGTGGCGCCCCTCGGCCCCGCCGCCGCGCGCGTGACCATGGTGCAGGACGACGTGCGCAACGTGTGCGCCCCGACCACGGACGTGATCGCCGCCACCAACTTCTCGTGGTGGGGCTTCCACTCGCGCGAGGAACTGCTGGACTACTTCCGCAACTGCCGCCGTTCCCTGCGCGAGGACGGCATGCTCATGCTGGATATCTACGGCGGCCCCGAGGCGCAGGTGCTCCAGTTCGAGGAACGCGAGTGCGAAGGCTTCACCTACGTATGGGACCAGGACCACTTCAACCCCATCACCCACGAATACCGCTGCAAGATCCACTTTCATTTCCCCGACGGCAGCGAGCTGAACGACGCCTTCGCCTACCACTGGCGCATCTGGTCCTTGCCCGAGGTCCGCGACCTGCTGACGAACGCCGGCTTTCGCAAGGTTGAAGTTTACTGGGAAGGTGCCGATGACGATGGGGAACCCGACGGAGATTTCCAGGCGAGCACCGAGGGCGACACCTCCCCGGCCTGGATCGCATACATCGTAGCCTTTCGTTGACCTGCAGAAGAGGATGATGATGGACGCAAGTGAATGCGCCTGGTGCAGTGCGGAGATCGACAACGGCGGCACACCCTACAAGGGCAAGCTCTTCTGTTCGGTCGAGTGCAAAGAGGACTGGGACGACGACAACACCGATGTCAACAACATCGACCTGGACGAGTTCGAGGAACGTGACGTGATGACGGACGAGCTGGAGGAGTTCGAGGGCGAATTACCTGCGGACGTAGAGGATGATTTCTGAGCTCGCTCACACGCCACGACATTTCAAGAAAAAGGGAGAGCCGGGTGGCTCTCCCTTTCTCGATGCAGGCGCCGGCTGATCAGCCGCAGCCGCCGTCGTCCCCGCAGCTGCCGCAATCGACGCCGGCCTGGTTGGCGAGGGAGATGGTGTAGCCCTTGCGCATGCCGTCGACGACGAAGTCGATCACCAGCCCACCACTCTGGGTAATCAACGACTGCACGTCCTGCGCCAAGATGAAGGTCAGGTGTTCGGTCTCGATCGAGATATCATCGTCCTTAGGCTCATCCAGAGCCATGCCCACGGAGGGCCCGCCTCAGCCGACGCCCTGGAAGAAGAGCCTGACGGACTGGGGCCCGTCCGGCGGCAGGTCCAGCTCGCCAAAGGCGGCCGTGGCCGTGTCGGAGATACGAAGTAATTCGTTCACATCTACCTTCCTCATGTGTATTCCCTGGCTGTGATCAGACCCCATTATAGCTCTCTGCCCTCCCGGCGGCAAACTAGTGCTCTGTCACCCTTCGATCTTGGGGTTGGCGAGTTCACAAGTGGTCAGATGCAAGGCGCGCGAACGCAGGACTAGCCGTGGCTAGTTCAAGCGAGTGCAACGCAGCAGATGGCTGCTTGTGAACTCGCCAACCCCAAGATCGAAGGGTGACAGAACACTACCGCGTCCGGGGTGCGGCCGGCGTCGTCGCCGGTGCGACCGCGGGGCCCAGGCGGCGCTGCTTCAGGTTCTCCAGGACCATGTAGCTGACCGGCACCAGCACCAGCGTGATGAAGGTGGCGAACAGGACGCCGAAGCCCAGGCTGATGGCCATGGGAATAAGGAACTGCGCCTGCAGGCTCTTCTCCAGCAGCATGGGCGTCAGGCCGGCAAATGTGGTCAGCGACGTCAGCACGATAGGCCGGAAGCGGCGAACGCCGGCGAGGATCACGGCCTCGCGCAGCCCATTCCCCTCACGGCGCATGCGGTTGATGAAGTCGATCATGATGAGCGAATCGTTGACCACCACGCCCGTCAGGGCCACCGCGCCGAACCCGCTGAGCAGGGTCAGGTCCCAGCCCATGGCCACGTGCCCCAGCACCGCGCCCAGGAACCCGAAGGGGATCGCCGTCATGATGATCAACGGCTGGGCGTAGGAGCGGAAGAGTACTGCCAGCAGGGCGTAGATGGCCACCAACGCCATCAGGAAACCCGAAACGAGACTCTGCATGGACTCGGCCCGATCGGCCTCCTCCCCCTCGAAGGAAATGCGCAGGCTCGGATAGTCGGCCAGCAGGTTCGGGAGGGTCTCCTTCTGCAAGTCGGCCAGCACTTCACCCGCGTTGGTGACCTTCTGGTTCACATCGGCGGTCACGCTGACGATGCGCCGGCGGTCCTGCCGGTTGATGGTGGCGTAGCCGCGGCCGGCGTCCACCTTCGCCACCGTCGCGAATGGTACTTCGTCGCCGCCGGGAGTGCGGATCATCATGGTCTCGATGTCGCCCACGGACCGACGCTCGGCATCCGGGTAGCGAACCATCACGCGCACGTCGTCGCGGCCGCGCTGGATGCGCAGGGCCTCGTCGCCGTAGAAACCCTGTCGCACCTGGCGCGCCAGGTCCTGCAGGGTGAGGCCCAGGGTGCGGGCGGCGGGCTTGAGGGAAAGTTTCAGCTCCTGCTTGCCCTCGTCGTAGCTGTCGGTGATGTCCTGCACGCCGGGGTAGTCGGCCAGGATCATCTTGAGGCGTCCAGCCGCCTCGGCGAGCAGGGAAATGTCAGGCGAAGAGAGCTGCAATTCCACGGCGCTGCTGCCGTGGAAGAGATTCGACGAGAAGGTGACCGACTTGGCGCCCGGGATGGGACCGGTCAGCTCGCGCCAGCGCCTGACCAGTTCGTTGGAGGCTACGACGCGCTTCTCGCCCGCAAGCAGTTCCACGTTGATCTCGGCCTTGTGGGCGCCGAGAAAAGTGGCACTGGTCGCACCGCCGGGACGCCCCCCTGCCTGGTCACCGCGCGGCTGCGAGCCGATGGTGGCGTACTGATGAAGAAAAAGCGACTCCCCTCCATTCCCCGTCTCGCCGACCATCTCCTCCTTCAGTGTGTCCAGGCCGCGCAGGATCTGGTCCACCACCACCTCGGTCTCGACCAGGGACGTACCTGCGGGCATGTTCAGTACGCAGAGCATGTTGTCGGAGTCGACCTTGGGCATGAAGGTGAAGCGGATGTGGCCGCCGCCCACGAAGCCGATCAACAGCAGCAGACTGGCCAGCGAGACCGCAATTACCACCGGCCGGTGGGTCAGGGCATAGTCCAGGGTCGGCTTGTAGCTGTGCTCGATGAAGTACTCGAAGCTGCGCGCGAAGCTCTGCTGCCAGCGCAGGGGGTTCCAGCGCGAGCGCCCGTCGCCGGTGGCGGCCGCCTCGATGACCCGGTCAGGCACACTGGTCAAGTGGGCGGGCAGGATCAGCAGCGACTCCACCAGCGAGATCAGCAACACGGCGATCACCACTACCGGAATCACGCCCATGAACTTGCCCATCATGCCCTCGACCTGCGCCAGGGGGTAGAAGGCGAAGATGGTGGTGATGATGGCGATCACCACCGGGCTGGCCACCTCCATGGCGCCCTCCACGGCGCCGCGTGCGCGGGATTTGCCCATCTGTCGATGGGTGTAGATGTTCTCGCCCACCACGATGGCGTCGTCCACCACCAGGCCCAGCACGATGATGAAGGCGAACATGGAGATCATGTTTAGGGATCCACCGAACCAGGGCAGGATCCACATGCCGCCCAGGAAGCTGATGGGGATGCCCATGGCGACCCAGAAGGCCAGCCGCGGCTGCAGGAAAAGGGCCAGGGTCAGGAAGACCAGCACCAGGCCGATGCCGCCGTTCTTGAGCATGAGGTTCATGCGCCCGCGGTAGATGTCCGAACGGTCGGACCAGACGTCCATCTCCAGGCCCACGGGCAGAGTGTCCTTGTTCTCCTTCACGTACTCCTTGACGGTGTCGGTGACATCCAGGATCGCCTGGTCGGCCACGCGGTAGACCGAGATCACGGCCGCCGGCTTGCCGTCGAAGAAGGAGCGCGAATCCAGGTCCTCGAAGTCGTCGTGCACCTCGGCGATCTGCTCCAGGGTCACACGCGAGCCGTCGGGCGTAGTGATTGCCACGAGCTGGGCGTATTCCTCACCCCGGTAGAGCCGCCCCTTGATGCGCACGAGGATCTCCCCCGCATCGGTCTTGACGCTGCCGCCGGGCATGTCGAGGCTGCCCATGCGCACCGCGCGCACTACGTCGTCGAAGCTCAGACCGTAACGGCGCAGGGCCTTCTCGCTGACCTCGATGGAGATCTCGTAGGGACGCGTACCGACGACCATGGCCTGGGTGATGGACGGTAGGGTGAGCAGGTCGTCGCGCACGTGCTCGGCCACGCTCTTCAGGGCCTTCTCGTCCACGTCGCCGTGGATCACCACGTCGATGGCCTGCTCCTGTGATTCCAGAAGCTGGATGACGGGCTTTTCTGCCTCGTCCGGGAAGGTGATGATACGATCGACGGCCTGCTTGATCTCGTCGAGAACCTCCTGGGCGTCGGCGGCGGTGGCGATCTCGGCCAAAACGGTGCCCGAGTTCTCGACCGCGTTCGCGGTGATGCGCTTGATGCCGTCGATGCCCTGAATGGCCTCTTCCACGCGTACGCAGACGGACTCCTCGACCTCGGCGGGGCTGGCACCCAGGTAGGGTACCTGCACCATCACCATGTCCAGGTCGATCTGGGGGAAGACCTCCTGCTTGATGGACAAGGCGGACATGACGCCGGCCAGCAGCAGGAACGCCATCAGAAGGTTGGCGGCCACGTGATTGCCCGCGAACCAGTCGATCAGTCCTCTCACGGTCTTTCACCCCCTGCGGCGGTGGTGTCCGCGCGTACGGGGACGACCGATATGCCCGATATATCCGGTGCGCCCGCTACGCGGATCTCCATGCCCTCGGTCACGACTTCCAGGTTGGAGACGATGACCGCGACGCCGTCGGCGAGACCCGAGGTCAACAGTACCGTATCGTGTCCCTTGCGCGCGACGGTCACCTGACGGATTTCCACCAGGCCGTCGTCACCCGCGACCCAGACCATGCCCCCCTCGCGCAGGGCGGCGCGCGGCACTTCGACCGAGCCGGGCAGGCTGCATCCCAGCAGACGCACCTCGACGAAGAGGCCCTCGAGCAGGGCAGGGCGGCCGTCGGCGACCTCCGGACCGTCGTCCACCGCCACGATCACGTCCACCATGCGCGTGCGCTCGTCGATTGCGCCCGATACGCGGGCCACGTGACCCCGCCAGACCTGCTCGGCGCCGGCGAACTCGGCGACGATCTCGGCCGACGCCCCGCCACGGCCGTTGACCGGGCGGGCGAAGAAGGCCAGGTCGGCATCGTTCAGGGGCACGGCCACCTCGAGCGTAGCGGAGGCGTAGATCTCTCCCACGGGATTGCCGGCACGCACGTATTGACCGACGTCCACCGATTCGCTAACCACGCGCCCCAGGAACGGCGCCTCGATGGTGCAGCGGCTCAGATCCAGCTCCGCCTTGGCCAGCGAGGCTTGCGCGGAAGCCAGGTCGGCTTGGGCCAGCTTGAGCTGGGGACCATGCAGGACCAGGGGGTTGGGGCGCACGAGCCGGTCGCTGTTGTCGCCCTGTATCTCGTTCCACTCGCGACGGGCGATCTCAGCCTCCTGCTGGGCGCGCGCCAGGTTGTATTCCGCGCGCGCCACCGTGGCTGCCGCCATCTCCACGGCCAGACGGTAATCGGTGTCGTCGATGCGCAGCAGGACTTCGCCCGCGACGAACGAACCACCGGTCTCCAGCGACGGACTCTTGTGCACGGCCAGGCCCGAGACCTGGGGCGTGATATGGACCCGCTGCCGCGAACTGACGGTACCGTAGCCGCTGACGGTCACGGCCGGTGTCTCGCCGCTGACGCGATGCACCCGTACCACCGGTCGCACGACCATCGCCGGTCGCTTCATGGGCTCCGGCCGCAGCTTGAACAACATCACGGCGCCGAGCGCACCCACGATCAGGATCATCAGCGGCAGTACGCCCTTGGGGAGTCTTTTTCCACTCATCTCTGCGATCCTCCATCGGTTGCGTGGTTGTCGCCGCCGGTATCGCCCGCGTCGGCGACGGGCTCGTCCCAGTCGCCCCCCAGTGCCTGGATCAGGTCCACGCGTGCGGCGCGCCAGGCCCGTTCGGCGGCGAGCCGGTCGCCCTCCGCCTGCAGCAGACGCCTCTGTGAATCGAGTACGGTGAGGTAACCGTCCAGCCCCTGCCGGTAGCGGTCCTCGGCGACCGACAGGGAGCGGTGCGCGTGCGCCACGCTGTCGCGCAGGTGCTCGCGGCGCTCGCCGAGGGTGCGGTCGGCGGTCAGGGCCGATTCCACGGCGCGGAATCCTCTCAGCACGATCTTGACGTAGTTGGCCTTGGCCTCGTCCGCGCCGGCACGGGCCGCATCGACCCGGCTCGTCCTGGCGCCGCGGTTCAGCAGCGGCATGGCCAGGCTACCGGCCAGACTCCACACGCTCGAGGCGTCGTTGAGCAGCTTCTCGAACAGCGGGGAGTTGTAGCCGTACTCGCCGGTGACCGCGAGCTTCGGCAAGAGGTCGGCCTTGGCGGCGCCGATGCTCTCGGTGGCGGACATCAGGCGCATCTCGGCCGCCTGAATGTCGGGGCGCCGCTCCAGCAACGAGGCGGGCAGGCCCGATGGGACGGGCGGCAGGGCCGGCAAGGCGGCGATGTCGGGACCGTCGGCCCCCACCACGCCGGCCGGATAGCGGCCCAGCAGCAGTTCGAGATTGCGCCGGACCGCCGCCAGCTCCTGCTCGCGCAAGGCTACCAGGGCCCTGGTCGTGGCGACGTTCTGGCGCGCCAGGTGCAGATCGACCGACGAGACGATGCCGGACAGGTAGCGGTCTTCCACCATCTCGCGGCTGTGCGCGTAGGCATCGAGGGTGCCGCGACTCAGGGCGAGCTGGTCGGTTGACTCGCGCACGGCCAGCCAGCCGCGCACCACGTCGGCCACCAGTGCCTGCTGCACGGTGCGCCGGTCGGCCTCGCTGGCCAGTGCCGCGGCCCAGGCCGCCCGCCGGGTCCGGGACAGGCGTCCCCAGAGATCGAGCTCGTAGGCGGCCGAAGCGGTGGCCGTGTAGAAGTTCTGGTAGAAGCTGCCCAGCCCGCCGAAGCGTGCGCGGCTCACTTGCGAGCGGCTGGCGGTGCCGCCGATCTCCACCGAGGGCAGGCGGCCGGCGTTGGCGCCCTTCAACTGGGCGCGGGCCGACATCACGCGGGCCGCGGCAGCCGCCGCGTCGGGATTGTTGGCCAGGGCCTCGACGACCAGGGCGTCCAACTCGGGCGAGCCGAACGTCTGCCACCAGGCGTGAATCGCGCCCACGGGGGACGCGCCGGACCGGGACGTGTCGGCGGTCGCCGTCGCGGTGGCATAGCCGCCGGGGATCTCCGTCACGTCGGGTCGTCGATAGTCGGGACCCACGGCGCAGCCGGCCGTCACGAACAGCAGGACCGCCAGGATCGCAGCGGTGCGCATCACTGACCCCCTCCTTCGCTGATCTCGCGTATGCCGCCCAGCGTGAAGCGGGTCACGTGGTCGATGACGTTGGCGATGTACTGTTCGAGATCATCGCCCAGGGAGACGAAAGCCGAGGCCATGCCCGGCATTCCCTCTTCCGCTTGCTGATGGTTGTGCCAGTACATGGCGTAATAGATGAACTGACCGACGATGCTGCCCATGATCATCTGGAGCCGCGTCATATCCGCTTCCGGCAGCAGTTCGACGAGGAGCTTACCCATCCTGGCGCGGACCGGGCCGATGAGCTCCTCGAGCAGCACCTTCGCGCCGTGGCGCGGCTCCGACATCTCGCGCGACATCAGGTGCATGCCGAGCAGGCCGCGGGGGCTGCTCAGGGCGTCCTCGAGATGGGTGCCCACGAAGGCGCGGATCAGCATCTCGAGACGGGGTTGGTCCTCGCCCGCGGCTTCCACCACGGCGAGGGCCGCCAGGAGCTTCTCGCGCTTGGGGGCGAGACGGCGGCGCAGCACTTCCCGATAGAGGTTCTCCTTGCCCTGGAAGTGGTAGTTGACCGCCGCCAGGTTGACGTCGGCGTCGCCGGCGATCTCGCGGATGGACACCGCCTCGTAACCCTTCTGCGCGAAGAGAACCTCGGCCGCGTCCAGCAGGCGATCCTTGGTCGTTTGCTCGTTCATGACGATCTCGTTTCGTCCGGAATGGCGAGACAGGAAATCATACGTCTATTTTAATCGTACGTTTGAATTAGTCAAGTGAAAACATCTGCGCCTGCGAGATTGTGCCCGTTCTGTGCGCACAATGGGTCAAAACCACACCTCCACGTGGAGGTGTGAACGGGGGACAATATGTAGGGATACGGTTACGTCACAAGCCAAAGGGGAAGGCCCCGGCTTTTCGCCGGGGCCTCCTCGCTTATAAACGCTCGATATCCAACCGAAGATACTTCACTGATCCTACTTCACGAGCATCAGCTTGCGGACCTGCATGACCTCGCTGCCGATGCGCAGACGCGCGAAGTAGGTGCCACTGGACACCCTCTGGCCGCTGAAGTCGTTGCCGTCCCAGTGCACGATGTGCTCGCCGCTCTCCAACATGCCGCTAGCCAGCGTGCGGACCATCTCGCCGCGGATGTTGTAGACGTTCAGCTGGGTCAGGTTGTCACGGGTCAACACGAAGCGGATCTCCGTCTTCGGGTTGAAGGGGTTCGGCGCGAGGCGCGAGAACCCGCCCGCGGGCTGGAGCTGATGCAGCTCATCCTCCGCGCCGGTCGTGCTTTCGAGCCAGACGATGGCCTCGTCCTGCAAGGGAACCAGCTCGAAGGTGCCGTAGGAGTAGTCCATGAAACCGGTCACGTTGACAATGTCGCCAGGACTGGGCGTGTAGGAGACCAGATCCACGATGGCGTCCACTACCAGCGTGTCTGTCGACACGTCCATGACCTTGAACGAGTTGTACGGGTCGAAGCCGGCGGTATCCGTCACCGCGGCCGCGTAGGTCTTGACCCACACGCTCTCGTAGGCCTCGCCCTCGATATCGTCGCCGTCGTCCAGGGTGTCGTCGTTGAGGGCTCCGGTGTTGGCCCTGACGTACGGATACAGGTCATTGGAGAAGGAGATGATCTCCACGGCCGAAGGCGTATGCGGGGCCATCTCCGTCAGGCCATAGTACTCGTCAATGTACCCGCCGACCTCGACCTCGTCGCCTGCCAGCAGGAAGTTGCCCGCTGTGCCCTCATAAACCAGGATGCCGTTGAAGGCCCCGGCGTCGTCTTGCATGATGAACTTGCTCGAGGCGCCGGCGTCACCGGTGCCGACCATCACGATACCAGTGAGGTTGACGGTCCGATCGTAGTAGTCCGACCCCTGCAGTTCCTGGCTGGGATCGCGGTACTGCACGTCGTAGATGGACGTGAAGCCGATGGCGAATTCGTACCAGCCGTTGGGAGCGTCGCCCGGGTTGGTTGAGACATTGGCGTCCCCGTCGGTGGCCGCGACATAGAAGTCCACCTGGCGTTCGGTGTGAGGCGCGGGGATGGTGCCGGACCAGGTGTCGCCGACCGTGTTGGTCATGATGATCGGCGTGAAGACGCCGGTGCTGTCGCCGTTGTCGTCACGGAAGTGGAGTGTCGCGGAAGTGACCAGCACGTCGTCGGTGATGGAGGCGGTGACCGTGACGGACTCGTCGGACAGAGGCGACCAGTCATCCAGCTCGATGTCGTCGATGACCGGGCCGGAACCCTCGATCAGGTCGCCCTGCTTGCGGGGCTTGAGCTGGATGCCACCATTGTAGACCACGATGGGCGAGATGACGCGGTACTCGTCGCCGGGGGCCACGGCGCCGAGGTTGATGCCCGTATCACCGTCGATGTAGACGAATAGCGTGTCTGTCTCGGCGACATTGCGCATGTAGAAGCTGTTGCCGCCGACCGAGGTGATGATACCTGACACATCGCCGAACTTGCCGATGTTCTCGTAGCCGTCCTCGGCGCCGACGCCGCTGAGGACTTCGTCCACGGTCATCTCTTCGGGCGTGGGCTCAGCCTCGCTCCCCAAGTAGCTGACGACGGGATCAGGATAGGTGCCCCCGTCACTCGAGATGCCCAACTCGCCGCCGTACACCGCAACGTAGCCGACGACCTGGACACGGTCGCCGTAGTCCAGTGGGGGAGCGCTGGGCAGGTAGAAGTTGATGCCGTTGCCGGTGTCGTCCAGGATGTAGTGCGTGCCGGGGTTGTAGGTGGTTTTGACCACGTAGATACGACCTTCGACGGTCACTTGCGTGCCCAAGTAGGCACTAATCGGTGTGCCGTCGAGAGGATCGTAAAGCTGGATGTCGTCGATCGTCTGGGCTGCCGCCAGCCCGACGCAGGACACGACGAGGACTAGCGCCAGAGCGCCATAAGCGAGTTTTTTCATTTCCCTTTCTCCCCTGATTTCAGACATACGTCCAGAACCGCGCAGGAACTGGGCAGAAAATTCGGATCCCTTTGTCAAGTTACGGATATGAAGCCGTGGAAGTAAGGATCAGGCTTTCTAGCCTACGCGTTTGCGGAATGATAACACGCACCTCTATAGCTGTCTACGTCTTAAACGTTTTTTTACATTTTATGGATATAACGCCCGGCTATGAATGGTGACGATCCGTGGCGCGGTGCCGGATCATTCATGAAAAACTATCATCGACCGCCCGGTCATCTCTGTTGGTTGTTCCAGACCGAGGAGAGCGAGCATGGTCGGCGCGATGTCGCGCAGGCCGAAGGAACCCTCGGCCAGGGCGTCGGCGCGACCGGCGAAGCGCTCGCCGACGACCACCAGCGGCACGTCGTTGAGCGAGTGGTTGGTCAGGACGCGGCCGTCGGGGTCGATCATCTCGTCGCAGTTGCCGTGATCGGCGGTCAGCAGCAGGACCCCGCCCTTGGCCAGCACCCTGGGCACGATCTTCTCCAGCAGTCCGTCGAGGGTCTGCACCGCGGCGACCGCGGCCTCGAAAACACCCGTATGCCCCACCATGTCGCCGTTGGCGAAATTCACCACGATCACCTCGTGCTCGCCCGCATCCAGGGCGCAGAGGACCACCTCGGCCACCGCGGGCGCGCTCATCTCGGGCTGCAGATCGTAGGTTGCCACCTTGGGCGACGGGATCAGCTCGCGCTCCTCCCCCGTATAGGGCGCCTCGCGGCCGCCGTTGAAGAAGTACGTCACGTGGGCGTATTTCTCGGTCTCGGCGGTGCGGAGGTTACGCAGTCCCGCAGCGGCGAAAACGTCAGCCAGGATCCCCGTGTGGACCTGTTTGGTGAAGAGCGCCGGCAGGCCCAGGCTCTCGTCGTAGACGGTCAGGCAGAGATAGGTGATGTCGGGGCGCACGGGCCGCTCGAAGCCCTCGAAATCGGCGCTGTTGAAGGCCCAGGTGAGTTCCCGGGCGCGATCGGCGCGGAAGTTCCAGAAGAACACGCCGTCCCCGTCGGCCACGGTGGTCGGGGGGGCGCCGTCAGCGACGACCAGGGTCGGCAGGACGAACTCGTCGGTGACGTCTGTGTCGTAGGAGGACTGGATGATCGTTTCCGCGTCGGCACCCGTCTTCCCCTCGCCGTGGACATAAGCCCGCCAGGCCTTTTCGACACGTTCCCAGCGCTTGTCGCGGTCCATGGCGTAGTAGCGTCCCGAGACCGAGACGATGCGGCCCGCGCCGAGCCGGTCCAGCTCGACCTGCAGGTCTCGCACATAGCCCAGGCCGCTGTTGGGATCGGTGTCGCGCCCGTCCAGGATGGCGTGGATGCAGATGTCGGTCACGCCGGCATCACGGGCCAGGGCAACGATCCCGTAGAGATGATCGGTGTGCGAGTGGACGCCGCCGGGCGAGACCAAGCCCATGAGGTGCAGCTTGCCGCCGCGAGCGGCGAGGCCGTCGATGAACTCGCGCCAGGCGGGTAGCTGGCCTAAATCGCCGCTCTCGATACTGCGGGTGACGCGGTTGAGGTCCTGGTCGATGACGCGGCCGGAGCCGATGGTCAGGTGGCCCACCTCGCTGTTGCCCATCTGTCCCTCGGGCAGGCCGACGTCCAGGCCCATGCACTTCAAGGTGGCGTGGGGGTAGCGCTCGAGCAGCCCGTAGTAGAAGGCGGGCGCGGCGGCGGCGATGGCGTTGCCGCGCTCGTGGCCGGGACCATCGCGCCAGCCGAAGCCGTCGAGGATGCAGAGGACCAGGGGCGTGATCGGTCGCGCGTCTTGCGGGGACATGTATGCCACCTCAGCCGATGTTCAGGTCTGCGAAAGTGCCCGCGGGCAGACGCCAGACCTCGGCATCGCCCAGGGCCATCACGGTCGTACGGTCCAGAGGATAAGTGGAGTCGCCGTCGTCCGCCGCCTCGCGGGTCGTGAAGCAGGAGCCGGACTGCAGCACCGCGCGCGTCACCTCACGTCCGTCGGGCAGGAACTCGGTCACCCGCAGCCGGCCCAGGCGCACAACATAGTCGGCCGGACAGGGCGGGTGCAGGAGTTCGAACTGGGTCAGGTCCTGCGTGTGGGTGGTGTCGGCCAGTTCGACGCGCAGCTCGGGGCGACGCATGAAGAGGCGGGCGTCGCGGACGAGGGTGAGGTGAGCGGCGCCGGCATCGTGGTCGGACGCCTTGGCTGCGGCTTGTGGTTGGTCAGGCATAATCCAATCCGAGGGTGCAGGAGGATCGCTCGTCTTTCCGCCATCAGCACTTGGTGCCGCAATAGTGCGCCGGGACCGGAGGGTGCGTCAACGCTGCGTTTTCGGGTTCGGACTCCATCCGAGCACGACCCGCCGGGGCGCTGGCGGGTGAAGCCGAGCCATCTGCAGTCATCCCGCGCCGGCGACCCAGAGGAGGGCTATTAGTTGCCGCATAATCAGATATTATGATCACACTGAAAATAATCTGCCTTTTGAGCCTGACTCGTTTGACAATGAAAGGCAATTTAGAGTAGAATTCCGCCGCATCAGGGCGAATCCTCTCCTGCGCCCGCATCCCTGTGCGCCCGCCGACGCGACATCTTCACCAATCACATTCCACAAGGGGGTCCTGCCATGAGAAGGCGCATGACGTGTCTGATCGCGCTCGTCGTCGTCACCGGACTTTGCGTGGCGAGCGGAAGTGCGCAAATTCTGCCGGAGAATCACTATCTCATCTACGAAACACCATACGCAATGGGCATCACGGGGGACATCGAACTCTACGATCAGTTCGGAGCCCTGCAGTTCACGTATGCCGAGTTCGACCTGTTCGCGAATCCGGTGGAGAAGGACTACGAGCCCTACTGGGACTACGGGGCTCACCAAACCTGGTACCTGATCGACCAACCGCTGACCGATGAATGGCGGGTCGACCTGAACAACCAGTTCGGTACGCAGAGGTGGTTCGTCAGGGACGCCCATTACCTGGTACTGCCTGCCGAGAAGACCATGCCCAGCGGTCCGCCGCCTACGTACGAGCACAATCACTACTTGTGCTACGAGGTCATCCAGGCGCCCACGCTGGACATCGATGTCACCCTGCACGACCAGTTCCTCGGTTTCAGCACGACCGTCGTGAGACCGCTGTACTTCTGCAATCCCTGCGAGAAGATGTTCAACGGCGTGTGGTACCCCATGGTGGACGACCAGGTGCACCTGGCCGTCTATCTGAAGTTCCAGCCCAATCCCCTCTCAATTCCGGGATAAGCAAAAGCGAAGCA
>CAYMCR010000021.1:0-35621 GCA_964389015.1 uncultured Fibrobacteraceae bacterium | reverse complement strand
CCCCCCCCCCCCCCCCCCCCCCCCCCCCCCCCCCCCCCCCCCCCCCCCGGCCCCCAGACCAGGGGGTGTTCACCTATCGGTCGGCCCTACACCATGTCAAGGAACCCGCACGGACACTCCTCGTCGCACTTCTTACACCCGTTGCAGGTGTCCATGTTGATGGTGAAGAAGTCGCCGAGCGCGGGTGCCTGGACCTTCTTGAAGCAGGCCGGCGTGCAGTACATCCAGCACCGCTCGCAACCGAAGCAGAGACCGCAGGAGAAGCAGCGGTCGACCTCGGCAAGCGCCAGCTCGTCGGAGATGCCCTTGTCGATCTCCACGATGGGATCGGCCAGGCGGTCCGCGGGCGACATGACCGTGCGTTCGGCGCGGGGCTTGGGGTCGTAGAAGTCGAGCAGCAGCCGGTCGGTGCCGATGTCGGGACCGTGCCCCAGGTTCTTGGGCTCGGTGCCGCGCAGGGTGGCGTGGATGCTCTCGGCCGCCACGCGCCCCTGGCCGACGGCGTTGGTCGCCAGACCCAGGTTGACGTTGTCGCCGCCGGTCCAGACCTTGTCGATCCCGGTGCGGCCCCACTCGTCGGCGTCCATCCAGCCCGTCTCCTCGAAGGCGCCGAGGCTGGTCGTATCCGGGGCCTGGCTGACGGCGGTGATGACGGTGTCGCAGTCGATCTCGCTCAGCTTGCCCTCGATGGGCACGGGACGACGGCGGCCCGAGTCGTCGGGCTCGCCCAGCTCCATGTGCTGGACCACCATCTTGACGACCTTGCCGCTCTCGTCGCGCACGATCTTGGCCGGGGCGGCGAGGTACTCGAGCTTGATGTCCTCCTCGAGGGCTTCCTCGATCTCGCGCTCGATGGCCGGCATCTCGTCGCGTGTGCGCCGGTAGAGGATGGTCACGTTGGAGCCCAGACGACGGGAGACGCCCGCGGCGTCGTGCCCGAGCCGCAGGGTCACGCGCGCCGCGTCGATGGCGGTGTCGCCGCCGCCGATCACGATCACATTCTCCCCCACTTCGGGATTGTCGCCAGCGTTGGCCAGGCGCAGGAACTCGGTGCCCGTGTAGACACCACCACCCTCTTCGCCGGGACAGCGGAGCAGACGACCCTGGTGGGCGCCGATGGCGACGAACACGGCGGCGTGGTCCTGCTTGAGATCGTCGAAGGTGATGTCCTTGCCGATCGTCACGCCGCACTTGAACTCGACCCCGAGATCGGCCACGCGCTGATACTCGGCGTCGATGACGTCGCGGGGCAGACGGTACTCGGGGATGCCGTAGCGCAACATGCCGCCCAACTTGGGCAGGCTCTCGTAGACGGTCACCTTGTAGCCGCGGCGGGCCAGCTGGTAGGCGCAGGACATGCCGGAGGGACCCGAGCCGACCACGGCGATCTTCTCGTCGCAGGCCTCGCCCGTGTCCAGGGTCGGAGCTTTCAGGTCGTGCTCGAGGGCGTAGTCGCCGAAGAAGCGCTCCACGGAGTTGATGGCGACGGCGCCGTCCTTCTCCTGGCGATTGCACCCGTCCTCACAGGGATGGGGGCAGACGCGGCCCATGATCGAGGGCATCGGATTGGTCTCCATCTCGATCAGCCAGGCTTTCTCGCAGGCCTCGTCGACGCTGAGACCAAGCCTCTCGCGCTGCGCGATGGTGGAGAGCCAGCCGCGGATGTCGTTACCGCTCGGACAGGCCTTGATGCACGGCGGGAATTTCTCGTTCGCTTGCGGGCGATAGGGAGACTGCTCGCCGCCGGCGCCGCCGTGAATCTTCAGCGGCTTCTTCTTCTTGTTCTTCTTGAGAAGACCCATGTCCTACCTGCACCCTTTCTTGGCGGTGATGACCCACACCTGGACCCGGTTTCAACAGTAGGGAACGTACCCCCGCCGCACCAATCGAAAACACTGAAGTGTCCGTTCGAATATCTTGATCCGAGCCGATCGCGGGTCCCGGCCTATCCCGAACGATATCGCCCGATCAAATGTGGTACGTCGCCTGAGGACTTGCAAGCCGGCCGGCCGAATAATGACAGACCGATGTAACCTGTAAAAAACCGGCCCTATGCACTGGTGAAGTCAGGTCCGAGGTCCATCCTCACGACACGCCGGCAAGTTACAACCGGCAGTGATCGGGAAGAAATACGCAGCTGGAAACTCTACTTGTGAACTGTCCGCTTGAGGGGAGAGCTTACGCAACTAACGCGAAAATAACCGTGCAAATAAACGAGTCGGAAATAGAAGGAGAAAACGCAAACAAGAGCGCCTGCAAGATCTGAAAGCAAAAACAAATGCACGAAAATAATAAAGGAAGGCGTCGCAGCTGGCTTATCTCATTGATATACCTGATGTTAAGTTCACAACCCAACGACGATACAAATTCGGCCCGCACCTGACACACCTCGCTTCGCATGAGAACGTCTTTTCTCTTGCAAGTTATGCAAGTTTAGACCATAATCTAACCCCTCGGAATCTAATGTACAGTATCACAAGGAGTTAACATGCCCAAAACCAGTATAAATCCCTACAGCCCCGGCAATCCGGTCCAACCACGGCATTTTGCTGGCCGAATCGAAATCATAAACAGGATCAGGCAGGCCATCAGAGACTGCAAATCAGACGCTCCGACGAACCTCTTCCTTCAGGGAGAGTGGGGGACCGGCAAAACCTCGATTCTCAGGAAATTGAAGCCTGAGCTACAAGAACAACTGGGGCTAGTCATCAGGGAGGATGTCAGCGGACAGGGCGCAAAAGACCAGAGCACAGCTTTCTATCTCGCACTCTTCGAGGAATTGATGGATGCACTTGGCGACGATTCCGATGAAGACGACTTCGTTTCCCCAGATTTCAACAACTCCCGCAGTATGCGTATCACTTTGACCAAGCAATTAGCCAGGCTCCGATCCGAGAAGGGACTGTTCGCCGCCATCATTCTCGATAACCTTGACAAAGCAGACCAGCAGTTCCTTTCGGAAATCAGGGATGTGTTCCAGAGAATTGAAGAAGACGACGCTCACTTCATGCTTCTCTTTGCAGGTCAAACCCTACCTCGAGCCGGAGCAAGTGCCGCTGAGCCGGTAAGTCGCTTCTTCGAAACGATCGAGATCAACACATTCACGAAATCGGAAAGCAAAGAGGCGATCGAGAAGCCGATCAAAGCCATCGGTGAATTCAATTTCACCGATTCGGCTCTCGATTTTATCTATCTACAAACCGAAGGACATCCATATTTCCTGAAGCAGATCTGCCACAAGATTTTCTCATTGGCTTGTGGTTCTGCGAACATCGATGATGCTTGGCTGGAGGATCACTGGGCAGAGATCGAATCAGATCTTGCAAAAGCGAAATTCCGGAAAGACCTCGACCTCCCGGAGTCAGAGCGAGACGTGATATTGCAGGCCGGTCTTCTCGGCGACGAGTTCAAGCGTTCGGATCTGTTCAGTGATAAACCATCCAGCCTGGACTCTGCTCTCAAGCGACTCAGGGATGACCGGCACTTGATCAAGCCTGTCTCCAGGGGGATCTACAGATTCTATCATCCTCTGTTCGGCAAATACGTCAGGACACAAGCTGCCAAGGGAGAGTTGCATCACCCGCTACTGAAGACGATCAGTACCGGCGAAAGTGAGAAGCTCGAGTTCAAGGAAACCTACAGTTACAACACACACACCAAGATAAACGACGACAAGTTGATCGTGGCCTCGCTCAAGACCATTGCAGCTTTTCAGAATTCCGATGGAGGCACTCTGCTCATCGGAGTTTCGGATAACGGTGACATCAAGGGATTAAAAAAAGACTTCACACTGTGCAAGCCCAATAATCCTGATGGATTCGAGCGCAAGGTCCTGGATCATCTGGAGAAAAGACTCAATCCCTACATTCCACGTCGCGTTGCGATATCGTTTATCACGCTCCCTGCAGGAAATGTCTGTGTAGTCGACGTTAAATCGAAGGCCAAAGCCACATATGTAGACGAGGATGAGTTCTACGTCAGAGAGGGCAACCGAACAGTCATGCTGAAAGGGGAAACCCGAGACGAGTACATAAGAAAAAGAACAGGTTAATGGTTACATCAAGTTGTTGATGATGGCGAAATAATTTACTCAGGAGAATTAACGCGATAAGAGTGAGTTCCAAATCCTTCGTTGAAAATCATGCGTATAATGACCACATGCAATTCAGAGACCTGAGTAAACGAAACCGGCGCCCCCCAAGACGGAAAGCGCCGGTTCTTACTTACCGAAACTCCACTCCAGCTCAGCCTACCTGACGGCCTCTTCCTGATAGTGCTTCATGAGAATCTCCGCCACCTCGGGACGCGCGAACTCGGGCGGCAACGCCGTGCCGGCCGCCAGCATCTCGCGGACCTTGGTGCCGCTGAGGAAGACGAAGTCCTCCTTCTTGTGACCCTCGGGGGCCTCGCGCATCATGATGACCTCGCCCACTACGTTGGACCAGGCGGTGTGGTCGGCTTCGAAGATCTCGATCTTCAGCTGGCCCTTGACCATGTCGGTGTGGAAGATCTCCTGGGCTTCGAAGGCGCCGTAGTAGTCGCCCACGCCCGCGTGGTCGCGGCCGACGATCAGGTGCGTGCAGCCCATGTTCTGGCGGAACAGCGCGTGCAGCACGGCCTCGCGGGGACCGCTGTAGAGCATGTCGAAGCCGTAGCCGGTGATCTCGACCGTGTTGGCCGGGAAGTACAGCTCGACCATCTTGCGGATGGCTGCGTCGCGCACGTCGGCGGGGATGTCGCCCTTCTTGAGCTTGCCCAGCAGCATGTGGATGACGGCGCCTTTGCAGCCGACGCGGTCCATGCAGATGCGCACGAGTTCCTCGTGGGCGCGGTGCATGGGGTTGCGGGTCTGGAAAGCGCAGACCTTGTTCCAGCCGTTGCCCTCGATGATCTCGCGGATCTGCGTCGCCGTGCGGAAGGTCTCCGGGTAGTCGGCGGCGAAGTACGAGTAGCTCAGCACCTGGATGTCGCCGGCGATGAAGAACTTGCCCACCGAGTTGAAGGCGTCGACGCCGGGATGCGCCGCGTCGTCGGTGCCGTAGGCCTGCTTGGTCATCGTCGCCATCTGCTCGTCGGTGGCCTCGTCGATCGAGGCGACGTCCTGGATCGCGATCACCGGGTTGCCGGCGACGTTGGGATCGAGCAGGGCGATGCGCTTGGCGTTGCCGATGCTCGAGGCGTCGGCGACGACGTTGACGATCGGGGTCGGGAAGAACAGCCCGCCGGTGGTCTTCATGCCCTCGCAGACCGACAACGCGTCGGCGAGACTCATGTAACCGGTCAGCGGGTTGAAGTAGCCGCTGCCCATCATCACGGCGTTGGCCGCCGCCTGGGAGCAGACCAGCAGCCTGGGCAGGCCTTCGGCTTCCTTCAGCAGTTCGGCGCGCTTCGCGTCATCCGCGACGTACAGGGGATTCAGCGTATCGGAACCATGTGGCTTGATCATGAATCTCTACCTCCGGAGATAGGTTCTGTCTGCAGCCTCGGTCGGCCCGCTTTTTCCGCGCGACGCCGAGATCGTTCACTCCATCCGAATCGAACAACCGCTCCGGTCCGCCTAGGCCTCCACCATGCGCTCGTGAACCATCGCGAGCGTGCGGTAGATCATGTGGGCGAACTTCGAGAACGGGACTGTCAGGAACAGGGTCAGGATCGAGCCCAGATGCACGACGTAGACGATCGACGCCGCCAGGGGCGGAAACACGAACGCGCCGAGCTCGGTCAACGCGCCGGTCATGATGACCAGCACGACCAGGGACAGGAAGAAGGTGTCGTACGCCTTGGAGGCGCCCGTCTTCCCGGAATCCGTCAGGCGGTTGATGAACAGCCAGAGCCCGCCGACCACCAGCAGCACCATGGCGATGTTGCCGATGATCTTGTAGGGATGAGTCTGCGCCAACGGCAGCGGGTCCTTCGTGATGTACAGCGAGATGACCAGCAGGCCCGAGGCGAAGGCGGCCCCGATAAAACCCCAGAGCACGCAGAAGTGGGCCCAGCGTCGCGACGACGAGGTGTCGCAGCTGCCGAAACGCTTGTGCGAGCCGATCTCGGCCAGCACCGGGAGGAAGCTGCCGATGAACGACCCCTTGCGGTTCTCATTGCGGCCGATCAGGTTCCAGAACTTCACCGCGCTGACCAGCACCGCGAACAGGGCCAGCAAGAAGGCCGTCGAGTACACGACGTAGATGTACTTGTGCGGCACCAGCTCCTCGTAGACCAGTCGCGTCTCGTCGCCCTCCACGAGCTCGCCATGGTGGCCGGCATCGTCGTGACCGTCGTCCTGGGCGTAGGCGGCGTCGACGAAGGAGATGTCGGCGCTCGCGTGGATGATCTTCATGTTGGTGGGCTCGGGAACGTCGAAGCCGTTCACCGCGAAGATCAGCACGAACCACATCAGGATCGGCAGACCGATCAGCAACGGCCAGGTCTTGCCGGCGTTGCCCACGAGCTTGCCCATGAACCTGGGTGTCGAGAGCTCCTGGATCGCCAGCGACCGGATCGTCTGCAGCACGTCACCGGGTTTGGCGTCCCGGGGACAGCGGGCGGTGCAGTCGTTGCACTGGTGACAGAGCCAGACACCGGCATCACCGGCCAGGTCATCCGCCAGGCCCCACTGGCTCTTCAGCATCTGCGAACGCGGGAAGAGCGAGCCCTCCGCGGTCAGCTCGCACACGCTGGTGCAAGTGGCGCACTGGTAGCAGCGCGTAGCGCTTTCACCACCGCGCTCCCGCAGTTGCTTGCGGAAATCGGCCGAAGGTATGATTTGCTTCTGCACGGCGATCACCTTCTCCTAGAAGCCCTTGTAGGGATTGGGGCCCACGTCGTCGATGGTCTCCAGGAACTCGTCGAAGATCTCGGGAATCCTGGCGAATTCGTTGCGGGCGAGCTCGTCGATCCTCACCCTTTCGGATTCCAGCGTCAGCCGGTCCAGGGTCTCCTGGATGTTCGTCATCCTGCGATCGGCGAGTTCCGAGCCATTGATGAAGTGGCACTGGTAGTCGTCACCCTTCTTGCAGCCGATCAGGATGATGCCGTCGATGCCGCTGGAGAGGGCGTCGGCGATCCAGACGACGTTGATCGCGCCGAGACAGCGCACCGGGATGACGCGTACCCAGGGATTCCACTTGAGGCCGCGCTTGGCCGCCTCGTCGAGGGCGGGCAGCGCGTCGTTCTCGCAGAGGAAGGCGACCACGTGGGGCTTCTCCTCTTCCTCGTCGGGCACCTGCATGGACTTGATCATGTCGGCCACGGAGCCCACCGAGTAGTCGGGGAAGTTGATGATGCGCTCCGGACAGGAACCGAGGCAGATGCCGCAGCGCCGGCAACGGAGCTCGTTGTATTCCGGCGTGCCCTTCTCGTCCTCGTTGAGCGTGCCGAAGGGACATTCCTCGGTGCAACGCTTGCACTGGGTGCAGCGCTGGAGCGAGAACTCCGGCACCGAGATGTCGCCCGCCCGCGGGTGCACGGCCTCTCCCCTGGCCGCCATCTCGAGGCACTGCACGGCCTTCATGGCGGCGCCGAGACCGTCCTCGGCGGCCTGGGCGGGATCCATCGGCGCGCGCAGGGCGCCGGCGGCGTAGATGCCGGTCCGTCGCGTCTCGTAGGGGAAACAGATGTAGTGCGAGTCGTTGAAGTCGTATTGCAGCACCGGCAGGTCCGGTCCCTGGCGGTAGCCCAGGTTCAGGATCTCGGTGTCGTCGTGGTGCTCGAGCTCGCCGACGGTCTCCCGGGCCGCCGCGACCTGCGTTTCCGACTCGTTCTTGGCGATGACCGCCCGGGCGTCCCGAAGCAGGCGGATGGACTCGCCGTCGGCCGCGTTGGGCACGAGGCCCGTGGCGAGCACGACCAGGTCGGCCTCGAGGATCGCTTCGTCGCCGAGCAGGCTGTCGCGCAGCTGGACCGAGAGGCGGCCGTTGCCGTTATCCTCGATACCGCCGACCTCGCCGCGGGTGAACAGGCTGTTGGGCAGCTCCTGGACGCCGAGGTAGAAGCGCTCGAGCTGGCCGGGCGAACGCAGGTCGCGGTAGATCACCGCGGTCTCCACGTCCTGGAAGTCGCGATGGATCGCCGCCACCTGCTTGAGCGAGGTGTTGCAGCATTCGCTCGAACAGTAAGGCAGGTGCTCGGGGTCGCGGGACCCGGCGCACTGCACGAACACCACCCGCTCCGGCGACTTGCCGTCGGAGGGACGAGCCAGGCTCGACTCGGCGAGCATAGACTCGAGTTCGTTGGCGGTCACCACATCGGCGGACGCGCCGTAGCCGAGGTGGGACAGCTTGTTCGCATCATAGGGATGCGCGCCCGTGGCCTGCACGATCGCGCCGACCTGGAGCGTCTCGGTGCCCGCGGGTCCCGTCAGCTCCACCTCGAACTGGCCGGGTTGGCCGTCGATCTTCCGCGTCGTGTGTGACTTGAGAACCGTGATGCCGGGATGAGCTTCGACCGCCTCGACGAGCCGGCCGATCTCGTTGGGATGAACGGTGTCGTAGGGCGGGTGCTCGGGAACGGTATCCTTCATCCCGGCGACGTGTCCGCCCAGGCTGTCCGCCGCCTCGACCAGCACGACCGGGTTGCCCATGCCCGCGGCCACCCGCGCGGCCTCCAGGCCGGCGCGACCGCCGCCCACGACCATCACCCGACGGTCGATCGTCATGGCGAGCGGTTCCGGCGCGGACACCCTCGCCGCCCGCGCCACGCCCATGCGCAGCAGGTCCTCCGCCAGCATCTGCGTGTCTTCCTCGCCGTGCGGCTGGCACCAGGCCACCTGCTCGCGCAGGCTGACGCGCTCGACGAATACCTTCGTCCGGTCGAAGCCGAACTCCTCGATCTTGGCGCGGTGCGAACAGGCCCCGAGGACCACGCCGTCGGTGCCGTCGTCGATGGCGCCCTGGATCGTCGCCACTCCTTCGGGCGAACACAGGCAGGGATGAGTCGTACAGTTGGCGGCTCCCGCCTCCGTGACGACTTCCTCGAGACCCGCCACGTTCATCGCCGCGCCGATATCGCAGCCGGTACAAACGAAAACGCCCACCTGGTTCATTGTGCACTCCCTGTCGCTGCCGCGCTGGCCTTCGCCGCCGCACCGGTTGCATCCCTCACCGAGGCGGCGACATCCTCGGGCCGTCTCGCCACGCCGGTCACGAACAGACCGGATTCGAGCTTGTCGAGACCGAAGCCGTCTTCATCCACGAAAACATCGAAGGGCAAACCGCCTTCGCTCAGGTTCGAAACCATGCCGGTGGCCAGGACCACGAGGTCGGCCTTCTCTTCGAGTAACCGGCCCGACTCGACGTCCTCCACCCGCAGGACGAGTTCCTTGTCCGCGTTCTGCTCGATCTTGCCGACCTTGCCCTTGACCAGCCTGACGCCGTCCATGTCGGCCACGCGCGTCAGCAGATCCTCGTTGCGGCCCGGCGTGCGGCGGTCGATGTAGTAGATCGTCACCTCGCACTCGGGTAGCTGCTCGCGGACGTAGATCGCCTGCTTGAGCGAGGCCAGGCAGCAGACCGCGGAACAGTACGGCAGGTGGTTCACGTCGCGCGAGCCGGCGCACTGCACGAAGGCCACGCGCCGGGGCGCCTCGCCGTCGGACGGACGCAGGATCTTGCCGCCGGTCGGGCCCGCGGACGCGACCAGCCGCTCCATGTTCACGTTGGCGATGACGTCCTGCAGCACGCCGCCGCCGAGTTCTTCCAGATTCTCCAACCGATAGGGATGCCAGCCCGTGGCCAACACGACCGAGCCCACGGTCAGCGTCTCTTCCGTCGCGGCGGCGCCGAGATCGATGGCGTCGAACTTGCACGCGTCGACACAGGCCGTGCAGCCGTCGGCACAGGCGTCCCGGTCGAACATGTAGCGCGCCGGCCAGGCGTCGAGATGCGGCAGACGTATCGCCGGCACCTCGCCCTGCCCCAGATTGAAGGGATCGGGGACCTTGGCCGGGCAGACCTTGGCGCACTCGTCGCATACGGTGCAACGGGAGTCGACGTACGCGGGTGCGGACGTGATGGTCACCGACCACTGGTCGCCTTCGCGGGTCGCCGCGCTCACGGTCGCGCCGGTGAACACCCGGATGCGCGGGTTGCGCTCCACGCGGCGCGTGTTGAGTTCCATGCCGCAGCTGGGCGGACAGAGCTTGGGAAAGTAGTTGTGACTGCGCAGTACGCGTCCGCCGATGGCGGCATCCCGTTCGACCAGGACGACCTCGCGGCCAGCTTCCGCTGCCTCGAGGGCGGTGGTCACGCCGGCGATCCCCGCGCCGACGACCAGGATGGGTGAAGTCGCTGCGTTCATGATTCCCTTTCCATTGTGCCGCCGGTGACCGACTTCGTCGCGCTGTCGGTCGGCGTCATCGTGGGCTCGGCGAAGAGGGCGTAGCGAAGCCAGCGGAAGGCGAAACGGAGCATCGCCTCGTCGTCGGTCTTCATCTGCTCGACGAGTTCGTCTGCCAGCTCGAAACGCTCGGTGAAGGTGGAGTCGAAGACGAACCTGCGGAAATTGTCGAGGTCGTAACAGGCCGTGTAGAACATCTCCATGCGCTTGGGATCGAGCTGGCGGGTGCCGCCGATGAACCAGGGATGGGAGACGATCTCGCGGAAGCCGGTCTCGAGCTCTTCCTGATCATCGAGCCCCTGATCTGCCTTCCAGCTCTCGAAGGTCCAGGTCTGCGACTCGCTGTGTCCGTGGCAGAAATCGTCCTCGAAGAGGAAATGAACCGGTTCGGGCTCCACGCCCGCCCGGGCCGGCGGGATCGCCATGCCGACCGGGTACATGCGGCACGACCAGGGCCGGTCCTCGTAGACGGTGCAACCGTCCTCGCCGACGAAGTCGCAGCGCCTGTCGGGCTCCGGGCCCATCTTGAACATGACCACGGGCAGATGCAGTTCCTTGGTGACCGGCATCTGGGTGTATTTGACCAGGAACTCTTCGGTGGTGATCTCGAGCCGGCGCGCCAGGCGCAGGACGTCGACGGGCGTCAGCAGGATGTTGATGTCCGCGCAACAGTCGGTGAAGCACTTGAGCCCCTTGTGGCACCCGAAGCTGAACGTCTCACCCGGCGCCAGCTGCCGCCGATCCTTCAGCAGATCGGGCATCTGCGACTGCTGAGCCCCTGCCGCGGGATCCGGGAAGTCTTTCCGTGATTTCGTCATGGCCTGCTCCGATTCTGTGTGCTGCCTGTTACGGTCCAACCGCCGGCTCGCGGGGGTCGGGATAAGCAAGAGGCCCCAGGCGGACTTGCACCTGGGGCCTCCCTCACCGCATTAACCGCCGTGCAGTTCTGCGTGTCGATCTCCGACAGAGCCGGAGAACACTCAGCTACTCGAAGATGTGAACGATGGGCACCTTCTTGAAGGTCCACTCGCTGGACGCCTGGTCAAACTTACCGTTGACGAAGACGTGCCAGTTCTCGTTGTCCATCTTCGGCGTGTCACTCCGGAAGTAGTAACCCGGCCAGCGGGTCTCCTCGCGGAACAGCATCGCCCGAACATGCGCCTCAGCCTGATAGCTGCGGTGGACGTTCTCCCAGCAGCGCATGAGCTCATGCAAGCTGCTGGCGGCCAGGTTCTCCGAATCCTCGTGCAGGAGCCCGAGCAGTTCGAGCGCCCTGTCGAGGTTCGGCTTCGACGTCATGAACTGAGCCGACACACCACCCGCGTACTCGTCCATGAGCTTCTGCATGCGCTGCATGAACATCTTGGGCAGGATGTAGGCCGGATTGACGTCTGACTGCGTCGACTTGTCCTGATTCTCTTCGTAGATCTTCAGGGGCTTCAGGACACGGTCCTTCAGGGCCGCGATCTCGCCATCGTCGTACTTGATCCCGTCGTGGCTCTCCTTGGTCACGAAGCGCACGGCGGCCTTGCCGGCGATACGACCCTCGGCATGGGAGCCGGAGGAGAACTTGTGGGATGAGGCGCCGGAAGCGTCGCCCGCGGCGAAGAGGCCCTTCGCCGTGGTCATCTGCTCGTAGCCCCAGAAGTACTCGGGAGGAGCCAAATCCTCGGGTCCGGACACCCAGGCGCCGGAAGCACCGGAGTGGGAACCGATGAAGTAGGGCTCGGCCGCGGCGATCTCGGAGGGGCTCTCCTCGGGCTGGATGTTGGTCGCAGCCCACAGGATTGCCTGCGAGATCGTCATGTCCAGGAAGTCTTCCCAGGCCTCGGACTCAAGTTCCTTGAGCTTCTTCTTGGCCTTCTTGGGGTCTTCCTCACTCTGAGCGATGCGCTGGATGGCCTCGGCCGTCTGCATGTAGATCGGGCCCTTGCCTTCCATCACATCGAGCATCATCAGGTAGTTGCGCAGGTTCGCGGGCACGGGCTTGACTGCGCCGTAAGGCTGCCAGTTCTCCAGCTCGGGCCGACGCTCCACCATGTAGTTGCCGCCCAGCGCGCTGGTCGCAGTGGACTTGAACAACAGGAACCAGGCGCCGACAGGACCATAGGCATCCTTGAAGCGCACCGGGATGAAGCGAACTTCCTGACAGGTCATCTCGGCGCCGGCCTGGATCGTGAAGAAGGCCGAGGCACCGGAGTTGAACGGCGGGTACCAGGCGCGACCGGCGCCCTCACCCGAGGAACGAGGCTTGAACACGCCTACGGCGCCGCCCATGGAAGCCAGGACAGCCTTCGCCTTGAAGACGTAGAACTTCTCCTCGCGAACCGAGAAACCGACGGCGCCGACGCAACGGTCGCCATCCATCAACGGATGCGTGATGAACACGCGCTCGAAGATGTTGTCGGTGCCCAGGGCGTTCTTGGCGGCCTCGGCGACGATGATCTTGTAGGATTCACCGTTGATCATCAGCTGCCAGCGACCCTCGTGCACGTAGCCACCCTTGTCATCGGTCCAGATGGGCAGGCCCCACTTCTCGAACAGATGCACGGACGAATCCACATGGCGGGCGATGTTGGCGACCAGGTCTTCGCGAGTGACACCCATCAGATCGTTACGTACATAGTTGACGTAATCATGGATGGTGTTTTCGCCGTCCTTGAGGCCCACGTACTGGTTGATGGCGGACAGGCCCATGGCCACGGCGCCGGAACGGTCCATGGCGGCCTTGTCGACCAGAGTCACCTTGACGTTGTTCTTCTTGCCCCAGTGGGCGGCCTCGACTGCGGCGCCGCAAGCGGCCATGCCGCCACCCAGGATAAGCAGATCAGTTTGGACTTCTACTGTCTCGAACTCCTTCATGACTGCCACCTACCCTTTCGTCCAGAGTTCAGCTGTCCCGTTGGACTCTGGCTCGGTGTACAGAACCGGTCCGTCGAGATCGGGATCGTTGTCCCAACCTCCGCTGGGAACGGCTTCACCTTCGGGAGTCGTGCGGATGGGGAACTTGAAGCGCTTGATGTTGCCGTTGCGGAACTTGACGGTCCACATGATGCTGTCGGTGGAACGCATGGGCACTACCGAAGCGCCCATGGGCACGAAGTCCGCGTAGCCGCGCACGTCGATGGCGTCAACGGCACAGATCTTCACGCAGCACATGCATTCCCAGCACTGTGAAGGATCCTGATTGTACGCCTTCATCGTGTCCTTGTTCAGGACCATGAGGTCGTTGGGACAGATGTACTGGCAGGCAGTCTTGTCGAGCGCCTTGCATCCGTCACATTTGTCCGGAATCACAAAACTTGGCATTAAAGGCACCTCCTACATCGATTCAATGGGAGCCGAATTACTTGCCGCTTAGGACACCAAGATGGAATTTCATAGCTGTTGTCTATCAAATCAACGTGAAACTTTATATCCTACCCATAAAGAACTTTTTGCGTCGACAAGGGGCCGGATATGTCGCTCGGCGAAGATCAGAATCATATATCTTCGCTGTCGATACAGCCTTTCCAGGCCGCGCCATGGGCTCTCAACTCGTTCAGGAAGGAGGCTACCGCCGGTGTCGGCTCGACCTGCTTCCAGGTAACCAGCACGATGCGCCGGGTCAAGCGCGGTGCGATCTGGATCCGGTCGAAAGTCCCCAGCGGCTGCCCTTCGCAAGCCATACCCCTACTGGTGACCATATCCGGAAGAAATGCGACGCCCAGACCGGCCTCGACCATCTCGCGGACAGTCTCCACGTTGTCGGTCGAAACGACGGTCTCGACGCTCACGCCCAGCTTGACCAGGTGGTCGCGCACGATCTGTCCCGTGGGATTCTCCGGAGTCAGCGACGCGAAGGGCTGTCCGTCTAACTCATCGGGACGCACTGACTTACGCCCAAAGAAGGAGTGCGAACGACCGCAAACCAGCGACACGTTCTCTTCGAAGATGACCTCGTGTCGCAACCGTCGATCCGGCTGGGGATTCGCTACCAGCGCCACATCTATCCGGTTGGCCAGCAGCGCTTCGGTGATCTCGTGGGAATTGCGGTACAGGACGGTCGGACGGGCCGAGGGATGCTTTTTGCGCATGCTCTGCAGGATTGCGGGCAGGAAATAGATGCCGACGCTGTTCACCGTGCCAATGCGCACTTCGCCCGCCACGCCGTCGGAGAGGCGCTCCAGGGCCTGCTGAGCCTTGTGCACGGTGTCCTCTATCTTGAGCGCGTGCTGGTAGAGCACGCGCCCCGCTTCGGTGGGACTGATTCCGCGCGACAGACGATAGAAGAGCGGCATGCCCAGATCGGCCTCGAGCAGCTTGATCTGATACGATATCGCCGGCTGGGTCATGTGCAACCGGGTCGTCGACCGGTTGAAACCACCCTCCTCCACGACGGCCATGAAACACCTGAGCTGACGAAGTTCCATCGCTATACCTATTCTGAAGACGATACGTGGACGTCTGACCTGCGGAACCAGTGTGGCATAAAGGGATCCTATCCGAAGATGGGATTCCTCCTGCCTCGATTTTATCACCTATATTCCGATCTGGGATGCCGGTGTCAAGGATTCATTCCGGTTTTGTCCACCGCCAGCCCACGCGTTTCACAATATGGCCGGCATGAGCCGGAGACTGCCTGCTGAAGCGTAGTCTCTCCCGCCGGGCAACGACACGGCTTGGAGTTACCGGATGCAGCCGCGGACCATGTCTGGGAAGATCAAACGGCGGCCTATGCAATGTCCTTAGATAAGACATGACACAGCCATCAAGGTATTTTATGGGAGCCATTCAAACTCAGAGTTTGACGTAGGGGCTTTCTGACGGCTCTGTAGGGACAAGAAAGTGGGCATCATTGTTCTTTGCCATCGGCGAGAGTGCGGTGCCCGTCCCAATTTGCAGTTCCCGCGGATGCGCGTCGATACTCGGCGGTGCCGAGGGATGCCCGCGATGCCTTACCCACAGGCGTGGAAAGGGGTAGCTATGGCGGAGAAGTTACGGGAAACGCCCTTGCTCGACGAGCTAGAAAAGGGCCCGTGGCCGAGCTTCGTGACGGAGATGAAGAAGAGCGCGGTGAAGAATGCCATGTCCAACGACCAGTTGGGTATTCTCGAGCACTCTTACAGAGACAAGATCGGTCACTGGAAGCACGGCGGCCTGGTCGGGGTCATGGGGTACGGCGGCGGCGTCATCGGACGCTACAGCGACCTGCCCGAGGAATACCCCGAGTGTGCCGAGTTTCATACCATTCGCGTCAACCAGCCGGCTGGTTGGTTCTACACCTCAGAGGTGCTCCGGAAGCTCTGCGACGTCTGGGAGAAGCATGGCTCCGGACTGACCAACATGCACGGCTCCACCGGCGACATCATCCTCCTGGGTGCGAAGACCGAGGCGCTGGAGCCCGTCTTCGCGGACCTGACCGAGATCGGCTTCGACCTCGGCGGTTCCGGCTCGGACGTGCGTACCCCCAGCTGCTGCTGCGGCGAGGCGCGTTGCGAGTGGGCCTGTTTCGACACCATGGGGTTCACCCACGACCTGACGATGCACTTCCAGGACGAACTGCACCGCCCGGCCTTCCCCTACAAGTACAAGTTCAAGTCGGCCGGCTGCCCCAACGACTGCGTGGCCTCGGTGGCCCGCTCCGACATGTCGTTGATCGGCACCTGGCAGGACAACATCCAGATCGATCAGCAGGAACTGGACGCCTACATTGCCGACGGCAAGGTCGACATCCAGCAGGACGTGGCGGATCGTTGCCCGACCAGCTGCATCAAGTGGGACGGCAAGACCTTCGCGATCGACAACTCGAACTGCGTCAAGTGCATGCACTGCATCAACGTGATGCCCAAGGCACTGGCCCCCGGCAAGGACCGCGGCGCGACCATCCTGCTCGGCGCCAAGGCTCCCATCATCGGCGGCGCACTGCTGGCTTCGGTCCTCGTGCCCTTCGTCAAGATGGACGAGGGCTACGACGACATCTACGAGCTGGCCGAGGAAATCTGGGACGTCTGGGGCGAGCACGGCATGAACCGTGAGCGCATCGGCGAATTCATCCAGCGCGTCGGCCTGGGGAACTTCCTCGAGCAGATCGGCCTGGACCCCGAGCCCGAGATGATCATGCATCCGCGCACCAACCCGTACATCTTCTTTGAACTCGATGAGGAGGATGAGTAATGGCAGCCACACCGGCTAAGAGGAAGACCGACATCGGCCCTCCCCACTACGAGCAGTTCCTTCCGCCCGTGATCAAGAAGAACTACGGGAAATGGAAGTACCATGAGATCCCGAAGCAGGGCGTGCTGATGCATGTGGCCCACTCCGGGGACAAGCTCTGGTCCGTGCGCGCGGCGACGCCACGGCTGATGAGCATCGAGACGATCCGTCTCTTCGCCGACCTGGCGGACAAGTACTGCGACGGTCACCTGCGGTTCACCAGCCGCAACAACGTCGAGTTCCTGGTCGTCGACGAAGCCCAGATCGACCCGTTGATCGCCGACCTGAAGCAGGAAGGCTATCCCGTGGGCGGCATGGGCGCATCGATCACCAACATCGTCCACACGCAGGGCTGGGTGCACTGCCACTCCGCCGCGTCCGACGCTTCCGGCGTCGTCAAGTCGGTTATGGACGATCTGTTCCCCTACTTCGACGGTACCCAGACGTTGCCCGCCAAGCTGCGCATCGCCTTCGCATGTTGCCTGAACATGTGCGGCGCGGTGCACTGCTCGGACATCGCCATTCTCGGCGTCCACCGCCGGGCCCCCGACATCAAGCACGAACTGCTCGGCACCCAGTGCGAGATCCCGTCGACGGTGTCGGCGTGTCCCACGGGCGCGATCAGGCCGGCCAAGGTCGACGGCCACGATTCGGTGGAGGTCATCGAGGAGCGGTGCATGTTCTGCGCGAACTGCTACACCGTCTGCCCGGCGATGACGCTCAACGATCCCGAGAACGACGGCTTGTCCATCTGGGTCGGCGGCAAGGTGAGCAACGCCCGCCACGAGCCGATGTTCTCCAAGCTGGCGATCCCGTTCCTGCCCAACACCCCGCCGCGCTGGCCCGAGACGGTCGAAGCGGTGAGGAACATCGTCGAGGTCTACGCCGCCAACGCGCGCAAGTACGAGCGCATGGGCGAGTGGATCGAGAGGATCGGTTGGCCGCAGTTCTTCAAGCTGACCGGGATCGAGTTCACCAAGTACCACATCGACGACTTCAAGCATGCCGGCGAGACCTTCAAGCGGTCCGCTCAAATCCGGCACGGCTAGAGAGAAGGACGTGAGCGACATGGCGACAAAGGAAGAAGTGGCCGAGGCCATGTACGGCATGGTCAAGGAATACCACGGTAAGAAGAGCCTGAAGGCCCTGGATCTCACGAAGGCCATGATCGAGAAGTTCGGCGATGAGCAGTGCGACAAGAAGTTGTGCAAGAAGGCTATTCGCGAGCTCGTCGATACTGGCAAATGCACTTACTCCTACGTCGGCGGCAGCTACATCGTGCTTCCGCCCGAGGAGTAGACAAGTAGGACGGGGACGGCCCCCGGCGCGATCCGCGTGTCGGGGGCCCTGCCCTTCGGTCGGAAGCCACCCTCGGCATCCACCGGTGACGAGAGTCCGGGTGCTGGCCCAGCGAACGGTGGCTCGCGTGACTTGTACCCGCTGATCCGGGAACAACCCGGGCACAGGTTGTCTGGCAGACACCCGCGAAGAGCGGTGGCGTCATGAACGCCGCGGCTCCGACAGCTCTCACCGGGACGACCGAATCAGCGCGGGAGAAGTAGAGTGGCCCGGGCCAAGCTACCCAGACTGGTACTCGCGGGACTCGCCGGCGATAGCGGCAAGAGCCTGGTGTCGCTGGGCCTGATCAGGGCTTTTCGAAACCGCGGCCTCAACGTCGCTTCCTTCAAAAAGGGACCCGATTTCATCGACGCCGCCTGGCTCGGCGCGGCGGCGGGGACTCCCTGTCGAAACCTAGACACCTTTATGATGCCGCAGGAAGCCATCCTCTCCTCGCTCGCCGCGGAGGGCCGGGACGCGTCCGTCGCGGTGGTGGAGGGGAATCGCGGACTCTACGACGGCATGGACGCCGGCGGCTCCCACTCGACCGCGCAACTGGCCAAGCTGATCGGCGCACCGGTGGTGCTGATCGTCGACGTCACCAAGGCCACCCGGACGGTGGCCGCCCAGGTTCTCGGTTGCCGCGTCCTGGATCCCGAGGTCGAGTTCGCAGGCGTCATCCTCAATCGCGTGGGGACGCCGCGTCAGGAAAAAGTCATACGCGAGGCGATAGCCGCCGACACGGGCCTGCCGGTGTTGGGCGCCATCCCGAGGCTGGTCGACCAGCATCTGCCCAGCCGGCATCTCGGCCTGGTGACGGCGCTGGAGCACCCCGAGGTGGAAGAAACCCTGGAGCGCGTGGCCAAGATCGTGGCCGAGCACACGGATATACCGGCGCTGCTGGCGTCGGCCGACCAGGCGACGGACCTGCCGCCGGTCGAGGAGACGACGGCCGCCGTTCGCGCCACGGCCGAGCGACGGCGCGTTCGCATCGGCGTACTGAAGGACCGGGCCTTCTCCTTCTACTATCCGGAAAATCTCGCCGCGCTCGAGGCGGCCGGGGCGCAGCTGCAACCGATCTCGCCCCTGGCGGACGACGAGCTGCCCGCCATCGACGGTCTCTACGCCGGCGGCGGCTTCCCCGAGGTCTACGCCGCGGAGCTGTCGGCCAACCGCCCCCTGCGCGAGGCGCTCGCGCAACAGATCGACCAGGGCCTGCCGGTCTGGGCCGAATGCGGCGGGCTCATGTATCTCTCACGCGCCCTGGTGAGGGACGGCGTCGCCCACGAGATGGTCGGCGCCCTGCCCGTGATCGTGGAGCAGACCGCGCGGCCGCAGGGACACGGTTATGTGCAGGGTCGCCCGGACCGGGCGAACCCCATCCTGCCGGAGGGCACGGCTCTTTGCGGACACGAGTTCCACTACTCGCGTCTGCAGGACGGTCCGGGCGAGGTGCCCACTGTGCTCGAGCTGACGCGCGGGGTCGGGGTGGGCAAAGGTCGCGACGGACTCAACGTCGGTCAGGCCGTGGCCGCCTACACGCACCTTCACGCGCTGGCCACGCCGGCCTGGGCGGAAGGGCTCGTCAAGGCCGCGGCGGGGAGGGTGCAATGAACTTGCGCACTCACGTCCGCGAGATGGTCGAAAACGGCAAGCTCGACGAGATCGACATGCTGCTGGGCGTCGAACCCCGGGCCCTGCGGTATCTCGTGAGCCTAACGTACAGGTCCGAACCCGAGGTGCGGCAGGTAGCCTGCCAGGGCGTCGCCCGCGCCGCCCGCTATCACCCGGACCTGGTGCAGCAAGTGGTGCGCCGTCTGGTCTGGGCGATGAACGACGAGTCGGGGACCAACGCGCTGACGGCGCCGGAGGTCGTCAAGGCGATCGCCGAAGAACGCCCGGAGATCCTGTTGCCGCTGGTGCCCGACCTGGTGCGTCTGGCGTCCGACGAGGGCTTGAAAGACGGCCTGGCCGACGTCCTGAAGACCGTGACCGACAGTTTTCCGGGCGAAGTGGGCCAGGGCATCCAGGATTCACTCAACAAGCGGTTCGCAAAGAAATCGAAACGAGGAAAGAAGAATGGCAGGTGCGGCTGTGGACAATAAGAAGGGGATCGCGGAATTACGCCAGGTCGTGGCCGACAACCCGGACTCGGCGCCGGCCCACATGCAGTTGGGTACGGCCCTGCTGCGCGCCGGGGCCGCGAAGAAGGCGGAAGAGTCACTCCGTCGCGCCTTGGAACTCGACCCCGACTACGACGAGGCCTGGGTCAATCTCGGCGGGCTGTTGCTCGGACGCTGGGATTTCGAAGGCTGTGTCGAGGTGAACCGCCGGGTGGCCGAGCACCGCCCGGACCTGCTGCAGGCCCACTACAACCAGGGCCTGGGCCATCTCTACCTGCATCAGACCGAGGAGATGCTCGCGTGTTTTCGCCGGGTGGTGGAAATCGACCCGGATCATGCCGGCGGACACTACCACCTCGCGGTGGGTCTGCTCGATCTCGGCGATGTCGTACAGGCCCAATCGGCCATGGGCCGAGCGGTCGAACTCGGGCACTCTCCGGCGCCCGAATTCCTGAAAGAGCTGGAGCGCAAGCGTGGCGGGAAGCATCCCGGCACTGAAAACGAAAAGAAGTCGGATGAACTCACTTCCGAAAAAGAAGAAGGAGGACGATGATGACGGAATTTCATGCTGGTGATCAGGTCCTGGAAATCGACGAGGACGGATTCATCCAGGAACCCGACAAGTGGAACGAAATCGTCGCCGGGGCTCTCGGCAAGACCGAAGGCGTGGACGAACTGACGGATAATCACTGGAAGGTCGTCAATTTCCTGCGCGAGTACTACGTCGAATTCGGCGTCGCACCCATGATCCGCAAGCTCTGCAAGTCGACCGGCTTCAAGCTCAGCGAGATCTACGACATGTTCCCCTCGGGACCGGCCAAGGGCGCTTGCAAGATCGCCGGCCTGCCGAAGCCCACGGGCTGCGTCTAACCGACGGCTTGGGGACTGGGTGTTCTGGTAGATCGGGATGAGGAGGCTGCGGCCTCCTCCCCCGACATGCATTGCGGAGCGGGAGTTCTGATGCTCGGCGATCTCCTTCAACAGAAGAAGACGGCCATCGGCGAACGCTGGTTGGCGTCGCTCCTCGCCTCCTACGGCGATGACACGGCGACCTTCCTCAAAGGACAGCGGAACCGTTTCGCCAACCCGGTCGGTCAGACGTTCGCCAACGCGACCCGGGCCATCCTGGACGAGCTCCTCGACGGCATGGACGCGGCGAGCCTCTGCACCCATCTGGAAGAGATCATCAAGATCCGGGCCATCCAGGAGTTCACGCCCGCCGAGGCGGTTTCCTTCGTCTTCCTGCTGAAGGACGCGGTCCGGGAGGAGATCGGCGCCGCCGCGGGAGAACCGGACAACCTGGCCGCATTGCAGGAGATCGAGACCCGGATCGATCAGCTGGCCCTGTTCGCCTTCGACATCTTCGTGAAGTGCCGGGAGCAGGTGTACAGTCTTCGGTTACGCGAGATCCGCAACGGATTCGCGGAACCGGCGTGATCACTGTCGCGGTTTAGCCGCCGGGACAAATCGGTAACCGGAGCGGACTCTAGCCCGCGTGAGGTGGCAATCAATGACCATACTAGCTGCTCTCGTCGCGACGGCCGTGCTGGTGGCGCTGGCCGGTCTGGGCGCCCAGTCGCCAGGCCTGCGCAACGTCCTGGGGACGGTCGTGCCGTACGTCGCCATCGCCCTCTTCCTGGGGGGCTTCGTCTTCCGGGTGATCAAGTGGGCGCTGATCCCCGTGCCCTTCCGCATCCCGACCACGTGCGGGCAGCAGAAGTCCCTCTCGTGGCTGCCGTCGAGCAAGCTCGACAATCCGCACACCACGCTCGGCGTGATCGGTAGAATGGCGCTCGAGGTGCTGTTCTTCCGCTCCCTGTTCCGCAACACGCGGATGGACATCAAGCCCAACGGCAACGTGGTCCACGGGCCCAACAAGTGGCTCTGGCTCGCGGGGCTGGCCTTTCACTGGTCCTTCCTCGTGATCTTCATCAGGCACCTGCGGTTCTTCACCGAGCCCGTGCCCGGTTTCGTGCTGAGCCTGCAGGCCGTCGACGGCTTCTTCGAGATCGGCGTGCCCGCCGTGTACCTGACCAGCCTGCTCCTGCTCGGGGCGCTGCTTTTCCTCTTCCTGCGGCGGGCCCTCTCGCCCCAGCTGCGCTACATCTCGCTGATCAACGACTACTTCCCGCTCTTCCTGCTGCTCGGCATCGGCACCACCGGCGTACTGCTGAGGCACTTCGCCAAGACCGATATCGAGAGCGTGAAGGCGCTGGCCATGGGCATCCTGAGCCTCAAGCCGGTCGTGCCGGACGACGTGGACCCGCTGTTCTTCATGCATTTCTTCCTGGTCTGCGTGCTCTTCGCCGTCTTCCCCTACAGCAAGCTGATGCACATGGCGGGCGTCTTCATGAGCCCGACCCGCAACCTCGCGAACACCAACCGCATGCGTCGGCACGTGAATCCCTGGAACTACCCGGTGAAAATCCGGACCTACGAGGCATACGAGGACGAGTTCCGCGCCAAGATGAAAGCGGCCGGTATCCCCGTGGAGAAGGAGTAGATGATGGCGGACCTCAAGCCGGATCAGATGGAGTACTACGAGCGCTCCGATCTGGAAAACGTGGACCTGCACCCCCCGCAGCGCGGCTGGATGGATACGCCGGCCGACTTCCGCCCGGGAAGCTGGATCTACCCGACCAAGCCGAAGCACCTCGAGTACCTCGGCATGCCCAACCCGCGCGAGTGGTCGCCCGCCAGCGAGGACTGGCAACTGCCCGAGAACTGGCAGCAGATCATCCACGAGGGTTTCAAGGAGCGCCTGGGCAAGTACCGGTCGTTCCAGATCTTCATGGACACCTGCGTGCGGTGCGGCGCCTGCGCCGACAAGTGCCATTTCTACATCGGCGGCGGCGATCCCAAGAACATGCCGGTGCTGCGCGCCGAACTCCTGCGCTCGGTCTACCGCAACGACTTCACGACCGTCGGCAAGATCCTGGGCAAGTACGCGGGCGGCCGCAAGCTCACCATCGACGTGATCAAGGAGTGGTTCTACTACTTCTACCAGTGCACGGAATGCCGCCGCTGCTCGGTCTTCTGCCCCTACGGCATCGACACCGCCGAGATCACGATGATGGCGCGCGAGCTGCTGCATCTGGTCGGCCTGGGCGTCAACTGGATCATGGAGCCCGTCGCCAACTGCAGCCGGACCGGCAACCACCTCGGCATCCAGCCCCACGGCCTCAAAGACACGCTGGAGTTCTTCTGCGAGGACATCGAGGACATCACCGGGATCCACATCGACCCGCCCATCAACAAGAAGGGCGCGGACATCCTGTTCGTCACCCCTTCGGGCGACTTCCTCGCGGAGCCCGGCACCTTCACCTGCATGGGCTACATGATGCTCTTCCACGAGCTGGGGCTGAACTACACCTTCAGCTCCTACGCCTCGGACGGCGGCAACTTCGGCCTCTTCACCTCCGCCGAGGCCATGAAGAAGCTGAACGCCAAGAACTACGCCGAGGCCAAAAGGCTCGGGGTGAAGTGGATCCTCGGCGGCGAATGCGGCCACATGTGGCGCGTGATGCACCAGTACATGGACACCATGAACGGACCGGCGGACTTCCTCGAGGTGCCGCGCTCACCGATCACCGGCACGGTGTTCGAGCACGCCCGCTCGACCAAGATGGTCCACCTCGCCGAGTTCACCGCCGACCTGATCAAGCACGGCAAGCTCAAGCTGGACCCGAGCATGAACGACAACGTCCGGCTCACCTACCACGACTCCTGCAACCCGGCCCGCGCCATGGGCCTCTTCGAGGAACCGCGCTACGTCATCAAGAACGTCTGCAACAACTTCTTCGAGATGCCGGAGAACACGATCCGCGAGCAGACCTTCTGCTGCGGCGGCGGCGCCGGTCTCGGCACCGACGAGAACATGGAGATGCGGCTGCGCGGCGGGCTGCCCCGCGGCAGCGCGGTGCGCCACGTACGTGACAAGCACGACGTCAACCAATTGGCCTGCATGTGCGCGATCGATCGCGCCACCCTGACCACCGTCTGCGACTACTGGGCCCCCGGGGTCCAGGTCACGGGCGTCCACGAGCTGGTCGCCAACGCCCTGGTGATGAAGGGACAGAAGGAGCGGACCATGAACCTGCGGCTCGAACCTCTCGAGAGGGCCGAGCCGGTCGGCGCGGCCGGAAAGGAGGACGGCGATGCCTAGCAGGGACACGGGAAAGATCATCCTCGGACTGGTCCTCTTTCTCGTCCTGGTCAGTTTTCCGATCTGGTACACGACGACCCGCGGTCAGTCGGACTACCGGCCGGAGCTGGTGTATCCCGAGGACGAGACACAGTGCGTCGAGGACAAGGCGTTCATGCGGACCTGGCACATGGACCTGCTGAACGACTGGCGCAATTCGGTCGTGCGCGACGGCGTGAGGACCTATACCTCGAGCGAACATCACCGCGACTTCGACATGAGCCTGCAGAACACCTGCATGAAATGCCACCTGAACAAGGACACGTTCTGCGACCGCTGCCACAACTACGTCGGCGTCGCTCCCAAATGCTGGGAGTGCCATGTCGAACCGGGAGGAGGAGCCAGCCATGGACAAGGGTAGGAGAGGCTTTCTCAAGGTGACGGGCGCGTCCCTGCTGGGCCTGGGACTCGCCGGTCCGGCCGCCGCCAGCGGGTTGCACCAACCAGCGCGCGAAGCGGCCACGGGCACGCGCTGGGCCATGGTCGTCGACACGCGCAAGTGTCGCAAGAAGGACGCCTGCAGCGCCTGCATCGACGCCTGCCACGAGATCCACAACGTGCCCGACATCCCGGACGAGAACCACGAGATCAAGTGGGTCTGGAAGGAACACTACCCCAACGCGTTCCCCAACCAGGTGCACCCCTACACCGAGGAATCGGTGCTGGCACAGTCGGTCCTCGTCCTGTGCAACCACTGCGACCGTCCGCCCTGCGTCAGGGTCTGTCCGACCCAGGCCACGTTCAAGGCCGACGACGGGGTCATCACCATGGACATGCACCGATGCATCGGCTGCCGCTACTGCGTCGCGGCCTGCCCCTACGGTTCGCGCAGCTTCAACTGGCGCGACCCCCGGCCCTACATCGAGGACGTCAACGGGGACTACCCGACACGGTCCAAGGGCGTCGTCGAGAAGTGCAACTTCTGCAAGGAACGCCTGGTGAAAGGCGAGCTGCCCGCCTGTGTCGAGGCGTGCGCCGCGGACGGCAACGAGGGAGTGCTCGTGTTCGGAGATCTGAACGACCCCGAATCCGACGTGTCGAAGGCCCTGCGGACGGCGAACACCATCCGCCGGAAGCCTAGTCTCGGCACCGCGCCCCATATCTTCTACATCGTCTAAGGAACGTGAGGACGTAATGCTGGAAAAAGCACTCAGCGGAGGTCGTAGGTACTGGACCTGGGTCGGTTTCCTCGTCCTGGTGATCGCTGCCGGGATGCTGGCGTATTGGCGCCAGCTGAACGAGGGTCTGCAGATCACCGGCCTGAGCCGGGACGTGCCCTGGGGACTCTACATTTCCCAGTTCACCTTCATGGTCGGTGTCGCCGCCTCGGCGGTGATGGTCGTCCTGCCCTACTACCTGCACAGTTTCAAGCCCTTCGGCAAGATGGTCATCATGGGCGAATGCCTGGCCGTCTCGGCCGTGATCATGTGCATGCTGTTCATCTTCGTCGACATGGGCCAGCCGACGCGCGTGATCAACGTGATCCGTTTCCCGACGGTCAACTCGCTGATGTTCTGGGACATGCTCTCGCTGATGGGCTACCTGTTCCTGAACGTGGTGATCAGCCTGGTGGTCTTCGGCGCGGAGCGCAAGAGCGTCGCGCCGCCGAAGTGGATCAAGCCGGTGATCATCCTGTCGATCCCCTGGGCGGTCAGCATCCACACCGTGACGGCGTTCCTGTACTCCGGTCTCGAGGCGCGCTCGTTCTGGCTGACGGCCATCCTGGTGCCCAGGTTCCTGGCCTCGGCCTTCGCGTCGGGCCCGAGCCTGCTGATCATCCTGTCGCTGCTGGTGAAAAGGTACACCAATTTCGATCCGGGCACCGAGGCCATCAGGAAGCTGTCGGTGATCGTCACCTACGCCCTGCTGGTGAACATCTTCTTCGTGGCCGTCGAGCTGTTTACGGGGATCTACAGCGACATTCCCGAGCACATGCACCACTTTCAGTACCTGTTCCTGGGTCTCGACGGCAAGACGGGCCTGGCGCCCTGGATGTGGATGTCGTTGACGTTCTCGGTGCTGTCGGCGCTGCTGATGCTCATTCCGCGCGTCCGCCACAACCACAAGGTCCTGCCTTTCATCTGCGCGGCAATCATCATTGCGGTGTGGATCGAAAAGGGCCTGGGCCTCGTGGTGGCCGGCTTCATTCCCAACACGCTGGGCTCGGTCACCGAGTACTTCGCGACGGTGCCGGAGACGCTGGTCACGATGGGGGTTTACGGGATCGGTTTCCTGATCCTGACCGGTCTGTACAAGATCACGATCACGATCCGCGAGCAGGACAAGGTATAGTAGTCGACGAAACGACGGCGCAGGGACGATCCGGGAGCGCCGGAGAGTCCCTGCGCGTTTTTTTCCGGGAGGAGCCGTCGTGCCTGATGACAAGCGAAACGTGGTCATCGTCGGAGCCTCGGCCGCGGGGCTGCGCTGCGCGAGCCGCCTCGCGCGCCTGCAGCCGGACTGGTCGATCAAGGTCGTCGAGGCGCGGGAGACCTTCTCGTATGCCGCCTGCGGCCTGCCTTACGTTCTCTCCGGTGACATCGCCGACGCCGAGGCCCTCCACCGCACCAATGACGGCGCCACCCGCGACGTCGCCTATTTCGCCGACGTCAAGGGGGTCGAGGTCTTGGCCGGCCGGCGCGCCGAGGACGTCGATGCGCAGGCCCACACCCTGACCGTCCGCGACACCGACGGCGCCGAGCAGGTCCTGCCCTGGGACGAGCTCGTGCTGGCCACCGGCGCCGCACCGCGTCGCCTGCCCGACCAGCCCAACCACCCCCGCGTGGTGTGCTTCCACACCCCCGAAGACATGCAGGCGCTGCACCGGAGCCTCGCCGGCGGCTCGCTCCGGCACGCCGTGATCATCGGCGCCGGTTTCCTGGGCTGCGAGTTGGCCGAGGCTTTCGGCGCGCTCTGGGGCGCGGAGGTGACGCTCCTGGAGACGGCGCCGTCGCCCCTGCCCGGCCTGCTCGATCCCGAGGTGGGCGCGCTCGTCGCCGCGGCGTTGCGGGACAACGACGTGGACCTGCGCCTGGGCGCAAGCGTGGAGAGCATCGACGCGGACGACGAACGTGTCCGCGTCCACCTGGCCGGCGGCGAGACCGTACAGGGGGACATGGCGGTCGTGGCCGTCGGCGTGCGGCCGGAGATAGAGCTGGCCGCCGCGGCCGGCGTGAGGATCGGCCCCACCGGCGCCGTCGCCGTGGACGAGCGCCTGGCTACCACGACGCCCCACGTCTGGGCGGTCGGCGACGCGGCCGAGATCCGTCACGCCACGATCGGCGGGCCCGTCCACCTGCCGCTGGGTTCGCTGGCCAACCGGCAGGGCCGCACCCTGGCCAACATCCTGGCGGGGCGCGAGGACGTCTTCCCTCCCGTCGCCGGCGCGGCCGCGCTGAAGGTCTTCGACCTGAACGTGGCCGCGACGGGACTGACGCGCACCGCCGCCACGGCCGCCGGTCTCGAGACCCGCTCCGTCTGGATTTCCGCCCACGACACGGCCGACTACTGGCCCGAGACCAAGGAGATCGTCGTCCAGCTCTCCTACCGCCCGGACACGCGACAGGTGACGGGCGTCCAGGCGGCGGGCGAGGGCGAGGTCGCCAAGCGGATCGACGTGGCGACCCAGCTGCTGGCGCGAGGCGCCGCGCTGGCGGACTTCACGCAGCTCGAACACGCCTACTCCCCCCCCTACGCACCGGCGCTCGAACCGCTGGCCGTGGCGGCGATGGTGGCGGAGAACCTCGAGGACGGCGTCGAACCCCTCGCGCCGGGCGATCTCGCCGACGGGTTGGAGGTCATGGACGTCCGCCACGCCGCGGAGAGCGAAGCCCGGCCGCTGGCGATCGACGGCGTGACCTGCCAACCGCTTGAATCTTTGCGGGACCGCTCCGGGGACCTAGATTTGCTGCCGAGGGTGGTCGTGTGCGAACGCGGCACGCGCGCCGCCGAGGCCGTCCGCTGGCTGCGGACGCGCGGCGTCGCCGCGACCTATCTGGGCGGCGGCCTGCGCTGGCGCACCCTGGCGGGCCTGGACGAGCAACCCGATACCGAGACGGATTAGATAGACGGATCAGAAAGACGAAGGGAGGGCCGACATGTATCCCGTCATGCTGGCCGTGCACAAGCAGCGCTGCCTGCTGGTGGGCGGGGGCGGCGTCGCGTTGCGTAAACTGGACGGTTTGCTCGCGCACGGCGCACTGGTCACGGTCGTGGCCCCCGAGCCCATTCCCGCCATCGAGCATCTCGCGAGCCAGGAACGCATCGTGCTCGAACGCCGGGCCTACGCGGCCCCCGAAGCGGCCGAGTACGCCCTCGTCATCGCCGCGACCGACGACCGCGAGGTCAACCGCCAGGTCTTCGAGGACGCCGAGAGCGCCGGTGTGTGGGTCAACGTGGTCGACGATCCCCCCCTCTGCACCTTCCATCTGCCGGCACGCGTGCAACGCGGGTCGCTGCAGATCGCCATCGCCTCGGAAGGCGAGGCCCCCTTCGCCGTGCGTCGGTTGCGCAAGCTCTTCGAAGTTCATTTCGGGCACGCCTGGGCGGAGTGGATGGAGTCGGCGGCACGCTTTCGGCGCAAGATCCGCGGCATGAACCTCACGCGCGTCGAGGAGGAGACCCGTTACGACGCCTTCTTCGACAACACCGTCGACCCGGCGACCTTCAAGGCGCACGTGCCGACCGACGACGAGGAAAGCGTCTACCTGGCAGCGGACGGATCCTCCGGGGAACCGACGTCGTTCGACGCCGCACACGCGGACCCCGACCCCTCGGACACGCAGCAGCGGCGCGCGGGCGCCGGCCTGGTTTCCCTGGTCGGGGCCGGCCCGGGCGACCCCGGGTTGATGACGAGGCGCGGCCGGCGCCGGCTGATGAGCGCCGACGCCGTGGTCTACGACCGGCTGGCCGCCACCGCCCTGCCCTGCGACCTGCCGGAGCGCGTCGAACTGCATTGTGTCGGCAAGCAGGCGGGCGAACATCCCGTCCCGCAGGAGAAGATCAACGAGCTGCTCGTGCAACTGGCCCGCACGGGCAAGCGCGTGGTGCGCCTGAAGGGTGGCGATCCCTATGTTTTCGGGCGGGGCAGCGAGGAAGCGGAAGCCCTGGTGTCAGCCGGCCTGGACTTCGAGATCGTACCCGGCGTGACCGCCGCCGTGGCAGTGCCCGCCTACGCAGGCATGCCCGTCACCCATCGGCGCGAAGCCGTACGCGCCACCATGGTCACCGCCCACGAGGCCATCAAATCCGACGGACCACAGGTGCGGTGGGATCTCATGGCGGGCGATCCGCATGCTTCGTTGCTGGGCTATATGGGCGTCACGTCCCTGCCCGGCGTGGTCGAGAAGCTGCTGGCGGGCGGCCTGGATCCCGAGACGCCCGCGGCCATGATCTCCCGGGGCACGACTTCGGCGCAGCACGTGGTACGCGCGACGGTCGCCGAACTGCCCCAAGCCGTGGTCGACGCCGAACTGGCCCCCCCCGCGCTCTTCATGATCGGACCCACGGTGCGCCACGCCGACCGCCTCGACTGGTTCGGGGGACGCCCCCTGCAGGGCGAGCGCCTGACCATGGTGGCGCCCGCCGGCACCCTCGGCGAGGTGCTCGAATTGGCCGGCGCCGAGATCGTGGAGGTTCCCCTGCCGGTGACGCCGGCTTCCCGGGTGGTCATGGGCGCGTTGCCGCTGACGGGCTGCATCTTCCACGACGGGGAAGAGGTCGAGGCCTTCGACGAGGAGCGACAAGGGCTCGGCTGGGGCCACGAGGTCGTCGCCTGGTGCCTGGCGCCTGAGGTGGCCGCGCGGGCTCGTCACGTCGGCTGGCGCAGGACCGAAGAACTCCCAGTACCCCTCTCGGCAATCGACGTCGTAGAAACCATTTACGCAAGGTCACGCAGGGTGAAATGACCTTTGCATATCGGCTCGACTGATCGCACATTTGTAAGGTAGGAGTACAAGTAACCGCCAGCGCACAGAGGTGAACCCATGCATGTCGTGCCCTATATCGTCGCCTATGCGGCGGTCCTCGTTTTCGCGGTGGCCGTGGTCGGCCGTTTCCTCATGTTTTCCAGGATGCCCATGCACCTGCGCTGGGAACTGTACCCCGTGGCACACGAGGGTAAGAAGGCCAGTTACGGCGGCTCCTACCTCGAGGATTTCGAATGGTGGAAGAAGCCGCGCGAGACCTCGCTGATGGGCGAACTGAAGGTCATGATCCCCGAGATCGTGTTCCTCGTCGCGCTCAAGGAACACAACCGCAAGATGTGGACCCGCTCCTTCCCCTTCCACTTCGGCCTCTACCTGATCATCGCCTGCACCGTGCTGATGATCGTGACCGCGATCCTGGGCGCGGCCTGGCCCGCCTACGTCGGCGGCGGTCTCGCTCTGATCCTGCAGACGGTGGTGACGGTCCTGGGCGTAGCAGGACTCGGGCTCGGCCTGATCGGCGCCATCGGCCTGCTGGGGCGCCGCCTGACCGCCAGCGACCTCAAGAGCTTCACGACACCCGCCGACATCTTCAACCTGGTGTTCTTCATCGTCGCCTTCGGCGTGGCGATGCTGAACTTCCTGCTGGCCGACAACGACTTCACGCAGGTCAGCGCCTTCGTCGCCAACCTCGTGACCGGTAAACTCGTGACCGGCAACCTGGCGGCCCTGTCCCCGGACGGCGCGTCCGCACTCCTGCTGCCGGCCTCGGTGGTGCTGCTGAGCGTACTACTCGCGTATATTCCCCTCACGCACATGTCGCACTTCGTGGGCAAGTTTTTTGCTTACCACACCATACGCTGGAACGACGAACCGAACCTGCCCCACGGCGAGACCGAGGGCAAGATCCCGGACCTCCTCGGCAAATCCATCACCTGGTCCGCACCTCACATCCGGGGTGACGGTCAAAAGAAGACCTGGGCCGAAGCCGCAACTGAGAATCCGGCGCGGACGGAGGAGAAGTGACATGGACAATCAGAGCAACGCACCCGCGCCCATGACCGACCGCCAGCGCGAAGTCAGCCAGAAGATTGCGAAGATCGTCGAGCTGACCGACATGGCCAAGGACTGCGGTCCGCTAGTCGACATCCCCATCGAGGAGCAGATCCCGCTGCCGCCCCCTTTCGACAACCTGGCGGAGGAGCCGGCCCACACGCCGCTCACCGAGGCGGCCAAGGAAAAGTACGAGTGTGATCTCGACATGACCATCGCGGTCAACATGCCCAAGCCCGCGAACAAGGAAGAGGAGCAGCGCCTGGTCAAGTCGTTCCTGTCGGGCATGGAGAAGTTGTTCGAGGAGGAGAACAACTGGACCTTCCTGCAGCCGCTGGTCATCTCGGCCGAGCACTGCGCCAAGTGCCAGACCTGTTCCGAGGCCTGTCACATCTACGAGGAAAGCGGCGAGCACGACGTCTACCGGCCGTCGTACCGTTCCGAGGTCTTCCGTCGCATCTACTACAAGTACATCAAGAACCAATCCACGTGGGTGCGCGGCGACATCGACCTGAACTGGCGGACCGTCGCGCGCCTGATCGAGCTGTCCTACCGCTGCAACCTCTGCCGCCGCTGCGCCCAGACCTGTCCGATCGGCGTCGACAACGCGCTGCTGGCCCGCGAGATCCGCAAGATCGCCAGCCAGGAAATGGGCATCACGGTCAAGGAGCTGCACGAGGCCGGCTCGGTCCTGCAGCAGAAAGTGGGTTCCTCGACCGGCATGAACGCCCTGGTGGTCAAGGACAACCTGGAGTTCATCGACGAGGACACGACCGACAAGACCGGCATCCCGTGCGAGACGCCCTTCGACAAGGAGGGCGCGGACATCCTGCTGATCCACAACGCCGGCGAGATCATGGCCTGGCCGGAGAATCCCGGCGCCTTCGCGCTGCTGATGAACGCCGCGGGCCTGAGCTGGACCCTGTCCAGCAAACTCGCCGCCTACGACGGCATCAACTACGGCGTCTGGTACGACGACGTACAGTTCGCGCGCACGGCCCTGCTGCACATGGAGGCGGCCAAGGAACTGGGCGTGAAGAAGATCGTCCTCGGCGAATGCGGCCACGCCCACAAGGCGCTGACGGTGATCGCCGACCGCGTACTCACGGGCGAAATGAACATCCCGCGCGAGAGCGCGATGACCATGCTGCTGGACATCGTCCGCTCGGGCAAGATCAAGTTCGACAAGAGCCGCAACGATTTCCCGGTCACCCTGCACGACCCCTGCAACATGGTCCGGCTGATGGGCATCGTCTCGCCGCAGCGCGAGATCATCAACGCGGTGGTGCCCGAGGGTCGCTTCCGGGAGATGACTCCGCACGGCGTGGAGAACTATTGTTGCGGCGGCGGTTCGGGTTTCGCGATCATGTCCGGGCACAACTTCGCCGAGTGGCGGCACCGCTTCTCCGGCCGACGCAAGTTCCGTCAGGTACTGGAGGCGTTCCAGGACGAACCCATGGACAAGGAGCATCCCAAGTACATCTGCGCCCCCTGCAGCAACTGCAAGGGCCAGTTGCGGGACATCATCCAGTACTACGACGCCTGGAACAAGGCCGGCATCGCCTACGGCGGCCTCGTCGAGTTGATGGTCAACGCCATGGTCGACAGCAAGCCGGACTACATCGATTGGGAGTGGCACTAGGCTCTGTCGGTTCCGGCAAATGAGAAGCCCCCGGCCGTGCAGACCGGGGGCTTCTTCGTTGCAGAGGACGCAGCGCCGGCTAACCGTACGGGTACATACCCTTCTTGATGTTCTCGAGGGCGGCCAGCAGGTAGTCGTGCTTCACTTCGTCGGCCTTCAGGTAGTGCAACAGATACTCCTGGACGAGCATCTTGCGGCCCTTGATCTGCTCGAGGGTTTCCCGGACATAGCCGACCATGTCCTTTTCCATCTTGATGTGCTTGCGGATACTGCTCCACACCTCACCCAGCTCGTCGGGCGTGAGGGTAACGGACTTCTTCTCGATGGAGGAGGCGATCAGCTCCTGCACCCGGTAGTGCATCTTGGAATCGGCCTGGATGATCTCCATGACCATGCGTATGAGCTGGTTGTCGGTCTTCTCGATGATGCGGCCGGTAGACGTCACCGACGCGTCCTCGATGCTCTGCCATTCCCTCATCGTCGCGGCGAGATTCGCCTGGATTTCCTTCGTGGTCGTCTTCTTGGCCATGGTTTCTTCCCTCTCCTGCCGATTATGATGTGAACGTCTGCGGGAACCAGCGGGTCGCCGCCGAATTATAAAGGCGCCTCGCGAGGGTGGCAACACACCAGCCCGGATTAATCATGTGTCATCGACAATGAGACATGAATTCACCGGGCCGGCTTCCGTCAGGCACCGATCGCCTCGAGGATGGAACCGAACACGTCGTCGATCGTCTGCTCGCCGTCGACCTTGTGCACCACGACGCCGAGCTTCTCGTAGAAATCGATGACCGGCGCGGTCTGCTCGTGGTAGAGCGCCAGTCGCTTGCGCACCGCTTCCGGCTTGTCGTCGTCGCGTTGGATCAGCGGCGCGCCGTCCTTGTCGCAGACGCCGGGCGTCTTGGGCGGCAGGCTCACGGTATTGTAGCCCGCGTCGCACTCGCTGCACATGAAGCGGCTGCTGATGCGCTCGACGGCTGTCTCGTCGCCGATGACGATCTCGATCACGGCACCGACGTCCAGGTCGGTCTTGACCAGCTCGGCCTGGGGCACGGTGCGGGGGTAGCCGTCCAGCAGAATGCCCTCGGGATGCGCCTGATAGGCCTTCTTGACGATGTCGAAGATCAACTCGTCGCTGACCAGCTTGCCCGCGTTCATGACCTCGGAAAGCTCACGGCCCAGCTCGGAACCGCTCTTGACCTCGGCCCGCAACGCGTCGCCGGTGGAGAAGTGGAAGATCCCGTTGTGCGCGGCCAGCTTGACGGCCTGGGTACCCTTGCCGCTCGCCTGCGGACCGATGATGATCATGTTCATGGCTATCACTCCTGTGCTGCTCCGGCGCTCGAAGTCCGCGTTCCCGGCGTAGCGCCGAACGCCGTCGGGAACGGAATTTCAGCTTCAACGATATGGCCCGGAAAGCCCTGGAGCTAGGAGAAAAAGCCCACGATGTAGCGGACCGCGACGAATAGGATGCAGGCCGCCAGGATCCACTTGATGACCGTCGCCGGGAAGCGTTTCTGGACCCGTGCACCGCAGTACATGCCCGCGAAGCCGCCGATCCCGAAGAGCAGTCCCAGCAGCCAGTCCGGGGAGACGGCCAGGTCCGGATAGCGGGGCGCCAGGATCCCATAGAAGACGACGGCGCCCACCGACGTGACGAAGGTTCCCATGAGCGCCGCGCCGGCGACGGTGTAGACGGGCAGCCCCATCACACTGATCAGGACCGGCGCGATGATGGCGCCGCCGCCGATCCCGTAAACGCCCCCGACCACGCCGACCACCAGACTGAGCGCCGCCAGGGCGAGGCAGTTGACGGCGTACCGCCGACCGCGGAAGACGTAGACGAGACACACCACGCTGAACTTCTCGACGACGACCACCGACGTGCGGGCCGCCTCGCCGTTACCGTCGGCCGCCGGCGTCCCGTCGGCACGACGCCGCAGGATGCCCTGGAGCAGACGCGCGCCCAGATACAGCAGCACCAGTCCCACGAAGAACTTGAAGTTGCGAGGGTCAGGCAGGTAGCGGATGCGCAGCACGGCCCCGATCATCACGCCCGGCAGCGTACCGGCGACCACGACCCAGGTCAGCGGCCAGACCATGCGGCCTTCCCGGAAGTACCGGTACACGCCGCTGGGAATCGCCACCACGTTGTAGAGCTGGTTGGTGGCGCTGACGGCCGGGCTGGTGAAACCGAGCACGCTCACCTGGAAGGGCAACAGCAGGAACGCGCCGGACACGCCGCCCATCGACGTAAAGAAGGAGATGGTGAAAGCCACCACCGGCGGGATCAGGGGGTTGATGGTCAGGTCCGCGGTCGGGAAGTACATGGCGAGCTATCCTTTTGCATACAACCTCGCCGGATTGTCGCCCACGGGCCGATCCCCGTCAACCGGCTCGGTTCCGGTGGACGTCACGTTATGCTAGTGCGCCCTGTCGGGGCGTTATTCCTGACCAGTAGATATGGAAAAGCGAGATATCCCAGGTGCGGATTACCCCGTTCCCTCATGTGTATGCAGTGCCGGCTGTGAACGCTCCCGCCGATGGACCAACTGGTGGCATGCCGAACACAGCACCTGCAGGTTGGCCGCCTCGTTGCCGCCGCCCTGCGATCGCGGACGCCGATGGTGAACCTCGATAAAGCGTGTCCGACCACAGCCCGGTGTTTCACAGCGATGGCCGGCGCGGATCAGGGCGGCTTGGCGGGCTTTGGGTGGAATGGTTGAGCTGTTGGGCTGGCCGGGTTCTTGTATGCGGGCATCGCATTGCACAACCGCGGCCGATATGGGCAGCGGGCCGCGATCCGTTTG
>CAYMCR010000020.1:0-36530 GCA_964389015.1 uncultured Fibrobacteraceae bacterium | reverse complement strand
GTGCTTTGTTCATCCACACCTATAGTGCCAGCAGTTAATGACAAGTGGACCGACGGCCTTACTACCGGAACAGGGTCTGGTGTGACTGGACTATCATTACTGCAACCGCAAACCAACAGGGTCAGGCCGCAAATAATCAGTAACGCTTTCTTACTAAGTGTTCGCATCCCGATCCCCTTTACTTGATGACCGTCATTTTGCGGACGGCCTCTGACTGGCTTGTCTTTAGGCGATAGAAATAAACTCCGCTGCTCAATTGTTCGGTCGAAACCGTCACCGAATGGTTCCCTGGATCGTATGGTCGGTCCTTGATCACGATCTTAACGAGCTCCCCCCTCACGTCGAAGATCTGAAGGGTAACTAGACCCGCCATTGGCAAGTCAAACCGGATGGTAGTCAGGGGATTAAAGGGATTCGGGTGGTTCTGAAAAACGACAAACCGACTGGGAAAAGCCGGGGATTCCAAATCCAGCATTTCAGCCAGAAGGGTCTTCATGGCCAAGGTGGTTTCGCTGGAACCGGACAAGCTCTGGTAAAGAGTGAAGAAGGCCTTTCGGTTTTGGGAAACGAGGACCGGGTCACCCGGATCGATCTCAAATGCACTTGAGCCCTGGTCGTGGGTTTGCCCCCAGTTCAGGCCGATGGCGAACAGGTCCTGCTCGTTCACAACACCATTACCATCGGTATCAGCATAAGTCTCCGGCGGATTCGTCCATGCGGTCGCTGGCTGCGCCGACCAAATCAGGTTCCCACTCTCTCGAGTCGGTCCCTGATGTAGGAAGTGCAACCCAAGTGGAAGGAGATCCAATATATCGACATTGCCATTGTTGTCAGTATCACCAGGGTACACCTGCAATGGCAGCACCCCGCCGCACTGCAACGGAATAGTGTAGATACCATATTCGCCTGCTGCCACGACGAGCGCCTCTCCGGTCGGAACCACGTCGAAAGCGCTGTCCTGGATATATAATCCGCCCAACAACTGCGGTGTCGATGGATTGGTGACGTCAACGACTTGGACGCCACCCTGTCCACATGCCACATAGAGGACATCATCAACTAGATATGCCTCCCCCGCACTTTTCGGCAAGGCAACTTCGCCCAGAAGTTGCGGAGAATTCGGCGTAGAAACATCGTACACAACAACGCCCGTGGATGCGGAAACATACGCGATGTCGTCCTGGACGACGGCCCTTGCCAGGTACGGCGGTGGATCGACGGTCGCCACCACGGTCGGGTTCGTCGGATCAGTGAGATCAATCACCTTCATTGAGGCGCCAGTCGTGGTAAACGCATGATCGGACCATACGGCGACTCCAAATTCCGTGCTCGGAGAGGTATGACCGACTTCCACCAGATTCGTAGGATCTGATACGTCAATAACACGCATCCCTTCACCTTGGGTTGTCGCAAGCACATAATCGCCATATAGCACGATGTCGTAAGCCCTGGCGGGGAGTTCACACGATCCAAGGGCACTCGGCAACTGCGGATTTGATACATCGATGGCCCACAACTTCGAATCCGTGCCTGCATACACCACTGAATCAGCCGTAGCGACACAATAAACGAAGACGTCAAACGACAGACTACCTATCTCCTGAGGTATAGAAGGATTCGACACATCCAGCACTTTCAGCCCAGCATTATGCTTGGCTACGAAGGCAAGGTCACCCTTCACCGCCACGCGTCTGGATTGGGAGGCACTCCATATTCCCGCGCCGCCAATCACTGTTGGCGAAACCGCGTTGTTAATCGCTGCGAATTGAATCGTGCGACTGCCGACACTGCCGATCACTGCTACACGATCTTGCGTTACCGCTACTTTCGTCATCGCTCCGTGCATACCAAGAGCGCCGACGAGTCGTGGCGCGGACGGTTCCGAGACATCGGCGACATGTAACCCGTTATTCCAGCAACCCAAGAATACATGGGAATCCCTGAGAGCTACGCCCCGTGCCGGCCCAGGCGTTACTACCGAGCCTACGATAGTCGGTAAATCCGGGTTCGATATATCCACAATCTGCAGTCCATCGGATCGTCCGCGACGTAGGCATAGGATCCCACGACCGCAACATCCCAGGCCCAGTCCAGAGTTTCTACACTACCGCGAGTCTGCGGCGCAGTGGGCGAATCGATCGAGAACACTTCAACATGACTTTCAGCTCCGACGCTTGCCGCAACGAGTAGATTCGAATCGATTGCCATTGAGAGCACAAATCCCAAGGTCCCAACTTCTCCTGCAAGAATGGGATTCGCCGGCACCGAAACATCTACGACCTGGATTTGGTCTTGCATACCCACATAGGCGTAACCGCCTTCTACTACAACATCGTTCGGCCAGGAACCAGGAATCAAAATAGTCGCCACATAGTCCAGATCCAGAGGTCCCGAGATGTCAAATATTGTCAACGCCTCACCGGTGTCGGTGTATTGACTTCCCGTGTGTAAAACGAATAGGTGATCATCGGATGTGGCAACGCTGTGCACCCACCCCAGCGTATCGGCTACCGTGATCACGGTCGGTTCGTTCGAGTTGGAGATATCCATGACAACCATGCCACTGTCCGACGCCGCCAAATATGCGATGTCACCGATCAGAGCAATGTTCGACGGATCCCCCACCGACGAACCTCCTCCTATCCATCTGAGATACTCGTTATACTCGATACAGTCGGCTGCTATCGCACCCCTCGACAGAGCAAATGACGCAATAAGCACGAACATTGCCCCAAGCAGTATGGATTGCCGATTCATTGAATCTCCCCCTCCTCTTATCACACACAATTTCAATAGCAGCTTCTATTCGTCGCGAAAATTTACCGGTTACTTTGAATAAGAGATGCGTTCGTTACGTTGCCGTCGTATCCAAAGAAATGGCGCTTCCGGATTTCGTGTGGGTAGCGTAGCAGATGCAGGCTAGAGTGTCCATCATGAGAGATAAAGACCCGTACGCTCAGATCCTCAGACATCCCAACACCTCTTAGCTACAGGTGTAGCACATTTGAGATGTCGGCTGCAGGCAGTCGGTGCGTCATGATAATGCCGTCTCATTAGAGTCGCTGCTGTCCATAATAATCTAACCCCCCACTTATTCTACGTTGATTTCCCTATCCTAATCCTCATTTCGGACAGGTCCGACCCCGAACTCGGAACCAGGTCACCCGCTGCTGTCCAACACCTCACCATGCCAACACCATCTGCACGATCTCAGGCGTTTCTGGCGGCACCCCAACCGGATAAAGCCCACCCCTAGAACGCCTCCCCCATACTCATATAGAATCCCGCAGACCCCGCCCCGAATCCCCAGTCCGCCCGCAGGTTCAAGCCCTCCTCCGCGTTGAGCAGAAACCGCACCCCGAATCCGCCCGAGCCGTGGATACCGTCCAGCGTGAACCCGCCGAAGTCACGCGACACCTCACCGGCGCCGGCAAATACCACCCCACCCAGCCGCCGCCAGAGACGACTGCGCAATTCCACCTGACAGGCCAGCAGGTTCCGGTCCCGGTAGCGGCCGGCGTAATACCCCCGCAGCAGCATGTCGCCGCCGAGCTGGCCCAGCATGTCGAAGGGCGGGTCGTCGCTGCGGGCCGACGCCACGAACTGCGCCGCCAGGACGGATTTGTCGGAGAGAGCGCGGTATTGCGACAGGTTCAGGGTGAGGGCACGGAAGGCGTAGTCCCCACCCAGTCCCCCGCCCGCCACCGACAGCACCAGGTCGCGGAAACCGCCCTCGCGGGGATAGGTCGTGTTGTCGCGATCGTCGTGGGTGACGGACACGCCCACCGACACGACGTTGCCGTCGCGCACGCCGGGGATGGCCGCGGTGTCCAGCAGGCCGCCCGCCTCGGTCTCCAGCATCTTGCGACGGGCGAAATCGAAGCGGCCACCCAGGTACAACGCGGACGCCACGCGCCGCTTCAGGGCGAGATTGAACAGGGAGCGGCGCGGCGTGAAGTCCTCCTCATCGGCGTCGGACGCTTCGTTGCCGAGGCCCCAGAAGGTGTCCGGGTACTTGGTGTAGCCGCCCTCGAAGTCCAGCCGCCAGAGCTCCCGGTCCAGATAGATCTCACCGTTGAGGTAGACCATGATCTGCTTCTTCGCCGTGTAGACGAGGATCGGCGAGACGATCGACGACCGCGCATCGGGATCTTCGCCGCGCAGGTAGATCAGCAAGGTGCCGCCGCCGGCCAGCTCGGTCTCCGGCGTGTAGAAGATGAACGGGAAGGGGATGACGGATGTATCGCCCGCGCGCGCGGCGCCAGTCAGGGACAGGGCCAGCAGCGTGGCAATCAAAAGAGTTCGGATCCTGGGCATGTTCGGGCACCTCCGGTCAACCGTAGGCTAACCCGTAATTCATAGCGTATATGGTTGAAATTGTCAGCCGGGAGATCGAAGGAGCGCGCTAAACAGCCTGTTAAACGTTCGCCAGCACCCCGTCCCCGACCGGCGCCTTGGTCACCCGCCGCGCCCGCTTCGGCAGCTCGATGACGAAGGCCGTGCCCTGCCCCTGGGCGCTCTGGCACTCGATGGTGCCGCCGAGCATCTGCGTGACCTGGTTGAAGACGATGTTCATGCCCAGGCCGCTCCCCCCCTGGCCGCGCTTGGTGGTGTAGAAGGGGTCGTAGATCTTGCGGACCTGCTCGCTGGTCATGCCCTGGCCGTCGTCCCGGTACAGGATGCGCACCATCTCGCCGACCTCGTCGATGTTGACCATGATGCTGCCGCCTTCGCGGTCCTCGAAGCCGTGCAACAACGAGTTCATGACCAGGTTGGTGGCGACCTGCGCCAGCACACCGGGGTAGCTCGACATCCGCAGGTCGCCGGGACATTGCAGATCGAGCGTATGCCCGCTCTGCTTCAGCTTCGGGCGCAGGCTGACCAGGGCTTCGCGCATATAGGTTCCCACGTCGAAGGTGCGTAGATCCTCGGTGGACTGATCCATCGAGACCTGCTTGAAGCTCTGCACCAGTTCGGCGGCGCGGTTCAGGTTGGACAGGATCATGTGGGTGGTCTCGCATCCGGCGCCCAGGAAGGTTTCGAACTCCGTGCGGCTCAGCAGCTTGCCTTCGTATTGCCGGCTGAACCTGTCGAGCTGCTGTTGCAGATGCGAGGCGGCGGTGATGCCGATGCCCAGGGGCGTGTTGATCTCGTGGGCCACGCCGGACACCAGGTTGCCCAGCGCCGCCATCTTCTCCGACGTCACCAGTCGGGCCTGGGCTTCCTGCAGTTCGGCGGTGCGTTCCTCCACGCGTAGCTCCAGCTCCTGGTTCATGCCCTGGATCTGTGTTTCGGCGGTCTTGCGTTCGGGGATGTCACGGACGAAGGCGCAATGGAAACGGCGGCCGCCGAACTCCTGGAAGCTGGAGGAGATCTCCACCGGGAAGACCCGCCCCGACTTGGTGATGTGCTCGCCCTCGATCAGCACCGATCCCTGTCGCTGAACCTCGTCCCACACTTCGTCCCAGTTCTCCTGGACCAGATCCTTGGAGACGTCGTGAATATTCATGCCGAGCAGCTCATCCCGCGAGTAGCCGAGGACGCGGCAGGCGGTGTCGTTGACGTCCACCAACGAGCCGTCCCGTCCGATCCAGTAGACGGCGTCGGACGCGCTGTTGATGGAATATTCCGTGCGGCGCAGCGTGTCCTCCGCCTGCACGCGCTCGGTCACGTCGAGAATCAGGCCCTCGACGCTCTCCAGCTCACCGCTCTCGTCGTAGAGACCCACACCCTGTTCCCACACCCACTTCAGGGTGCCGTCCTTGGTGATGATGCGATATTGCATCTGGAAGGAACGATGGTCATGGACACACTCCCAGATCGTCGTGCGCACGTAGGGGAAATCCTCGGGATGGATGACGTCGACGGACAAAACGGAGCGTTCCTCCATGAACTCGGACGGCGTGTAGCCCGTCAGCGAGAGGACGCCGTCGTTCACGTACTCGACGGAGAAATCCTTGTCGCCCCGGCAGCGATAGACCACGCCGGGCAGGTTGCCGATGAGGGTTGTCAGCTGCCGGCGACTCGTGCGGAGCGCCTTCTCGGAGAGGATCCGATCGGTGATGTCCCGGTAGATGAGCACCACGCCCTCGACACCGGCGACGTCGTACATCGCCGTGTAGATGCCTTCCAGGTGCAGCCAGTGGCCGTCGCTGTGTTGAATGCGGATGGTGCCGACCTTGATGCTCTCGCCGGGCCTGCTCGTGGCCCGCTTGATGCCGCCGAAGATCTTCGGCATGTCCTCCGGATGCGTATAGCCGCCCGGTTGATGGCCCAGCAGATCCTTCTCTGTTACACCGACGACTCGCGCCGCGGCGGGGCTCACATACGTGAACACGCCGCTCCCGCCGAGAATGAAGACGATGTCGGAAGTGTTCTCGGTGATGGCCTTGAAGCGCGAGGAGTTCAGGGACAGCTTGCGGGACGCGTAATCCAGCCGTCGGAACTCCCCGCTGGTACAGCTCGCGGCGTAGACCGTCAGGGCCATATAGGCGGACAGGCGCATGACGTGCCAGAACCACCATTCGTCGACGTGCCCCGAGATCGGCAGGGCCAGGCAGCCGACGCCGAGCAGGAGGGTGAAGACGCACATCCAGAGCATCGAGGCGGTGCGGTGTCGTACAAACAGCAGCGCGAGCTTGAGGCTGGACGCCACGAAGAGAGCGCCGGCCAAGGCATGCGTGAGTTGCAGGCGGTATTGGCCCGCGCTCCCGACGGTCAAGGGGATGAGATCGTCGGCGCGAACCTGGAGCACGACGCCCGTGGCGGTACAAGCACACACGACGCCGAGCGGCAACCACCGCAGCATGTTCTCGTTCAGCCGTCTGGCCGGGACCCAGACCATGGCCGCCAGAATGGCGCCGTACAGGACGGCCATCGCATGAACCAGACCCGTCTCGGGGGCCTCCAGCGTCACGGCGTGATAGCCAAACATCGTGCCCAGGGCGAGCAACGATCCGGCCAACCAGAACCGGTGGGTCGAATCACCGTCCCCCTGGCGCAACAGGAAGAAACCCGCCAACACCAGGGAGATGGACATGCTTGCGAATTCCAGCAGGAGATGGACGGCCGAGTGGTCGAGGACCAGATCCATGTAATGGCGGCCGACGGCGAGCCCGGCCAGCACCGGCAACACGAAGGCTGCCACCGGCGTAGCCAGACGGATGGTATCAGCAGAGATGTCAAGGCGTTGACGCTTCATCACCTGTCCTCGTAACAATCAGCATCGCCGCGGGTCCGGCGATGACGTCCATCACGGTAATCTTCGGCCGTTATGACAGTTACATGAGAGAAATCCACGCAAAAAGGGCGGGCTGGGAGCATCTCCCAGGCCAGTTCGTCGCCCGCGCGGCAGCTTTCCAGGATATGCGCCAGTTCCATGGGTCTCGCGTTCACTTTCCGCGGGATTATTCCCGCCGTGATCTATCTGACGCACGGTAGCATCGGAAGGTTCGGTGGTTCCTCAAAAAAAGGTGAGCCCGAATCCGGCACCTCTGCTACCTTACCTGCAACGGACAACCTCCGAAGCGCGGCAGAAGGAGCTGAACCATGCGCGGAGACAAGATCGGAGCGTGCCGGTCCTGGGTGTTGGCAACGCTCATCATGATGCCGTTGCTCGCCTGCGATAGGGATCGGGATCCCACGAACCCGGGCGACGAACCCCTGCCCGGGCCCGGCGACGGACCCTCCATGACGGAGATCGTCCTCATCGCGCCGGAGACGGACTTCCTCAACGACACGCCGCCCGACTGGTCCCCCGACGGACGCTGGATCGTTTTCTCCGCCAAGCTGGCCAGCAGCATCTGGAAAATGACCACGGTATCCGGCGCCCTGCCCATCCTGATCACCGACCCCGACGTGACGATCTGGAGCGACGGCTCGTACACGCCGGGTTTTCTCGGCGACGGCCGGATCTTCTACTATCAGGGCTGGACGGGCGGCGAGCGCACCATGCGCGTGATGGCGGCGGACTCGACCCAGGTCCGGGCCGTGCCGAGCCCCAGGGTCCTGAGGCGCTTCAGCGGCACGGATGTCGGGCTGGCCGAGAACCAGGCCTCCTCGCCGCACCTGCTCTCCATGTCCCAGGACGGCGCCCGCGCCGTCGGCCGCTGGCGAAGCGTGTACACCCTGTCCTGGAGCGGCGACGATGGGGAGATGTTGCCGGTCTCGCGCAGCCCCGAGGTCCTGGCCGACGCGCCTTCCTTCCGGATCTCCCGCGACGGGCAGAGCATCGCCTTCGAGAACCCCGAGGGCCTGATCGCCTGGATGGATTTCGACGACGACACCGCCACGATAATCGGCGAGGGCAGATATCCGAGCTGGCGCGGCGACAACGGAGCCATCGGATTCGTGTCCTCGAACGGGACGAGCTACGCCGTCCACGACCTGGCCACGGGAGCGACGGTCCGCTACTGGACGTCGGGCACCGAACTGCGCCACGCCACACTGTCCTGGGACGGCGGCAAGGTCGTGTTCCTGAACGACGAGGGTGAATTCATGTCGCTGGGCTACGGCAGGCTGCTGCCCTGATCCCGCCTGCGGAGCAGTGCCGCCACGGCAGAGGCTGGTCGGATCCCGCAGCGATACCGGCTTCCGGGTGCGCTGGGCCCGGTCCCGCTACAACTGGTTGTAGAGGGTGAGGTTGAGGGCGGCGAAGGTCACGCCAGCGTCGAGGTCGTCGGGATCGACGGCGCTGCCGCTGAGCAGGACCTCCAGGACTCCGCCGTCCTTGCGTTGCAGCCTGGTCTCGATGGTGCCCACGCCGCGTTCGACGATTTGCGCCATGAGCTCCGAACCGACGTGCGCGTAGTCGTCATCCGAAAGATAGAACGAGCGGGAATTCACGCCGGTGAGTTCGTCCGGTTCGTAACCGAGGATCTCACAGGCCCGCTCGCTGGCGTATTCCACGATGTCGTTCCGCGTCACGATGATGCCCACGGGTGAGGCGCGGAAGATGCTCTGCAGCTTGGCCTCCCCCAGTATCAGCTCGTCTTCCATGCGTCGGCGTTCGGTGATGTCGGTAGCAGCGATGATCGTCTTTTGCCACGTTCGCATGTACTCGGGCGGCGTGAAGAGGTGCATGGCGACAGTTCGCACCTCGCCGTCGGGGGTCCGGAACTCGCTATTGAAATCCAGCGAGGTGTGACCTTCGGCAATGGCCAGCAACACCTGTTTGTATGTCGGGAGTAATTCGTCGTCGAGTATCTCGTTGAGACCGACACACAACTCCGCCGCGTCGGCGGCCTGATGCATCTCCACGGCGGCCTGGTTGACGGACAGGATCTTCGCCAACGACGCGCAGTGGCGGATCTCCTCCGGATGCTCGTCGAAGTAGGCGGACAGATCGTCGATCCCGCGTGCGCGCAGTTCCTCCAGGTACTGCACAACCGCGGACGAATCCTCCAGCCACAGGCCGATAGGCGCATTCTCCCAGAGGCTGCGGTAGCGCTGCTCGCTCGCCTGCAGCGCCTCAGAGGCCTCCTTGCGCGCGGTGAAGTCCCAGGCGATGCCCCCGAGCAGGGTCGGTCCCTCGTCCTGGGGAATGGCGAACTTGATCGTACGCATCCAGCGGTACCGACCCTCCGAGTCCGGGACGTTGTCCTCCCGTTCGAGCAGCCCCTTCTTCAAGGCGAGGCGGTCGTCGGCGAGCCACTGGTCGACCACCTCTTGCGGCATCACAGCCGTCGCCTGCCTGACCCTGCGCAACGGCGGCGCGAAGACCTCGCGCATGTACTTGTTGGCGTAGAGGAGCTTGCTTTCCTGGTCCTTGATCATCACCGCCGCCGGCAGGTGATCCATGAAGAGCGCGAAGCGGCGCTCGCTCTCCTGCAGGGCCGCATCCGCGAGCACCTGCTCGGTGATGTCCTGGCAGGTGCCGATCATGCGCTGAGGTTTGCCGCCCGGTTTGCGCACGACTTCGCCGCGGGTATGGAGATGGCGGACCGCGCCGTCGTGCAGGACGATACGGTGCGTCGAGTCGAAGCCGGTGTCGGCATCGGTCAGGGCCCGGTTCAGGGAAGCCCGGAAGCGGTGGCGATCCTCGTCATGAACGAATTCCAGGAAGGAGTCGAAGCTGGGCGTGAACGCCTCCGGCGAGACGCCGAAGATCCCGTAGTTCTCTTCGGACCAGTTCTGACGGCCGTCGCGCAGGTCCCATTCCCAGCTGCCGAGGCGGGCGATCTTCTGGGCCAGGGAATACCTTTCCGAAAGCTCCCGCAGACTCACCTCGCCTTCGCGCTGCTCGGTAATATCGATGCCGACGCCGATCACGCGCGCCACTTTCCCGTTCTCGTCCAAGACCGGAACGTGTCGCGACTCGATGAGACGCCCGGCGATCACGCGCGTGGTCGTCATCTCCTTGCCAGAGAGCATCTCGTGGATGTCGGCGGACATCAGGGAGTCGGTGCCGAACATCTTCTTGGCATCGACGCCGACCAGTTCTCCCGGCGCGAAGCCCAGGATCTCCAGAGCCCTGCCCTGCGAGAGCGTGATGATGCCCTCGGCGTCCAATTCCCAGACCATGACGGGCACCAGATCGATCACCGAACGCAGGCGTTCGTCGGTCTGCCCCAGGGTCGTCTCGGCGCGCGCCAGACGCTCACGGAGTGCGCGCACTTCCGCCACGAGCTCCGCCTTGGTCTTCTTCATGTCCTTCATGCTGGTCTCCACCGTCGGTCGGAAGCCTCGTACAACCCGCATCAATCACCTCGAGCCGGCCAAGCGATCGGTCCGAATATAGCATACTCCACACCGTGCAGACAGGTCCGGAGCACGCCAACGGCGGCCTTGCCCCCAAGCGATAAATTTGTGGTAGGATGCTCTCGTGGCTATTGTTAGACTTGTCTCGCACTTACCGGCCGTCCATTGCACGCGAAGCGAGAAACCGAGGGGGAGTCGATGCCCAGGACCATCCGCGCCATCGATTACTACTATGTCAAGGTGACGGACCGGCCCGGCGAAGCGTGCCGCGTACTCAAGGAACTGGCCGACCGGGGTGTCGACCTACTCGTCTTCCACGTCATTCCCGGCTCAGCCTCGTCGACGCAGCTGGCCCTCTTCCCGGAGGACCCTGACAACCTTATCGAGGCGCTGGACGGCAGCGGCCTCGATCTCAACGGCCCCCACCGCGCCCTGCTCATCCAGGGCGACGACGAACTCGGCGCTCTCGTGGATATCCACCGACGACTCTACGACGCGGGCATCAACGTGGCCTCCTCCAGCGGCATCACCGACGGGTGCAAGGGGTATGGCTATGTGGTCTACCTGCGACCCGAGGACATCGACCGCGCCTTGTCTCTCCTCGAAATCTAATACCGCCGCCGCCAGGGATCTCATACGCAGGTAGTTCAGCGAACTTCCAGGGCGGCCGACAGTTGCCGGCGGCGTCATGGCGGCGGCATGCCGGGTGGCGATGGGCGTTGTCGTAGAGGCGGGTTATACGAGAACGGGGGCAGGTTGTGATGCTTCGCCTGGTTCCTGCGTTTCGCAATCCACCAAGAACTCGTCCAGGTGCTCGAGGAAGAGTTCCACCAGGCGCGGTTCGAAATGGCGTCCGCTTTCCTCGCGCATGATCTCCAGGCACTTCTCGAGGGGCATGGCGGGTTTGTAGACGCGCTCGTGACTGAGAGCGTCGAAGACGTCCACCAAGCCCACGATACGACCGAAGATATGGATATCCTCGCCGGACATCCCGCACGGATACCCGCTGCCGTTCCACTTCTCATGATGCTCGTGGGCCACTATCGAGGCGGCCTTGAAGACGGGCCGGGTGGAGTTGCCAAGGATCATGTAGCCGATCTCGGCGTGGGTCTGCATGATCTCGCGCTCGCGCTCAGTCAGCTTGCCCGGCTTGTTCAGGATGGCGTCCGGAATACCGATCTTGCCGACGTCGTGCAGGGGCGCCGCCATGCGCAGCAGGCTCGCCTCCTCCTCGGAGAGTCCGGCAAGCCTCGCCAGCAGATACGAGTGCCGCCCCACGCGCTTGACGTGATTGGCCGTCTCCTGCGAGCGACTCTCGACCACTTCGCCGAGCGTATGAATGACTTCCTTCTGTGTATCTTTGATCTCCCGGTTGAGATGGATGTTGTCGTAGGCAACGCGCATGTTCGCGGCGTAGGTGCGTACCAGGTCGCGCTGCATGTCCGACAGCTCGTTCTCGCCGCGCAGCAGGATCATACCCTCGACGCCGCCGCGCGACTTCAGATAGCAGGCGTAGCCGCCGTCCACCATGTGCTCGGCGCGTTCGTTCCTCGCCAGTCGCAGGAGTGTGCGGTCTTCCTCGGTGAGCACTTCACGCGCCACCTTGCCCGTAGCCGCTGCATAACGCCCCAGGCCGACGACCACGGTGCCGATGTCGTCTTCACATTCGGTCAGGATGCCGCTCACCGCGGGACACTCACCCACCTCGCTCGCAGAGAGCAACACGGCCATCTGGTCCATGACCTCGATGGCGAACTCGTCGGTGTTCTGGCATACGAACAGACACCGCGAGGCGATGTTCACCTTCTCAAGACCGGACCGCTGGCTCTCGATGGTACGCAGATCGCGGTAGGCCCGCAACGCCGCGGTCACGGTCGTGTAGAGCTTCTGGGAGGTCAGCTCGGTCTTGGCCTTGTAGTCGTTGATGTCGTAGGAGGAGATGACCTCCTGCTCCGGCGCCTGGCCGGGCTGGCCGGTGCGCAGGATGATGCGGACGAAATGATTCTCCAGGTCGCGCCGGACCTTGCGGACCGCCTGCAGCCCGGCATCGTCCTTCTCCATCACGACGTCCAGCAGGACCAGCGCGGTGTCCGGGTGCTCGCGCAACATCTCGACGGTCTCCCGGCCCGAGTGGGCGCTCAGGAACTCGAGCCCGCGTCCCTCGAAGACGAAGCCGGAGAGGACCAGCCGTGTCAGGGTATGCACTTCTTCGTCGTCGTCCGCGATCAAGAGCTTCCAGGCGGCCTTGGCGGCCTCCGGCGCCTTGTCCTGCGCGGACTCCTCCGGCGCGAAGAGCATGTCCTCGTCGGCGAAATTGATGTTGTCATCGAGCCGCGTCATCGCCGCTCCCGTTCCGCAGGGGGAACTCTATGGTGAAAGTCGCGCCCTCGCCGGGGCTGCTGGCGCAGGAGATACTCCCGCCCAGCGAATTCGTAACCGAGTTGTAGACCACGTGCATGCCCAGTCCGCTGCCGCCCTGGCCGCGCCGGGTCGTGAAGAACGGATCGTAGATCTGTCGACGGATCTCCTTGGTCATGCCGACGCCGTTGTCGCTGAAGACGAGGGTGGCGTTCTCGCCGTCGGCTTCGGCTTCGATCGTGATCTCGCCTTTTTCGCGGCCGTCGAAGCCGTGGATCAGGGAGTTCATGACCAGGTTCGTGATGGTATGGGAGACCGCGCCGGGATAGCTGTCCACCAGGATGCCCTCGTCGCAGGACAGGGTCACCGTATGACCGGTCCGCTTGAACTCGGGGCGCAGGCTGAGCAGGACCTCGTCCAGATACTGCTTCAGGTCGAACTGACGCCGGCCCTCGCCGGTCTGGTCCACGGCGACACCCTTGAAACCCTGGATCAGCTGCGCGGCCTTGTCGAGATTCGACATGATCATGCGGGCGGAGTCACCGCTTTCCTGCAGGAAGGCCTCGAATTCCGAGCGGCGGAGTTTGCCGGAATCGTAGAGCCCGTGGTAATGCTCGATCCTCTCCTGGAGATGGGACGCCGCCGTGACGCCGATGCCCACCGGCGTGTTGATCTCGTGGGCGACCCCCGCCACCAGGCTGCCCAGAGCCGCCATCTTCTCCGACTCGAGCAGCTGGTCCTGCTGATCGCGGATCATCTCGTAGGCGCGCTTGCTGTCGGTTATATCGTGGGCGATGCCCTCGACGGAGAGCACTTTCCCATGCTCGTCGCAAACCGGTACCTGCAGGACGTCCAGCACCCGCAGGCTGCCGTCCCGGTGCCGGACCTCGGCCTCGAAAGCCGGCTGTTCCACGCCCTGTAGGCAGAGCTGAGTGCTCTTCACCACTTCGCCCCTATGCGACGCGTCGATCCACTGCAACACGTCCGAGGACTGTTGGCCCTGGGTCTCATAGCCAAGCACATGACCCAGGGACGGGCTGATGTAGGTGTACTTACCGTCGGGCGCGAGAGAGTAGAAAATATACTTCTCGCGCAGGCTCTCGATCAGCAGTCGATACTTCTCGCGGCTGTCGCGCAGTTCCGCAGTCCGCTCCTCGACCCTCTTCTCGAGCGACTGGTTGAGGCTGTTGATGTGCTCCTCCGCCGCCTTGCGGGCGGTGATGTCGCGCACCAGCGCGCAGAAGTACTCGCGGCCCTCGAACTCCAGGTGATTGATGGCGATGTCCACCGGGAACCGCTTGCCGTCCTTGGCGTCGTGCTGCCCCTCCTTGCGCAGGAAACCGACCTTGCTCACCTCCTGCCATCTCTGTTCCCAACTCTCGGGCGTGTACTCGTCGGTGAGATCGAAGACGCCCCGGCACAGCAGCTCTTCGCGCGTGTACCCGTAGTTGGTGCAGGCCGTCTCGTTCACGTCGATGAAGGAGCCGTCCCGTGCGATCCAGAAGACCGAGTCGTTGGACTGGTTGATGGAGAACTGCTTCAGGCGCAGGTCCGCCTGACGCTTCATGTGCTCGGTCACGTCCTCGTAGACCAGGACGATCTCGCTGCTTGGCAGCTTATAGACGTAGGCCTCCCGCCAGCTTTCGCCCCAGTCGTCGCAGTAGACGAAAGCTTCCACGCGCTCGGGTTCGCCGGTGTTCCAGACCCGTTTCACGACGTCCAGCAGGCCGCACTGCTCGAATCCCGGGAAGACCTCGCGGGCGTCGCTGGAGATGGTGTTGAGCTTATGCAGGCCGTCGATGCGCTCGCCGGCCTTGTTCAGGTCGGTGCAACGGAAATTGACACCGCCGTCGGTCTCGAAGACCGCCACGCCGGAGCGCATGTTGTTGAACAGTTCGCGGTGCCGGAACTCGCTGTCCCGCATGGCTTGCTCGGCGCGGATGCGTCCCGAGATATCAGTCACGAACCCTTCGGCGGCCACCAGCTCGTCTTGTTCGTTGTAGACGCCCTGGCCCTTCTCCCAGACCCACTTTTCCTCACCCTGTTTCGTGATGATCCGGTACTCGATCTCGTAGGCGTGGTGGTTGCGCAGGGCGTCGTCCATGACCTCCCAGACCATATTCTGGTCGTCGGCATGGACCACGTCGATGTGGCGCACGTTCCTGTTCCCGATGAGATCGAATGGTGTCCAGCCGGTCAGTGCGGTGCTGCCTTCGCTGATGTACTCCACGGGCCAATCGTCGGCGTTGCGGATGCGGAAGGCCATGCCCGGCAGACTGCTGATCAGCGTCTCGAGCCTGCGGCGCTCTTCGCTCAGCTCGGCCTCGCGCCGTTGCCGCTCGCATCGTTCCATCAGATGGGCCACGTGCTCGGCGATGGTGCCGGCGAAGGCGGCCTCATCCGAAGACCAGGTGCGCGGCGGGCCCACGTGCTCGAAGCAGACCACGCCCACCAGGCGGCCCGACATGCGGATCGAGACGTCGAGCATCGACGTGATGCCAAACGGCTTGAGGTAGTCCGCGGTGAATTCGCTGGTGCGCGGGTCGGTCATGGCCGCATGGGCATCCACCAGGTGCGTGTTCCTGATGGCGTCGAAGTAGGCCGGATACTGTCCGGCGTCGAGAACGATATCGTCCTGGTGCTCGTTCGATGAGCGCACGAACAGGTTTTCGCAGCGCAGGGTCTCCTGCGCCTCGTCGAGCAGCCAGACGCTGGTCCGCTCCACCTCCAGGGCGTGGGCCCCGGTCTCGCAAATGCTCTTCAGGGCGGCGCGGTGTTCCCCCCTGTGCGCGCCTGAATCGCTGGACAGTCTCTCGAAAGCCTTCTTGTGCCTCTCCAGACGGGCGACGCGCTCGCGATGCTCCGCCTCGGCAGCCTTGCGCTTGGTCGTGTCGCGGGCGAAGACACAGATGAATTCCCGGTCGTTGATTTCGAAGAGGTTCGCCGAGATCTCGACGGGAAAGACGCGATCGTCCCGGCACTTGTACTGCCCCTCGAGCAAAGCACAGTCCTCTCTGCGCAGTCGCTCCAAGACCTCTTGGACCGTCTCCGGAGTGAAGTCGACGTCGAACTCCGAGACCGTCATGCCGACGAGTTCCCTCCTGTCGTAGCCCAGGGAATAGCAGGCGGCCTCGTTCACCTCCAGGACACATCCTTCGGTATCCATGATGAAGATGGCGTCCTTGGCCTTGTCGATCGAGAAGCGGAACAGGTTCAGGGTGTCGGCAAGGCGGCGCTCGTCGGTGACGTCGATCTGCATGCCCTTGGCGCGGACGGGTTTGCCGTGCTCGTCGCGCACCAGCACGGCGCGCTCGGACAGATACCGGATCTCGCCGTCGGGTCGCGTGATACGGAAGGTGCGGACGGACACCTGGTCGTCGGCGCAGTTCGCGAAGAAAGCGGTGAACTCGGTGAGGTCCTCGTCGTGGATCGCCTCCCACAGCAGCCCCGGTGATGCCAGGAGCTCGGCGTAGGGACGTCCGTAAACGCATTCGGCGGCGGAGGTCAAGCCGCATAGCCGATGGTTCTCGAAATCGACCACCCAGACGATCTCGTGCTGGGCCATGTTCAGGTCGGACGCGTCGAGATCCTCGTGGACACGCAACGCGAGCGCCGCATCATCCGGCGCCATGCCCCGCAAGGACGCGAACCACGCCGCGGCGTCCGACGGCAAGTCGCCGGCGCGGTGCGCTTCGCGTGTCAACATGTCCGTACCCTTGCCCACCAATTACGTCTCCTCAACGGGCGCTCGGTATCCAAGTAGCCGATTCCATACTGGGATCGGCAGTCCAGGGGGGTGACTTGACAGATTTCTGGACGAGAAAGCGCCGGAACATGTTCGGCGCTGTGGGGAGAAGTGAATGGCGGGGAATCTGTTAACCCGAATTGTTCTTGAGTCGCCTACTGCGGTGATGACGAGCTTTTCATCGCTTGTCATCCGAAACGTCTCCTTTATACTTCCGATACTATCGACAAGGAGGCTTGGACCATGAAACCCACTCTCGACAGGCTCGTGCTGCTGGTGATGTTGCTGCTGCTCGTGTCGCCGTCGGCCCGCGCCGACGATGACTGGGGAGATTATTCCATCTTCACCATCAGCCCCTACGCCGGCCAGACGATCTGGTCCGACGAGATCGGTCTGGAGGACGACCTGATCTACGGCGCCCGCGCCGCCGTCCTCTTTGTCCCCTGGCTGGGCGTGGAAGCCACCTACGGCTACACGAAAACCACACGCTCGCTGGACGCGGCCGAGATCCACCACACCGGCCTGGATCTGGTCCTGAACCTGAGGCCCCGCTCAGGCATCAATCCCTATCTGACCGGTGGCTGGGCCCATCTCAACACCAAGGGTGACTGGTTCGGCAACGGCGAGGCCAGGTTGAACGGCTGGGAAGCCGGCGCGGGCCTCAAGATCCGCCTCGGCGGCGGCGACGTCAATCGTCGCGACCTGCGCCTCGAGGTGCGTAACGTGATGAGCGATCTGATGATGGGCTTCGGCAATGACGGCGCTCAGACCCACAACCTCATCGTGACCGCCGGCCTGCAGTTCGGCTTCGGGCACGGCAGCAGGGACACCGACCTCGACGGCGTGCGCGACCGCGAAGACCTGTGTCCCGGCACGCCGACCGGCGCGATCGTCGATGCCACGGGTTGCCCGAGCGACAACGACGGCGATGGCGTCCTCGACGGGCTCGACCGCTGCCCCGACACGCCCGCCGGCGCCGCCATCGACGACTCCGGCTGCCCGTCCGACAGCGATGGCGACGGCGTCCTCGACGGGGTCGACCAATGTCCCGACACACCGGCCGGCGCCACCATCGACGACTCCGGTTGCCCGTCCGACAGCGACGGCGACGGCGCCCTCGACGGACTGGACCAGTGCCCCGACACGCCTTCGCACCTGCAGGTGGACGAGACCGGTTGCCCCATCGCCATCACCGCGACCGAGACCGAACTGCTCGACACCGGCATGATCCGCACCTCGCTGGTCACCTTCGGATCCGGCTCCGACGAGCTGAAGACCAAGAGCTTCGGCGAGTTGCTCAAGATCGGCGAGACGCTGATCAACTGGCCCGAACTGCGCGTGGAGATCGGCGGACACACCGACGCCCAGGGCTCCGATGAGCTGAACCAGAAGCTGTCGGAGAAACGCGCCCAAGCGGTGCTCGACTACCTGGGTTCCAGGTTCCCGGACATCAACTCCGAGCAGTACACGGTCGTCGGTTACGGCGAGTCGCTGCCCGTGGCCGACAACGCCACGGCCGAGGGACGCGCCCGCAACCGCCGCGTGGAGTTCAAGGTACTCAACGCGGAGACGATCAAGCGCGTGATCGAGAGTCAGAAGCTGCTGGAGCGCTAGTCGAGGACAACGACACCACCCGGTGTCTCGAACCGCCCCCCGGAGCATCCGGGGGGTGGTTTCGTTTGCCTGTGGCATGACGCGGGTTTAGGATGGCGCGACGATGTTCAACCGTCACACTCTCGCTTTACACGAACCCTTCCTGCCCGGCCTGGCCCGGCTGCTGCTCGACGTCTGCGGCGACCGCCTGCCGCGCGCCCTGGTACTGCTGCCCTCCTCGCGCGCCTGCGGTTCGCTGCGTCACGCGCTGCTGGCGGCGAGCGGAGGCGACGGTTTATTGCTGCCGGCCGTCGCGACCCCGTCCACGCTGGTGGAGCAGTTGGCCGAGCGGATGGCCGAGCTGGCGCCCGCAACCGTCCCGCAGGCCCTGCGCGCCGCGGTGCTGGCCCCCCGGCTGAACGGTCTGGACTGGTTGCGGGATCGACCGGGCGCAGCCACGGGCATGGCGGAGGAGCTGGTGCGCATCTTCGACGAGCTGCGCCGGCACGAACTGGATCCGGACGCCCTGGAAGACGGCGGGCCGACCGCGACGGAGCTCCAGATCCGCGACGTGGCGCGGGTACGCGAGACCTGGCGACTCTATCGGAGCGTCATCACCCGCGACGCCCTCGATCGCGAACGGGAGGTCATCGACGCGGCCCACGCCGCCGACCGCTGGCCCGGCGCACCGGTGAATGATCTCTTCGCGGCCGGTTTCTCTGACCTGGCGCCCCTGACCGCCCGTCTGATCCGCACCGCCGCGCGCGGCGCCGAACACGCCCACCTGGTGAGCCCCACGGCGGGTGCCGATCACCTGACGCGCCTCTACCTGGCCGCCTTCAGCGACGCGGACGCGCCCACCCATCCCCTTTCGCCCGACCGGCATGCCGCCGCCCGGCTCATGAAGACCGATCCCCCCTCTCTGGGACGAGACTCGCGGCCCTATCTCGACCGCCTGGCCGGTCTGGACGAGCCGGCTGCCGTTCTTGCACCGGCCGGGCTGCCCCTGCTGCACCCCTGTCCGGACCCCGAACAGGAAAGCCGTCTGGTCTCCGATCTGGTGATCGACCGGCTGCGCCGCGAACCGCGCAGCCGCATCGCCGTGGCCACCGCCGACCGCGTCCTCGCCCGACGCATCGCCGATCAGCTGACCGACGCCGGGCTCGACCTGGACGCCACCGACGGCGAACCCCTATCGAATCACGCCGACGGCCGGCTCGTCTGGGCGCTGCTGCGAACCGCGCAGACCGACGGACACGCCGAGCCGCTGCTGGAACTGCTGACCCATCCCCTGGTCTCCTTCGGCCGCGAGCGCGCCGAGCACCGGAGCCGCTCCCTGAGCTTCGAGAAGGAGCTGCTGCGCGGCCGGATGGTCGCAAGAGGCATGACCGGTCTGCGCGCCCGCGCGGAAAAGCGGGACGCCGACGTACGCGCGGCCTGGCCCGAAGCCCAGCCCGAGATGACCCGTCTGATGGACGATCTGGAAGGAGCGCTCGGCGACCTGTTGCGCCTGGCCAAGAGCGAGCCAGCGCCGATGTCGACCCACCTTTCCGCCCTGCGCGAGGCCTGGCTGCGCGCCGCGCCCGACACGCCGCTCCTAGACACGACAGCGTTGCCCGGGCTCGACAAGCCGCGTCCCGCCCGGCGGGCGCTGCTGCGGCTGCTGGACGACCTGGACATCGCGAGCGACTGCGTGCCCCCCCTCTCAGCGGCCGAGTTCGCCGCCATGCTGGCCCGGTTGCTCGGTCAGGAACTGGTGCGTCCCCATCGCTCCGTCCACCTGCCGGTCCAGGTCACCGGCCTGCTCGAAGCACGGCTCGAGCATTACGACCTGCTGGTGGTCGCCGGCCTGGGCGAGGGCGTCTTCCCCGACGAGCCGCGCAGCCGCACCCTTTTGCTGGGACGGCCCTGGCGCGAACGTCACGGTCTGCCCGACTGGCGCTGGGACCTGGGCCTCGACGCCGAGCTTTTCCTGCGGCTGCTGCACAACGGCCGACGCGTGGTGGTGACCTGGTCCCGCGAACGGGACGGGCAGCCGGCCCTGCCGTCGCCCCTGGTCGGCCGGTTGCTGCTGGCGACGGCGACACCGCCGGAGGTCGCGCCGCGAGCGTCCCTCTGGTGCGCGGAGGCGGCGGACACGACCGACACCGCCCAGTCCGCCTTCGCGTCGGAACCCCGGGCACGTCCGGTCCACGCGCGCAGCCGGCCTCTGACACGCCTCAGCTACTCGGCCCTGAGCATCTACCGGGACTGCCCGTATCGTTTCCTGCTGGAGAAGGGCTACGGGTTGCGCGAGCAGGAGCGCGTTTTCGAGGAATTGCAAAAAAAGGATTACGGGAGCGTCGCCCACGAGACCATGCGCCGCTTCCTGCGCGACGACGGTCCGGGCGCGCGGGCCCTGCTCGCCAAGGACCGCGACGCGGCCCTGTCCGCCCTGCGGCTCGACACGCGCGAGGCCTTCAGCGCCCGGATCGGCGACGTAGCCCAACGGAGATTGTGGGCAGCCGCCTTCCTGGCCATGGCCGACGACATCGTCGACATGGAACTGGCGTACGCCGCCGACCGCCGCGGTCTCGCGCGCGAAAGCGGTTTCGCCTTCACACTCGGCGAGCTGCACGCCTGGCTCTCGGCGCAGGGCGCCGCGCCGCTCCCGCTGGACGACGACGCGGCGGCGATCACCTGCCAGGGTCGCCTCGACCGGGTCGATCTGGGCGTCGACGGCGCGTCGGTCCACGTGATCGACTACAAGACCGGCGACACGCCCACCCCCAGGAAGGTGGCCGAGGGTGCGGATCTGCAGCTGGTGGTCTACGCCCTGGCCGTGCGTCTGGGCCGTGTGGACGGGGCGCCCGTGGACGCCTCGCTCACCGGATCCTATTACGGTCTCAAACCGGGCAAGGTGGGCTGCGACCCGAGCAAGCCGCACCTGCGCGCGGATCACGATCTGATCCGCGACGGCGGCGTGGTGCTGGCGACGTCCCTGGCCATGGCGGATCGTGAACACGCCTACGGCTTGATCCCGCCGGACCTGGATCCCGATCACCAGGACGCGCCTTGCCGCTATTGCCCGTGGCGGGGCGCCTGTCGCATCGACGAGCAGGGTGCCGCGAGCGGCGAGGAGGCCACGCCATGAGCGACGACCGTCGCCGACGCGCCTCCCGCGAGGCCACCGAGATCCAGCGCCGCGCGGCCGACCCCGCGCGCTCGGTCACGCTGCGCGCTTCGGCCGGCTCGGGCAAAACCAAGGTGCTCGTCGACCGGATCGTGCGCCTGTTGCTCGTCAAGGCCCCCCTGAAGAGCGTGGTCGCCCTGACGTTCACGCGCAAGGCGGCCGTGGAGATCAAGGAGCGGCTGCGCGAGCAACTGGGCACCCTGGCCCGGCTGGACCGCAACGGTCTGACGCTTGAGCTCGAATCCCTGCTCGGGCGCCCGCCCATGCCGACGGAGCTGGACCGGGCCGCGCTGGTCTTCGAAGAGGTGCTCGAGGACGCGTCCGGCCTGCTCATCGGCACCATCCACACCTTCTGCCAGACCCTGTTGAAGCGCTTCGCGGACGAGGCCGGCGTGGATCCGACCTTCACCGTGCTGGAGAACACGGACGACCTGTGGGACGAGGCGTTGGCCGGGCTCGAGACCGACCTCGGCCGCGAGAAGGACGCCGGCGCCGATCTGGCCGCGCTCGCGCCTGACCCCGCCGCCGCGCGCAAGCTGCTGCGCGGGATCGAGCACGCGCGGCTGGCACTGGACCGCTGGTGCGATCGCGTGGCCGGCGCCGCGGCGAACGAGTCGTGCGAGGACCGGCGCGCGGACCTGCTGCCCGCCCTCACGGCCGACCTGGCGGAGCACATCTTCGACGGTACGCCCCTGGCGGGATACGCGGCGCCGACCTGCGAGGACCTGCGCGGTCCGACCATCGCGACGGCGCGGGAGTACGCGGCCGGCGGCATGGACGACGTCGCCGCGGTGGAAGGCGACGGCGCCACCGCCGGCTACGACAAAATGGTCCGCGAGCGGCGCGAGATCATGACCGCCTGCGCGGACGCCCTGACCGACGGCGGCGACGTCGCGAACGCGCTCGACCGCATGCGGTCCCTCGTCTTCGACGCGAGCAAGGGAACCGTCAAGATCGGCGGCAACGTGGGGCGCAAGGAGAACAAGGCGGCCAAGCGCGAGGCCATGGCGAGCGCGGCCGCCCCCCTGCGCGACCTGCTCGCCCAGGCCGACCTGCTCGAGCTGTTCCGTCGCAACACGCTCTGGCTGCGTTTCGGGCTGCGCGCCCTGGACCACTACGCGGACCTGAAGCGCCGCGACCGCTGCCTCGACTTCCACGACCTGGAGCGTCTGGCCTGGCGCCTGGTGCAGGACATCGAAGTTGGTCCCTGGATCCTCTACCGTCTCGACGCCCAGCTCGACCACCTGCTGGTGGACGAGTTCCAGGACACCAACCGCAACCAGTGGGAAGTGCTGCAGCCCTTCGCCGAGGAGTTCCTGGCCGGCCAGGCCGAGGACGGTCGGCCCCGTTCTGCCTTCTTCGTGGGCGACGTGAAGCAGTCCATCTACGGATTCCGCGGTGCGCGGCCGGTGATCTTCGGCGAGGTGGAGTCCTGGCTCGCGGAAATGACCGAGGAACCGTCGCTCACCCTGCCGACAAACTTCCGCAGCCTGCCGGCGGTGGTCGAGACGGTGAGCGAACTCTTCGGGGCGAAACCGCTCTCGGACCTGCTGCCGCCAGGCGAGGCCGAGGCCGCCGCCCAGATCCCCTACCGCGACGACGGGACCGGTCGGGTGCTGATCACCGCGCCGGTCGAGGCCGAGGGATTCGGCAACGCCCACGAAGCGGCGGCCGCGCGCGCCGTGAAGGTGGTGCGGCGCATCCTGCGCGAGGGCCGCGTCCGCGAAAACGACACCGAGCGCCCGGCACGCTACGGCGACATCCTGCTGCTGGCCCGCACACGCACCCATCTGGCCGCCTACGAGACTGCGCTGCGCCGCGCCGGCATACCCCTCGTACCCGCCGGCCGGGGCGCGCTGGCCCGCAGCCGCGAGGTGCAGGACCTGCTGCTGTTGCTGCGCTGGCTGGTCTTCCCCGCCGACGACGCGGCCCTGTGCGGCGTGCTGCGCTCGCCCCTGTTCCGCACGCCCGAGGACGTTTTCCAGACCCTGCTGGCCGCCCGCCTGGCTCGCGGCGGCGGTCGCGGATCCCTGTGGCAGACCCTGAAGTCCGACCAGGCGCCGGTAGCCCTGTCCGGCACGGCGGCGACCTTGAAAGGCTGGCTCGATCGCGTGGGCAACGAAGCGGTGCATCGTCTGCTGCGGCGCGTGTACCGGGAAGTCCGGGCCCCCGACCGGTTCGCGTCCGCCCTGGGCGAGCAGGCCCGTTACAACCTGCTCCGTCTGCACGACCTGGCCCTGGACCTGGACCGTTCACCCTTCCCGTCCCTGCGCGGTTTCCTGGCGAAGGTCGAACGCGCGGCCGTGCGGGAGGACCAGGAGGAGGCGGTCCTGCCCGACACCGACCAGGGGCGCGTCCGCATGATGACCATCCACGGCGCCAAGGGACTCGAGGCCCCCTTCGTCCTGCTGGTGGACCACGCCGACCCCATGACGCGCGGTCCCGAGCGCGTCGTCCTCGCCGCACACCACGGCGAGTCCGGCCCCCTGGTGACCGGTCTGCGCAAGACGCACGGCCAGGACGGAGCGACCACCCCCGTGGCGCAGGCCGCCGCTCGCGCCGAGGCCGAGACCCGCCGCGAACAGGCCAACCTGCTCTACGTGGCCATGACCCGCGCCCGCGACGAGTTGGTCCTGGTGGGCGCGGCCCCCTCGCGCAGCAAGGACGCCCCCAGCTTTACGGGCTGGCTTGCCGACGGCCCGCGCGGTCACGACGAGACGCCGGCCTGGCTGGAGGCCGCTGCGGGCGACACGCCCGCGCCCGCCGGCGTCAGCGACCCCGCGGACACACCGCGCAGCTGGGAGCCCTGCGGCTGGACACCGCTGCTGAACATCATTTCACCCTCTCACGCCGGCGACCCGCCGCCCCTGCCGGCCGGACAAGGACCGGACCACGAGCCCGACAGCCGCCTCGCCGCACCCGAGACCACCGACGGCGCAGGTGAAGATCCGCAGCGCGACGACGACGCCCGCGAGACGGCCCGCTCCCACGGCACGGAGGTCCACGCCTGGCTCCAGCGGGCCGCCGAACGGGGTATCATGCCCGCCGGTGCCGGCGCTGCCTGGGAGGAGGCGTGTGCGGTCTTCGAGAATCCCACCCACGACTGGATCTTCCGCCCCGCGGACGGGGACGCCCTCTGCGAGGCGCCGCTCATCGCCCGCCGCCGTCGCAACGCCGCCGGCACCGAGACGCGCATCCTCGGCACGGTGGACCGGCTGCTGTTGACCGACGACGAGTGCGTCGTGATCGACTACAAGTCCAACCGCGTCACCGACGCCCAGCTCGACGCCGTGGTCGATCACTACCGCCCTCAGATGGAGATGTACGGGGAAGCGCTCGCGGCCGCCCGGCCGGACCGCCGCGTCAAGCTCGTACTGCTCTTCACCGCCCTGGCCGGCGAGCAGGGACCAGGTCGGATCGTCACTTTAGCGTGATCACCGCCGCACCGTCGAACCGCCCGTGACGCAGGTCGTCCAGCGCCTCGTTGGCCTTTTCCAGCGGGTACGCCGTCACCTCGCTGCGCACCGGCACCTGCGGCGCGACGGCCAGGAATTCCTCCCCGTCCCGCCGCGTGAGGTTGGCCACGGATTTCAGCGTGCGTTCCATCCAGAGGATCTCGTAGGGGAAGGCCGGGATCTCGCTCATGTGGATGCCGGCGCAGACCACCACGCCGCCCTTGTCGACCGCGCGCAGGGCCGCCGGCACCAGCTCGCCGGCCGGTGCGAAGATGATGGCGGCGTCCAGGGGCACTGGGCCCGGTTCGTCCGACGGCCCGGCCCACACGACGCCCTGCGAGCGGGCGAAGGCCTGGCCGTCCTCGTCGCCCGGCCGCGTGAAGGCGTAGACCTCGCGGTCCCGCCAGCGCGCCACCTGGGCGATGATGTGGGCGGCGGCGCCGAAGCCGTATAAGCCGATACGCCGCGCGTCGCCGCACATGCGGTAGGCGCGCCAGCCGATCAGTCCGGCGCAGAGCAGGGGCGCGGCCTGCAGGTCGGGATAGTCGGTGGGGACGGGAAAGGCAAAGCGGGCGTCGGCCGTACAGAGTTCGGCGAAGCCGCCGTGGCACTGGTAGCCGGTGTAGACGGCGCCGTCGCAGAGATTCTCGCGCCCCGAGGCGCAAAAACGGCACGCGTCGCAGCTGCCGCCGAGCCAGGGCACGCCCACGCGGTCGCCGGGCGCGAAACCGGTCACGCCCTCGCCCAGCGCCACCACGCGGCCGACGATCTGGTGTCCGGGCACCAGGGGCAGGACAGGCTCGGTCAGGTCGCCGTCGACCACGTGCAGATCGGTGCGGCACACGCCGCAGGCGTTGACGCGGATGAGCAGTTCACCGGGTGACGGGACGGGGTCGGGGATGGTTTCGAGTTGCAGGGACTCACCGGGCTTGTGCAGGATCATGGCGCGCATGGAGTCTCCTCACCGTCAGCGCCGGAGCTCGTACAATTCTTCGACGTACCCTTCCCTGATCCAATACTTCATGCGATACACCCGGTGAAAGTCAGCGAAGCCGCGCATCAGGGCCGGTACGGAATTCTGTTTCTGGGAGCCCATCGAGGCCTGCGCTTCCTGGTTGATACTGAAGAAGTACTTGGCGGTCGTTCTCTCTATTTGCCGGATATATTCGCGCACCAGTTGCGGGTCGATCTCGGGAAACGAATCCTGGTTGAGCGCCAGGGAATAGGCTCCGTCAGACACGGACATGCATTGCCAATAGGGAAGGACGTTGACTGCCGTCGCGCGGCTGTCCTCGCCGTACAGGCATACGGCCTCGGCGCCAAGGGTGCTCATCAGGAAGTGGCCGGAGAACACGTTGACGAGCGGCAGATCGAAAATGGTGTAATCCCGGAAACCGAGTTTATGCGCATAATAGGCGACTATGCCCAGGCCGCCCCCATACTCGCAAACCGCTCCTTTATCGGGTAAAAGGGCCTTGATCCGGAGAGCCGCGTAGAGCGAGTTGAAGTGCCGGTAATGCAGGGGACCGCGATTCGTGTCGATTCCCGTGACGGGAACCGCGCCGGCGGGCGGCGCTACGGAAATGCCGATCGCCTTTTCGATACCGTCCAAGAGCTCGTTGACGTCGACATAAAGGTTCTCCCCCCACAGCTTCGTCTGCTCGGGGTTTTCCAGCGCCAACACACCCTCCGCTTCCGCAAGGCAAACCAGTTTATCCAGGTAACTGACAGCGATCGACGAGGGATCTTGCTGCTGATTGAACCCGTCGACGGTCAGTGTCAATCCCCCGAACCAGGTGTACTGTTCACCGAAATGAAGCAGGTACTTCGAGAGCGCATCCACATCCTCGGACTTCAGGATCTGCAGGAGTTGCTTGAACTCCGTATTGATGAGATCGATCCACAGGTCATCCTGCGGCGGTTGCAGTTCCGCAGTGCGTTGGTCGGCCTCCGAGAGGGCATAGGCCTTGATCAGGCGTTGCGCCATCTGTAAGCGTTCCGGGCGGTCGACAGCCGGCTGGGAGACGAGGGCGATGCCCGGTCTACCCTTCGCCAGAGGATGCGCGATTATCCGACGCGAGCCGACGACCCCGTGGTAATACCGGGACCGGACCATTGCGGCCGCTCGGCTTACCAGACGCTTGACGATACCCATGATTACACTCCTGAACGCAGCCGACTTTGTGGGTTGCCTGCTACATTGGCACATCCAAGCGCTAAATCAATCGGCACTTTCCCTGAACCACTGCCGGGCGGAGCGACCTCTCGGCCCGTAACCGGCAATCTCGATGATGACACTGGCGTCGGACACGCCGGCGCCATTCTACCTCCGGACAACAGAAACACCGGTCCAACCACGGGGGTCAACCGTTCAAAACCGTTATGCGACGTCGGCTCAGGCTAGCTTATCCAGCCCTGTGCTCTTGTCCTGTACGACTACCTGTGCTCCGCTTTCGTCGGCCGAGGGCGGCATCTCTGCCTCCCAGGGTACCGGCGGCAACAATCCGTCGAGCGTGATCCTCAGGCCATCGGTGAGCGCTGTAATGGCGTCGCGCACACCTTCGGCGAGATGACTCGCATCGACAACGGAACTATCCGAGGCTACGTGGAAGACTTCATTCAGGTCCGCCTTGAACCCACGTTCCAGCTCACGGATGTCGTTTTGGGCTTGCGAATCGAAGTCGGACTCCTTGAGGGCCTCCTTGATCCGCTGCCTCACGGATTGTTCCAGATGATGAAGCGTCTGCTGCACGTGGCTGCGTCCATGCAGCTCCGTGCGACCGCCTTCAGCACCGGACTCGCCGTCGGACGTTTCTTCCGACTTGGGAGTCACACTGATGTCTCCGGCTTGCTCCTCGGGTGATTTCGGGCTCCCCCGAGTTTGCAGAGCCGGATGGAGCATCATGTGGGGCCTCGCCCCAGTTGCCTCTATGGCCATGACAGACTCCTTTCCGGCCTACTGGCCTTTCCAACCGCCTTCCGTGGCGATTCGTTTTCTATATCGGCTGCCCCGCCGGAAACCTTGAGCGTGTTTTTTTAGGGATTATCTGACCATCGCCCGCCGGAGACACAGCGGCACGCGCGCGGAAACGTGGGGAAACGTGAGGAAAGGTCGAGCAGAGGATATAACGTGTGATCAGGGCCCCAGGGGAATCTTCAGACCGACGGGCAGGTGGTCGCTGAGGTTGGTCTCGTACTCGCCCCAACCTGACTCCAGGTAACTGTCCATACGGAATGTCCTGACCTCGGTGGCGGCTTGGCCGAGCGGACCGAAGAGTTCGTCGGTCACCAGGATGTGGTCGATATGGCTGCTGTATCTAAATGACCAGTATGACGAGCTGCCGGTGGCCAGGGCCATGTCGGCGAAGGCGTAGAGGTCTGGCGCGTCCAGGAAAACGTTGAACACGTTGGCGGACGGCGTGTCGGTCAGCTTGTCGTTGAGATCGCCGAGGACGATCACGGCAGCGTCGGGATGGTTTTCGCGGATCCACTGATCTAGTTGGATGACGGCATTGAGACGACGCGTCTCCTCGTCCTCTATCCAACCGTCGCCGTTCTGGTCGGGGTCGGCGGCGATGATGCCGTCCCCGCAGCACTTCAGGTGGTTGTTGACGATCACCAGGGGCTGGCCGGCGTACGTGCACTCCAGGACTAGTGGACGCCGCGGGAAGGAGTTGCTGTCCCAGCCGAAGATGTTGTAAGGCCCGTCGGTCACCGTGACGGTCGCCGTGTTCCACAGGTAGGCCAGCTTCTGCCAGCCCGAGTACTCGTTGTCCCGGTAACCGTCCCAGCCCTCGAGACCGGCCAATACCTGCTGGAAGGAAAAGTTGTCGGTTATCTCCTGCACGGCGACGACGTCTGCCCCGAAGGCCTTGATGGCGGCGATGACATACCGCACCCGTTCGGCGGGATTGGCGTCATTTTCATTGGTGAAGTTCTCGATGTTCCAAGTGATGATGTCGAAGGTCGCGGCGTCGCCGAACTCCAGATCGGCAAAGAGAGTGTCACCCGGACCGGGGTCGGGAACGTGTGTCGTCACGGTCGTGCCGCAGCCGCCGAACAGCAGCGCCGCGGCGACCAGGACGCTCAGCGATGTCAATACGCGATGCACCATGTCGAATCCGTCCTCCTAGACGATAACCCTGTGAACCTGCAATCTAGTTATGCGTATGGTCATCTGGCAAGGCCCGTTCCAGGGATCGCACGAACGGCGACGCCGGCGGCTCGATCACGAGATTACTTGGGAAGTCGGGGTGGTTCGCTTATACTAATGCGGATTCTCGGGCCTGGTACACACACCATCCTGCGCATATCCGCAGGGCTACCAACGCCCCCACACGAGTGAGAGGATACTTTCCGACATGAGTACCACGATACTTCTGGCCGACGATCATCAGCTTCTGCGCGAAGGGCTACGGGCCCTGCTCGAACTGCAGGAGGACATGGAAGTCGTCGGCGAAGCCGTCAACGGCATCCAGGCCTTCGACATGGCGCGCAAGCTGGATCCCGACATGGTCATCATGGACATCAACATGCCGGAATTGAACGGTATCGAGGCCGCACGCAAGATCACCAAACACTGCCGGGGCGTGAAGGTGCTCGCCCTCTCGGTTCACCGCGACCAGAATTTCGTCCTCGAGATGCTGCGCGCCGGCGCCTCGGGCTACCTGCTCAAGGATTGCGCCCTGGACGAGCTGGTCCTGGCCATCCGCATGGTCATGGAAGACAAGTACTACCTGAGCCCGGCCATCACCGGCACCGTGCTGGAGGACTTTCTGCACGGCCGCGGCGATCTGAAGTCGAGCCTGTCCCTGCTCACAAACCGCGAGCGCGAGGTCCTGCAAATGATCGCCGAGGGGAAGTCCACCCGTGACACCGCCGGGGCCCTGAACATCAGCGCCAAGACCGTCGAGACCCACCGCCTGCGCCTGATGAACAAGCTCGGCCTGCGCAACGTGGCCGATCTGACGAAGTTCGCCCTGCGCGAAGGCCTGACGACGTTGGATTTCTGAGAGATTCCCGCCAGCACATTGCCTTCAATCCTCGTCGGACCCGGACAGCGCACCGCGTATCATCGCCATGTCCACCACGCCCACGACCCTCAGGGCGAACAGAGCCGCCACGTACAGCACGCCCGTCAACAGGGTCATGCCCACGAACGGGAACCAGCCGCCGGTCGGCAGCGCCCGCCAGGTGACTTCCCACCCGGGCGCAGCCAGATGCGCGAGCGCCACCGCGCCGAACCAGGCGATCGCCAGCGCCGCGCCGGCCCCCAGCAGGCCGCGGCGCGTGGGCACGCGCAGGCCGACCCGAGCGACGTACCGACGGTATAGCAGGTAGCCGACCAGGAGGCTGAACACCGTGGTGATGGCGGCGCCGTGCCACTTGAGCACGGGAATGAGCAGGAGGTTCATCACTACGTTGGTGAACAGAACCGTCAGGGCCAGGCGCATGAACAACCTCTCGCGCCCCATGGTCATCAGCAGACGGTTGTAGATGTGGCTCTGAGCCTGTATGGGCAGCCCCAGGATGACGATCTGGAAAACGGAGATCGACGACTGCAGATCGGAACTCTTGGCGATGATCCTGATGATCGGTCCCGCGGCCAGGATACAGAACAGGGTCAGTGGCATGATCAGCAGGTTGAGGTAGCGGAGGGCCCGCTCCCCCATGCGCTCCACGTCCTCGCCCACGCCGTCGGCGGCTTGCTCCCGGTAGCGCTGCAGCGAGGGGAAGAGCGCCATGGCGAAAATATTCGGGATGATCAGGAACAGATCGAGCGGACGGTGCCCGATGGTGTAGATGCCGGCACCCAGCTTGCCCAGCATCTCCATGATCATCACGGTGTCGATCTTGTAGGAGATGATGCCGAAGGTCGTGGCCATGAAGACGGGGGCGCCCAGCTTCACCATCCACATCATGCCCACGCTCTCGCCGGGCACCGGCCTACGCCAGGGGCCGCAGTGCCGCACCATCAAGGGCACCAGGACCAGCAGTCGCGCCAGGCGGGAGAGTACGTTGGCCCAGGCCACGCCGACGATGCCGTAGCCCGCCTCCAGCCACCACCAGCCCAGGACGAAGTAGACCACCGCCGAGACGAGCTGGCTGGTGGTCTGGTGCTCCACCTTCTCGTGCCCCTGCAGCACCGAATCGCAGGCCATGCCCGTGGCCTCGAGCACCACGCCCAGGGCCATGACCAGGATCACCAGACGAGTTATCCCGTCGTAGCCGGTGGCGTAGACGTAGGCGATCAGCAGCGCGTAGATCAACAGGCTCAGCAGCCAGCGGATGCGCAGGGCGGCCCACAGGATGGACCAGGTGTTCGCACGGTCCTTGACGACTTCGCGGGTGATCAGCACCACGAGACCGAAGTTGGCGACGGCCAGGGCCATGGACGAGAGATCGACCGCCACGCCCCACACGCCCATGCCGACCGTCTCCGCCGTGCCGGTCAGCTTGCGGAAGATGAAGAAGGCGAGGATGCGTCCGGCGAAGAGGCCGAGCGACATCAGCAATGTGTTCTTGGCCACGAAGCGGGCGGCTCTCAAAGCGACTCCTCGTCAGGCATGATCAAGGCTAAAAGAACCCCCTGGTGACGGCGGTGAGCTTGGGCCCGCTGCCGCCGTCGTTCAGGGGCCAGGTCAGATCCAACCGCGCCAGGTCGGCGCGCGCGGAGCGCGTGGGTCCGAAGCGCAGGCCGAGTCCCGCCTCGTGGCGCACCCGCTCGAGACCGCGGGCCTCGCCGTCCCACCAGGCCGCGCCGCCCGCGTAGAAGGCGGCCAGGCCCAGGCGATAGAAACCGATCAGCTCGCCGGGCAGGATGTGCGCGTGTTCGACGTTCCAGCGCAGCAGGCGGTCGCCCGCCATGCCGTCATACTCCATGGTGCGCAGCCCGCGTGTCAACCCGAGCACGAAGGCATCGGTTCCCTCCAGGTTCGAGCCGCGCGCCGCCTCGACCACCAGCCGCGACACGTCGTCGCGTCCCGTGCGCACCAGCCAGCCGGCGGTGGCGTCCAGCGCCAGGTAGCGATTGCGTGCGCTGCCCAGGCTGCCGGCTCCCGTCAGCTCCGTGTAGAGGAGACCGGGCCCCAGCCGCGACCAGTCACGCGCTTCCATGTCGACGAGGAAGCGCTCGCGATCGCTGCCCAGCCCAGCCAGGGCTGGTCCCGTGGTCAGGCGCAACCACGGCTCCATGAAGAAATCCTCGGTGGGGCCGTAGTGCAGCACGAATTCTTCCGCGACCCACGTGCGACCGCGTGTCTCGATCATGAGCTTGGGCTGTACGACACGATCGCTTTGCCGGTAGATGGCCGGACAGGCCTCCTCGATGATCAGGTCGCGTCCCACACGCCGCCCGTCGGACAGCTCGATCATCGCCGGCAGGGCGAAACTCCTGTTTTCCAAGTAGATCCCCAGGCCCACGCGCCAGATGCGTCCGGTCCCTTCCGGGCTGACACGTCGGGACCAGGAGACGGATAAACCGTCCTCTGCCACGGGTAGGCCGGCGTACAGTCGCGCCTCGCCGCCGTCACCCGCGGGGCCGGCCTGGCTCAGGTAGAAGCGTGGTTCGAAACGTCGGTCCCAGGCCTGGATCTCGCAGCCCCAGGCCGTGTCGTCGGCGTAGAAAGGATGCGCCAGGACCAGGGTTTCAAGATGGCCGTCGCTCAGGTCCGTATAGGAAGCGTACAGGAAGAAGTCGGACCCCAGCAACCGGCGGTTGGCGAAAGCCAGCTTGCGGAAGGTGCGGTCCTCGTCCTCGCCCAGTCCCATCTCCAGTTGCACGCCGTAGCCGAGGAAGTTCTTGTCGGACCCGGTCACATTCCAGCGCCGGCCGCTGCTGGATTGCGAATAGCCCAACCGGGCCGTCAGGGACCAGGTCTCCTGGACGCGGACCTCCACCGGGACATCACCGCCGGGCAGGGTGTCCAACGGCACCACCGAGACGTTGGTGAGATAGCCCAGGCCACGCAGGTTGCGCTCCGTCTCGCGAAGCAGACCGACGTCGAGACGGTCGCCCGGCCGGAAGAGCAGTTCGCGTCTGACGATGCTGTGGCGGGTACCGGTGTGGATGCCATTCATGGCGCCGCGCACGAAACGCAACAAGGCAGCCGAGTTCTCCAGCTCCTCCCGCCCGTAGATGTCGGTGACGACCAGCGTCACCTCGCCGACGCGCAGGTCTTCATCGGGTACAGCGGCGGCCCGGACGCTCGCGGAAGCAGCAAGCCCGAGGGCGAGGGCGATCGAAACTAGCTTGAGCGCGGTTCCGAATGTCATGTCAGGTCGACCGGTAAATGGGTTGCTGCTGCCATGTTGTCAGTTCCTCACGTCAGTCATGCGTCTCCACCATCGATGCCGTCGTAGCGGCGCACGTGTATTCATGATGCGTATCTTCAATTTCGTCAACTGCTTGCCGCAAATCAACCCCGGATCGAGTTGTTGTGGCACACACTTTGTGTATGGCTGGGCGACAATCGAGATCGATGCCGCCGAATGCGGCCGACCCGGATAGAACTCAAAGGAGGAACAACAATGACGACCACCACCCCGATGCCCCTGGGCTTGAGCCATTTCATGGATTCGTTCTTCGCTCCCACCGCCTGTCGCGACAACAAGGGCCGTGAACTTCGCCGCGTTCCGCGCGCCGAGGTGCTCGAGGGCGACAAGGACTATATAATCCGCATGGACCTGCCGGGGGTCAACCGTGAGAACCTGGAGATCGAGATCGAGGACGAGACCCTGCACGTGCGTGCGAGCCGCGAGCGCGAGTTGCCCGCAGGCTATCGCGCCCTGCGCAACGAGGGAACCGGCGGTAAGATCAGCTTCCACCGCGCCTTCACCCTCGGCCGCGGCATCACGTCCGACGGTATCAAGGCCACCCTGGAAGATGGTACGCTGACCTTGACCCTTCCCAAGTCCGAACAGGCCATGCCCCGCCGGATCGAGGTGAAGTGACCCGAGTTACCGCATCCCGGATCAGGACGAAAACGGGCCGGGACAAAATCCCGGCCTTCGTCTATCCTGTCGGTCCATGAAACTCATCAGTTTTATACACCCTTCCGGGCCACGGCCCGGTGTCGCGCTGAGCGAGAAGATCTATCTGGACCTCCTCGCCGCCGACCCCGAACTGCCCGCAAGCTGGAACCTGCTCTTTGCACACCTGGACCGGGTCGCCGAGCTGTTCGCCCAGTGGCACGAACCGGGCGGCGTGATCGACGGCGTGCCGCTGATCTCCAGCAACAAGTATCCCCTGCTGCCACCGGTGACCGCCCCGTCCAAGATCATCGCCGTGGGGCTCAACTACCGCGATCACGCCGAGGAACAGAAGCGACGGGCGCCCGCCCAGCCCATACTCTTCGGCAAGGCGAGCACCTGCCTGCAGGCACACGAAGGTCCCATCGTGCTGGACCCCGACCTGACGCGCGTCGACGCCGAGGCCGAGCTGGCCGTGGTGATCGGCCGCGCCGGCAAACGGATCTCCCGCGAGGACGCCGCGAGCCACATCGCCGGCTACATGTGCTTCAACGACGTCACCAACCGCGAGGCGCAGCACAGCGACAAACAGTTCTTCCGGGGCAAGAGCATCGACACCGGAGGCCCTTGCGGGCCCTGGCTCGTCACGCCGGACGAGCTGCCGCCCCTGGCGCACGGCCTGGGGAATCGAGGGCCGCCTGAACGGCGAGGCCGGCCAGAAGAGCAACACGGACCAGCTCATCTTTCCGGTGGACGAGTTGATACGCTTCGCCAGCCAGCACATGACCCTGCTGCCCGGAGACATCATCGCCACCGGCACGCCGGCCGGCGTGGGGGTCTTCCGCGACCCGCCCCGCTACCTGCGGCCGGGCGACGTCTACACGGTGACGATCGAAGGCGTGGGCACTCTCGTCAATCCGGTCGTGTCGGCCTGACACCCCCCCCTTAAACACTCCCCGACGACTTCACACCGCGTACCGGCCCGTTCCACCGTGGGCGCAACCCGGCTATCAAGAATCGTCGAACCCCGCCGATAACCACCGGTAGCAACAGCACAGCCAGCGCCGGCAACGGCGACGGTGAAAAGCATCATGTGCCCCGGAGGAAACGAACATGAACCATGCGGCAAGGACTGATCCGTCCCAGATGACCAGGATCTTCATGTCGCTGCCTCAATACCATTTCTACGGTCATGTCTCCACGGCTGTGAAGAACGAGCGTTCTTTTCGCCTGTCCCTGGGTCAGATGCTACAGGAGATCGCCGAGCGACTGTTGAGCACGTCGGAGTCGAGGGCGTCCAGCATGAGCCGGCACCGGCACGAGTGCTTCGAGGAACTCGTGGACGACATCGGCGCCCTGATCACGCATCTGAACCGGCGCGGCACCATCCAGCTCGCCGGTTCGGTGACCGAGACCATCGACGAGCTGCGCGACCTCGACAACAAGCTCATCATGCTGCTGGAACAGGTGTGGTACATGTCCCAGGCCGTGCTCAGGCCGGACTGCAACGGGGAAGCGTTCGACGAGGGCGTCCAGTATCTGATGCTGATGCTGCAGGCCTTCGCGGAGACCGCCGAGGACCGCAATCAACTGCTCGGGCTGGGCTGGGAGTCCGAATTCGGCATGAGCCCCATGCCGAGAAGGAAGTGACGGCTTGTACGACATCGACCACCAGACGGCTGGATCAGGAACGTCGAACTGGGAGATCTTGAGCGGAGAGCAGGCGCCTATCGTCTGGACCATCGACCCGGCCAACGGTGTGATCCAGGGGCCGCTCGATCTCTGCGTCCTCAACGGCAAGCTCCTGCATCTCGTCCTCGAGCGGGGACAGGTCGCCCTGTTGGCCGCGCGCGGCGGACGGAGAGCCTTCTTCCAGGATGGCGGCTACCTGCTGCGGATCGGCAACCACGGGTTGCCAGCCGACAGCCTGCTCTATTTCATGCATACCGACCGGACCTTCGACATCTCCTGGGAACAGATCATTCCGGTGCCGCGCAGCGAACACTGCGACCCCACGACGCGCCTGGCCACCGGCAGTTTCGAGGTACGCATCGAATCGCCGGTCCGCTTCCACGCCGAGATGCTCAGCAACCGGTCGGGTGAGGGCGAGAACATCTGCCACGACGTCCTCGCGAGGGTCATGCCCACCCTGCTGACCATCCGCCTGGCTCATGCCTGCGGCCGCGAAGCCAGCACGGAGAAGCAGCGCGCGGCCCTCGCGGCCCTGCGCCCCAGCGACCTGAATCCCGATCTCGCCCCCTACGGACTGGCCTGCACCGCCCTGCGGATAGACGAGGGCTTGTTCCATCAGCGACAGCCCGTCCCAGTCGTTTAGGCTCTGTCCGAATAATCTCGGACCGGGGTAGGGGCTTGCGCGGGCCGGTGAGTCGTCGCGAATGCTCCAACAATTGGTGCGGCGCGGTATCGATTTTTTATACGGGATTGGGGGGGGGGGGGGGGGGGGGGTGAGGGGTGGGGGGAATGCCGGGGAAGTTGTTTTTTTTTTTGGTGTTTGCGGTTTGCGGGGGGGGGTTTTTGG
>CAYMCR010000019.1:0-36653 GCA_964389015.1 uncultured Fibrobacteraceae bacterium | reverse complement strand
TCGCTTTTGCTTATCCCGGAATTGAGAGGGGATTGGGCTGGAACTTCAGGTTAGACATCGCCCACATTAAAAGGACAAGCCAACAATGCGTCGCTTCAAGGAATCCGTTTTCGAGGATCTACCCATCTGGATAGTGGGTGTCGGTATCGCCGCCGGGGTCGTTGCACCCTTCTTCATGTTGCTGATCGGCGTGCCGGCCGCGTATGCGCTTCGCTGGTTCGTCTTTGTCGCGACCACCGCCCTGGGGGCCGGGCTGGGGTACGCGTCGGCACGTCTCTCCCTGCAGATCATCCGTCCCGAGCTGCGGGCGCAGGTAGTGCGCATGCGCGAGGTCGGCGAGGTCATCCGCGAGGTTTCCATCATCAAGGACTGGTCCACGCTCACACCCGAGAATTGCAGGTTGCCTGGCGATACCGACGACGAGCTGGGCCAGGCCGCCGAGACCTTCAACGAACTGGTGGAGGAACTCCTGCGCGTGCACAAGCTGGAGGTCGCGTCGACCGAACAGACCGAGACGCTGTCCAGCAAGCTGGACCTGGAGACCCTCGCCGACGAAGCGCTCAGCCTGCTGCTGGACCAGACCGAGGCCAACGCGGGCTGTATGCTGGCCGTGTTGGAAGGCGAACTCAAGACCCTCGCCAATTTCGGCCTGCGCGATACCGACAGTATCGCCGCGAACGGTCGCGTGCAGCACGCCCTGGAAACGTCCGTGATGCAGTCCGTGAGGGTGCCCGAAAGTGTCGCCATCGACGGTGTGGTCACCGACTTCCGTCCCCGGCAGGTCATCATCCTGCCGATCGCCTTCGAGGCGCAGGCGCTGGGTGTGGTCGTGTTGGCCTCGGACACCATGTTCGGCAAGGATGCCATGTGGGTTCTCGACCTGTTCACCAAGGGCATGGGACTGGCGCTCAACAACGCCATCACCCACACCAAGCTGCAGAAGATCGCCGCCCTGGATCCCTTGACGGGCGTCTACAACCGTCGCCTGGGCATGAAACGGTTGCGCGACGAGTTCCAGCGCGCGGAGCGCGACGGGACGAAGCTCGGTGTGGCCATGTTCGACATCGACCACTTCAAGCTGGTCAACGATACCTACGGACATCTGAGCGGCGACCGCGTGCTTGTGGCCGTCACGAATGCGGCGCGCGGCGTGTTGCGCGAAAGCGACATCATGATCCGCTACGGAGGCGAGGAGTTCCTCGTGGTGCTGCCCGGAGCCACGTCGGCGGATGCGATGGGCCTCGGCGAGCGGATCCGCGGCGCGGTGGAGGATTGCTCACTCGTGGACGGCGACGCGACCATTCGCGTCACCGTCAGCGTCGGCCTGTTGAATTATCATCCCGATCGCGACAAGTTGGAGGAGAACCTGGTCAAGTTGGCGGACGACGCCCTGTACACGGCGAAGGAGGGAGGCCGCAACCGAGTGGTCTGCTCGGCGGAGGATCACGGGCCGCATCCCGAGACCTCTACGGTGGCAAGACCATCTGCGACCTGCGCTGTGCCGTGACAGCCGCCTGACTGGCGGGAACTCCTTGGACGGGGAGCCCTTGGCGGGCCCCCCGTTCGCTCTTTCGCCGATCTGTGACCGGTTCAGCGTACCACGGTCAGCTTCCGGCTGGCCCGCTGTCCCTCCACCCACACCGCCAGCCAGTACGTTCCCGACGCGACGGGGCGTCCCTGGCCGTTGCGCCCCAGCCAGTGCCACGGGTAGGGCTCCTCGCAGGCCGTCAGCACGCCCAGGTCCCAGCCGCCGAGCTCGCGTCCCCGCACGTCGTGCAGCGTGATCCGCACCGGTCCGGTGCGGTTGACGATGAAGGTGAGCCGCGCGCCGTCGGCGTCCGCCGGGTTGGGGTGTGGCGGGGCGAGTGTCACGGCCGGGGGCGGGATCTGTTCCGCAGAGAAGAGCACCCAGCCTGCGGGATCCAGCTGGAAGTCTTCGAGTCCGCCCGCCAGGTCCCAGTGGAACTCGGCCTGCGGGGCGTCGAGCACGATCCGGTCGTCCAGCTGTCCCCACGCGCCGTCGAGGTGCACCGGCAGCACCAGGGTGAAGAACGTCGGCTGTACCTGCGCCAGGTGCAGGGTATGGCGTTGTAGACCGCTGGACAGCGGCACGCTGTCGACCCACCAGTCGAGTTGTGGCGCCGCCGCGGTCTCGAGCCAGGGGTGCAGCAGCGGCGAGACGTCGTAGCCGGCGGCCGCCGACGCCGCGGCGATCAGGTCCGCGGTCGTGACGTTTCCGTAGGCCAGCGCCGGGTCCGTGACGTAGTCGTGCAGGAAACGGAAGAAGATCTCGTCGCCCACCGCACCACGCAGCATGTGCAGCACCCAGGCGCCCTTGTGGTAGACCAGCAGGTTGGGCAGGATGGGGTCGGGATCGGTCAGCAGGCCGTCGCCGGTGAACAGGTCGGGATGACGTTCGGGACCGATGGCCCGCATCTTCTCGAGATAGATCTCCTGTCCCTGCGTCTCCTCCAGCCACAGGGCCTCGAAGTAGGTGGCGAAACCCTCGTTGAGCCAGATGTCGGGCCAGTCCGCGGGCGTGATCAGGTCGCCGAACCACTGGTGGGCCAACTCGTGCACGATGATGTTGGCGAACCGTCCGTCGCCGGTGAAGATGAAGCGGCCGAGACTGGTGCAGGTCTGGTGCTCCATGGCGCCGCCCCACTTGATGCCGACCTGTCCGTATCGCTCGCCGGGGAAGGGGTAGGGGCCGCAGAGCGCTTCGACGAAATTGACCATCTCGCAGACCGGTGCGAAATCGAGCGCGGCAGCCGCCTCGTCGGCGGGATAGACGTGGAAGGTCAGCGGCAGAATGCCGGCGGCGGCGGCGCAACTCTCCTCCCACTCCACGTACCGCGAGACGTTCACGCAGACCAGGTAGGTGGACATGGGGTGCGAGGAGTCCCACACGAAGCGGCGCCAGCCCGGCTCGTCGTCGCTCTCCTCGATCAGCCCACCGTTGGCGACCACGCGCATGGTATCCGGCGCGGTGACGGAGATCGTCACGGTCGCCTTGTCGGCGGGATGGTCCTTGCACGGCCACCAGCTATGGGCGGACCACGGTTCGCTCATCGTGAAGACCGTCTTGCCCAGGGGATTGTCCGGCGAGTCGCCCTGTACGCGGAACAGCATGCCTGCGTGGTAGTTGCCGTGCGGCTGCGGTGAACCGTGGTAGCGGACGGTGAGCGTGGCCGTGCCGGCGGCCGTCGTCGGCGTGACGATCAACAACTCCTCGTCCCGGCGCAGGAAGTCGGTGCTCGATCCGTCCCACAGCACTTCGTCCACCGCGAGAGCCGGGACCAGGTCCAGGACCACGCTGTCCGGCGGCGCGTCGTCGGTGAAGGCGATGAGGGCGGTAACGGCGCCGGCGACGGTCTCCGCCGCGGGGTCGATGCGCAGGTCCAGGTCGTAATGGTCGACGTCGAATCCCCTGTCGTCCGTGCGCGGCCGCCCGTCGGTGTCGTCCAGCAGCCAGAACGCGGGACCGGGACGTTCCCAGGACGCCGGCTCCGGGTAGGGAAGCGAAGCGGCCTGGACCGCAACCTGGGCGGCCAGCAGGCAGGCCGTCGCTGTCACCGCTGTCTTGCGCAAGGACTCGTCCCTTCCAGGGGGGGCGTCGATCGGGTATCTTCCGGTCATGATAGCTCAGAAACGGAGCTCTCCCAAGCGAAGGACGCCGCAGCAGCCGTGGATGCCGAACTGATACGCGGACTCGAAGAGCTGGCCGGGTTGACCTGCGATTCGGCGGAGCGCGCGGCGCTGTTGGCGGACCTGCGCGTCATGGTGGCGTACGTGGACAGGCTCGCGGTTTTCGTCGACGGGTATTCGGCGCCCGGGACGACCCGCCGCGAAGGGTGCCTGCGGGAGGATCGGCCGCGCCCCTCTCTGACCATGCGGGATGCGTTGTCCGGCACCGCCGCCTCCGACGGCGCGTATGTCCTGACGCCTCCGGTGCGCGAAAGAGGCGACCGGTGACCGGGGCGGAGCACATGACCATGCTGGAGGCCGCGGCGGCGCTGCGCGAGGGAAAGACGTCCGCGGCCGAACTCGACGCCCGACTGCGCACCGCAGGCGAGGCGCGTGGCGACGAGCTCGCTTGCTTCACCTGGCGGTCCGGCGCTGGGGAAGCGTCCCCCGCGCAGGGCATGCCGCCGCCCCTCGCCACGGCCCCGCTCTGGGGGATCGGCGGCGTGGTCAAGGCCAACATCTGTGTGCGTGACAGGATAACCGACTGCGGCTCCCGGCTCCTGGCCCGCTGGCGCCCTCCCTACGATGCCACGGTCGTGACGCGCCTGCGCCGGGCCGGGGCGCATGTCATCGGCGCCACGGTCATGGATGAATTCGGCATGGGCTCGTCGACCGAGCACGCCGCCGCCGGGCCGGCCCGCAATCCCCACGACACGACGCGTGTGCCTGGCGGCTCGAGCGGCGGCGCGGCCGCCGCCGTCGCCGCGGGACTGGCTTACTTCGCGCTCGCTGCCGACACCGGCGGCAGCGTGCGCCAGCCTGCCCATTGCTGCGGCGTGGTCGGGCTGCGCCCCACTTACGGCCGGGTATCGCGCTACGGCCTGGTGGCCTTCGCCTCGTCCCTCGACCAGATCGGCCCCCTGGCGCGCACCGTCGCCGATTGCGCCGCCGTCTACGGTGTCGTCGCGGGCCGTGACGAATACGACGCCACCAGTCTCGACGACCCGCTCGGCGATCCTCTGGCGGCGGCGGCCCGCTCCGCCGCGGGACTGACCATCGGCGTGCCGCGTGAACTGCTGTGTCTGGCCGACGCCGACTCGGTCGCCGATTTCGAATCGACGCTGGACGCCATGAGGCGGGCAGGCGTCGACGTCGTGGACATCGCGCTGCCCGACCCCGAGGTCATGCTGGCGGCGTACTACGTCATCGCCACGGCCGAGGCGTCCGCCAACCTCGCGCGCTTCGACGGTGTGGCCTTCGGCGAGCGCGGTGAGGGAGACGATTACGCGACCATGACCGCCGGCACGCGGGCGGCCGGTTTCGGTCGCGAGGTCAAACGCAGGATCCTGCTCGGCACCTTTGTCCTGTCGGCCGGCTACGGCGAAGCCCATTACGAGCGGGCGTGTCGCGCTCGTCGACGCGTGACCGAGGCTTACCGGACGGCCCTGGACGGTTGCGACGCGATCGCGACCCCCACCGCGCCGACGGCGGCCTTTCCCCTGGGCGAGAAACTGGACGATCCCCTGCGCATGTATCGCAGCGACGTCTTCACGGTCGGACCGAGCCTGGCGGGTCTGCCGGCGCTGACCGTGTCGACGGGACGCGACCGCGACGGTCTGCCGCTGAGCCTGCAACTCACCGGGCCGGCCCTCGGCGAGGAGACGCTGTTCACCCTGGGCGCCGCGGTCGAGCGCGCCCGCGGCTTCCGCGCAGGGGGTGCCGCGTGAACCCCGTGCCGGTCATCGGTCTGGAAGTGCACGCCCAACTGCGTACGCGGACCAAGATTTTCTGCGGCTGCCGGCACGAATACGGAGCTCGGCCCAACAGCCACACCTGTCCCGTCTGCCTGGGCCTGCCGGGCTCTTTGCCGGTCCTGAACAAGCACGCGGTCGAGCTGGTTCTGCGCCTGGGCGCGGCGCTCGGATGCCGCGTCAGGCCCCGCTCGACCTTCGTGCGCAAGAACTACTTCTACCCGGACCTGCCTCGCAACTACCAGATCACGCAGCACACCGAGCCCTTCTGCGAGGGGGGAGGGCTCGCGATCGGCCACCTCGCTGCGCGCCAGACGATCCCCCTGGAGCGGATCCATCTCGAGGACGACGCCGGCAAGATGCTGAGCGGAAAGTCGGGTCGGCGAGTGGACTTCAACCGGGCGGGTGTCCCCCTGGCCGAGATCGTGACTCTACCCGCGCTGCGCTCCGGCGAGGAGGCGCGTCTTTTTCTGCGCGAGCTGCGGCGTCTGCTGAGGGCGCTCGACGTCTGTGACGGCGACATGGAAAAGGGCAGCCTGCGCTGCGACGCCAACATCTCGCTGCGCCCCGCCCCGGACGCGCCGACCGGCGCGCGCGTGGAGCTGAAGAATCTCAATACCCTGCGCGGCGTCCACAAGGCGCTCGACCACGAGGTGGCCCGCCAGGGGGCCCGGTTGATCGCCGGAAACCCGGTCGCCGGCGAGACCCGCGGCTGGGACGCGCGTCGCGGCGTGACGTACTTCCAGCGCGCCAAGGAACTGTCGAGCGACTATCGGTACTTTCCCGAGCCGGATCTGCCGGCGGTGATCGTGGACGAGACCAGGTTCGCGGCGATCCGCCGGGAGTTGCCGGAGCTGCCCGCGGCCCGGGAAGCACGTTTCGTGGCGGACCTGGGCCTGACGGCCGACGTGGCGGCGACGCTCTGCGAAGCGACCGCCCTCGCCGCCTATTTCGAAGCGATGGTCGAGGTGGGCGGCGATGCGCGGGCCTGCGCTCTCTGGGTGACGGGCGAGGTCCTGCGTCTCTGCGGCGAAACCGGCGTGGACGTAGCGGAGTTTCCCGTGCCCCCGGGCGAAGCCGTGGTCCTGCTGCGCCGGGTCGCCCGGGGCCAGGTGAGCCTGAGCGCCGCCAAGTCCGCCTTTGCCACGATGGCCGCGGAAGGAGCGACAGCCGCGGATGTGATCGAGCGGGCGGGCTTGGCCATGATCGGGGACCGGGCTCACCTGTCGACGGTGATCGTACGCGTCCTCGCGGAGCACCCCGAGCAGGTCGCCTCGTACCGGGCGGGCAAGACGGGCGTTGTCGACTGGCTGATGGGCCGCGTGATGGCCGCCACCGGCGGTCGCGCGGATCCGCGCCTGGCCGCGGAGATCATCCGCGTCGAGCTCACCCGGCCGGATAGCGATTGAAGTCGGGACCGCGCGGCAATTGATGTTTGCCATTGAACTGGAGCCCGTCTAACGTTCCGACGGATGTGTCACGAGCCGCCAAGAACCCCCTTCGCCTCCCGGGGAGATCGACATGTCGGATGACCCTTACCGACTCACCGACGAATTCGCACCGGTCACGGCCGCGCGCTGGCGCGAGCTGGTGGCTGTCGATCTCGAGGGCAGACCCTGGACCGATCTTGTGAGCACGAACCGCGCGGGCTTGGACATCCAGCCCCTCTACACCGCGGAGGATTGGGACGCCGCCGACGATCCGACGGGCCATCCCGGCGCGGCGCCTCATACCAGAGGCAACGGCGAGCCGCGGCAGGAACCGGTCTGGGACGTCCGTCCCGAATTCGCTCACCCCGTGCCGGCCGAAGCCAACGCGCAGATCCTGCGCGACCTGTCCCGTGGCGCCACGTCGGTGCTGTTGAAGCTGGATCCCGCCGGTGTCGCAGGCGTGACCGTGCGGTCGGTCGATGACCTGGACGTCGTACTCGCGGACGTCGATCTGGCGCGGATTCCACTCGCCCTCGAGGCCGGTCCGCGTTTTCGCCCCGCGGTTGCCTTGCTGCGGGAGGTCCGGCGCAGGCGTGATCTCGCGGACGACACGGCTCTCGGCGCCTATCAAGCGGACCCGATCGGCGCCTGGTGCGTGCGCGGCAGCCTGCCCGTCGAGCTGACGGGACTGCTCGACGACACGGCCGCCCTCGCCGCGGAGACGGCCGCCGCCTCGCCCGGCGTGCGCGCGTTGAGCGCCAGGTCCTGTCCGTTCCACGACGCGGGGGCCGACGAAGCCCAGGAGCTGGCTTTCACCCTGGCCGAGGCGTTGACATATCTGAGGATCATGGTCGCCGAGGGTTTAGACATCGACGCGGCGGCCGCCCAGATCCAGTTCTGCTTCGCCGCCACCGGCGAGCTCTTTGCCGAGATCACCAAGCTACGCGCGGCGCGCACGCTCTGGGGACGGATCGTGTCGGTCTGCGGAGGCGGCCCATCCGCCCAGCGCATGCAACTCCACGTGCGTACCTCGGCGCGCATGATGACCCGGCGCGACCCCTGGGTGAACATGCTGCGCGTCACCACGGCGACCTTCGCGGCCGTGACCGGCGGCGCGGACGCGGTCACCGTCGCTCCCTTCGACGCGTCGCTCAACCTGCCCGACGGTTTCAGCCGCCGTATCGCGCGCAACGTGCAGATCATCCTGCAACAGGAAGCGCATCTGGGACATGTCACCGATCCCGCCGGCGGCTGCTGGCACCTGGAACGGCGCACCGCCGAACTCGCCGCGCGGGCCTGGTCCCTGTTCCAGGACGTGGAGCGCCGCGGCGGTCTCGTCGAGTGTCTGCGCGACGGCTGGGTCCAGGAGAGCATAGCCGAGGTGCGGCAGGCTCGGGAGCGCGATGTGGCGCGGCGCAAGGAGCCTGTCACAGGTGTCAGCGAATTTCCCACTCTGGATGAGGAGACCGTGCCTCGGGTGCGCCGGATACATCCGGCGCCGCTGCCGGGCGAACCCCCCGGCGAGTTGCGACTGGCGGACGAGGATGGTGCGGCGCACGACCCCATCGACCCGCTGATCCTGCACCGCACCGCGGAACCCTTCGAGGACCTGCGGGACGCCGCCGATGCGTACCTGGCGCGTACGGGCGCCCGCCCCCGCGTCTTCCTCTGCAATCTCGGCGCTCCCGCGCAACACACCGCGCGGGCGTCATGGATCCGCAACGTCCTGGCGGCGGGCGGTCTGGAGGCGCCACCCAACGACGGGTTCGACGGTCCGGAGTCGGCAGCGGCCGCTTTCCGCGAGAGCGGTGCGCGCGTGGCCGTCGTCTGCGCGTCCGACGAGGTGTATGCCGAGACGGGACCCGCCGTCGCCGCCGCGCTGAGGGACGCGGGCACCGCCGCCCTGCTGGTGGCGGGGCGCCTGGGCGAGTGCGAGGACCGGTGGCGCGCCGCGGGCGTGACCGCCGCGTTGTACGCGGGGTGCGACGTCCTGGACGTCCTGCGCGACCTGCACCGGACGCTGGAGGTGAGCCGATGAGCGTGTTCCTCGACTTCACCAAGTTGCCCCTGCGAGGGGAGGCGGAGAGTGGCGAACCGCCCGCCGGCGGGCCCGTCTGGACGACGCCCGAGGGCATCGACGTCAAACGGCTCTACACGTCGGCGGATCTCGAGGGTCTGGACCATCTGCACACGGTGCCGGGCGCGCCGCCTTTTCTGCGTGGTCCCTACGCCAGCATGTACGTCCGCCGGCCCTGGACCGTCCGGCAGTACGCAGGCTTTTCCACCGCCGAGGAGAGCAACGCCTTCTACCGCCGCAATCTGGCGGGGGGGCAGAGGGGGCTTTCGATCGCCTTCGATCTGGCCACCCATCGCGGCTACGACTCAGATCACCCGCGCGTGACCGGCGACGTGGGCATGGCCGGCGTGGCCATCGATTCGATCCTGGACATGCGTATCCTCTTCGACGGCATCCCGCTCGATCGCATGAGCGTGTCGATGACCATGAACGGAGCCGTGCTGCCGGTACTGGCCCTCTACATCGTGGCCGCCGAGGAACAGGGCGTTGCCCCGGAGAAGCTGGCGGGGACCATCCAGAACGATATTCTCAAGGAGTTCATGGTCCGCAACACCTACATCTATCCGCCGGCGCCGAGCATGCGGATCGTCGGTGACATCTTCGCCCACACGGCGCAGCATATGCCCCGCTTCAATTCCATCTCCATCTCCGGCTACCACATGCAGGAGGCCGGCGCGACGGCCGATCTGGAGCTGGGCTACACGCTGGCCGACGGCGTGGAATACATCCGCACCGGTCTGGCGGCCGGACTGGCGGTTGACGACTTCGCCCCACGCCTGTCATTCTTCTGGGCGGTGGGGATGAACTACTTCATGGAGGTGGCCAAGCTGCGCGCCGCGCGCCTGCTCTGGGCCCGACTGGTGAAGGGGTTCGATCCCGGCAACCCGAAGTCCATGTCGCTGCGCACGCACTGTCAGACCTCCGGCTGGAGCCTGACTGCGCAGGACGTCTACAACAACGTCACGCGTACCTGTGTCGAAGCCATGGCGGCGGCGCACGGGCATACCCAGTCGCTGCACACCAACAGCCTCGACGAGGCACTGGCGCTGCCGACCGACTTCTCGGCGCGCATCGCGCGCAACACGCAGCTCTATCTGCAGCAGGAGACCGACACCTGCCGCACGGTGGATCCCTGGGCCGGCAGCTACTACGTGGAGCGTCTGACCCACGAGCTGGCGCAGCGGGCCTGGACCCACCTCAGCGAGGTGGAGGAGCTGGGTGGCATGGCGCGGGCCATCGAGGCCGGCATCCCCAAGCTGCGCATCGAGGAGGCGGCCGCCCGCACCCAGGCGCGCATCGATTCGGGACGGCAGACCGTCGTGGGCCTGAACCAATACGTGCTCGACGAGCCGGAGCAGGTCCCGGTCCTGCAGGTGGACAATTCGCAGGTGCGTGAGGCGCAACTGACACGTCTGCGCGACCTGCGGGAAAACCGTGATCCGGCGGACGTGGACGCGGCGCTCTCGGCCCTGACCCGCAGTGCGGAGACGGGGGAGGGCAACCTGCTGGACCTGTCGGCGGAGGCCGCGCGGGCACGCGCCACCGTCGGCGAGATCAGTTCGGCGCTGGAGAGCGTCTTCGGGCGCCACCAGGCGGCCGTGAACACCGTGAGCGGAGTGTACAGCGGAGAAATGGGCACTGAGAACGAAGACATGACCGCGGTGCGCAGGCGGGTGGAGGACTTCGCCGAACGCGAGGGGCGCCGTCCGCGGATCCTCGTGGCCAAGATGGGCCAGGACGGACACGACCGGGGCCAGAAGGTGATCGCCACGGCTTTCGCCGACCTGGGTTTCGACGTCGACGTGGGCCCCCTGTTCCAGACGCCGGAGGAGACCGCACGCCAGGCCGTCGAGAACGATGTGCACGTGGTCGGTGTCAGCTCCCTCGCGGCCGGACATCTCACGTTGGTGCCGGCGCTCAGGAAGGAACTGACACAGCTCGGCCGCCCGGATATCCTGATCGTGGCCGGGGGTGTGATTCCGCCCCAGGATCATGACGCCCTGCGCGCGGCCGGCGCGGCGGCCATCTTCCCACCCGGCACCGTCATCGCCGCTGCCGCGGGGGAGCTGATGCAGAAACTCGAAGAGGTGAAACGCGGGTGAACGATACGCCACGCCAGGTGAACGGTCTTTCCCTCGACGACTACGTCGCGGGTGTGGAGGCCTGTGATCGTGCCGTGCTCGGGCGCGCCATCACGCTGATCGAGAGTAGTCGCGCCGATCACCAGTCGCTGGCCCAGCATCTGTTGGCGGCCCTGCTGCCGCGAACCGGCGGCGCCCACCGCGTGGGTCTGACGGGAATCCCGGGCGCAGGCAAGAGCACCCTCATCGACGTCATGGGCACGCAGCTCACCGCCGCCGGGCTCCAGGTGGCGGTCCTGGCCATCGATCCCACCAGTCTCGTCTCAGGCGGCAGCATCCTCGGTGACAAGACCCGCATGGCCGCTCTCTCCGCAGATCCCGACGCCTTCATCCGCCCCTCGCCCAGCGCGCGAACCCTCGGCGGCGTGGCGCGCAAGACCCGCGAGACCATGCTCCTGTGCGAGGCCGCCGGCTTCGACGTGGTGGTCGTCGAGACCATGGGCGTGGGCCAGAGCGAGACGGTCGTGGCGGAGATGGTGGATGTCTTCGTGCTGCTGACCATCGCCGGCGCCGGCGACGAGCTGCAGGGCATCAAGCGGGGCGTGATGGAGCTGGCGGAGATCGTCGCGGTCAACAAGGCCGACGGCGCCAACGCCAAGGCAGCCGCCCTGGCCGCCAACGATCTGCGCCAGGCCCTGCACTTCATGCGCCCGCTCCATCCCGTGTGGCAGGTGCCGGTGCTGACCGTCAGCGCTCTCGAACGCACCGGCCTGGACGAGCTGTGGGACACCGTGGTGCAGCATCGCCAGACCCTGCTGGCCGACGGCGCCCTGGAGCGACGGCGCCGGGAGCAGCAGCTCAGGTGGATGTGGTCCATGGTGGAGGAGCGCATGATGACAGATCTACGCGGCCATGCGGACGTCCGCGCCCTGTTGCCGGAGCTCGAGACGGCGGTGCGTGAGGGCCGCATGCCGCCCACCCAGGCCGCCCTGCGCATCCTCGAGGCCGTCGATCGTTGATATCAACGCCCCCAGTGACAACGTCGATTGACGGTTCTACGTCCGCCTGACAATTCATGGCCCGCTCTGCGTATGCGGAGCCCCCCGCAGACTCGATTTCCAGTGGGTACGCTTTCTGCTGAATGCTTGATCCTCCCGTTCATGAAGTACCTCCCTCACCGATTTCACTAGGAGACGGTATGCCCTTTTTAAAGAGTAAGTTTTTTCTCGGTGCGGTCGCCGCATGTGTCTTCATTATGCTGTCGATAAACGGTGGTCTGTTGGCATGGTTGGTGGGTGACGCCGCAGCCGCCGTGCTCATCTCCGAGGTCCTGCCCGATCCCGCCAGCGATTGGGACGTCGACGGCGAGGTGAGCAGCCGCGGCGACGAGTGGGTGGAGATCGTCAACACCGGTCCCGACTCCGTGGACCTCGCCGACTACTACCTGCGGGACGCGCTGGGCGACGATCCCCAGATCCGCTTCGCGGGCACGCTGGTCGCGGGGGAGACCGCCCTCTTCCACGGCAGCGACGCCCTGGCTTGGCAGGCGGCGGAGGGGCTGTCGGCTACCGGTCTCAGTCTGAACAATGCCGGCGACATGCTCGAACTCTACCTCGGTCATCCCCTGGACGGAGGCTCGACACTGGTGGATGCCCTGATCTATCCCTCACATGTCGGCGTCGACGACCGTTCCCTGGCCCGCTTCCTGCCCGAAAACGTGTGGGTACTTTGCGACGGTCTGCATCCCTACGGCGGCGCCCAGGAGCCGCCCGGCACCGACTGTCTGCCCACGCCGGGGGCGCCCAATGCGTGCGAGGGTCTCGTCGCCAACGAAAGCAGCAGCTGGGGGAAGGTGAAAAACGACTATCGCTGATTCCGCATGGGGTTCAGCAGGGATGCGAAACGGGCGCTCCGGAGGGGGCGCCCGCTCGCTTATCTGCGTGTCACGATTGCAACTGCGCGCAGAAATTCCTTCACAACGCGAGGTCGTTGGGTGTACGCTGTCCGACCTTGCGGAAGCCGTCTCCGACCGGTCCGCCGGAGGCGCTCCGCGCTGACCCGCATCTGCCACACCTGGGCACCACCTGCCAACTCGCGGAGGAACGATGGTCCTGAACGAGAACCAGAAGATGATCCGGGACATGACCCGCGATTTCGCGCGCAGCAAGCTGGCGCCCATCGCCGCGGAGATCGACGAGACCGGCGAGTTTCCGGAGGCCACCGTCAAGGAGATGGGCCAGCTCGGCCTGCTCGGCCTGGCGGTGCCGCCCGAAGAGGGGGGCACCGGGCTCGACACGCTCTGCTATTCCCTGGTCGTGGAGGAGCTGAGCAAGGTTTGCGGCAGCCACGGCCTGACCGTCGCCGCCCACAACAGCCTGGGCTGCTGGCCCATCTATAAGTTCGGCACCCCCGAGCAGAAGGAGCGCTGGCTCAAGCCCGGCTGCCAAGGCGAATTCCTGCTGTCTTTCGGTCTCACGGAGGCGGAAGCCGGCAGTGATGCCGGCGGTACTCAGACCACCGCTGTTCGTGACGGGGATCACTGGATCCTCAACGGTCGCAAGCAGTGGATCACCAATTCCCACTACGCGGGCGCGCTCATAATCACGGCAAAGACCGATCCCGAGGCCAAAGGCAGCCACGGCATCAGCGCCTTCATCGTGCCCACCGACACGCCCGGGTTCACGGTGGAGAAGAAGGAAGACAAGCTAGGCATGCGCGGCTCGGATACGGCGCCGCTGGCCCTCGAAGACGTGCGCATCCCCACCGACGCTCTGCTGGGCAAGGAGGGCGAGGGGTTCCACATCTTCATGGAGACCCTCGACGGCGGTCGCATCTCCATCGGTTCGCTGGCTCTGGGTATAGCCGAGGGCGCTTTCGAGGTGGCGCGCGACTACGCCAAGGAACGTATCCAGTTCGGTCGCCCCATCGCCAAGTTCCAGGCCGTCGGTTTCATGCTCGCCGACATGAGCACACAGATCGACGCCGCGAAGCTGTTGCTGCACGAGGCCTGCCGGCTGGAGGATGCCCACGAACCCTTCGGGGACATGGCCGCCAAGGCCAAGCTCTTCGCCAGCGAGATGGCCATGAAGGTCACCTACGACGCCATCCAGATCCTGGGCGGTTACGGTTTCTGCCGCGAATATCCGGTGGAGCGCATGTACCGCGACGCCAAGCTGTGCACCATCGGGGAAGGGACCAGCGAGATCCAGCGCATTGTCATCGCCCGCAATCTACTCGCGGATTAGAAAGATTCGGACACGAAACGAAAGGTCCCTTCATGAGCGAGAGAGTCGTCATAGTCGAAGCGGTGCGCACGCCCCTCGGGCGTTTCCAGGGGGGCTTGAAATCGGTCAAGGCCAGTCGGCTGGGCGCCGCGGCCATCAAGGGCCTGCTCGAGCGGACCGGCCTCGATCCCGCTGAGATCGACGAGGTGATCATGGGCTGTGTCGTCCAGGCGGGGCTGGGTCAGAACCCGGCGCGCCAGGCGGCCATCTATGGTGGCGTGCCCACGAGCGTCAGCGCGTACACCCTGAACAAGGTCTGTGGCTCGGGCCTGCGCACGGTCATCGCGGCGGCGCAGGCCATCAAGGCGGGGGACATCCGCTGCGCCGTGGCCGGCGGCATGGAGAACATGAGCCAGATCCCGTACGCCCTGTTCGACGCGAGGGACGGCATGCGGCTCGGCCACCGCCAGGCCACCGATTTGATGGTCCACGACGGGCTGTGGGACGTGTACAACGACTTCCACATGGGCATGACCGCGGAAAACGTCGCGAGCAAGTACGAGGTGTCGCGGGAACGCCAGGACGAGTTCGCGGCGGCCAGCCAGGCCAAGGCGGTCGCCGCCATCGAGGCCGGCAAGTTCAAGGCCGAGATCGTGCCGGTGGAGATTCCCCGGCGCAAGGGCGACCCGGTCGTCATCGACACCGACGAAGGCCCGCGCGACGGCACCACCGCCGAGAGCCTGGCCAGGCTGCGCCCCGCCTTCAAGCGCGACGGCGGCACCGTCACGCCCGGCAACGCCTCGACCATCAACGACGGCGCCGCGGCGGTGCTCGTCTGCAGCGAGTCCTTCGCCGCGGAGCACGGGCTGTCCGTGAAGGTCGTCATCGAGGCCTACGGCACAGGCGCGGTCGATCCCGAATGGGTGATGATGGCGCCGGTCGGCGCGGTGCAGAACGTCTGGCGGAAAGCCGGCAAGACGGCGGACGACTACGGACTCTACGAGCTGAACGAGGCCTTCGCGGCGCAGGCCGTCGCGGTGATCGACGAGCTGGGACTGCCGCCCGAAAAGGTGAACGTCAACGGCGGCGCGGTGGCCCTGGGCCATCCCATCGGGGCATCGGGCACGCGCTGTCTGGTGACCCTGATCCACGCCATGGAGGACCGGAACGTCAAGGACGGTCTGGTCGCCCTCTGTCTGGGCGGCGGCGACGCGGTGGCCATGACCGTCAGCAGACCCTGAAGTTTGTAACAGAAGCGAATGATACTGTTTACGTGCATGATCGGAGGAACGGCATGAAGGTTGCGGTGATCGGTGGCGGGACCATGGGTAACGGCATCACCCACGTTTGCGCCCAGAACGGGCACGAGGTGACCCTGATCGATGTGAACGCGGCCGTCCTGGAGCGGGCGCTGGGCACCATCGACAAGAACCTGGGTCGGCTGGTCAAGAAGGAGAAGATCTCCGCGGACGAGAAGGCGGCCACGCTGGGCCGTATCACCACGTCCGAATCCCTCGATGCCGCGGCGGGCGCCGACCTGGTGGTCGAAGCCGTCTTCGAGAATTTCGAGGTGAAGAAGAGCATCTTCGAGCGACTGGACGAGGTCTGCCAGGCCGACGCCATCCTCGCGTCCAACACCTCGAGCATCTCCATCACCAAGATCGCGGCCTGTACCAAGCGCCCCGCGCAGGTCATCGGCATGCACTTCATGAACCCGGTGCCCATCATGAAGCTCGTGGAGGTCATCAGCGGCCAGGCCACCGACCCGGCCGTGCTCGAGCAGGTCATGCAGATCAGCAAGGATCTGGGCAAGGTGCCCGTGGCGGTCGCGGATTACCCCGGCTTCATCGCCAACCGCTTGCTGATGCCCATGATCAACGAGGCGGCCTATTGCCTGATGGAGGGCGTGGCCGACCGCGACGCCATCGACACGGTCATGAAGCTGGGCATGGCCCATCCCATGGGACCGTTGACCCTGGCCGACTTCATCGGCCTGGACATCTGCCTGGACATCATGGAGATCCTGTACGAGGGCTTCGCCGACAGCAAGTATCGTCCCTGCCCGCTGCTGCGGCGGATGGTGGACGCGGGTCATCTCGGCCGCAAGACAGGCAAGGGCTTCTACGATTACGAATAACGGAGGACCGTCTTGGATTTCCAACTGACCGAACAGCAGCGCATGATCCGCGACGCGGCGCACGATTTCGCCCAGCAGGAGCTGGCGCCCCACGCCGCTCAGTGGGACCGCGACGAGCATTTTCCCGCCGAGGCGGTCAAGAAAATGGGCGAGCTGGGATTCATGGGCATGAACGTACCTGCCCAGTACGGCGGCGCCGGCTTCGACATGGTCTGCTACGTGCTGGCCATGGAGGAGATCTCCGCCGCCTGCGCGTCTACGGGCGTGATCATGTCCGTAAACAACTCGCTGGTTTGCTGGCCGCTGGAAACCTACGGCACCGAGGAACAGAAACAGAAGTTCCTCGCGCCCCTGGCCAAGGGGGAGAAGCTGGGCGCGTACTGCCTCAGCGAGCCGGACGCCGGCACCGACGCCGCCAATCAGATGACCCGCGCCAAACGCGAGGGCGACGAGTGGGTCCTCAACGGGATGAAGAACTTCATCACCAACGGCGCCAACGCCGACACGCTGATCGTCTTCGCCCAGGCGGATCCCGAGCTGAAGCACAAGGGGATCTACGCTTTCATCGTGGAGACCGATCGTGAGGGCTTCGCCGTGATCAGCAAGGAGAAGAAGCTGGGCATCCGTGCCTCGGACACCGCACAGCTCGCGCTGGACAACGTGCGCATTCCCGCGGACCAACAGCTCGGGCCCGACGGTGCCGGCTTCAAGGTGGCCATGTCCACCCTCGACGGCGGGCGCATCGGCATCGCCTCGCAGGCGCTGGGCATCGCCAAGTCGGCGCTGGAATCCTCGATCCGGTACGCCAAGGAGCGCCATCAGTTCGGTAAGCCCATCGCCAAGTTCCAGGCCATCCAGTGGAAGATCGCCGACATGGCGACGCGCTACGAGGCAGCACGACTGCTGACCCTGCGCGCCGCCAATCTCAAGGACCAGGGCGAGCGCTACTCCCAGGAATCGGCCATGGCCAAGCTCTACGCCAGCGAGGCCGCCAACTGGATCGCCAACGAGGCGGTGCAGGTCTTCGGCGGCAACGGCTACAGCAAGGAGTTCCCGGTGGAGCGCAATTTCCGGGATGCCCGTATCACGTCGATCTACGAGGGCACCAGCGAGGCGCAGCGGCTGGTGATTTCGGGACACCGGTTGCGGTAACGGGCTCGCGATTTCATGGCCGCTGTCGTGCGTGGCAGCGGCCTCTTTTACGTGGCGCCGCGTATCTGTCACCAAGCACCGCAGGAGAGATGCGCCGATGGCAAGGTGGGGAGGGTCGATCACCAGGAAGATGAAGTGGTTGGGCGGACGACTGCTCCTGGCGGCTCTGCCTCTGCTGCTGGCGCTCCTGGTCTGCGAATTGATCCTGCGCGTGGCCGGCCCTGTGCCCGCAGAGCCGGATCCCCGGACGTCGGACCAGGGGTTTCTCACCTGCGATCACGACTCCCTGCTGGGCTGGATCTTTCCGCCCGGCGCGGCCGGTGATTTCGAGGATGACAACTCGCCGGTCGTCATCGAGACCAATGCCTGGGGCTTGCGCGGTCCTGAATACGACCTCGATCCGGACGGCATCCACGTCGTTGTGCTGGGAGACTCGTATGCCTTCGGTTGGGGTGTGGAGGAGGAGGATTCCTTTCCTCGCGAACTCGAGCGGCTCCTGCGCGAGCGGTTCGGCGATCTATCCCTGACGGTAATAAACGCCGGCATTCCCGGCTATGGCCTCTACCAGCAAATCGAGATGCTGCGCCACATCCGGCGACATGTACCGCTGGACGTCGTGATCTCCACCTTCAGCCTGGCCAACGATCCCGTCGATGAACTGCGCATCGCCCGTTACACGCCCGACCGGCTGCGGGACTACGTGCCGGCGGTCCGGGATCCGGCCTCGTTCGTCTCGTGGCTGTCACGCAGCAGCCGGACGGTCTCGCTGCTGGATCAACGCACGCGCAGCTTACAGCTGTTCCTGGCCAATGCCGGTGCCGGCGCCCGTGACCTGGCGGCAGCGTCCATGACCCGTCTGATCGACGAGTGCGACGAGGTCGGTACGCCCCTGCTGGTGGTCGTAGTTCCCCAGCGCAATCAGATCCTGCGCGGCGGCGTGGCCGGCTGGTTCGCCGGACAGCTCACCCGTAAGCTGCGCGCGCTGCCGCGGGAGATCACCCGGCGATATGGAGTTCCGCTGGTCGAGCTGACCGCGTCGCTGGCGTCGGTGCAGCAACGCGTCGATGCGTACCTGCCCAATGACGCCCACTGGTCACCCGCCGGACATGAAGCCGTGGCGCGGGCCGTCGCCGAAGCCTTGCCCGCGGCGTGGTTGACTCGCGATGGGATTCCGCCCGCGGATGGCAAGGCCGGCAACTGATGTCTACGGCTGGCGATGCGTCTGCGGCCGCACCTGATCGCACACTGTCTTGACTTGGACCCTGAAGTTAGCTATCCTTCTTCGTGACAGCGAGTTATAGAACACCAAGAACGGCGATGATCCCTGATGCGCGAAGTTACGAGTACCACCTGGAATTGGCGAATCACCGGGTCCGCAAAGGCGGATTCGACAGAGCGCGGGATGCGCGGCTACGCCTTTCTGCAGGCCGCGATCCTGATCATCCTCGGCTTCGTACTGTCCCGCTTCTTCGGCCACGACCTGCCGGCCAGGATCATCTGGGGTCTGGCCGCGGTTATCCTCTCGCTGGGCGTGTTCTGGCCGCGCGGCTACCGTCCCATCCACGGTTTCGGACAACTGCTCGGCCGCGTGGTGGGCAAACTCCTGGCCTATGTCCTGCTGGCTCCCTTCTACCTGCTGTTTTTCAGTTTGGTGGCGATCTATTTGCGGTTCAGGGGCAAGGATCCCTTGCACCGTGCATTTCTACCCGGGCAGTGGACCTACTGGATCCCGCGTCGCATCAAGCGCCGAGACGAGAATTTCGGCGACCAGTTCCTGCGTGAGAACCGTGAGGCCCGTGGTCGGCGGCGTCCCGTGGGTGCGATCACCCGCAACAGCGAGAGCGACCTCGTGTGAACATCCTGGGTATATCCGCCTACTATCACGACTCGGCCGCTTGTCTGGTTCAGGACGGCAGGATCGTCGCCGCCGCCCAGGAAGAACGTTTCAGCCGTCGCAAGCACGATTCGTCGTTTCCCCATCATGCCGTGCGGTACTGTCTGGCGGAAGGCGATGTCGCGCGTGACGGCATCGACGCGGTGGTCTTCTACGACAAGCCCCTGACCAAGTTCGGGCGTATTCTCAAGACCTACTATGCGGTCGCGCCGCGCGGCTTGAGATCGTTCCTCATGGCGATCCCCCTCTGGTTACGCGAGAAACTGTGGATTTCGGCCGGCATCGAGCAGTCCCTGCAGGCAGCCGGCGTCGGCAAAGCCCGGCGTCTCTACTTCTGCGAGCATCACGAATCCCACGCCGCCAGCGCCTTTTTCGCCAGTCCCTTCGAGAGCGCGGCGATCCTGGTCCTCGACGGTGTGGGCGAGTGGGCCACGGCCTCCCTCGGTCGTGGTCGCGGCAATCAGCTGGACATCCACGACGAATTGCATTTTCCCCACTCCCTGGGCCTGCTCTATTCGGCTTTCACCTACTTCACGGGCTTCCGGGTCAATTCCGGCGAATACAAGCTCATGGGGCTGGCTCCCTACGGCCAGGCCAAGTATGTGGACAGGATCAAGGAACACCTGATCGACATCCGCGAGGACGGTTCCTTCCGCCTGAACATGGATTACTTCGGTTATGTCGACGGGCTGACCATGACCAACGAGCGTTTCGCGGACCTGTTCGACGGTCCGCCGCGCCAGCCCGAATCACCGCTGACGCGACGCGAGATGGATCTGGCGCGGTCCATCCAGGTCGTGGCCGAAGAGATCGTCCTGAAGCAGGGGATCCATGCCCATCGTGTAACCGGTGAACGCCATCTGTGCCTGGCCGGGGGCGTGGCCCTGAACTGCGTGGCCAACGGCCGGCTGCTGCGGGAAGGGCCTTTCGACTACATCTGGATCCAACCAGCCGCCGGCGACGCGGGCGGCGCCCTGGGTGCCGCACTCTATCTGTGGTACCACGTGCTGGGCAACGAGCGGCAAGTCGACAACGAACACGACCAGATGCAGGGTGCCTATCTCGGTCCGGCCTACACCGACGAGGAGATCGGCGAATGGCTGGATGCGCACGACATACCCTATCAGCACCTGGGCGACGGCGAGCTCGAGGCGAAGGTCGCCACCTTGATCGACGAGCAGAACGTGGTGGGGCTGTTCCAGGGACGCATGGAATTCGGTCCGCGCGCCCTGGGCAACCGCTCGATCATCGGCGACGCCCGGTCCGTGAAGATGCAGTCGATCCTGAACCTCAAGATCAAGTACCGGGAGTCGTTCCGCCCGTTCGCCCCGTCTTGCCTGGAGGAACGGATCGGCGACTACTTCGAGATCGACCGTCCTTCTCCCTACATGCTGCTCGTGGCCCAGGTCCAGGGTGATCGTTGTCTGGGACGGGATACTCGCGAGAGTGATGAGGACATCATCGCCCGCGTCAACGAAGCGCGCTCCGATGTGCCGGCGATCACGCACGTCGACTACTCGGCCCGGATCCAGTCCGTGGCCCGCCGGACCAATCCGCGTTACCATGGGATCATCGATGCTTTCGCCGCGCGTACGGGCTACGGAATAATCATCAACACATCGTTCAATGTGCGCGGTGAACCGATTGTCTGTACGCCGTCCGATGCCTACCGTTGTTTCCGGCGCACCGAGATGGATTACCTTGCCCTGGGGGGGTATCTGCTCGCCAAGACCGCACAACCGGAATGGGTCGATGGAGCCGGCGACTGGCAAGAGGAATTCCCGCTGGACTGACCGAGGGCAGGTAACGAGTCGACATGAACAAGCTTTTCCACACTGGAAGTCTCCTGCGCCAGATCTGGCGCTTCGCCAAGCAGAACAAGGCCTGGTGGATCGTGCCGACGATCGTGATCCTGATGATCCTGACCATCCTGGTCTTCTCGGGGCAAGCCGTCGCCCCGTTCATCTACACACTTTTTTGATGCACCGAGGATGAGCTGCTCGACCGGTGTCAGAGTCGACCGGAAGGATTGCCATGGATTTCAGTCTCACCGAACAACAGATCATGTTCCGCGACATGGTGCGCGATTTTGCCGCCCAGGAGATCGCACCCATCGCCGAGCGGATGGACCAGGACAGCGTCATGCCCGACGCACTGGTCGAGAAGATGAAAGCCAACGGCTTCTTCGCCCTGGCCTTCCCCGAGTCGTACGGCGGGCTCGGCGTCGATACCATCACCTACGGCCTGGTGATCGAGGAGCTGTCCGCGGTCAGCGCGGGCGTCTCGGTCATGATCTGCGTGCACAACAGCGTGGGCAGCTATCCCCTGGCCATGTTCGGTAACGAGGATGTCAAGGCGGAGATCCTGCCCCGCATGGCGGCGGGCGAGATCGCCGCCTTCTGCGTGTCGGAACCAAATGCGGGCAGCGACGCCGTGGCCTTGACCACCACGGCCACTCGCGACGGCGATGACTATGTGCTCGACGGTTCCAAGATCTTCGTCACCAACGGCGCCCGGGCTCGGTTCTTCATGGTGTTGGCGCGTACGCCGGGCACACACGGCTACGACGACGTGCACGCCTTCCTGGTCGAGCGGGGCAACCCCGGACTGACTGTCGGCAAGAAGGAAGACAAGATGGGCCTGCGGGCCAGCGACACGGTCGCGATCGAGCTGGACGGCGCGCGCGTGCCCGCCTCCCGCCTGCTGGGCCAGGAGGGGGACGGCTTCAAGATCGCCATGAAGGCCCTCGACGGCGGTCGGATCGGCATCGCCTTCCAGGCCCTGGGCATCGGACGGGCCTGCCTGGAGGCCGCGGTGCGCTACGCGGGCCAGCGCGAGGCCTTCGGCAAGCACCTGTGGAACCTGGACGTCATCCGTCACAAGATCGCCGACATGGCCTCGCGTCTGCACGCCGCCCGCCTGACCGCCCTGCACGCGGCCACCCTGAAGGATGCCGGTACGCCCTATACCAAGGAAGCGGCCATGGCCAAGCTGCTGGCCACCGAGGCGGCCAGCTACGCGGCTGATGAGGCGGTACAGATTCACGGCGGATACGGCTACATCAAGGAATACGACGTGGAACGCTATTACCGCGACGTGCGCGTCACGCGCATCTACGAGGGGGCCAGCGAGATACAACGGCTGGTCATCGCGCGACACGTCATCAAGGAACTCGGCTGACCGAAACACGAGTTTCGCGTCATGCGCGGACATGGCGGCCAACATGTTCCTGTCGAGTCGGTCCGCGCCGGGTTAGTATTGCCGGATGGGCAAGAAGGGCAGATTCAGGAAATCACGCCGCGCCGCCGAGCGCGTGCTGGCCATCCTCGACCGACTCGGTGGTCGTGGCGAAAACCGGCGGGAGCGTACTCGTCCGGGTCGCGAGCGGTTCAGACGGGGTCTCAACTACCTCACCATCAAGGGCAACGAGACCCTGTTCCATAAACTCTGCCACGACGATTTCGGCTTTCTCGTGGCTCAGCGTTTCGCCGCCCCGGAGGCGGTGCTGCGCGTGCTGCTGCCGCAGTCGGTGGTCGGCCGCGCCCGGAACGGTCACGGCTGGTTCACCGACGAATACGGCTCACCGCTCGTCTTCCGCGAGGCCACCTTCGATCGCGTACTCACCGAACTGGAGCGGACCTGGCCGGAGATGCGCGGCGACCGGGTACGCGAAGCGCGATCGCGTCTGGTCGAGACGGTGCGCGATCACGTCCTGGCACGACTCCAGACGCGGACCATGGGCCTGGAGACCGCCGAGGGCCCCCTGCTCGGCGTCGATTTCCTGCGCGGCGTCGAAGTCGATACGCGGGATTTCCTGCGCGGGATGGTGCTGGCCGGTTTCATGGACGACGAGGCGCATCGCCGCATGACCGTGGCCTGGCGCGGCCGCGCCTTCGACGGGGAGCCCTACCTGCTCGGGGGCGGCGAGATTCGCATCGTGGACCGCGAGCGTTTCCGCTTGACCGGCATCGTCGATCCCGGGCGCGAGCCCTGGGACGACGAGGCCTTGCGCGAGCTCGAACGCCTGGGCGTGGTCCTGCCCGACCGCGACGGCGTCGTCTGGACCTACCCGCAGTACGACCAGGCCTATTTCAGGCGCCGGCCCGGTTACGGCGTCTGCGACGACCTCGCCATGATCCGCATCGGCGCCGAACACGGTTTCGACGCCATGCTCGGCGCCTTCGTCATGGACGCCCTGGACACCTACGACAAGCACCTGGACCGTTTCACGAGCAAGGGCTCCGATCTGGCCCTGGCAGAGGCCATCCAGGAGGCTTGGCGCGAGCGCACGGATGAACCCCTGGTGCCGGGCGAGGAGATCCTCGACCTGATCTGGTTCGCCGCCAAGAACAACACGCCGCCCTCGCCGCTGAGCAGCAGCCACCGGCGTCTGATCCAGATCGAGAGCCGCGGCAAACAGCCCACGCTCCTGCATCATTGGCGGTTCATCAGTGGGGAGACGCTCGACGACATCAAGCTGGGTTTTTCCCGCGTGCCGGCCCGGGAATTCTACGCGCTGGCGCGGTCGCGACTCCTCTCGGTCGGCTGCCAGGTCCCCACCCCGGCTTGGCGGGGGCCCGCGCCGCGCGCCTGACGGGTCAACCCAGGTGGCGGACGATCTCGTAGGCCCAGGTACCCATCACGACACACACGGCCAGCAGACGCAGGACGCGCCGTTCGCCCGTCGTGAATCGCGCCGTCGTTCTCAGGCGGGGCAGGAGCGTGGCCAGCACGGCGTAGACAAGCCACGCACCGAGCACGATCAGCAGCAGGGTGATCAGGGGATTCTCGGCCAGCGCGTTGCCGGGATCCAACCGGCCCAGGGCCAGGCCGGCCCGGGTGCCGCCGCAGGTGGGGCAAGCAATGCCCGTGTGTTTCAGCAGCGGGCAGGCGACACGCTCGAGGTCGATCATGGTCTGGTGCTCGATCAGCCACCACGCCGCCAGTCCCAGGGGCGCGTAGACGAAAGCCAGCAGACGCGGCAACGTGTCGCGCTCCGGACCGAGCTTCATGACGCAGCGATTCCGGTGACGATGCCGATCAGGCCCACGAGACCGCAGCAGCAGAGCAACAAGGGTGCGAACACGGCAACCAGCGCCGGTCCGGTGCCGATGCCGTGCATTTGTCGCACGCCGATCACGGCGACCGCCAGCGTCCAGACGGTGCCGATGCCGTCGCCGCACATGGGGATCAGCGACAGGATGGAAGCGCCGCCGGCGTAGGCCGTGGCCCGCATGGTGGCCTCGAAGCCTCGGTTCCGATCCGACGCCACGAGCATCACGGTCAAGTGGACCAACCCCGCCACGAGGAAGACGCCGATCAGGGCCAGCACCGGACTGGCCAGCACCCCGAAGCCCTCGGCGAATTCAGAGATCCACATCTCGGTGGCCGACATCTCGTAGTCTTCGCCCAGCAGTTCCATCAGGCTCTGCTCGAAGCCCGTGAAGACGTGCGACCACATCCATTCCGCGAGTGCCGAGATGACGCCGATCAGGACGCCGAAGCTGACCGGTCCGAGCAGACCGCGGCGGACCGGGTGATCCGTGAAGAAGCGACCCGGCGCCGTCATCACCTGCGGGATCGTGGTCAGGAAGCCCACGGCCAGCGAGTAGCGGGCGCGGTCTTCCCAAGGTGGCAGATTCTCGACCGGCGCTGGCGGCGGCGGCGGACCGTTGTCACCCTCTCCGTAGGGATCGGGGTCGGGCGGGAACTCGGGGCCTGTATCGCGGAGATCGTCGGACATGGTTCACTCCGGGGAATCGGGGTAGAGGTCGGTTTCACCCTCGCGGCGGGCGATCACCACCGCGCCGCAGGAATCACTGAAGATGTTCACGGCTGTACGGCACATGTCCAACAGGGGGTCGACCGCCAGGATCAGGGCCACGCCCTCCAGCGGCAAGCCCACCGTCGACAGGATGATCGAGATCATCACCAGGCCCGCCGAAGGAATGCCCGCCGCGCCGATACTCGCCAGCAGGGCGGTGACGACCACCAGGAACTGGTCCACCGGTCCCAGCGAGATGCCGTAGGCCTGGGCGATGAAGAGGGCGCAGATGCACTCGTACAACGCGGTGCCGTCCATGTTCACCGTGGCGCCCAGGGGCAGCACGAAGCTGGTGACGCGGTTGCTCACGCCTGCGCCCTTGCGCACGCACTTCATGGTCAGGGGCAGGGTGGCGGAACTGCTGCGCGTGGTGAAGGCGGTCATCAGTGCCGGCGCCATCACCCGGGCGTGACGTCTTGGATCGATGCGGCCCACCAGGTGCAACAGCAGGGGCAGCACGATCAGTGAATGGATGACCAGGGCCAGCAACACGGTCGCGGCGAAGCGCAACAGCGAGGCGAAGGCCTCGATGCCGCTGGTGGCGGTGATGCGCGCGATCAGGCCGAAAACCCCCACGGGCGCGAAGCGGATCACCCAACCGGTGATGGTCATCATGACCGCGAAGAGCCCCTCCCAGAACCGGGTCTGCGTCTCGCGCTTCTCCGTCGGCAGCATCGTCAGCGCCGCGCCGAAGAGCATGCAGAAGAAGATCAGCGGCAGCATCTGTCCCGTGCTGGCCGCGGCGACGGGGTTCTCCGGCACCATGCGCAGGATGATGTCGACCAGGTCGCCCGGACCGCGTCCGCCCAGCTCTTCGCCGAGTTCCACGGCCTCGGCCACGAGTCCCATGCTCGCGCCGACCGGTACGCCGTCGTCGATCCCGGGACGGATGAGATTGACCAGCAGTAACCCGGTGAAGATGGCCAGCAGACTGGTCGAGATGTACCAGGCGAAGGTGCGGCCGAAGAGCCGGCCGAGCGTGCGGGCCGAGCCGAGCCCGGCGACGCCGGTGATGATCGATCCCGCCAGCAGCGGCACGATGACCATCTTCAAGGCGCGCAAAAACAGCGTGCCGAGGAAATCGAAAGCCGCGATGGGGGAGAAGCCGGCGATCTCACGCTCGCCCGCGGCCAGGCCCGCGACCAGGCCGAGCAGCAGGGCCAGCGCGATCTGCCAGTGCAGGGCCCAGTGCCACGGTTTTTTCACCTTGTTGCCGCCATCGCTCATTATCACCCGTCCCGTTCGGGTCAGTATGTCGAAACGTCGCGAGAGCATAGGCGATGTCCGGTTGTCGGACAAGAATCGTATGACACGGATCGTATGGCCCGCAGCCGCCGCGCAACCGCTTCGTCGTGAGCGTGCCGGGCCAATTATGGTGTGGCGCACGGGCCGGGTGGTGCTACAATGCCTCACCGTAAAAAACTGTCGCCCATCTTCGTGGCAATAACAGGATCAAAGGAGAGGCCAGGCATGCGTTGGAGTACGGGAACCGTGAAGCCGTCGCAAGCGCGCGCGGATCTGCTCGTCGTGGGTATCGCCAGCAAGAAGAACCGTCCGGTTCTCACGCCTTGGCGTGAACTGGACAAATCGATCGGCGGGCTCGCGGGCCTGGCCGACGGCAAGGTCTTCGACGGCAAGGACGGCAAGCTCCACCTGTTGCCCGGCGGCGGCGCGTCTGCCTCCTGGGTGCTGGTCCTGGGGCTCGGCAAGCCGGACGAGATCAGCCCCCAGTCCCTCAGGAAAGTCTTGGCTGCGGCGTCGCAGCGCGCCCGTACGCTGGGAGCGCGGAGCTGTGCGTTGGCCCTGCCCTGGGCCGCGCTGTCCACGCTGACGACCGAGGCCGTGGCGCGCTGTTGCGTGGAGGGAGGCGAACTGGCCCTCTTCCGGTCCGGTAGTGAGAAGGTCAAGACGGGCCGGGACGAGAAACCGTCGCCCCGCACCTGGAAGATCCTGGCGAACGACGCCAAGCACGCGTCCGAGATTCGTAAGGGAATCGCCAGCGGCGGCGCCTATGCCGCGGGCTGTCTCTTCGCGCGGGATCTGGTCAACCGGCCGCCCAACAAGCTGACACCCGCCGCCCTGGCTACCGCAGCCCGTGCCATGGCCAGGCGGGAGGGCCTGACCTGCACCGTGATGGGCGAGGCCGGGCTGCGCAAGCTGGGTATGGGCGGCATCCTGGGCGTCGGCCAGGGCAGCCATCAGCAATCCAAACTGATCGTGCTGGAGATGCGCCCGCGGCGTGCGCGCGGCAAGCTGCCCCTGGTGGCGCTGGTCGGCAAGGGTGTCACCTTCGATACGGGCGGCATCTCGATCAAGCCGTCGTCGGGCATGCACGAGATGAAAGGCGACATGGGCGGCGCCGCCGCCGTCCTCGGCGCCGCGCTGATCGTGGCGCGCGCGGGTCTGCCGGTGCGTCTGCTGGTCGTCGTGCCCGCCGTGGAAAACATGCCCGACGGCAACGCGATTCGCCCCGGAGACGTGCTGAGCATGGCCTCGGGCAAGACCGTGGAGGTGCTCAACACCGATGCCGAGGGACGTCTCATCCTGGCCGACGCGCTGCACTACGCCGGCAAGCGCAAGCCGGATTGGCTGATCGACGCGGCCACCCTGACGGGATCCTGCGTCGTCGCGCTCGGGCAGGAGTTCGCGGGACTCTTCACCAACGATTCCCGGCTGGGCGACGTCCTGCAACGGGCCGGCGGCGAGACCTTTGAGAGGGTCTGGTCGCTGCCCGTGATCGAGGAGCATCACAAGGAGATCGAGAGCCCCATCGCCGATATCAAGAACATCGGCGGACGCAATGCCGGGGCCAGCTCCGCGGCGGCGTTTCTCGAGGAGTTCGTGGACGAGGGCGCGGCCTGGGCGCATCTGGACATCGCCGGCCCGGCGTGGGCCGCGGCGGCGGGCCCGCTCGGCCCCAAGGGCGCCACCGGCTACGGGGCGCGACTGATCGCCCGCGCCGTCGAGTTGCTCGCGCGCGAGATCAGATGACGACGGCGCTGGGTCTCCTGTCGCGGCGGGCGCTCGCCCGCACGATCCTGACCCTGGCGCTACCCGTGGTCACCGCCAACGTGTCCCAGACCTTGATGGGATTGCTGGACACCCTGATGGTCGGCCAGCTCGGCGCCGCTTCGCTGGCCGCGGTCGGCGTCGCCACACTGATCTTCTCGGCCGTCGCCAGCACCCTCAAGGCGCTGGACGTTCCCGTACAGACCTTCACCGCTCATCGCGTGGGCGCGGGACGCGACGATGAGGTGGGAGAGGTGCTCGGCACCGCGGGCGCCGTCACCATCCTGCTCGGCGCGGTCGTGACCGCCCTGGGCCTCTGGCGGCCGGAAACCTGGATGGGGGCCGTGGCGCAGGACGCCGAGGTGCATCGCCTGGGCGGGGAGTATCTGCGCTGGCGCGTGCTGGGTGCGATTCCCTTCATGTTGACGTTCCAGCTGCGGGCCGTCTACGACGGGATCGGTTGGACCCGGGTCGGCATGATCGTCGGCGTCGGCATGAACGTGGTCAACGTCCTGCTCAACTGGGTGCTGATCTTCGGCAACCTCGGCGCTCCGGCCCTGGGCGTCAAGGGTGCGGCCATCGCCAGCGCCGTCTCCAGCCTGCTGGCCGTGGTGGCGTTCCTGGTGTTGATGATGCGGCCGTCGGTCCGGCACCGTTTTCGCTTCCTCAGTCTGGGCAATTGGCGTCCCGCACTCTTGCGGCCGATGTTCAGGATGGCCTGGCCCGCCGGTGTGCAGGTCCTGGGCGCCCTGCTGGCGGTGCTGGTGTTCTTCGTGATCCTGGGGCGCATCTCCACGGTGGCGGTTGCCGCCGGGAACGTCGTCTTTCGCATCGCGGCGCTGTCCTTCATGCCGGGCATCGGCGTCGGCGTGGCGGTGCAGACCCTGGTCGGACAGAGTCTGGGCGGCGGCGATCCGCGCGGGGCCGTGCGCGCCGGCTGGGGCGGCGTGGTTCTGGCCGTGCTGTTGATGGGGGCCTTCAGCGTGGTGTTCCTGCTGACGCCCGGCTGGTTGATGGGTCTCTTCGCCACGGAACAGAAGTTGATCGACGCCGGCACGCCGATCCTGCGCATGATGGGGCTGGTGCAGATCTTCGATGCCGTGGGTCTGACCCTCGCCGGGGCCCTCAAGGGGGCCGGCGCCACGCGCATCGTCATGCTGACCGACGTGCTGACCGCCTGGCTGCTGTTCCTGCCCTGCGCCTGGTTCTTCGGCATCCATCTGGAGCTGGGGTTGAACGGAGCCTGGATCGGCGTGTTGATCTGGTTCTTCGTCTACGCCGTGGGCATCACCTGGTGGTATATGCGCGGTGACTGGCAACGCAACGCGTGCGGTTCCGCCCTGGAGGCGCGATGAACGATCTCTTCACCGGTGCCGACAACGAGGAGCGGCGCGTCTTCTCCGTGTCCGAGCTCAACGAGGAGATCCGCGCCGCGCTGCAGGACGCCTTTCCCGCCGCCGTCTGGGTGCGCGGCGAGGTCCAGCGCCTGCCGGCGGACGCCGCGCGTCGCCGCCACGTCTACTTCGAGTTGCACGGCACCGGCCGGGACGCCGCCGTGTCGATCCCGGTGGCCCTGCTGGAATGGGACCGCCGCCGTTACGGGCTGGAGCGCTACCTGGACGGCACCGATACCGTCTTCCGGCTGGCCGACAAGCTCGAGGTCTGCCTGCAGTGCGTGGTGGACTTCTATCCGCCCTTCGGCAAGCTCCAGCTCAAGCTGGTCGGCGTCGACACTTCGTTTACGCTCGGCCAGCTCGAGGCGCGTCGCCGCCGGGTGCTGGCCTATCTCGAGTCGCACGGATTGATGGAGACGAACGGCCGCCTGGAGATCCCCCGGCTTCCCTTGCGTGTCGGCCTGGTGACGTCGGCCGGCAGCGCCGCCGAGAAGGACTTCCTCACGGGACTGCGCGAGTCCGGCTTCGGCTTCCGCGTGCTGCGCGCGGACTGCCGCATGATGGGCGACGGCATGGTGCCGCAGGTGACCGGTGCGCTGAAGGGGCTCGCGCGCGCCGAAGTCGACGTGATCGTCGTCACGCGCGGCGGCGGCTCGCGTGCCGACCTGTCCTGGTTCGACCACCAGACCGTGGCCGAGAGCATCGCCATCTGCCCGGTGCCGGTAATCACGGCCATCGGGCACGAGATAGACCGCTCCATCGCCGACGGGGTGGCGCACCATGCCTGCAAGACGCCCACCGCCGCGGCGCAAGATCTGGTCGCACGCCTCGAGGCGGCCGCGCAGGACGTCGCGGATTTGGCCGACACCCTGTGCGCCACGGCTTCGTCCCTGCTCGAGAGTCGGCGGCGCTATCTCCATACCGCCGCGACGCGTCTGCGTCTGTCGGTGGTCTCGCACGTGAATGCCGGAGGTGTCGCGCTGGTGCGCCGGCGCGACGGCATCCTGGCCGCGGCCAGACTCAGCCTGCAACAGGCCGCCGCACGCCGGCAACGGGCGGCGGACCGGGTCGCCGTTACCGCCCTGGGTGTTTGTGCCGGAGCGGTGCGAACTTGCGAGTCCCTGCGCGAGAAGGCCGCTCTGCTCGATCCCGAGCGTCTCTTCGACCGCGGCTACAGCCTGACCCTGGGACCCACGGGCCAGGTTTTGCGGGATGCCGGCGCGGTGCGGCCGGGGGACCGTCTGACCACGCGGCTGCGGGGCGGTCGCATCGAGAGTATCGTGGATGAGATCGACAAGACATGAGGAGGGTAACTTGACGTCCAAGCAGCCAAAGGCGCCCGGTTTCGAAGAGGCCATCACGGAAGTCGAAGCGATCCTGGCCAGGCTCGAGGCGGGGGAGGTCCCCATCGACGACCTCACAGCGGAGGTCAAGCGCGCCGTCACCCTGGTGGACACCTGCCGCGCCAAACTCCGCCGGACCGAACTCGAGGTCCAGGAATTCGTGCGCAGCCTCGAACAGGACGACGAGGACGACGATACGCCCACCGGTGATTGAGGGCCCGACCGCGAGCGGAGTTGAGAGCGTGAAGCCACTGATCCGAGTCCGCGACCTGTGCCGCGACTACGCCATCACCCAGCGCCGCGAGGGCGTCTGGGGCGGCGTGGTGGACCTGGTGCGCCCCCGCCGCGACACGCTGAGGGCTGTCAAGGATGTATCCTTCGACATCGCGCCCGGCGAGATGGTGGGCTACATCGGCGCCAACGGCGCCGGCAAGTCCACCACCATCAAGATGCTCACGGGCATTCTCACGCCGACCTCCGGCGAGATCGACGTCGGCGGACTGGTGCCGTACCGCGATCGCAGTCATTACACACGTCACATCGGCGCCGTCTTCGGGCAACGGACCCAGCTCTGGTGGGACCTCGCCGTGGTCGAGTCCTTCCGCCTGCTCAAGAAGATCTACGAGGTCCCGGACGCGGACTACGAAAAACAGCTGGGCATGCTGCGCGAACTGCTGGCGCTCGACGAGTTCCTGCACCAGCCCGTGCGCAAGCTCTCGCTGGGGCAGCGCATGCGTTGCGACCTGGCGGCCGCCCTGCTGCACAGCCCCCGCCTGCTGTTCCTGGACGAGCCCACCATCGGCCTGGACGTGGTCGCCAAGGAGAGCGTGCGGTCCTTTCTGCGCGACGTGTGCGCCAGGCTGGGCACCACAATCCTGCTGACCACCCACGACCTCGGCGACATCCAGAAGCTGTGCCGGCGCGTGATCATCATCGATCACGGGGTCGTCGTGTTCGACGGCGAGCTTGCGAGCCTGCGGTCGAGCGTGGAGGATCGGGTGCAATTGCACGTCGAGCTGCGCGAGTCGGCCGCCAGCGCGGACCTGGTCGCGGACACCGGTGCCCTGCCCGTGAAGTGGGAGGAAACCCGGGGCCTGGTGCACACCGCCGAGTTCAGCCGTCGCGAGGTGAGGGCCGCCGAAGTGATCAAGACCCTGGTCAATGCCCGGCCGGTTCTCGATCTGCGGCTCGAGGAACAGGGCATCGAGGAGATCGTGCGCGAGATCTATCGCCGCGGCGGGCGGGAGGTCGGTCCCCGTGAACAGTGACGTTGTCGGCACGATCGCGACCGCCGACCTGCGCCGCTGGCGGCGCGGCGGGCGGGCCACGCTGGGCCTCTACGGCCAGTTCGTGCGGCTCGCCTTCCTGAAGTTCCTGGCGTACCGCCTGCGCTACTACACGGGTGTCGTCTCCTATACGATCTTCGTGGCGGGCAACTACTTCCTCTATTCCGCCCTCTACGCCAGCCGGCCCGAAGGCGCCGCCGCGGCCCAGGTCGGCGGCCTCACGCTCGCTCAGATGATCACCTACGTCGTCGTGAGCTGGATCGGCCGCAGCTTCTACTTCAACAACATCGATCGCACCCTCTCGCACCAGGTCGTGCAGGGGGAGATCGCGGTGCAGTTGATCAAGCCCCTGCACGTGCAGACCATGATGATGAGCGAGGCGATGGGCGAGGCCGCCTTTCGCTTTCTCATGTTCACGCTGCCCATCACCGTGGTCGTGGTGCCGTTGTTCGGGCTGCAGACGCCCACCGATCCCGCCCTCTACGGCTGGACCCTGCTCAGCTTCCTGCTCGCTCTGCTGGTCAATTCCCAGATCAACTTCCTGGTGGGCTGTCTGGCCTTCCACCTGCAGAACATCTTCGGGGTGATCCGGGCCAAGATGGTGATGATGGAGTTCCTGACCGGAGTACTCATCCCCTTCACGTTCTTTCCCGACTGGGTGCAGACCCTGGTCTCGTGGCTGCCCTTCCAGGCTATCAGCTACATACCGGTGACCATCTTCCTGGGCCTGCGCGAGGGGGCCGCCTTGCCCGCCGCCTTGTCGCTGCAAGCCGGGTGGGCGGTCGGACTCTTCCTGTGCGGTCGCTGGCTGTGGAACCGGTCGGTGCGCCATGTCACGCTGCAGGGGGGATGAGATGCACAGGCGCGACACCGCCACGACACTGCCGAGACTGGATAATAGCTGGCGACGACGCGTGCGTGAACCATGGCGCCAGTCAAGCATTTACGCGGCGTACTTCGCGCAGTTCCTGAAGACCCGCCTGGCCTACCGCACCGACTTCCTCGTCGATATCCTGGCCAACCTGGTCTCGCTGGGGATCCAGCTGTCCGTGCTCACGGTCCTGTTCAGCAAGATCACGGCCCTCAAGGGCTGGACCTTCGAGCAGGTACTCTTCATCTACGGCTTCAGCCTCCTGCCGCTGGGGCTCTTCAACCTGGTCAGCATCAACATCTATCGCTTCAGCGAGACCTACATCATCGAGGGCAACCTCGACCGCGTGCTGCTGCGGCCGGTCAATCCACTCGCCCAGATCATGTTCAGCTCCTTTGGCATGGGCGGTCTCAACGAGCTCTTCCTGGGGACGGCGGTGATGATCTACGCCGGCGTCGGACTGCGGCTCACGCCGAGCGCCTTCGACGTCCTGCTGTTGGTGCCGCTGTCGGTCGCCGCGTTCCTGGTGTACATGGGGGTTTTCCTGGGACTGACGTCTGTCTCGTTCTGGATCGAGGATCGCATGGGCTTGGCGCCCCCGGTATACAACATCATCAGGTTCAGTCGCTACCCGGTGACCATCTTCAGTCCGCTGGTGCGGATCTTCCTGACCTTCGTGCTGCCTTTCGCCTGGGTGGCCTTCTATCCGGCAACCTGGTTCGTCGGCGGCCCCGAGTACCATCGGCTCGCCGTGCTCACGCCGCTGGTGGGTCTGGCGTCTTTCGGCCTGGGCTACCTGATCTGGTCGCGGGGGATTTCGCGTTACGCGAGCACCGGCAGTTGATGTGCGCTCCAGGTACGGTTTGACGGGGGAACCCGCCGGGACCATCTTGTGTATCAGCGCGCTCCATGGTCACGGTCTGTCCGGATTATTCATGGCGCAGCAGAGTTCAGGTTATTCGAGGAGGAACCGGAAATGCGAAGCTCGGTCAGGATACTGGCTTTTCTCGTTTTGATCGTTGTGTCGGCCGCGACGGCGTCCGCCAGCACCTGGGGCGGCCACCACGGCACCATCCGCCTGTCGTTCAGCGAGGGACCGGAGTTCGAGCACTTCCTGTCGAGCGACCCCCTGCCCAAGGTGGGAGTGGTCGTGGACCTCTACGCCGTCCTCTCCGACATCGCCCCGATCTACTACAATAACGAGAAGTATCTCAGCGTGGGCGGCTTCGAATTGCAACTGAAGGTCGATGGCGCGGAATGGGAGATCCTGGCGACAGACCTGTCCGAGCGCTCCATCAACGCCGGCATCGGCAAGGGTTGTCTCTACGTGGGCAAGTATAACGGCATCAAGTTCGTCGACGGCAACGCCACGCTCGTACACTGGCGCATTCGATTGCTGGGCGAGCCGGAGAACGTGGTTTTCAGCCTGGACCCCGAGGGACTGAACAGCTGCGAGTTGATCGAGGGTTGCAAGGACAGCGGCACCCAGGCGATCTGGGCGGGCAGCGGCGCTGCCAAGCAGGTCGGCGTCGTCTTCAGCGCCGGCTACATCCCCGCCTACGTCAACTGGAAAGGCGAGAAGCCCGACCTGACCCCCGTGCGCGGCGAGGGCGACTGGGAGGACACGGGTCTGTTCACCCTCGAGTAAAGCGCCCCCCGTTTCCCAAGACGGCGCCCCGGCCAAAAGGTCGGGGCGCCGCGCATCCTGGACCTAGTGCTCTGTCAACCTTCGCCCGCGCAGATCTCCACGAGCACCGACCCCGTCGACTTGGGATGCAGGAAGACGATCCGCTTGCCGCCCGCTCCCGACAACGGCGTCTCGTTGATCAATTGCAGCCCCGCCTCGCGACAGTTGCGCAGCGCCGTCTCGATGTCGTCCGCACGGAAGGCGAGATGATGGAGGCCGGGCCCCTTGCTGGCGATGAAGCGGGCGATGTTGCAGTCGTCGTCCAGCGGCTCCAGCAGTTCCACGTGCCCCACGTCGCCGCCCCGCGACAGCTTCAGGAAAGCCACGCGTACCTTCTCGCGCGGCACCTCTTCGATGCGCTCGAGTTCGAGGCCCAGCAGCCCGCTGTACAGCATCACGGCTTCCTCGAGATTCGATACCGCGATCCCGATGTGGTCCAGCTGTCCGGCCATACCGGGCGGGACGGGGAGATTGTTCAGGTCCATCACGGCCTCCAGGCGTTCGGGTCCAAGTCGATCTCATGATAACCATGCCCCGGTGATCGCCAAACCAAAACATTTGCGATAAGACCCCCGCGTCGTATGTTCTAGCAAGCTGCTGAAACAGTCCGCTGACATCACACCGCGCTCACTTCGGGAGGAATCATGTTGGATCCCCGTCACGCCGCTCTCGCCCAGCAACTGGTGGGCTACAGCGTCGCCGTCCAACCCGGCGAGGTCGTCTATCTCGAATTGAAGGGGCTCGAGACCCTGGACCTAGGCCGGCAGATCATCCAGGCCGTCACCGAAGCGGGCGGCGTGCCCTTCTGGTACTACAACGACGAGGACGTATCGCGGCCCTTCGTCAAGCACGCCGGCGAGCAGCAGTTCGCCCTCTGGGCCCAGTTCCACAAGCGCATCATGCAGGACGCCGACTGCTACATCGCCATCCGCGGCAGCAGCAATCCCTTCGATCACAAGGACGTCGATGCCGATCGCATGAAGTGGTACAACCAGGCCTACTGGGAAGAGGTGCACGGCCTGCGCGTCAAGGAGAAGAAGTGGGTGGTGCTGCGCTACCCCAATCCGAGCATGGCCATCCAGGCCGAGACGTCCACCGAGGAGTTCGAGGACTTCTACTTCCAGGTCTGCGGCTTCGACTACGCGCGCATGAGCACGGCCATGGACCCACTCAAGGAGCTGCTCGAACGCACCGACCGCGTGGAACTCACCGGCCCCGGCACCGACCTGGGCTTCAGCATCAAGGGCCTCGGCGCGGTCAAGTGCGACGGCCACCGCAACGTGCCCGACGGCGAAGTCTACTCCTGCCCGGTGCGCGATTCGGTCAACGGCGTGATTACCTACAACGCGGCGTCCATGCGCAACGGCATGCTCTTCAAAGGCGTCCGCTTCGAGTGCAAGGACGGGAAGATCGTCGACGCCACCTGTGACGGCGACGACGCCAAGCTGAACGAGATCCTCGACACCGACGAGGGCGCCCGCTACTTCGGCGAGTTCGCCCTCGGCGTCAATCCCTTCATCACCAAGCCCATGCTCGACACGCTCTTCGACGAGAAGATCGGCGGCTCCTACCACCTGACCCCCGGTTCGGCATATGCGGCCACGGACAACGGCAACAAGTCCGCGGTGCACTGGGACCTGGTCAATATCCAGACTCCCGACTGGGGGGGCGGGGAGATCAGCTTCGACGGCGTGCTGGTACGCAAGGACGGGTTGTTCGTGCTGCCGGAGCTGGAGGGGCTTAATCCCGACAACTTAGTACCTCAGCCCATAAATGCGATGACGTATTCCCAGGGACCTACGCAGC
>CAYMCR010000018.1:0-37541 GCA_964389015.1 uncultured Fibrobacteraceae bacterium | reverse complement strand
TCGCTTTTGCTTATCCCGGAATTGAGAGGGGATTGGGCTGGAACTTCAGGTTAGGTTGTGCCACGGAAATTGTCCCTGGAGTGTTTTCAATCATCAGGACCGTCTTCTAAGTCTGTAACTTGTTTAATTACAACGAAGAAATCCCAACTCGAACATCAGGGACATTTTTCGTGACACAACTCATCCATTTGACATTCCGCCATCCCGAGCTATCTTAGACAAAGACTAACTTTTCTTGTCACCCAGGATCCCAGGGGAACCCATGGCCGAGAAAATCACACTAACAGCCAGCCAGGAAGACTACCTCGAGGCCATTCACCACGTCATAGACGAAAAAAAGGTCGCCCGCTCACGCGACCTAGTGTCTCGCCTGGGCGTCAACAGCTCCTCGGTGACCCAAGCCCTGCGCGCCCTGTCTCAGAAGGGCCTGATCAACTACGAGCGCTACGGTGTCGTCACCCTGACCGATGCCGGCGAGGAGCAGGCCCACGACGTGATCCGCCGGCACGAGGCGCTGCGCGACTTCTTCGTGCAGGTTCTGGGGGTCGACCTGGATATTTCTGAAGATGCGGCCTGCCGGATGGAGCATGCCATGCCCCGCCAGATCTTGAATCGGCTCGTGTACTTCATAGAATACACGAAACGCTGTCCTTACGGTAATACCGACTGGGTGGAGGGATTTGGATACCGATGTCGAACCGAGTCTGTCGACAACTCCCGATGCGAACACTGTGAATTTCGCGATATGAAACCAAACGGCGAATAATTCGCCCGCAGCCCCCGATTTTTTTTTGACAAGCCGCAGACCATGAAGCATTTTCACGTCGAAGTTAGGCAACCCGAGAATTCTGTAACATACCTAACTTTACTGGATGGTTCTTTCTTCCGGGAGGTTTTCCATGTACTGGCTCTCACGTGTACCCCCTTCCACTCCCTTGATGGCGATACTCGGGTTACTTATCACGACCACGACGGTTTCTGACGCATTCGCGACAGATCTGGACCAGGAAGAGACAACACCGGCATCCCCCGTCCATGAATTCGAGGAGATTGTCGTCACGGGGACGCGCTCGGAGACCCTGCTCATCGACGCACCGGTCAGGACGGAGGTGCTCGGCTCGCTGGCGATCGAACGGTCCGGGGCCGCCAACCTCTACGACCTTTTCGACAAGCACCTGATACCGAACGTCTGGGTGGAGACATCCTGCACCAACTGCAATTTCTCATCCGTACGCATGCAGGGACTCGAAGGCGGTTACTCGATGATCCTGGTGGACGGCCAACCCATCTACAGCGCATTGGCGAGTGTCTACGGCCTCAGGCAGATCATGTCCAGCGGCGTCGAGCGGGTGGAGGTCGTCAAGGGCTCGGGGTCGGCGCTCTACGGCAGTGCGGCCATCGGAGGAGTCATAAACGTGATCACGCGTGATCCCGCAAGGGGCGACAGCGAGGGCGCCGTGACCCTGACGGTGGGTGAGTACGGCACCGTCGACGTGGGAGCCAACGCGAGTCTCCGGCATGACGACCTGGCCGTCTCCGTCGGCGTGCAGCGGCTACAAACGGATTTTGCCGACGAGAACGGCATTGACGGCGCACCGGACGATTTCACCGACCGCGTCGAGCGTGACAACATCTCCACGAACATGAAGCTGCACTGGTTCTTCGACGACGACATGCAGCGTGTTACGATCTTCGGCCGTCACTTGCACGAGTTTCGTCGCGGGGGGTACCTGGGGATGAGGGAACGCGAGATCGATACCGACGATGACGGGCTGCCCGACCACACCGTCCGCATCCCGGCCATCGACGACCCGTTGGATCCGGACGCCGAACACATCACCACGGACCGGAGCGAGTTCGGCTGGAGTTACCGTGGCGACTATTCCGGCGGACGTTCCCTGCGCTTCATCATGACCGGCACGCATCACGAACGCGAAGCCACGAACGGGGCTCGGCCATTCAGTTCGGAGGAGGACCTACTGGCGTGCGATCTCCAGTACTCGATCTATGCGTCGCGTGCGCACTTCGTGACGGCAGGCCTGAGTTACCGCGGTGAAACGTTGAATCAGCGCATCAACTGGGAGGAAACGCCGCGCAACGAAGCGGATATCTACGGCGTTTTCGCCCAGGACGAATGGGATCTTGCCGACGACCTGGAACTGGTTCTGGGAGCGCGTTTCGATCGCACCGAGAGCACCCTGGTGGATGACGAAGGCGTCAGCCCGCGTGCGGGCTTGAAGTGGGAGACATTCGATGCCCTGACGTTGCGGGCCAGCATCGGCGGCGGTTTTCGCGTTCCCCATCTCTTCGCCGAGGATTTGCATCTCTGTTCGGCGGCCCCCACGACCGTAGTGGATCCGGCCATCGAACCGGAAAAGTCCTGGAGCGTCAACGTGAGCGGCTCCCTGTACCTGGATCGCTTCACTGCGGATGTGAGCCTGTTCCGCACCGCGATTCGCGACAAGATCGCCCTGGACTTCGTGGAGAGCAGTCCCGACTACGATGCCATCTACCGTAACGCCGGCGATGCCGTGACCCAGGGCGTGGAGGCTAACGTCCGTTATCAGTTCATCGACGCGCTGGCTTTGACCTCCGGTTTTGCCTGGACCGACGCGAAGTACGACACTCCCCTGGATCCGGCCGTGCCCGCGAGCGATCATGTCATGAGGGTGCCGGAGGTCGCCATGACGGTCGGGTTCGAAGTCGACGATACCGCCCACGGTTTGATTCTGGACGTCAATGCTCGCATGAGCGGGCGCATGTACCTCGAAAAGGAGCTGCTCCTGGATATTGGCGGGCAGGGCGCCGGTTACCATGTGGATCACACGGACCCGTTCTGGGTCGTGGATCTGAGGGCTGAGAAAAGTGTTCTGTCCGAAGATCTGACCCTCTTCACCGGTGTCGAAAACATTTTCGACGAGACCCAGGACGTGGTCTACAACGCGGAGCAGGAAGATACGGCTGCGTACATCTACGCACCATTGACCGGGCGGTATCTCTACGGCGGCGCGCGGGTGCGGTTTTGAGTAGATCCCGGCTCTGTCCGGGGGCAGGAATCCGACACGTCGGTTGTTCCCATGACTGATATTGCCTAGTATGGAAACGGCTTCATCCTCCTCCGCCAAGTCGGGGCGGCGGAGGAATGGGCCGGGGAGGGTTCGATGATCAGGATCACGAATTCAGGACTGCCGGTCGCCGCCTTCGTGGCGGCCCTGCTTATGGCGATTCCCGCGGCGGCCCAGGATCCGGGTCGTGAGGCGAAAGACACCGTCGCCGGCACCATCGAAGTACGCCAGGACACGCAGGCGTCGAGCGACGCGTGGGCCCGGGAAAAATCGCAACTGCTGGACAGCTACCGCGCCCTGCAGTCGGAGCTCGCCTATCTGGAACAGCGCACGACCGTCGAGGCCGAGCGGGTGGCGGCCAAGCAGGCGCGTGCCGACGAGCTGCGCCGCCGGCTGGCGGAGTCGACCCGTCTCGAAGCCTCACTCCAGGACACCCTGGACGCGATCTTCGGCCGCCTGGAGACCTGGGTCGTCGCCGACGCGCCCTTCCTGCCGGACGAGCGCGAAGCCCGCGTCGTTTCGTTGCGCCGAGAGCTGACCCGTCCCGAAGCGTCGTCCGGCGAGAAGCTGCGCCGTCTGCTCGAGGCCCTGCAGGTGGAGACCGGCTATGGCGCCACCGTCGAGGTCTACCAGGACCGCATCACCACCGGTGGCGAGGAACTCTTCGTCGACGTGCTGCGCATCGGTCGGCTGGCCCTCTTTTGGCGCACTCCCGACGCCGCCCGCGCCGGCTGGTACGATCCCGCCGCCCGCGCCTGGATGGAGTTGCCGGGACGCCATCGCCGCAACATCGGATTGGCCATGGAGATGGCGTCACGCATGCGCCCGGTCGAGCCGGTGTCGCTGCCGCTGGGGAGGATCGCGCCATGAAGCGAAGACTCCTCCTGACCTGTCTATTACTGACGGCTCTCGCCTCCACGGCCGCTGCCCAGGACATACGCGAAGCGGTGCGCCGGGCCCACGACGACCGCGAGCAGGCCCTCGCGGAGTCGGCTGCGGCGGAGCGCGACATCTTCGCCGACCGCGACTCCCTGACCGCCGCCGTCGCCGGCCTCGAGGCTCGTCGCGATCAACTCCAGGCCGACCTCGACGCACTGGTGCGCCGCGGCGGCGAACTCGACACGGATCTGGTCGACCTCGAAGAGTCCTGGTCGCAGCACGAACTCGACTTCCGGGAGATCAGCGGCAACGTCCGCGTGGCCGCCCGCGATCTCGAGACCACGCTGCGCCAGTCGTTCCTGTCCGACGGCCGGCCCGACCGTCTGGCGACCGTCTCGACACTGCTGCAGGAAGGCTACTTCCCCGATATCGACGACATCTCCGCCATGGCCGGCGTCTTCTTCGACGAGATGCGCCACGGCGGCGAGGTCGCCCTGCGCGAGACCGGGTTCACCGGGCGCGACGGCGAGCGCGTGACGGGCCGCGTCCTGACCCTGGGCAAGTTCACGGCCGCCTACGACGACGGACACGAATACGGTTTCCTGCGCTGGTCGGTGGACGGGCAGGAGTTCGTGGCGCTGCCGGCGGTCTCGTCCCGCGGGGTGGGCGGCGACCTGCGGCGCTACCTGCGCGGTGAGAGCGATACAGTGCCGCTGGACATATCCGGCGGCGCGGCCCTGCGCCAGGCCGGACGCGACCACGGTCTCATCGACCAGATCCGCGAAGGCGGGCCGCTGGTCTGGCCCATCCTCGCCATCGCGCTGGCCGCGCTGATCATCGTCCTGGAGCGGTTCTTCTTTCTCCGGCGCGTGCACGGCAACACCTCCGACCTGATGCGCGAGGTACACGAGTCCGCCGCCCGTGGCGACTGGCCGGCCTGCGAAAATCTGGTCGAGACCCATCGCGGCGAGGGCTGGCCGGTGGTGCGCGTTCTGCGCGCGGGACTGGCGGCGCGCGGCGAATCGCGCGAGACCCTCGAGAGCGTCCTTCAGGAATCCATCCTGCACGAGTTGCCGCGGCTCGAGCGCGCCCTGTCCGTGCTGTCGATCCTCGGTGCGGTGGCGCCCCTGCTGGGCTTGCTGGGCACCGTGACCGGTATGATCACCACCTTCCGCGTGATCACTCTCTTCGGCACCGGCGATCCGCGCCTGATGTCCGGCGGAATTTCCGAAGCACTGGTGACCACCGAACTGGGACTGGCCGTGGCCATCCCCATCATGCTGCTGCACACGCTGCTCTCGCGCCGGGTGGAGCACATCGTCGGCGACATCGAAGAGAAGGCCGTCACGCTGACGAACATCATCATGAAGGTGAAGTGAGTCGTGGAGCTGATCCGGCACATCACCGAATACCTGGCCCAGGGCGGGTGGATCATGATCCCGCTGGGGGCGTGCTCGCTCGCCATGTGGATCCTGATCGCCGATCGCTGGCTGGTCCTGCGGGGACTGGGCCGCGAGGACATCTCCCTCTCGCGGGCGGTGGTTCTGGTGAAGGACGGGCACGCGGACGTGCCCGCGGAGAGCGGTCTGCGCGCCGAGCTGGTGAACGCGTTCCGGGAACAACGCGCCGGCCGTCCCGAGCTGGACGCCGAGCTGCTGCGCGCCTGCGCCCGTCGCCTGCGTCCGGAACTGCGCCGCTCCCTGGCGGTCATCGCCGTGCTGGCGGCGGTGGCGCCCCTGCTGGGCCTGCTCGGCACTGTCACCGGCATGATCGAGACCTTCGACGTGATCGCGCTGTTCGGCACCGGCAACGCACGGGCCATGGCCGGTGGCATCTCCGTGGCCCTGGTCACGACCCAGTCCGGTCTGCTGGTGGCCATCCCCGGCATGTTGCTCGCGGCGATGCTCGCGCGGCGCGCCCGGCGCCTGGAGATGCGGCTGGACGAGGCCACGGCCGTGTTGGTGCGCCATGTCGGCCGTCCTCTCACCGCGGGAGGTGACGCGACATGATCGACGTGCGCAAGACCCTCCGCGGCGGCGGCGACCGGGTCGACATCAACATGGGTCCCCTGATCGACATGGTGTTCCTGTTGCTGATCTTCTTCGTGGTCACCACCAGTTTCGTGAAGGAAGCGGGCATCGACGTGCAGCGATCGACTGCGGCCACGGCCGAGGTCAAGGAGCGCGGCAATGTCATGCTCGGACTCACGCCCGAGGGCGAAGTGTGGTTCGAGGGCCGGCGTATCGACCTGCGCAGTGTACGCGCCCATGTGGAGCGCGCCCTGGCCGAGGATCCCGAGAGCGGTGTGGTGGTCGTGGCCGACAAGGACAGCCGTACCGGCGACGTGGTGAAGGTCATGGACCAGTGCCGTCTCGCCGGCGCCGCCAACGTGAGCCTGGCGGCCAGGCGCGGCGAGGAGGCGGAATGACGGTCCTGGCCGCGTCACGCCGACTCCTGCCCGGCCGTTTGTCGCGGGCCGTCGTCCTGGCCGTGCTGATGAACCTGGTGCTGGTCGGTGTGGCGGCGCTGCTCATACGCGAGCGGCCCCTGCAGATGGACATGACCGAGCCGGTCGCCGTCAACCTGGTGACCGTCTCGCCGCCCACGCCACCCGCTGAGGAGAAGATCCGCGAACCGGAGAAGCCGCCCGAGCCGGAGCAGCCCGAGTTTCGTCCCGATTTGTGGCAACCGGAGCTGTCGCCGCCGGCGCCTCTGGCGGGACCGGCGGTCGCCATCGATCTCGACGGGTTGAATCTGGGCGCCCTGGACGGCGAGTTCGTTTTCGACGCCGCGGACCTGGATCACCCGCCCCGGGTCGTGGCGCGCATACCACCCGTCTATCCCTACCGCGCGCGCCAACGCGAGATCGAGGGCCACGTCCGCATCAGGTTCCTGGTCTCAGCCGAGGGTCAGGCCAGCCAGGTGCAGATTCTCGAGGCGGAGCCGCCGGGCCTCTTCGAGGAGAGCGTCCTGCAGATCATTCCGAGCTGGCGTTTCAGTCCCGGCCGGATCGACGGCCAACCGGTGGCGTCCTGGATGGCGACCACCGTACGATTCGAGCTGCGGCCGTGAGGGCGCGCCGATTGATCCCGCTGCTTTTCCTGTTGATCATGTGCGCCGCCGCCTTGGCGATACCGGTCCCGGACCGCGCGGAACGGGAAGCCCTGCAGAGCGAAGTGCGCGACGTGTCGCGGATGCCGGGCCGCGCCCGCCGGGCCCTGTACGCGGCCCGCGAGTTGCGCGACCGCGGTGATCCCGCCGCCGCCGCCGGCAAGCTGACGCAACAGCTGGCGGAGCATCCGGACCAGGATCATCACCTGTTGCGCCACCTGCTCGGCGACTGTTTTTTCCTCGTCGGTAGCTACGAGGAGGCCCTGGTCCAGCAGCGCGCCGCGACGGCGTTGCGCCCGGACTTCGCCGCCGCCTGGCTGGCCTCCGCCCGGACCGCCTACGAACTGGAACGTTACGACGCGGCCGCGGAAGGTTTCGTGCAGGGATTCCGGCTGGACCCCGCTCCGGATCCCGAATGGCTGCACTACGGCGCGGTGGCCAGTCTGCTGGACGAACGTCCCGGCGAGGCCGTATCCCTGTTGTGGGAACTCGTCGGCGGCGCGCACGGTCCGCCACGCGCGTCATGGTGCCGGGACCTGGCGGCCGCGGCCATCGAAGCCGGGGACACCGACCTGGCTGCCGCCGCCGCCGACACCATGTGCGCCCGTTTCCCCGACGACCCTGCCGCCTGGACCACGTCCTACCAGGTTCACGCCTTGGCCGGCGGGAACGCGGCGGCGGCCGCGGCGCTGACCGTCGCCGGCTACCTGCGTCCCCTCGGTCGCGCGGAGTCCTTGACCCTCGGCGACCTGTACTTCTCGCTGAACGTGCCGGCGCTGGCCGGACGTTATTACGAGGCGGCCCTCGACGACTCCGCCGACGTCGACGACTACGAGCGGCTCTCCTCGGCCTGGCTAGCCGCGCGCGACGAGGGCCGGGCGGCCGAGATCCTGAACCGTGGACTCGCACGCTTCCCGTCGCCGCGGCTCTGGTCGTTGCTGGGCGACCTGCGCGTCATGCAGGACGACCACGAACGCGCCTACGCCGCCTTCCGCGAGAGCGCGGCTCTCGATCCCGATTCCGGTCGGGTTCAGTTGATGCTCGGCTGGTGCGCCCTGGAAACCGGTCGCGGCGCCGCGGCGATCGCAGCCCTGGAGCGGGCTGCGGCAGATTCGGTCCACGCGGAAGCCGCCGCGCCCTTGCTGGCGCGGGCCCGTCGATCCATCAAATTTTGATATTATCAAAGAGAGGGTTTCGCTCGACGCGAGATTGTGATATCGTGTGTTCAGCGTCGGGCGTCGCGAGTAATGGCATCGCCCACATCTACAGTTGATATTGCAAGCGACTCCCGACACGCACAGCACCGATACCGGAGTATAATGCGCCACATTTGCTGCGGGGGCGGGTTGTCGGTATACTGAGAACGGGAGAGCGGTAATCACCTGCGCTCTTACGACGTCATAGAAGCCATGACCGTCTCCTAATCCGCCGCATGGGTTTTTCCCGGCACGTTCACCCACGAGCGATCCGGGTATGGGGTTGACCCGTGATCGGCGGCAACTGGAACAGCCCACCAGTTCCGTGTATCGCGTCGGGACATCCGGCGTGACCATTCGTCGCACCGACGAATGGCGAGGTGGAATAGGTAGCGACGCGTTGCGTATCGCTACCAGGGGGAAGGAGGAGACGATGAGTATGCACTCATTCTCCGGGAACTCGTCCAGCACCGAGCACGGGCTCGACGCCGGACGGCAGAGCGGGGCCCATCTCGCGGCCCGACCCGCGCGCGTGATCGTCACGCCCGTGGACCCACCGTTGCATCACCCACTCTCCAAACGCGACGTACAACGCGTGCTCTCGGTGCTACCGCCCGAGTCCACCGAAGGCCTGAGGTCGGTGAGCCTGCTCGGCGACATGAGGACGGCGAGCGGATACCCGATCCTCGTCTCGTACCGCAAGCAAGGCTTCATCCGCCTGCACGCCTTGTCCGCGGAGCCCTGGCGCGTCGGACCGCTGCGCGCCACCCAGGTGGCGGACCTGCTGCGCTACGGCGCTCATGTGGACGCCAGTCCCGAGGAGACGCGGATCACCTGGACGCCGGAGGCGCTGAGGCTCTACATCACCATCTGCGCCCTGATGCCGGGCGTCTCCCGGCATCGCCGTGAACACGAGGGGCTGACCGAACCCGGAACGCTGGTCCGCGCCCTCGACGAGGCCACCGAACCCTGGTTGGTCTCGGATCTGGCCCTGCGCCAGTGGAGCGAATTCCTGCGGGACCAGGCCGGCAAGGCCAGAAGCATGGGCACCGGCGCCTAGCTCACAACTGCGCATCCCGGACGACGATCGTCCTTCCTATTCTGTTGTCCATCCAGCGACACCTGTGATACGGTCGGTTCCAGGTATTTCAACCACCTGTCTGGGAGGATACGCATGAGTGCGAAAAAACTGTGGGGGATGAGCGGGTTTGCCGTGGCTTTGATGATCCTGGTGTCGACGAGTTGGACCGGTATGGCCCTGGCGCAGGATGGGGGCGATCTGGAGGAGCTCCTGAAGGACATGGGCCAAGGATACGCCGAGGGCTTTCTGGCGCCTCTGGTCACGGGCTTCGGCATCAACCAGAACAGCGCCCTGTATCATACGGCCAACATTCCCGGCACGACGGTCACGATCTCCGTCGGCCTGAAGGTCATGGGCACGCAGCTGAGCAGCGAGGACCAGACTTTCAGCGTGGTCGAGAACATCACGATCGACGAGAGCTTCGGCGTCAATCCCGGCGAAATGGGGTATGGCGAACCGGGCCAGGTGGTCATGTCCGGCCCCACCGTCTTCGGCAACACGGAAGAGGGCGGCCAGATGACGGTCCTTTACCACGGCCTGCCCGTCTACGTGGAGAGCCTGCCCGACCTGACCGGCCTCGTGGAATCGGAATTCGTGCCCCTGGCCATGCCTCAGGCTTCGTTAGGCGGCATCATGGGTCTCGAAGCCACTCTGCGCTGGCTCCCGGAAATGGAAATCCAGAGCATGAAGATCAACCTGTTGGGCCTGGGCCTCGCGGCAAGCGCCAACTACTGGCTGCCCACCCTGCCGGTCGACGTGAAGGTCGGCTATTTCAATCAGAGCCTGGACGTGGGCAACTACGTCGAGACCTCGGCCAAGAGCGTCTACATCGCGGCCAGCAAGGAGTTCTCCGTGCTGACCGTGTACGGCGGCCTGTCCAAGGAATCGTCCAGCATGGATGTCGCCTACACCTATGACGGTACCGAGGACATCGCCTTCTCCATGGACGGCGTCCAGAAGAACCGTATGACCATCGGCGCCACCCTCAACATGGGGCTGAAGATCAACGGCGAGATCGGCATGGGCGACCTGACCACCTTCGCGGGTGGTTTGATGTTCGGGTTCTAGTATCTACTGACGGAAAAAGATAGGGGCGGGACCGCGTGGTCCCGCCCCTGTTTCTCCAACTGTCGGTCGTCTAGACTTCCGTGAGTTCGATGGTGTCCATGTTGACATCCCAGACGTCGTCGCCCACGGTCACCGTGGCCGTGTGACCGTCGAAGAACTCGATCGTTGCCGTTTCGGAGCCGGCGCCGACAACGATCTGGCCGCCCACGGGGTAGTTGCCCGGATCGAGCATCACGTTGACGATGTTGTAGGTAATGGTCAAGGTGGGGAATTCGCAGGAACAGGTACCGGTACTGTTGGCCAAATCGTCGGTAGCGGTGATGTCGAAGATCACAAGCCCGTCTTCATAAGTGTCGTGGGGCAGGCCGGTGAAGTCCACATGCAGCACGTTCCCGCCTTCGGTCCAGACGCGGTCGGCCTCGCCGTCATCCCAGTAGGACCCGTAGACGTAATCCGTCTCGATATTGCGGAGATCCACATCGGCCTTGGTGGTCATGTCCTGCAGCACCTGGGCCATGGCTGCAGCCACGGCGGCGGCTTGGTAGGCGTTATCCTCGGCTGTATACACGGGGTCTTCGTGGGGCGTCACGCCGTCGTCGCTGCTGCACCCGCCCAGGGCGAGGATGGCGATGGCGGACAGGGCCAACAACATCAGTATCGCATTCAATCGCTTCATCACGTCATTCCCTCCGGCAATGCACGATAAGTGCGTGTAACACGCGGATTCCCATTCCACACCGACTGTAGCACAGGACTGGTTTCGCTGCCAAGCCGTCAACTGCGGCCGCGGGCATCAATCCTCCGCCAGCGGCGCGGCCACCGTGTGGGTGCCGCACTTGTGTCCCTGGTAGGTGATCGTCACCTCGCCCTTGCCCCGGACGAACCACTGCGCCTCGCGGATACCGAAGCCGTCGGTCCACGTCGGGACGCGCTGCGGTCGCTTGTCGACGGGCGCGACCGTGTCGTGCCAACGGTCCAGCAACACGCCGCCCGACAGCACCTCGATCCCGTCGCCCTCGAGGCGGAACTCGTCCAGGGGCAGGATCGACTTCGCGCGGATCTTGGCCGAGAGGGTGGGGATGGCACCCGCGTTCACCGCCCGCGCCCGCACGCGCCACAGGCCGTCGCCGAGGTCCTTGGTCTCGGTAACTTCCAAGCTGAGCCGCGGCGCCTGGCCGGCGGTCCACAGCACGTACATGGTGTTGCGGTGCAGCAGTTCGGGCATCATGAACGCCGGCGGGATGCGTGTGGTGAACGTCCGCCAGCCGCCGATCTCGATCTCGCCGTAGGTGGGGTGGGTGAACGGCGTCCAGTCCTTGAACATCTCACCCATCATCAGCGCGTCGTTGAATTTTTGGCGCTCGACCAGGGGCGGCCGGCGACTCCACAGGTTGCCGTCTTCGCCGTTGGGGGCGTCGCCGCGTCCGCGGTAGGCGATCTGCGACGACATGTAGAGTTCGCCCACGAAACAGTAGACGCCCAGGCACTGGTACACCCACTCGTCGAAGTCGCCGTGGGTCTCGTAGAGATCCTGCGAGGCGATCAGGTAGCGATAGCCCGGCACGACGCGCTCGCCTTCGGCGCCCAGGAAGTCGAAGACCTTCACGTCGCCCGGCGGGATGGGCGGCGACATGTCGGAGCCCGGTCCGCGCAGCCACATGCCGCCGTAGTTGTGGAAGTTGAAGCCGAAGCAGACGTTCCTCCGCCCGGCCAGGAAGTCGGACACGGCCTGCGTGCTGCGCGCCGAGAAGGGGTAGTCCCCCGACCCGGACTGCACGTAGCGGGGCTGCCACATGAAGCCCCAGTTGCGGTTCATGTCCAGGTAGCCGGGCACGTCCTCGTTGATGCGGCCGTCGCCGTCGTTGTCCAGCCCCTCCATTCCCAGCAGACGCCACTCGGCCTGTTCCCCGGGCTTGACGCGGACCGTCACGCGCGGGTCGTCGGGATGGGTCTTGTGGGTGCCGTGAGGATCGCGGATGCGCATCTGCAGGATCCGGCCGTCGCCGTCGAGGTCGTCGTAGTCGTCCTCGTCCAGCAGGCCGTCGCCGTCGTCGTCGTGGGGCACACGTGCGGAGCGGCCGATGTTGTAGCTGCTCGGGTCCTCGAAAAAGCGCGCCCGGTTGTCCACGTTCACCGTCGGCACGATGTAGAACGCGGTGCGCGATCGCAGCTCGCCCAGACGCTCCCAGTCGTCGGCGCGTTCGAGCAGCAGCCACGCCAGGTACAGGCACACCTCGGTGGCCTGGACCTCGTTGCCGTGGATGGCTCCGTCCACATAGATGCCGGGCTTGGCGTCGTGGGGGCCGGTCGCCGGATCGTTGACGGTCAGCAGCCAGACGTCGCGGCCTTCCTCGCTCTTGCCCAGGGAGCGCAGCTCGGTCAGGCGGGGATGCTTCGCGTGCATGGTCTCCAGGACGGCGGTCACCTCGTCCTGATCGTAGAAGCGATCCCAAACCATGTTGTCGAGGTCGAAGTCGGCGGCGTCGACCGGCGCCGCGATGAGCATGACTGCGAGTGCGAGCAGGCATCTCATCGCCCACCTCCCTGTCGTTGCAGCGCGACCCCGACGGCGTCGGCTCCGAAACCCGGCGCCTCGGCCCGCACCCTGATCATCGCGCCCGGCTCGCCGCGGACCAGCCAGCGCACCGATGCCGAGCCCATGGCCGGCACCTGTGTGACGATCTGTCGGGCGCGGCCCTCCAGCAGCTCGGCGCCCTCGAGGGTGACGGCCACCGGTCGCGGCCGGCGGCTGCGCCGGCCCTGGGCGGTGGGATAGGGGAGACGCCCGCCGTTGCGAATACGGGCCGTCACCTCCCAGACATCGCCGCCGCGGTGTTCGACCTCGGCGTCGAGGCCGTCCAGGCGAGCCAGCCAGTCGGGCAGGGCGATCACGAGCGGCATCTGTGCCGCCAGCAGGGAATCGATTTGTGCCGCCGGCGGAGTCCGCATGGCGAAGGGAGCTTCGCCACCGGTCAGAACCCGTGTCCCGTCGATCAGGGTGCTCTCGCTCCAGGGCAGGACGCCCGGGCCGTCGAGGGCACGGTCGCCGAGAGCAGCCAGCGCGGCGAGTTCCGGGGCGACGGTGCTGCGGACGGCGCTGCTGTCGGGTGGCGCGGTTTCGGCATCGGCCGCCAGGGTGTCGGTCGGCGCCGCCGGCAGCGGTGGCGACCAGAAATCCAAGGCGAAGGTCGGTGTGCCGAACTGGTAGTAGGCCCACGCTTCTACCGAGCCGGAGCCGGACGGGGCGGCGGCCACGCGTGGCGCCTCCAGTCCCGCGGCGACCAGCGAGTCGCGGTAGGCGGTCGCGATCGCGTTCCACCACTTGCGATCGTGCGCGGGCGGCGTTCCGGCGGGACCGAGGTTCAGCATGTCGATGACGTCGTCCTCGCTCAGGTCCGGTCCGCCCCCGGCGGCGCGCACCGCGTCCAGCAGCGCGTCGAGGCCATACTCGGTCTGCGTGTCGAGTCCCGCCATGCGCGCCAGCCAGCGCGGCGGCTTGTGCTTCTTGGCGCGGGGATCGGCCGCGTCCTCGCCACCGGGCACGGTCGCCAGTGTGTTCGACGCGCCGAAGACGAGCACGAGCGCGATCTCCGGGTGGGCGAAGGCGAATTCCAGCAGTGCGCGCGACTCGATCTCGCTGGCTGCCCAGGGCCCGTACCGGGATTGCCAGTGGGCGAAGGCGTGCGGGAAGTTGCGGCCGGGGATCGCGCCGCCGTGGCCGTCCTCGTTGTAGCGTCCGTCGCCGTCGTCGTCGTCGCCTTCGGTCAGCAGGCGGTAGAGGCCGTGCTCGCCGGCGGCGGGGTCGGCCTTGCGCGGCAGATGCGGCATGGCGTCGTCCAGCAGCCACTCGCCTTCGGGGTCGGGGAGCAGCATCGAGGCGATGCGGCCGTCACCGTCCAGGTCGTCAGGGCCGTCCTCGCCGCTGGCGCCGTCGCGGTCGTCGTCCTCGGGACGGTCGTTGACGCCGTCGGCGTGGCGGGGCGCGGCGAAGAAGCGGGCGGCGCCGTCGGGGTCCAGCGCGGGGACGATGTACCAGGTCAGCTCGCGTGCGTTGTCGTCCACCAGCCGGCGGGCCAGCTCCAGGGCAGCCTCGGTGGCCAGGGGCGTCGTGCCGAGGGGGTTGCCGACAACGAGCACGGCGGGGTCCTCGCCGCTCCGCGCGGCAACCTCCAGCAGGTGCAGCTCGCGGCCACCGGTGGTCGTCCCCAGCGACTGCAACTTGACGTCGGCGTTGTTGCGGGCGAGCAGGCGCAGGGCGGTGGTCAGGGCTTCCTGGTCGTGGTAGAGGGATGCGGGGGAGGTTGCGGCGATGGCCGAGGCCGCCAACAGGAGAGTTGTCGCGGCTGCGAGGATGGGTGGTGTGAAACGCATTGGCACCTCGTGCTTGATGATAGATGACGGGGGATTATAACGCGGGATCAGATTTGGTTGAATCAATGAAATGAGGACCATGAGTCGGGTCGATCCAACGAGCCTGGCGAGGCTGACATGACGCCGCTGTCGAACCGCACGTGTCATGTCATTATGTCACCGAACCTGTTTCGGCAGACGTTATTGCGAACTCTGATGACTTAATCATTTGTATTTCAGTCGATTACGGATTTTACACGTGTAACATTCGCTGGCACGCCTTCTGCAATAATCCCCACGGTATACCCATCGCGCTCCGACCCGCGCGTCCACATACATAGGGAGAGACCATGAAGAACATGACCGTCAACGCCGCCGAGACCCTGCAGCGCGCCCAGTCGCGCGCCTACGAAGCCGGCCACGCCGAACTGGCGCCCCTGCATCTGCTGTGGGCCCTGCTTGCCGAGGCCGGTACCGCCGGCAGCGCCCTGCGCGGACTCGAGCTGGATCCACAGCTCGTTCTGCGTACGGTCGAAGGCGAGCTGTCCAGCCTGCCCACCGTCGAGACGAAGGACGTGCCCGCACCCGGCCGTGAGCTTCAGCAGACGTTGCTCGAGGCCCAGTCCCTCGCGACAAAGCGGTCGGGCGGCATGGTGGGCACGCGCGAATTGTTGTTGGCCCTGGCGTCGGGCAACGGCCGTGCCGGCAGCGTGCTCAAGACCTTCGACGTAACGGTCGAGAAGCTGGAGCGCGCTCTCGAGACCATCGGTGCGACCGGCGCCTACCAGGGCGACGAGGAAGGCGACGCCGGCCAGGAATCCGCCCTCGACCGCTACGCCCGCGACCTCTGCGCCGCCGCGCGCGCCGGCAAGATCGACCCCGTGATCGGGCGCGACGACGAGATCCGCCGCGTGGTGCAGATCCTCAGCCGCCGCACCAAGAACAACCCGGTGCTGATCGGCAGCCCCGGCGTGGGCAAGACCGCCGTGGCCGAAGGGTTGGCGCGACGTCTCGTGGCGGGTGACGTGCCCGCCGGTCTGCGCGGCAAGACCCTCTACACCCTGGACATGGGCGCGTTGCTGGCCGGCGCCAAGTACCGCGGCGAGTTCGAGGACCGGCTCAAGTCCGTAATCAAACAAGTGACCGAGCGCGAGGGCGAGGTGCTCCTCTTCATCGACGAGATGCACACCCTCGTGGGCGCGGGCGCCGCCGAGGGTGCCATGGACGCCTCGAACATCCTCAAGCCCGCTCTGGCCCGCGGCGAGCTGCATTGCGTGGGCGCCACGACCATCGACGAATTCCGCCGCCACATCGAGAAGGACCCGGCGCTGGAACGCCGTTTCCAACCCGTGATGATCGAAGAGCCGACTCGCGAACAGGCCGTCGCCATCCTGCGCGGGCTGAAGGAGAAGTACGAGGTGCACCATGGCATCCGCGTCTCCGACTCCGCCGTGGTGGCTGCGGTGGAACTGTCCAGTCGTTACATCAGCGATCGTATGCTGCCGGACAAGGCCATCGACTTGATGGACGAGGCCGCGTCGGCGTCGCGCATGGAGATCGACTCGGTGCCCGCCGGCGTGGATGTCCTGCAACGCCGCCGCGATCAGTTCGAGATGGAAAAGCTGGCCCTGGAGAAGGAGACCGAGAAGCAGGCCGTCGCCCGGCGTGCGTCGATCGAGCGCCAGCTCGCCGAGTTGCAGGACGAACTCGTGACCCTCACCGCGCGCTGGGAGCAGGAGAAGGAAGTCATCGACGACATCCGCAAGCTGCAGGAGGAGCAGGAGCGTCTGGGTACCGAGATCGAGGATGCCCAGAGAAGCGGTGATCTCGCGCGGGCGTCCCAGTTGAAGTACGGCCGCGCCAGCGAACTCGCGACCGGGATCGAGGCCGCGCGCGCACGCCTGGTCGCGGTTCAGGGCGAGCATCCCCTGCTGCGCGAAGAAGTGGACGAGCAGGACATCGCGCGGCTGGTGGCCAAGTGGACCGGTATCCCGGCCCAACGCCTGGCCGAGGACGAAAGCGCCAGGCTGCGCGAGCTGGAGTCGCGTCTCACCGTGCGGGTGGTGGGACAGGACCACGCCGTCGCCCAGGTTGCGCGCACGGTGCGGCGATCGCGCGCCGGTCTTACCGACCGTGATCGTCCGCTGGGCTCGTTCCTCTTTCTCGGTCCGACCGGCGTCGGCAAGACCGAGCTGGTGAAGGCCCTGGCCGCGGAACTGTTCGGCGAAGACAGGCACATGGTGCGCCTGGACATGTCCGAGTACATGGAGCGTCACAGCGTGGCCCGCATGATCGGCGCGCCGCCGGGCTACGTGGGCTTCGAGTCCGGCGGCCAGCTCACCGAGGCCGTACGCCGCCACCCGTATACGGTGATCCTGCTGGACGAGGTGGAGAAGGCCCACCCCGAGGTGATGAACGTCCTGCTGCAGCTGCTCGACGACGGCCGTCTGACCGACGGCCAGGGCCGCGTCGTCAACTTCCGCAACACGCTGGTGGTGATGACCAGCAACCTGGCCCAGGACGAGCGCTACGCGCCGCGCGACGACCTGGACGAAGCCGGTCGCCGCGAGCAGGAACAGGAACTGCTGCAGGCGCTGGGCATGAACTTCCGTCCCGAGTTTCTCAACCGCGTGGATGCTGTGGTGCGCTTCAACGCCCTGAGCCGCGGGCTCATCCATCGCATCGTGGAACTGGAGCTGGCCAAGGTGGACGTCTCCCTGCGCGAGCACGAGATCCGTCTGAGCTGGACCGCCGCCGCGGTTGATCGGCTGGCGGAACTGGGCTTCGACCCGCAGTTCGGGGCGCGGCCGGTGAAGCGCGTCATCCAGCGTGAGGTGCAGGATCGATTGGCGGATGCTATTCTGGCCGGCCAGGTCCTGCCCGAGCAGGAGGTCGAACTGGATCTCGTGGACGGGGAGTTCGCCTTGTCCACCGTTCTGACAGCGGAGGTGAAGGCGGGCGAGGCGTAAAGACCGTCGATGGTCCGCCATGAAAAACGACGGGCGGGGTTCACACCCCGCCCGTCGTCGCGCCTACCTGGGTATTGCTACTTCAGTAGCGTCATCTTCATGGACTGGCTGAAGCCGGAGCCCGTGGTCAGACGGTAGAAGTAGGTGCCGCTGTTCACGGGCCGTCCGCTCTGGTCGCGGCCGTCCCAGCTGTACACGTTGGCGTAATCGCCGGCGCCGAGATCGGTGTCGACGATGGTGCGGATCTGGCGTCCGCGGATGTCGAAGACCCGCAGGCTGACGTGGTCGGCCCGGTCCAACATGAAGTTGAAGCTGGTCTTCGGGTTGAAGGGGTTGGGGTAGTTGCGTCCGAGGGCGGTGGCCAGGGTCGGCGCATCGCCGACGCCGGTCGTGACGTCGTTGACCGCGCCGGGCGTGCCGAGATCACCCGAACCGAAGGACGGGCCACCTGCGCCCCAGTTCTCGCCCAGCGAGTTGTCACCGATCTCGTCCCACTGCATGGACGCGCCGTTCGGGTCGGGGAAGGTGGCCCCGTTGTCCCAGACCACCATGTCGACCGTGTTCAGGCTGGTGTCGAGCAGGATGAGTTCGTCGGTGCTGTTGGCCAGCGTGATGCCGGCGTACTGGTAGAAGACGGTCACACCTTCGGTGGCCATGGTGTCGGCATTGACGCAGAACACCTTGTACTCACCGGGGTTGATGGTCAGCGGGCCGCCGTTGTCGATCACGTGGGAGTCGTAATCCAGATCCTGGATCGTCCACCCGTCCATGTCCACGGCGACGCCACCGAAGTTGTAGACCTCGAACCACTCGCCGCCCGAATCATAGGTGTGATACGGGTTCTGCATGATCTCGGTGATCACGATGTCGGCTACGGCGGGTTCGTCGATGTCCGCGGTGGTGTCCGTGGCGATCGGATTGCTGTGCTGGTCCTCCACGTTGTTGATGCGCACGGTGTGCGGCGTGCCGGCGGGACTCGCTTCCAGGGACAACACCACGACACTGGGATCCGGCTGCACGGTCGCCGTGAGCACCGCGACGGTGTTCGCGGGTGTCGCCGTCTCGTAGACCTCGTAGTTGAGGGGATCGTCGCCGGTGAGCGCGTCGATGGGTTCGTCGAACTGCAGGGTGACCACCATGGGCGAGGTCAGCGTGGCGCTGACCAGCAGCGGCGGTGTCGAGTCAGGCGCCTGGCCGTTGTTGGTGATGTCGGTGGGCAGACCCACGATGATCTGGCCCTGTTCGGAGTAGGTGCCGCCCGCGCCGGCGGCGACCAGTTCGTCACCGATCAGCCAGGTGTCCATACCAACGGCGAGTTCCTCGTCGATGCGGATCACCACGTCGCCCGAACCGTCGGTGACGGTGAAGTTATAGGCGGGGTTGCCGCCGCCGGTGGTGGCGATGGCGGTGATGTCGCCGGTGGTGCCCGTGTACGTGCCCTCGTTGTCGGGCGACGCGGCGGCGCCGGTGGTCTGCACGTCGGGGGTCAGTACCGGGTTGCCGGTGCTGACCAGTTCGACCTCGTAGTTCATCAGCTCGAGCGTGGTGTAGTAGTAGTCCACGCGGCCGGTCACCTTGACGATGTTGGACGTGTCGTTGAGCAGGTCCATGCCGGTGCTGTAGTAGGTCCCGTAGATGTTCATGCCGCGTCCCGAGGCGTCCTGCACATAGGCGCTGACCGATGTGCCGTCGGACTGGTAGTTGCCCGGGATGTAGACCTGGCCCTGTATCATGATGGTCGTGCCGTCGTAACCTGCCGAGTCGGCATGCACGAAGGAGATGGGCGTGATGAGCTCGGGGGCGACGGTGTAGCTGTAGAAGCCGACCGGGGCGTCCGAGGGATTGGTGGTGGTCAACGGTTCGTCGTCCGTGGCCGAGACGTAGTAGTCGATCACGGTGCCGTCGACGCTGCCCGGGATCGTGCCCGTGTAGGTGTCGCCGGCGTCCAGGGCCATGGACACGCTGGTGAAGCCGCCGCCGTTGATCTGGTAGAACACATCCGCGGAGACGATCGTGCCGTCGCTGTCGGTGATGTCGGCGTAGACCGTCACGGCCTCGCCGGGGATGGGCAGCAGCGAGCGGTGGTAGACGTTGTTCACCTGGGGAGGCTGCGGCAGGACGCCGCCGTTGGTGACGCCAGGTGTCGGGGGCTGCGCGACGTACGACGTGGTGACCAGGGCGCCGCCGCCGCCGTCGGGGCTGCGCTGATTGGAATCCGTGGTCTGGCTGCCGTTCTCACCCTCGTTGATCTGGGGCTGGCCCGGCGTCAGTACGTCCAGCAAGCCCGGGTCGTCGGCGTCATTGGTGTCGTAGACGAGGGCGTCGATCAGGTTGGTCGCCGTCACAGCGGTGCCATTGGGGAAATCGGTGTCGTCGCCGGTGTAGAGGGCCACGGCGTCCTGACCGTTCTGGATCAGATTGGTGTCCGGGTCTACGTCCAGGTCGCAGTTGGCGACGGTGGCCGCATTTGCACAGAGCACAAAGAAGCCGTCGGCGTCGCAGGTGTAGCCGTCCAGGTCGAAGGCCTGGTAGGACTCATCGCTGCTGCCGTTATAGAAGACCAGGACCAAGCCGTTCAGAGACTCGAAGGCGGATCCATAGAGCTCGATGAACTCCGCCGAGTCCGTACTGACCTGGTCGGCATCGACCTCGTTGATGAGGACGGCGGCCTGGGCGGAAACAGCCCCGATCGCGGCGACCATCAGAACCAGAAAAGGGATCCAACCGAGACGACCGCGCTTGCGGTGTGAAGTGTTGCGCATTTCCTTCATCTCCCATGTTTCATACACACGTTCGGCGCCCGGCATCCGGCAGACGTCGGGGTCAGGGGTGAACTCGCATCATAACATATTGAAGACTCAAGTGCATGAAAATATGATGAAAAAGCGCCCACGTGCGCAACTGCGTATATCGTTAGATTGCAACGAGTCACCTCATCAGCACCATCCTTCGCGATTCGTGCCTGTTCGCCGCGGACAGGCGCGCAACGTACACGCCCACAGGTGCTTCGCGGCCGGCCGTATCCCGCCCACGCCAGATGGCTTCGTGGGTGCCCTCCATTCTGTGGCCGTTGATCAGCACGGCCAGCAGGCGTCCCGCGAGGTCGTACACCTCGAGCGTGACCGAACCGGCCCGTCGCATCTCGAAACCGATCGAGGTGCTCTCGCAGAAGGGGTTGGGACGACACGGCCGCATGAGCGTGTCGGCGACGGGCGGCGCGGCGGCGCAGTCGGTGTCGTCTTCGCCCAGTGTCGGGTCTTCCACCAGCACGATCAGGTAATCCTGTGTGACGGGACGCTCCTTGACGCAGCCGATCAACAGGCCGCCCGAGAGAACGAGCACGATGCGCGGGTAGTACAGCATGACTGCACCTCCGGGATATGGATAGCCGTCTCGACGTCGCCAGGCGGCGAAGTCGCTGTCACATTCCACCGGTATTGCGCGAGTGCGTGTGGGGTCGGGCGCATGGCCCGCTGGAGTCGAGGATAGGTCCGCGTCGAGGGGGAGTCGGCGCGGGGCTTCATGTGACTGAGGTTAGGGAGACACGACTGGTCAGTCAAGCAGGTCGCGCAGCATCGCGGCAAGCTCCGCCGTGACGGCCCGGCCGCGGTCGCGGCCGTACCACAGGTGCAGTCGCTCCAGCAGCTCCGGCTTGGCCAATCCCTCCGCCTTGGCCTGGTCGAAGACCGCCTGGGCCGCGGTCGGCCGTGGTCCCCAGCCCGCGAGTTCGTTGCCGTCCCCGTCGAAGACGATCAGGCGCGGGATGCTGCGTTTTCCGTCGGTGAGGTACAGGTCCATGATGTCCAGGTTGTCGTCGCGCGGCAAGAGGCGCAGATCGACGGCGGGATTGCACCGTGCCACCGCCGCGATGTATGGCAGGCACTGGGCCGAATCGCCGCACCATGGTTCGGTCAGCACCATCCACAGTTGCGGCGCGGCAAGGCGATCGAGCAGGGCGACGAGATCGTCCGGGACCGTGTAGGTGCGCGCGATGCGCTGCGAGCGGTGCAGGTTGAGCTTGGTGTAACCCACGCGCTCTGCGGCCTCCTCGTCCAGCCCGACGGTCGATGCCGAGGCTCGCTCCGCCATGATCTCCAGGTACGCGTCGTAGGTGAATCCTTGGTGTGGACGTCGCTGTGCGAAGAACGTTTCGGTCATGGTGATCTCCGTCGGCCGTCAAAGTAAAGAGTTGTGCCTCGGAAATTGTCCCTGATGTCTGAGTCGGGATTCACTCGTTGTAACTAAACAAGTTACGGGTTCAAGGGATGCTCCTGAAGCCTGAAATCTATCCAGGGACAATCTTCGTGGCACAACTATAGCATTCCATCTCATTGGGGCACATGCGTGATATGCTGCCGGCACGACTATCACCGCCATCCCCTTGACCCACGGCATCGGACATAGCGGGACCTGTGCTCAAATGAGTCCTTCTTCGCGAAGGAATGGAACCGACGACGCCCTGACGGTATTCATGCCCTCATGTGATACCATCGACTAAGCGAAAGGCGTAAGACATGAAGATCTTCATCGCATCGATCATCCTGGTAACGCTGGCGATCGGCTCGACCATCCTTGCCAGCAGCAAAGCGCCCGAGCCGTTCACGGCGACCCACGCGGCCGCATCCAACAACGCCTTCGCCTGCGACCTCTATCACCAGCTGTGCGGCGCTGACGGCAACCTGTTCTTCTCGCCTTCGAGCATCTCCACCGCCCTGGCCATGACCTACGCCGGCGCCCGCGGCGCCACGGCGAGCGAGATGGCCGCGACCCTGTGCCTGCCCGACCGCCAGGACACGGCGCACGAAGCCTACGCCGAATTGCTGACCGACCTCGCGCCGGGCACCGACGCGACACACATCCTGCGCGTGGCCAACCGCCTCTGGGGACAGCAGGGGTTCGATCTGTTGCCGGAGTTCCTGGCGACCGTGAGGAAGCATTACGACGGCGGCTACGCGCCGGTGGACTTCGCCCGCGCCGCAGATGAATCGCGCGAGATCATCAACACCTGGGTCGCGGAGCAGACCGAAGACAAGATCCAGGACCTGTTGCAGCCCGGCACGGTCGGTGCGCAGACACGCCTGGTGCTCACCAACGCCGTATACTTCTACGGCCTGTGGCAGCACGCCTTCGAACTCCGGGCCACCGCCGACGCGCCCTTCTTCACGACACCCGACCGGAGCGTCGACGCGCCCTTCATGTCTCAGGTGGAACATTTCGATCTCGGCGAGGCGGACGGGCTGCGCATCCTGGAGTTACCGTACGACGGCGAGGAGCTGTCCTGCTATATCCTGTTGCCGGATGCGCATGACGGGCTGGCGGGGCTGGAGCGCCGCCTGGACGCGGAAATCCTCGACGGGTGGCTCGCCGACCTGTCGCGCCAGCGTGTGCGCTGCATCCTGCCGCGCTTCAAGCTGACGTCGCAATTCGAACTGGGCCGGACCCTCGCCGACATGGGCATGCCGTCGGCGTTCAGCTCCATGCAGGCCGATTTCTCGGGTATCACCGCCGAGGAGCCCCTGTATATCAGCAAGGTCGTACACAAGGCGTTCGTGGACGTCTTCGAGGAGGGCACCGAGGCCGCGGCGGCCACGGCCGTCGTCCTCAAGCGGCTCAGCATTGCCGAGGAGGACCCGCCGGTGGAATTTCGCGCCGACCACCCGTTCCTTTTCCTGATCCGGCACGAGGGTACGGGAACAATCCTGTTCATGGGCCGCGTGATCGACCCCAGTTGACTGTCTTGACCTGAAGGAACCTCGACGCTAGCATGACGTACCAGACACGAGTGCCAACCTCCGCGGGCGCGGCCCTTGTCTGACAGCGCCGCGCAGACCTGGAGGAGATCATGATGAAATCGTTATCGCGAACAGTAGTCGCCACCGGCTTGATGCTGCTGTGCATCACCATCGTGCTTCCCGACACCGCAGACGCGCGTCCCTTGCGGGGGCGCGGCTCGGCGGAAGTGATCATCGAAGGCAGCGCCGTGCAGCCCTACGGTGACCTCGGGACTGCATGGACCGAGCCCGCGGGTTTCGGAGCCGGTCTCGGCTGGGACGTGGGCTTCCGCTTTCGCCAGCGCTGGCCCGCCGGCTGGGCGGTCTCGCCGTCGTTTCACTACGCAGAGTTCGGTAACCACCTGGCTGACGACGCAGTCGAGGGTCTGCTGGACGTGGGCGCCAAGATGTACCGCTACGGGATCGACGTGCAGTATTTCTTCAACGCCAGGCGCAATCAACCGCGCTTTTACATGACCTTCGGCGCGGCCATGGTGCGCAACAAGCTGCGGATCGATTTCTTGGATTTCGACGAGTTCTACGATGAAGGCAGGAACTCGGTGGCGGGTGCGGCGGGACTGGGCGTGCGTATCGGCAACTTCGAGATCTCGGGTGAGTACAACTACAATCGTATTCGCACGTCCGAACTTACGAACTTCTTCCAGGGAATCGACAACTACAACTGGGACTACGCAGTGCTGAGAGTAGGCATCGCCCTACCCAGTTCTTACTGACAGGCAAAAACGCGCTTCGGTTGGATCGATACCTCAATACATGAATGAAGACGGCACCGCCTCGGCGGTGCCGTCTTCTTGCGTGTCCCGCAGCTTCGGCGGGCCCGCTCGGTTCTCGTTCGACTAGAAGACCGCTATCGGCTGTCCCGGTTGTCCCGGTGTGCCCAGGGAGGGCGTGTAGGGCTCCGAGGCGATAGACCAGGGTCCCTGGCGGCTTTCTGCGTCCACGCCGGCGACGCGAATGCGGTGTTCGACCTCGAAGGCTGCCGTGAGCAGGTAGGAATTGGACATCTGGGTGTCTTCGATCGTCACCCAGGCGCCCCCGTCCTCTGAATGCTGGACAACGTAATGGTCGACAGGTGAGCCCGTCGTCGGCACTGCCCAGGTGTAGTTAACGACTTCCTGGGCCTGCGCCGTCACGCCGACGGACAGGAACACGACAGTGGACAGGATCACGAGAATAGGGATGCGTTTCCGCTGCTTCATCTTACGCTCCGTCTTCTTTTGTCTGGCTGGCCCCGGGGGGCTGCGGTTGTCGGCTCTTATCAGGTGTCGTCACGGTCTCGGCATAGCCGTCACGACGACAGGTGCAAGGTCGGTGCCAAACCGCTCTGCTGTATTCATGAGCGTCTGGCCGCCGAACCGTTGCGAGACAGCGGCTCCTTCCGCTGCCTGTCGTTCCCCTACGTTGCGCGTGGTGGCTGTACTGGACCCTGTGCGTTGACGTCCGTTGTCGTCCGGGTTTCCGGCACTGTTCCACCTTCCGCATTGCGAAAGGAAACCAGGGTTCCATATTTGTATCTCACATTGCGATCCCCGGTGCGGCCGGTCCGGGACCGAAGGTGCGGACTGGCTGGACTTCGAGGCCGTGGATCGGGTTTAATGTCGGGTATTCGCGATTGAACCGCAAAGGGAGAAATGGCATGAATCCGGAAGTCGTTGAGCTGTGGCCAGAACTGGATTGGATCGAGGGTGTCGATTTGCGCGAGCAGACCGCCCGGACCTGGGAAAAGGCCCTCGCCGAGAGCGATCTGGGAGCCGCCGACCTGCAGAAGATCCCCTTCACACTGCTGGTCCCGGACCTGAAAGTGAGCTTCATGGCGCACAAGCGCTGTGTGGTGCACGTGGCTCGGGAGTCAGCACTGAAGATGAACGAATTCTTCGGTGACGATCTGCACTGCGATCTGGATACCGTGATCGCCGGCGCCATCCTCGCCGACGTGGGCAAGTTGCTCGAGTACAAGAAGAATCCCGACGGCACGAGCGGGAAGAGCGATTGCGGCAAGTACCTGCGTCATCCGTTCAGCGGCGTGGCCGTGGCGCGCGCCTGCGGCGTGCCCGACCGGGTCTGTCACATCATCTCCGCGCACGCGGGCGAGGGGAACATGGTCACCCGCACACCGGAGGCCTACGTCGTGCATCACGCCGATTTCATGACGTTCCTGCCCTTCAAGCACAGGTTCGAGTAGGAAGGCGGAGTCCGATGGCGGGGAGGCGACGTTTCTGGTGCGGCTGTCTGCTGGCGGTGTCGTGTCTAGTGTCGATGCTGGCATTCGTCGGTTGTTCGCGTGAAGAACACCGGCCCAACATCGTCGTGCTGGTGCTCGACACGCTGCGGCGCGACGCCACCGGCCTGTCCTTGAAGACCACGCCCGCCCCCCTGCGGGTGGCTGGTCTCACACCGCGCTTGGCCGGTCTGTCGCGCGAGGGAGTGACCTTCACGGGCGCCTTCGCCTCCGCGCCCTGGACGGTGCCTTCGCACGCCTCGATGTTCACGGGCAAGCTGCCCGGCGACCACCGCTGCACCACCCTGCATCCGCGCCTGGACACGGGCCTGGCCACTTTCGCCGGGACCCTGAGCGACGACGGCTACGAGACGGCGGCCTTCTACAGCAATCCTTGGCTCTCGGACAGGACGACCGGACTGTTGCGCGGTTTTTCGCGGCGACAGGAAGCCGTGATCGGCGACATGTTCAAGCTACGCAGCCGCAGCGGCGACCAGGGCGGCAGCGAGACCGTGCAGAACATCGCCGGCTGGCTGAAGGAGCGCGACGGCGGCAAGCCCTTCCTGCTCTTCGCAAACTTCATGGAGCCGCATCTGGCCTACGACCCGCCCCGGATCTACCGCACGCAGGTGCTGCGGGAGCTGGCCCCGACCGACAACGTCTCGATCATGTGGGCCCACCAGTTCAACGCGGGACTGCACGATCCCGCCGGTGTGGACTGGAACCGCCTCGGCCAACTCTACGCCGGGGACGTCTGGTCGGCGGACAGGCTAATGGGAGAGGTCCTGGACCTGCTCTCGGCCCAGGGACTGGCCGACGACACCATCGTCATCGTCACCTCGGACCACGGCGAGAACCTCGGCGATCACGGCTTGATGGACCACCAGTACTCCGTTCACGAAACCCTGCTGGCCGTGCCCCTGGTCGTGCGCGTTCCCGACGCGTGGCGGGAGCGGTTCGATCTGGGCGCGACGTCCGGGGGGACCCGCTCCGATCCGGTCCTCTTGACCGACCTGTACGCCACGGTGCTCGATCTGGCCGGGATCCCGCAGGGGACGGGCACACGGTTCAGTCGTTCCTGGCTCGCGCCTCCGGCGGCGCCGGACCGGCCGCTGGTCTCGGAATACGCCGGACCGTCGCAGGGGTTGCTGGGCATGCTGGTGGGGCTCAATCCCGGGACCGACCTGTCGCACCTGGACCGCGCCCAGGCCACGGTGCGCGTCGGAGACCTGCGTCTGACCACCGACAGCCGCGGCGTCACCACGCTGCACGACGTTTCGCGCGACCCCGGCCAGCTGCGCGATCTGTCCGCTGAGCGTCCCCGGGTCACCAGCGCCCTGATCGCGATCATCCGGGCGTCCGTGGCGCCCGCTGCGGACGAGGACCCGGCACCGGTGGAGATCGACGAGGCGACCCGGCGCCAGCTCGAATCCCTGGGGTACATCCACTGATTCGACTTGACAGTTCCTGAAACTGGGATAACTAACAGTGTGTTGATCCAGGCGCGTCGAGCGACGCACGTGAATAGGCCTGAAAAGATCCAGGAGGGAAACGGCATGGCCGATCCAACCGATAAGGTCGCGGATAACGTCGATGGCTCTTGGTACGTCGATACGAACTGTATAGACTGCGATCTCTGCCGCCAGACCGCACCTGACAATTTCGAGCGCAACGAGGACGACGGCTATACCTACGTAAACAAGCAGCCCGAGAACACCGAAGAGGAGGAACTCTGCCAGGAGGCCCTGGAGGAGTGCCCGGTCGAGGCCATCGGCGACGACGGTTAACGACACCTGCGACATCGTCATCACGGGGTTCCGGTCGCTTGATCGGAGCCCCGTGTTTATCTTGATCGTGCGCTCGGCGCCGGGAACCAATCGGCGACACCCGCGTAGAAACGCCCGCCAACAACCCCCTGATCACGATACGCGAGAGGTGATTCGACATGAAGAACGGGATGAAGATCAGCCGCCTGCGCTGGCCCCTCGGCGCCCTCCTGCTGGTCGTCGGTTTTCTGCTGGGACTGGCGGCCACGGGCGGCGAAGAGACGACGTTGCCCGCACTGGCTGTGACGTCCGCCCACGCCGCCCCCGGCGGCGAACTGCGCAGCTACGCCGACGTGGCCGAAGCGGCCAAGTCGGGCGTGGTCAACATATCCACGGACAAGGTCGTGGAGATGCCCGACTGGCACCCCATGCTCGAGGACCCCTTCTTCCGCCGCTTCTTCGGCGATCCCGGCGAGCGCGGCGAGCGCGGTACGGAACGCGTGGAGCGCTCCCTCGGCTCCGGCGTCATCGTCAGCGAGGACGGGTACATCCTCACCAGCAATCACGTCATCGAACGGGCCAGCAAGATCCGCGTCCTGCTCAACGGCAGCAAGGAGTACGAGGCGGAGATCGTCGGCCAGGACGAGCTGACCGACGTGGCGTTGATCAAGGTGGAGGCCGACGAGCCCCTGCCCGTGGTGCGGCTCGGCGACTCCCACGTGCTGCGCATCGGCGACCAGGTGATGGCCATCGGCAATCCCTTCGGCGTTGGACAGACGGTTACCCTGGGCATCGTCAGCGCGCTGGGCCGCACCATCGGCCTGATGCAGTACGAGGATTTCATCCAGACCGACGCGGCCATCAACCCCGGCAACTCCGGCGGCGCCCTGGTGAACATGAACGGCGAGCTGGTGGGCATCAACACGGCCATCCTCAGTCGCAGCGGCGGTTCGCAGGGTGTCGGCTTCGCCATTCCCAGCAGCATGGCCGAACGCATCATGGGCATGCTGATCGCGGATGGACGGGTCAAGCGCGCCTGGCTGGGCGTGGTCACCGGCGAGGTGGACCAGACAATGGCAGACGCGCTGGGCATGGATCGCCCCCGCGGCGTGCTCATGTCGGAGGTCACCCCGGACACGCCCGCCGAGAAGGCCGGCGTCGAGGAGGGCGACGTCATCCTCGCGGTGGACGACAAGGCGGTCAACTCCATCAGCCGGCTGCGCAACACCATCAGCCTGGCCGGCGTGGGCACCGAGGTCGAACTGCAGGTCCTGCGCGACGGCCGGGAGCGGTGCATCGAGGTGGAACTGGGCGAGATGCCCGAGAACCTGACCACCGCGCGCAGCAGCGAGGAGAGCGAGGAATCCGACGACGGATTCGAGGGGGTCACCGTCAGCGAGCTGTCCGGCCGCCTGCGCCAGCAGCTCGAGGTGGACGAAGGGCTCGAAGGTGTGGTAGTGACTGACATCGATCGTACGAGTAACGCCTGGCACCGCGGGTTGCGCGAAGGCGACGTGATCGTGGAGGTCGCGCGCGAACGCGTCCGCAGCCTGGATGACTACCGGCGTCTGATCGAGAAGGACAAGGATCGTCCCGTGTTGCTGAAGATCCAGCGCGGAGATCAGACGCCGTTGATTGCTGTGCCGCGGTAGGCGGCGCAGTGATGGTAATATGTGGGCGGGGTCCTCGAGGGGGCTCCGCCTTTGAATTGGATGCGGTTGTTGCGAGCAGGAATGAGTGACACCGATGCGGCGCACGGGTGATGCGAGAGACCTGATAGCGCGTATTGTTATATCCACTTGATATATCAATTCCAGCGGGATTCCAAATGTGTGTCGCTGACACAGGTAATATGTGTCAGTGACACACCCTCCTGACGCACTTCCACTTCCGCCGTTTCTGTTGTTCGTTGTGTGGCAACGTGTTGTGGTGGCGCGCATGTTCTTGAATCCGCGGTACACACCATGCAATCCACTATTGCTGTGGCACAGGTCCATGGGCATGTGCCGCATTGAACATATGCAGATGCTACTGAAAAACGGCCAGACGAGAACACTACGAAAAGGGGGACAGAACATGGGCCAGAGTATCAACCTCAAGTCAATGCAGATGGTGTTGCTTATCCTCAGCCTGACGACCATCTCCGTGTGCAGCACGGCCACGGAACCGGAGCTGCGATCCCAGCAGCTTTTCCCGATCAAGTTGCAGGCCGGAGTCCTGCTCATCTATCACGGACCCAGTGATAGCCTCACGATCGAAGGTCCGGCGGTCGTCGACTGGAAGTGGGACGACGGCGAGCTGTACATGACAAGCGGTGCGGGCTCCGTTCGGGTGCGACCGCTGCGGGCGTTTCCTCATCAACCTATGACACCGGAGATGATCGCCCAAGCACAAGCGCACTTCACGAGCGTACCCTTCATCGAGGAACGGCTCGCTCGCATCCCCAACCCCACGGACGAGGAATGGGCTGATGCATATACCGCTTGGTTGAATGCAAAGTCATCCTTCATACGACAACTGCAGATCGCCTACCGGGATGATGGTCGCGCCGACCGAGCCGCCGTGGCCGAGGAACTACTCGCTCGGATCAATGCTCATGAACTGGTCGTGCCGGGGTCGGCGAAACTTGCCCCGGTGCCCGACCCCAGAAGTACGGGTCGTGACATCTGGGTAGCATACAAGGGCGTGCCACCGAAGAGCAACGGATCCCCCGACATGTGGGTGATCATGCTGAGGGCGGATTACCACGATCCAGTACCGCTGCCGAGCCGGATTTCGCGTGAGGCGGCGCTGAACCTCCACCATGCGGTCTATCTCGCAACCGAGAACCGCGACAAACCGACGTTCATCGACTTGAGCACCGGTTTGACCATCAGACCCAGGAACTGGAGGTAGCGACCATGAAACGGACGATGAGCATTATGGTTTTCGCTCTCGTTGTGGTGCTGCCGGCAACGAGCTGGGCGGATCTGGGAATTGCCGGGTGGTTCACGAATAATGCCGAGTTCCAGTGCAACGAGTACGAGCGGACGACTCTTATTGTAAATGCGCAAGCTATGCTGTTGCTCGGAGAGAGCAATGCAGTACGGTATGAAGACACACTGTTGAATATGCCGCCGACATGGCTTGACCTGATATCCGACCTCTCTTGTACTCGTGATTTACTCATGGACTCTCATGGCGCCATGGAACTTGGTGGGGTTTCATCGCTACTTATTGAGCCTTACCTCGATGAGAGCAACGCTTTGGCGCGTATCTCCAGTACTGCTCAGACTATGGAGACACGAATTTCACCATCAGCAACAACATCGTGGGCCTTACCAACCACGGTATCGCAACCCTGCTGGCCCCGTACTCCAACAGCAACGGAAACAAGCTGATCTACGCCTGCTTCTCCACATTCTGCAAGGATGCCTGGGGCAGCTTCGATAGCACCAACTCGGGCGGTAGCTACTTCGGTTATCCGATCGAGATCGCCAACAACATCGCCTGTGAAGACCTCGACATCATGGCCCGGACGATGGCGTGCGAGGAATACGACGCGTCAGGCCTCGAGAACGACGTACTCACGGCCTACGCCCAATCCAGCGGTGAAGGCGTCTTGTACGGCAACCAGGATAACACCTTCAACCCGGCGGTCTCGTGTGATTGCTATAACGCGACGTTCGAGTGTGTTGCGGCCTGGGGAGGCGAGGTCCGCTGGATCGCGAAGGATGAGCAGCGTTACTCCCAGTACATCATCGAGGGCATCGACGCCATCGGCGACCGTCCGGTCACACTGGCCGTGGTGAACGGTTTCGGGCATGACGGTGCCGGCGTCTACCGCTCGCATGCCGCCTCGGTGCCCCGGCGGCGCTATGTACGGGTGCGCGAACTGGACGACATGTTCGTCGTCACCACCTCGGACTGGGTGGCGTGGAAAGACGATCCCGGGGACTGGCCCCTCGAGCCTGGCGACGAACTCTCGATGTTGCCCCTGCGGTCGATGTCTAATGGGGAGATCACCGATGGGCGGAGGGTTCCGTCCGGAAAGGATGTACGCTTCGAAATCGAGCCGACCGATGTTGTGGTCTACACGACCACCGGTCATGAGGCCATGGCCAACCGCATTCGCGGCAGCTGGCAGATGACGACGGATCAGAACGGTAATTATCTGCGGGCCAGGACGTGGAGCGGTTCGGACGATCCCTCGGATGTCCAGGATCTCTACCGTCTGGTCTTCCAGGCCAACCAGCAGTACAACGCCGCCAACCCCGAAACGCCGTATCGCGAGCGCCCGATCCTGCAGATCGTCGGTGACGGCCTGCTGCGAATTGTCGAAGAAGACACCGTTCGGGTGGGGCCGAAGTGCTTCCGCCTGGCCGAAGGCGAACACGGCGGCAGTGGTAACGGGGGCTTCAGCTCGTATGCGCTGATGACCGATGTCGACGGCGACGACATCCCGGATGGGCCGGACGTGGTGATTCCCCTGCGGGACTACGCACAAGCCCAGATACACGCCGATGCGGTAGAGAACTGGAACGCGTCGGGTCCGATCAGTAACGGCGTCCTGCTCTGTCTCGACGATCTGTATGGAGGAGTTGCCGCCGACTGGATGGAATCCCGCATGTTCGACGAGTTCGAGACCGGGTACGTCCAGCCTCGCGGTCTTCACCTGAATGGCGTCCTGAAGGAGAGCGACTATCTCCCGTACGAAGATTGGGACGAGACAGCCGCTCAGATGACCGCCGACGGCACATATCTTGTAAACAGCGGTGTCGCCGAAGTGTGGTACACGGGTCTCACTGCCGCCATCTCGACCCATACGCAATTCCTGGAGGGGGTCGCCGACTGGACGACCGCCCAGCAGTTCCTGCTCTTCGGCCCCACATGCAACTTCGGAGATCCGAGTTCGGCCTGGGTTTCTGATGGCCACCCTCAGATCCTGAAGGAAATGTTCGACAACCCCGACGGCGGCATCGTGATCGGCGGGATCGGGCAACTGAGCGAGTTGTATTACCACGTCCACAGGAGGCTCGCCCTGCTGATGCAGGAGATGCTCCCGCAGATGCCGGAAGGCACGCTGCTCGCGGACGCGAAATACGAGATCCAGCGGGAGTTCCTCAGCCGCTATCCCGAACTCCGGGACTGCGGCCTGGGGATCCACTGCGTGGGAAGCGTGGCGAAACTGAAGTCGTTGGACACGACCCCAGTGGACGACGGTCCGCTGGCGGCTTTCCAAGGTCTCGAGCTCACGGGATTCGCCGCCGGCTCAGGTGCGAGCTTCAGGTTCAGTCTGCCGCAGGGTGGCCGGATGAGCCTGAAGGTGTACGACATCAGGGGTCGCCTGGTCTCGACCTTGCTGGACCGGGACATGCACCAGGGTGAGCATTCGGCGCGGTGGGACAACAAGCGGATCGCAAGCGGCATGTACTTTGCCCGTCTGCGGGCCGGCAAGGCCGTGGAGACCATGAAGTTCTCCGTTGTGAAATGACCCCACGCCAACCGGCACGGGGGCTTTGGGTCTCATGGCAGGCCAGGGCTCCCGTGCTTGTATCGCCTGGCGCGAGTTGTTAGGCTGAACGTGATCTAAGTGCCATATGGGGAGCAGGGGGTGCGAGTTGTCGATCATCAGGAATCTATTAACCTCGATTCTCGCCATCGGCCTCGGCCTGGTGATATGGCTGGGGCTGGGTTGCTCTGACTCCTCGACCGGACCTCAGGACAGTGAGTTCTACCCGATCGAGCTGCTGACCGGGGACATACTCCTCTACGAGGGCCCGACCGACAGCCTCACGTTCACAGGTCCGGCGGAGGTCTATTGGCGGTGGAAGAGCGGTGAACTCTTCATGGCCGGCCAAGGGGGCTCTGTTCGGGTCCGGCCACTGGAACAGTTTCCGTCGGAACCGATGACGCCGGAGATGATTGCACAAGCGCGAGCGCACTTCACGGACGTGCCGTTCATCGAGGAATTGCTGGCCGGTATCCCCGACCCTTCGGATGAGGAATGGGCAACTGCCTATATTGCGTGGCTGGACACAATCAGTGCCTTCCATAGGCAGATATGTATCACCTACCGGGATGACCCCCGTCCGCGAGATGTGCTTGAGCAATGCGGGGGAAACAGGTCCGAGGCGGCGCGTCGGCTGGGGATCTCGCGGTCTACCCTGTATCGTCGGTTGCGGGTGATGCGAGAGAGCTGATCGCGCATCCTGCTATTATCCATACAATACATCATTCGATCAGGTGTGCCAGAGGAGCGCTCTGACACAGGCCATGTATGTCAGTGACACGCCCCCCTGACACACATCCTTCACCTCGCCTATCACGTTGTTTCTTATGTGGCAACATGTTATGGTGATTTAGCGACATGACGGGTTTCCGGTATATACATTGCATATTGTAAACGTGTGTCACTTCAAAGGAAACGGGAAAAGGTATATAGAATGTGCAGAGGGAATTCAATGAGCCGATATCAAGGAAGAGTTGTTGTCTGCCTATCCGTCATAGTATTGTGGGCGCATGCAACCGGATGGAGGTATTGCCTGTCTCTAAAAGAGTGACCAACTGGGGGCTCACTAAAGTGCTGATCCCCCCAGCAATTGGTGAGTCCCCAATCCCGACATCAGTTTGAACAACGTAATGGGATAACCTATTATCCTCACAGGAGGGAAGAACATGAAGAGGTACGCGTTTCTGACCATCAGTATCCTGTTGCTGCTCGGCCTTGGTGCCTGCAGTGATACGGACAACATAACCAACGTGCCGAATGATGCACCCGAGCAGACGCTCACCGCCGGCGAAATCCACACCGAGCTTCTCGAAGTGGTCTACGCCAAGGGTGACTTTGCCAAGCGCGACAAGTCGACACGGCTGTCTACCGCGGCCACTGCAGCCAATGAGATCCTGACCCGTTACGGCCTTGAGCCCATGTCGGACGCCGAGATCGAAACAGAACTGCAGCGAGGTCGTGAGATGGCCCAGATGGATCCGGTGGAGCTGATCGGGACCATCCTGACGCCTGATGAACTGGCCTGGTGGGATCGTTTCTCCTGGGAAGCCAAAATCAACGACGCCCGCAAGGTCTACAACAAGCACTGTCAGCTCTATGGCACTCCTGCCAAGGGCGGCATGCTGAGCAACCTCCTGGACGTCAGCCTCTCCTCGGTCGAATTCTGGGGACCCTACCGCGAGAAGGACATCCCGACCTACCAGAATCCTCACATCGACCAGATGCAGAAGGGGTGGCGGGGTGTGCTGCGCTTCATCGTCGCTGTGGTTGTTGATGGTGCCAGCGGTGCGCTGGTCAGCGGCGGCGGCCCCGTGGCTTCCGGCGTGGTCGGCGGTTTGGCTTCAGTCGGGGCTGACGACCTGATCTTCGGCGACGAGCCAGTCGACTAACCTGAAACCACAAACCATCAAGGGGTTGAATGTTATGCAGGATTACCTACTGATCGTTCTCTTCTGCGTCATCGGTGCCGTCGTCGGCAACCTGGTGCTGAAGAATGATCGAATTTCCCGTTTCCTGGGGATTGCCACTGGCTTGGCGCCGGCGTTTGCTATCATCGAGCAGATGCCGCTCCTCCTGCTGGCCGTCTTCTTGTCCATTCCGCTCCTCTTCTGGCGACGACATCATGTCCATTGTCAATCGACTACGGCCTGACACTAGGAATCCGCCGGGGCACCATGTCGTCACTAAACGCAACTGGTACGAGATCACGGCATTCGGCTTGAACGGTGAAACAAAGCGGATTGTGACTCGCGAGTTCGAACCGGTCAGGCGTTCGAAACAGGAACGGGAGTTCTGCCGCCAATGCAGTCTGGCCCAGGCGCGTACGGCGGTAAACCCGGTCGTCAAGATCTCTGCTTACCACCAGGATATATCATCTTTGACGTGGTATCCGGAGGGACTGCGGCCAGATGAACGGCATGTGCTGGTTGATTGAATATACCGTGCAAATGGAGATGCAATGAAGCGCACCGCAGTGCGGATCGTGGTTGTTGTTGCCGTTGGAATTATCAGTTGGGCTATGGGAATGGCCTCAGGGAGAGGCTTCGAATTCAATGTTGAGGTAAGCGACGCAGGTGTCCGCCTTGTCTCGAAAAGTGGGTGCGACTGGGATTCCGCGTCGTATAGCGGGGATGAGCGCGGGTCTTATGTATTTGTCGTCAGCGAATCGGGGGTTCGTACTCCAGGGGCTGAGCAGTAGACGGCGGTACCGTCCCGGCGAGCGACTGGCTGGGCCGAGTCGAGGCGCTGGCCGGCATGGGCGTGAAACCCCCTGTCGAGACCGACCGATCGAGCCATTGATCCGGAAGACGTCCCCAACTACTCTGCAGGGGGACACGTCCGCAGTGGATCACGTGCTGGAGGCCACGTCGAAACATGCACCTGCTCTTCTCAAGCTGTCTGACCGAATGGGGCGGCGGCGAGCAATGGATGCTCTCCGCCGCCCGTGGTCTGTCCGGACGCGGCCACGTGGTGCGTCTGGCCTGCCGCGTCGGCAGCGAGTTGGGCCGGCGGGCGCGGGCGGCGGATCTGCCCTTGGACGAGCTGAGCTTTCGCGGCGACCTAGACCCCGTCACCTCCTGGCACATCTGGCGGATCTGCCGGCGCCACCGCATCGAACTCTGCTGCCTGAACATGGACAAGGTGCTGCGCGTGGCCGGGCCGGCGGCGCGTCTGGCCGGCGCGGCCGTGATGCCGCGGCGCGGCAGCGAGTCGCCGGTGGGCGGCAAGGTCTCTCATAAATATGCCTACTTGAAGGTCGCCGACGGCGTGATTGCCAACTCCGAAGCGACGCGGGACACCATGCTCGCCAGTGCGCCGTGGCTGCCGCCCGACAAGATCCGGATCATCTACAACGGCATCGATTGCGGGCGCTTCGCCGACACGTCGGCGCGTGCGCGGGTGCGGGCCGCGCAGGGCGCCGGGCCGGACGACCCGGTTATCGCCATGGTGGGGGAGCTGACCTCGCGCAAGAATCACTTTGTCGTGGTGGAACGGCTGGCCGCCCTGCGCGCGCGCTTCCCCGGGATGCAGCTCTGGATCGTGGGCGAGGGTCCGGAGCGAGCGACGCTGGCCGATCTCGCCGCAGAGGCCGGCGTCGGCGAGGCGCTGCATCTGCTCGGCTTCCGCGACGACGTGCCGGATCTGCTGCAGGGCAGCGACCTGTTCTGCCATCCCGCCCTGCGCGAGGGCTTCGGCTATGCGATCGTCGAGGCAATGGCCGCGGGCAAGCCGGTGATCGCAGCGCGCGCCAGCAACATCCCCGAGATCGTCGTTGACGGTGAGACGGGACTGCTGGTCGCTCCCGACGACGGTACGGCCTGGGAGGCGGCCATCGACGGGCTGCTCACGGCGCCGGACCGCGCCGCAGCCCTGGCGTCCGCGGGACGTGAGCGGGCCCACGCCCGTTACTCACTTGCGCGCATGCTTGACGAGACGGAGGCGTACTTTCGGGAGTGCCGCAAGCGGCGTGGTGAGCGCCGAGGTTGAACCAGTCCCCACCCTGATGCTAAAGTCCACACGGCCATCAAGCCGGGATCTCGACACACGACCCTCAGCGAGGAAGCCAGACCATGAGCAAGCAGCCGTTGATCAGCTACGAACGCGTCGAGCACGAAGCGCCCCGTGTGCTGGTGTTCCGTCTCTCCGGCAAGCTACACGGTTCCCCCCGCTGCTTCGAGTTCCTGGAGGACGTGCGCGACGAGGTGCGTGACGGGCGCCGCAGCGTGGTGATCGATTTCGCGGGTCTCGACATGATGAACAGCACCGGCGTCGGCATCGTCGCCGCCTGCTACACGTCGCTGAAGAAAGCAGAGGGCATTCTCGCCGTGTCCGGCGTCAACGACCGGATCCGCACGCTGTTCGAGATCGTCTGTCTTTGGGATCTGGTCCGGCATCATGACACCGAGGACGATGCGGTGGCGGCGTTCGGGTAGATTCTGTCGAGAAATGTGTTGTGCAGCGTATTTTGTGATCGGGTGTCCGGGTGTGATATGCGCGTCGCTTTACACCTTTAACAATGGTCAAGCCATTCTAACCATGGGCCTTGTTTCCTTTC
>CAYMCR010000017.1:0-38793 GCA_964389015.1 uncultured Fibrobacteraceae bacterium | reverse complement strand
TACCTCTCTCTTCATCAGGTAGTGGGAGAGATCGCGATCCCTGCTGGAGGAGCGGTCGGGGTGAGGGCAGTGGGTGTTTCAGGGGGTCCCGGAGCAAGCGGAAGGCCTCAAGGCCTGGAGCGCCGCGTAGGCAAGGCGGCGGTGACGCGTGGTCACCGCCAGCCGTCCCCCTGAAACACCCACTGCCCTCACCCCGACCGCTGTTCGAGGAGGGACCGCGCGATCTCCCCCACTACCTGCGGAAAGAGCTGGCATTCGGCTGTGAAGACCCGCGCGGCCAGCGTATCTGGTGTGTCGTCCGGCAGAACCGGGACACGTTGCTGGGCGATGATCTCACCTGCGTCGTAGACCTCGTTGACATGGTGGACGGTGCACCCGCTCTCGGCGTCACCCGCCGCCAGGACCGCCTCGTGGACGTGGTGGCCGTACATGCCCTGGCCGCCGTACTCGGGCAGCAGGGCCGGATGGATGTTAAGGACGGGGCCTTCGAACCAGTCCGGACGGTGGTAGAAACACAGGTAACCGGCGAGCAGGATCATGCGCGGGGCGCGGGGCGCCAGCCAGGCGTTGACGGCTGCGTTGTGGGCGGCGATGTCCGGGTGGTCCTTGCGGCGGAACACATCTACGGGCAGACCCGCCCGACGGGCGATGTCCACGCCCTTCACGCCGTCGCGGCTGGAGACGACGGCTACGATGTCCACGGGTAGGCGTCCGGCGTCACGCTCGCGCAGGAAATTCTCCAGGGTGCGACCGCTGCCGGAAAGCAGGACCGCCACGGGCAGTCGCGGGCTATCGTTCATGAGGTCCGCTCCTTCCGCATCTCCGCGCGCAAGGCGTCCAGCACCTTGCGGTGGGCCGAGAAGGCGATGGGGCCCGGCAGGTCGTCCAACGCGAAGAAACCCACCTCCTGCGCGTCGTCGCCCGCCCGCAGTTCCCCGTCCAGTTCCCTGGCCCGGTAGACGATCAGGATCACCGAGCGATCGGGCGGCAGCATGCCGTGGTGGACGGCGAACAGATCCTCGATCGCCACTTCGAGCCCGGTCTCCTCGCACGCTTCCCGCCTGGCGGCCTCGGCGGCGGACTCGTCGTACTCCAGGAAGCCGGCCGGCAGGGTCCACAGGCCCGCCCGGGGTTCATAGCGTCGGCGCGCCAGCAGGATCCGCTCGCCGCGTTGCACGATGACCGCCGCCGCGGGCGAGGGATTCAGGTACTGGACGAAGCCGCAGGCCGGGCAACAGGGACGTGCGACGCCGCCTTCCTCGCGGCGATCCATCTCGGTGCGGCAGTGCGGGCAGAACGCGTAGGCGTGTCGCAACGGATCCATCATGGTTTCCACCTGGTGGTGATGAGCATCGCGGCGACCGTCCAGATCAGCAGGGCGCAGAACAGCGGCCAGGCGCCGTGGCGCAGATAGCGCGTGCCGCGACGGCCCGGCGAAACGTCGTCGATCACCACGGCGCGTTCGCCCAGCCCCGCCCGGCGCCGGACCGCGCCGCCGTCGTCGGTGATGAAGCTGATGCCGTTGTTGGCGCAGCGGATCAGCGGCACGCCACATTCGGCGGCGCGCATGCGGGCCATCTCGGCGTGTTGCACCGGACCGGCGGTGCGGCCGAACCAGCCGTCGTTGGTGATGTTGACCAGCACGTCGGCGCCCGCGCGAACCGCATGTCGGGCCAGGGACGGGAAGATGGACTCGTAGCAGATCAGACCGCCAAGACGCAGGACACGACCGTTGCCCAGGCGGACGTCCATGGGCGCCGGCAGCGCGCCCTGTTCCCACTCGGCCTGTCCCAGATCGACCTCGCCCAGCCAGGGCATCACGCTCTGGAAGGGCATGCGCTCGCCGAAGGGCAACAGATGATGCTTGCCGTAGCGGTCGCGGAGCTTGCCCGCGGGATCGAAGAGACCCGAGGCGTTGGTGCGCAGTTGGCACCCCTCGGCGTCAAGATTGGCATCGGGAAAGCCCGTGTAGAGAAAGACATCGTTGGTGTCGGCCACCGTCCGCACCCAGCTCAGCAGGCGCGGCTTGTACATCAGGTAGGCGGGTACGGCCGTCTCCGCCCAGATCACCAGTTCGGCGCCCGCGCGGACGGCCGTCGCCGTCAGGGCCGTGTACGGAACCATGGTCGAGTCGAGGCGTCCCTCGGCCCACTTGTCGCGCAGGGCGACGTCGGCCTGTACGGCCGCGACCCGGATGGTGCCGCTGGCGGCGACCTCGCCGCCGTCCCTCCCGCTCATGAGCGCCAGCGAACCCCACGACACGAGGCAGGCCAGGAACAGGGCCGTGACCGTGGGTACGACCCGACCGTCGCGGCCGACGCCACTGCCGGTCGCCAGGGCGGGCAACGGGGTCAGCAGGGCCGCAACGAAGGCCGCCCCGGCGCCCAGCGCCAGTTCGCCCCCGCCCGCCGCCAGCGTGTACAGCGGCGTCTGCAAAAAGGCCATGCCCGACAGGCACCAGGGAAAGCCCAGTTCCCCGGCGGTGCGCAACGCTTCGATCAGGGTCCACAGCACCGGCGCCGCCAACAAGGCGGCGTATGGCCCGTAGAACCTGGTCACGCGTCCGATCAGCCAGCCGAAGAGCAGGTAGAAGAGCGAGGCATAGACGATCGCCGCGCCGGCCGCGACCGGCACCAGCACCCGGGACGCGATGGGCGCCTCCGGTCCCAGCAGGAACAACCAGTGCAACAGTGTCGCCTGGTGCGCCAGACCGAAGAGCCAGCCGGTGCGCGCGGGCCACGGCGTGGTTCGCAGGGCCGCGAAGAGCAGGGTCAGGGACGGAACAATCAGCCAGCCCGTGCCGCGAAAAGGAGGCATGGCGACCGTCGCCATGACACCCGCGCAGACGACGGTGCAGATCGTCGCAGTGGCTGCCAGTCGAGGCGGGAGCGACGTGTCGCCGGCATCCCGTTCGGGTGTGTCCTGTTGCAACATGCGAGGAACATAGCCGCTCACCTGGCCACGTGCAACAGGTCGCGCATGCCGTAGCGCCGGATCTTTTTGTAGAGCCCCTGGCGCGACAGACCCAGCCGTTTCGCGGCCACGGATTTCAGGCCGCCGCTGGCGCCGATGGCCTTGCGGATCAGGAACCGCTCCAGCAGTTCGGTGGCCTCCACCATGGGACGCAGGGTGGCCAGGTCGGCCGGGTCCACCGAACGCCCCGCCGCCCGCTGCACTGCCGTCGACAGCTGGTCCAAGCGCATCACCACATCGCCGGCATGCAGCGCCAGCCAGCGCTGCACCTCGTTCTCCAGCTCACGGACGTTGCCCGGCCAGCGATAGGCCTGCAAGGCGGCCAGGGCATCCTCGGCCACGTCGACAGTCTCCGGCGCACGTTCCCGGCGCACGAGCATGTGGGCCAGCAGGTGCGTCAGGTCCTCGGGGCGCTGGCGCAGGGGCGGGATCGTGATCTGGACCACCTTCAACCGGTAGTACAGGTCCAGGCGGAAGCGCCCGGCATCGATCTCGGCCTCGAGGTCCTTGTGCGAGGCCGCCACGAAGCGCACGTCCACCGAGCGGCTGCGCAACTCCCCGATGCGTCGCAGCCGTTTCTCCTGCATCACGCGCAGCAGCTTGATCTGCAGGGACACGGGCATGTCGCCGATCTCGTCCAGGAAGAAGGTACCGCCATCCGCTGCTTCGAGCAGGCCGATCTTGTCCTTGCCGGCGCCGGTGAAGGCGCCAGCCTTGTGCCCGAAGAGTTCGCTCTCGAAGAGGGTTTCCGGCAGGGCGGCGCAGTTGACGCCGATGAAGCGGCGCTCTCGTCTGGGGCCGAGCTGGTGGATGGCGCGCGCGAGCACCTCCTTGCCCGTGCCGCTGTCACCGTGCAGCAGGACGTTGACCTGACTGTCCGCCACCGACACGACCTCCCGACAACAGTCGTTCATCTCGCGCGCGACGCCGACGACGCCCGGCACGCCGTCCACGAAGACGGGTTGCGGCAGGGGCACCGTGGGGGGGCCGGTCCGTGACACGGCGGGGCCACCGCCGGCAGGGCGGGGATCGCGGGGAAACAGACTGGCCTGTCCGTGATCCGCCGGCAAGGCGGCGCTACAAGCGAGCGTCGGCTGCAGGCTGTCCAGCAGGGGCGCGAGCTTGCGGGCGAAGGCTCGCGCCCAGAAGGCGATCGACGCGGCCCAGGGTTCTCCATCCGCGCAGATCACCGCCACCGCGCCGGCATGAGCGCCCGCGGCTGCCACCGGTTCCACGTGCAGACGCCACGCGTCCCGTCCCGGACCGTTCGGCAACAGACGCTCGCTGGGCTCCTGGTCCGCGGCGGCGCGCCAGAGAGCGCCCAGCGGGGGACGATCGAAACTGGCCGGCAATCCTCCCCCGCCACGCCAGGCGCGCGCCAGGAGTATGCGCAGACTCGAGATCCCGACGCCGCCCGTGCGCGCACGCACGACCCAGAGACGGCTGCCCTCCCCGCCGAAGGGGAAACTCCTCAGTTCGTGGTCCCAGAATACTTCGCAATCACCCATGTACGGACCTCCCAGGTCGAGGCTCTGACAAGCAGGTGGCACGCCCGGCTGGCCGTTATCCACATACATCTGTAACATTTTATATTACTAGTGGTTACATTACTCGGCTCATGCATTTGCTCAATCATCCTGCGGTCTGCAGGCAACCGCCGGCATACGGCTTGAGCACGGAGAAGAAGCGGCCCGGGCTATCGCCTCGGGCCGCATGTGTTTCACAACCTGTCACCGGGGTGGTACGACGGCCAGCGCGGGTTACAACGTGACCTCGACCTTGGTCTCCCCCGCGACGACCTCGCCGATGGGCAGCGCGCCCAGACGTTCGAGCAGCTGCCGGTCGACGTCCGCGGGCAGAAAGATCACCATGCCGATCCCCATGTTGAAGACGCGGTACATCTCGTCGACGGGAACCTCCCCCTTGTCCTGCAGGTAACGGAACAGGGGCGGCACCTGCCACGACGCGGCGTCCACGCGCGCGCACAGGCCGTCCGGCACGATCCGGGGGATGTTGTCCGTGAAACCGCCGCCGGTGATGTGGGCCAGGCCGTGGACGGGCTCGCGACCCAGCTCGCGCCACAGTTCGCGCACCTCGGGCAGGTAGCTGCGGTGGACGGCAAGCAGGGCATCCGCCACCGACACGCCGCCCAGTTCGGCCGGCGTGTCGTCGGCCGCACAGCCCGCCACCTCGAAGAAGACGCGCCGGGCCAGCGAGTAACCGTTGGTGTGCAGTCCCGTGCTGGGTAGGCCCCAGAGCCGGTCCCCGGCACGGATGGCGGCGCCGTCGATCACGTGGGCTTCTTCGACCCGGCCCACGATACAGCCGGCCAGATCGAAGTCTTCGTCGCCGTAGACACCGGGCATCTCGGCGGTCTCGCCGCCGAGCAGGGCGCAGCCGTTCTCCCGGCAGGCCCGGGCGAACCCCGTCAAGACCTGCTCGAGCACGCCGTCACGCAGTTTGCCGGTGGCGAAGTAATCGAGGAAGAACAGCGGCTCCGCGCCCTGGACCAGGATGTCGTTGACGCAGTGGTTGACGAGGTCCTGGCCCACCGTATCGAAGCGGCCGACCAGAGACGCGACCTTCACCTTGGTGCCGACGCCGTCCACGCTGGCGACCAGGAGCGGTTCCCCGGGCGCCGGGCGATAGAGGCCGCCGAAGGCGCCCAGATCGCTGCGGACGCGCTCGTCCCAGGTGGATCGCACCGCTTCCTTGGCGGCGGCCAGGGCTTTCTGGGCGGCATCGATATCGACGCCGCTATCCGCGTATTTCATGGACTTCCGTTTCTGGGGCCTTCTCGGTCTGGGCCGGGGCGGGATGGGCCACCTGCTGGATCTCCCGGATCACCTTCTCCACGTCGGAATCCGGTATGACGTCGAACTCGCCGCGCTCGTGGAGGCTCATGACCGTGTCCACGACATCGGCATGGAACTGGGAACCGCGGTACTTCTGCAGCTCGGCGAACGCCTCGTACACCGGCAGCGCCTTGCGGTAGGGCCGATCGCTGGTCATGGCGTCGAAGGCGTCGCAGACGTTGAGAATGTTGGCGCCGAGGCTGATCTCGTCGCTTTGCAATCCGTCGGGGTAACCCTTCCCGTCGGGACGCTCGTGATGGTGGCGGACCAGATCCACCGTCTCGGGCAGGAACTTGATCTGCTCCACGATGCGCGCGCCGATGGCCGGGTGCTCCGCCAGGGTCGCGAATTCCTCGTCGGTCAACCGCCCCGGCTTGCAGATGATGTCGTTGGAGACGGCGATCTTGCCGATGTCGTGCAGCAGCCCACCGTACTCCAACAGCTCCAGGTCGGACGGCGACATGCCCATGGCCCGTCCGATCGAGATGGCGTACTGGGAGACCCGATAGCTGTGGCCGTGGGTGTAGGGTTCGTCGGCCTCGAGGGTCGTCGCCAACACGGCGATCGACGCCATATGGGCTTCCTTCTGCTGCTTGTGCGCGCGGCTCATGGCGAAGACGACCCAGATGATCGGCAGGTAGAGCAACAGGGTCCAGGGACCGGCCTGGCGATAGAGCAGGATGACGATCGCCGTGAACGGCAGCTCCATCAGGCCGGCGGCCAAGCCCCACCTGATGTCACGGTGCCACACCTCGCGGAAGGGCATCTGCCGATCGAGGCTCATGATGCCGGTCACGATGGCGCTGTTGACCAGCGAGTAGGCCAGCAGCGTGACCATCAAGGGCAGCAGGAACAGGGCGTTGCCGAATTCCCCGCTGAAGGGCAGGGCGTGATAGGTGAGTCCGGCCAGACTGGCGGCCACGGCCAGCATGGACATGTTGAAGAACATCTTGCGGGGCGGGGTCGCGCGCAGGACGAGTCCGCGAACCAACGTGGAACAGGCGTCCATGACCACGGCCACCAACGGGCCGAACAGCACGAGCATGGACAGGGTCAGGGTCCGCGAAGAGAGGATCTTGCCGCCGCCACGGAGCTGGGCCTCCGACATCTTGATGTCCGCTACCAGGATCACCAGGAAATAGAAGCCCCAACCGAACCACTCCGTGTGTTCCGGACGCTGGGCCAGGACCAGATAGGCGAGCAGACCCGAACCGATCGCGAGGATCGCGTAGTAGTAGAAGGAGAAGGCCTTGCGGCTTCTGTCTGGGCGGGATTGTGTCAACGACGTTCCCTCGTTCGAGCTGCCGCTGCGGGGCAGTTGGTCGCGCCCGCGTGCGAATCACCAGGCCGGAATGGACCCCCGGCAGCGCACTTTTTTGCCTCAAGTTAATTGTATCGGCAAATCCTGCCAGGCGCTTGAGGGATCATGCAGGACCGGCGCCGAGCGCGGTCGTGGTAGGTTACCACTCCCACTTGTAGAACAGACCAATGATGAAGTGGAACATAATGCCACCTCCGTTCCGTTGAACGTGCTAAGTTGCAGCATCCAGATGACATGCTCCGCTCGTTTTTCAGATCCGTTCCGCTCCGCTCGGTTGAATGAGCGGCGCCGGTCCCGCAATGTCAGATTCGCGGCCTCGCGGTTTCCTCCTTGAAATTGTACAGCGTCAGACGTCGATTGAGAGCGTCCAGAACGGCGTATACGCTCGACTCCCGGGCGTTGGATCGTTGGGAACAACACCCGTAGAACCGTTCGTTCCGCCGGCCCTCGACCAGGTCGACGGCCACTACGGTCAGGCGCTCGCCCGCGACGTCCGAAACCTGCAGGTCGGCGAGACTCAGCGTGACCGGTTCATCCAGCAGATCCTGGAGAGCGCTCACCGTGGCCCGGGCCAGGAGGCGGGAATCCAGGCCGGGGTGATTGGGCCCCTCCTCCTCGCAGCGCGCTGCGGCTCCCCCGCGCGCGAGGGTGACGACGGCGCGCAGCATGGGTCCACGGCTCTCCAGAGCGATGCTGGTACATTCCACGCGCGCCTGGGGCACTTCCTCCACGAGCACGGCCGGATGCGGCAGCGCCTTGATCCCCGCGGTGTCGCCGACCGGCGGGCGCGGCTTCGCCGGGCGCGGCGGGACACGGGCGACGGCTGGTGCGGCCTCGTCGGCATGGGCGGGTGCGGTGGTGCTCTCCTCCGACGCGGGTTGATCCTGATCGATGATCTGCACCACGCCGATCTTCTTGTAGTAGACGTCGAGGTTCAGACGAGCTTTGAACAACCCCTCGACATCGCGCACGATGTGACGGGGTTCGCGTGAGGTATACGACACGACGTGTACGCCGGACACCTCACCCTTGTCGTCCAGATCTATCCTGCACTGGCGAACGCCCCGGATCTGACAGATCCAGCGTTCCGCGTCGCGTACCCATTCGCGGTCGTCGTGTTGCTCTTCCAAGGTGAGCCCCCGATCTCCTCCGTGAGGCCATGGTGGTGTGAGTTCCATCGCCGACGATACTAGCAGAGAGACGGCGACGTACACAACAGATGATCGCACCTGAATACAAAAAAAGAAATCAACCAGGTATCACGGCGTCATCATCTCGCGCAGACTCACCACGCGCGCTTCGAATTCGGCGTCCGTCAAGCTGTAGAGACGCTCGACGCTGAAGGACTGCGGACAGAAACTGGCCATCGCCGTACCACTGAGCATGGCCTGGCGGAAAACGTCTTCATCGCTCTCGCGGTCCGCGCCGGCGGCCGCCAGATGCCCCACGAAGCCGCCCGCGAAGGTGTCGCCGGCGCCGGTCGGATCGACGACCTCGGGCAACAGCACCGCGGGCACCGCCAGCAGCGAATCCCGCCCGAAATAGAACGCGCCGTGCTCGCCCTTCTTGATCACGACACGGCCGGGGCCCATCTCGCGAATCGCGGCGGCCGCCTCGGCCAAACCTGATCGTCCCGAGAGCAGGCGCGCTTCGCTGTCGTTGAGCAGCAGCACGTCCACCTTGCGCAGCACCGCCGACAACGCGTCGCGGGTCGTATCGATCCACAGGTTCATGGTGTCCAGCACCACCAGGCGCGGGTCGCTCAGGCTGTCGCAGACCGCTCCCTGCAGGGCCGGATGTATGTTGGCCAGGAAGAGGTAGGGCGTCGTCTCCCAGCCCGGGGGCAGGACGGGCTGGAAATCCTGAAAGACGCCCAGTTCGGTCGCCAGCGTGTCCCGCTCGATCATGTCTTCGTGGTAACGGCCCGACCAGTGGAAGGTGTCGCCCGGCGCGCGCGCCACGCCGGCGATGTCCACGCCGCGGGATGCGAGCAGGTCCAGGTCCTCTTGCCTGAAATCGTCGCCCACCACGCCCACCGCACGCACCGACGCGAAACGCGACGCCGCCAACGAGAAGTAGCTGGCGCTGCCGCCGAGCTGACGCTCCCGCCGTTCGCGGGTGGTCTCCACGGTATCGTACGCGACCGAACCAACGACCAGGATCGACATGTCAGTCCTTCTCCCCCATGTGTTCGGGCGCGTCGATGCCGATCAGATCCAGCACCTGGCGCAGCACCTTGCGCGTGACCAGACACAGGTGGAGCCGCGCTTCGGTCACATCCCGCTCCTCGCCCAGGATCACACAGTTGTGGTAGAACTGGTGAAACAGGCTGGAGACCTCGTGGGCGTACGACGTGAGCCGATGCGGTTCCCGGCTCTCGGCGGCGCCGGTGATGATCCCGGGCAAACGGATCAACTCGCGCACCAGGCTCCGCTCGCTCGGGTCCTGCAGACGCGAGAGAGGCTCCAGCGCCGGCGACAGGTCTTGCCAGCCTGCCTCGGCGGCCTTGCGCAGGACGGAGCAGATACGCGCATGCGCGTACTTGACGTAGTAGACGGGATTCTCGTTGGACTGCTCGCGCGCCAGGTCCAGGTCGAAATCCAGGTGCGAGTTCGGCTTGCGGGTCAGGAAGATGTACTTGGCCACGTCGGCGCCCACGTCGTCGCAGAGCGAATCCATGGTCACGAACTGGCCCTCCCGCTTAGACATGTCCATGGGTCGACCGTTCTCCACGAAATTCACTTGCTGCAGGGTCTGCACCTCCAGCCAGTCCTCCGCCACGCCGAGGGCGACCATCGCACCTTGCATGCGGGGTATATGGCCGTGGTGGTCGGGCCCCAGGTAATTGATCGCACGCTCGAAGCCGCGCTGGTACTTGTGGAAGTGGTAGGCCACATCGGCCAGGAAGTAGGTCGGGGTGCCGTCCGAACGCACGATGACCCGGTCCTTCTCGTCGCCGTAGGCGGTGGAAGCGAACCAGGTCGCGTCGTCCCGCTCCAAGGTGGCGCCGGCCTTGCGCAGGCGGTCCAGCACGCGTTCGACCCGCTTGGTCTCGTGGAGTTCCGACTCGAAGTACCAGGTATCGAAACGAAGGCCGAAGCGCCGGCAGGTCTGGCGCTGCCAGGTGAGGATCTTCATCAGGGCGTACTTGGCGAAGCACCTGATCGATTCGTCTTCCGGGAGGGCGATCCAGTCGTCGGTGTTGCCGGCCGGCGCGGTCACGCGCTGGAAGCTCTCGTCGTTGAAGACCTCGGCCTGCTCCTGTATCGCCTTGCTGGTCAGACCGATCAGTTCCTCGGCCATCAAGGTGATGTAACGGCCCTTGTAGCCGTCCGCGGGGAAAGACACGGTGTGGCCGAGCATCTCCATGGTCCGGGCGCGCAGGGATGTGCCCAACAGGCGGACCTGGCGTCCGGCGTCGTTCACGTAGTATTCGGCGTGGGCGTCATAGCCCACGGCGTCCAGCAGCCGCACGAGGGTGGAACCGAAGGCGCCGGCCCGGGCCGAGACCACGTTGAGCGGGCCGGTGGGGTTGGCGCTGATGAATTCCACGTTGATGCGCCGTCCCCGGCCGGTGCGGATGTCCTGCAGGGCGCCTTCGCCGGCCCAGATGTCCAGCAGCAGATCGATCTGATAGGCGGGGGCCAGCCGGAAGTTGATGAAACCGGGACCGGCGATCTCCACCGATTCGATCACGTCATGGTCGAAGGAGAGCTTCGCCGCGAGTTCGCCGGCCAGTTCGCGCGGCTTGCGGCCGAGACGCTTGGCCGTGGCCATGGCGATGTTGGAGCTCAAATCACCGTGGCTCTTGTCCCGAGGTTTCTCGACGCCGATGTCGATGTCCTCCTCGAAGAGACCGTAGCTCTCGAGACAACGGCGGATCTCCCCCCTGATGATCTCGTGGATGGTCATGGCCCTTCTTCCGCTTCGCGTACGTCGGTCGCTTGCGAGTCACGGCGAACCAGGGGCAGGTCCGGGTGGCGTCCCGCGACTTCCGGACGCTGGAAGTACTCGTGATCGATTTCGCAACGCCCGGCGTCGCTCCACAGTTGCTCGAGTCGGTAATACGTCCTGGCCCGCGGCTGCATGACGTGGACGATCACGTCGACGTAGTCCAGGAGGATCCAATTGGAGGTCTCGTACCCCTCGGTGTGCAACGGCTTGTGACCGGCACCGAACAGCTCCTCGCCAACGTTGCGCCCGATCGCCTCGACCTGCGCACTGGACAAACCGGTGCCCAGCACGAAGAAATCGGCCACGTCCGACCGCCCGCGCAGGTCCAGCACGAGGACGTCCTCGCCTTTCTTGGCGACGACGGCGTGCGCCGCCAACTCCGCCAGACGGAAGGACTCGCCGTTCTCTTGGACGTACCAGGGCTCGGTCTGCTCGCTCATATCAATCCATCTTCTTGGATGACGATCCCGGCTCCGGGATCAGTTCAGGCGCTTCAACACGTACTCCACCGAAACCGCCAGCAGGTCCTTCTGCACGCCGCGCGCCACGGGGGTCAGGGCCTGCTTGGCCTCTTCGCCGTAGACGCGCGCCAGGTCGCGCGCGGCCTCCACGCCGCCGTGGTTCATGACGAAGGACTTGATCTCGGGCCAGTATTCCTTGCGCTGTTGCGGCGCGAGTTCCCGCGCGCCGTCCAGCAACGCTTCGCCCTGCTCGGCCGGCGCGTTCGCCAGGGCCGCGATCAGGGGCAGCGTGATGCGTCCTTCCTCCCAGTCCTGACCCGTGGGCTTGCCCAGGCGGCGTTCGTCGCCGAGATAGTCGAAAACATCGTCGGTGATCTGGAAGACGAAACCGATCTTGCTGCCGAACTCACCGAACGCCGCCGCCAACTCGCGTGCCGCGGGATTGAAACCGGCGCCGATCTGACAGGCCGATTCGATCAGCGAGGCTGTCTTGCGGTAGATGATCCGCAGATACATGTCCATGTCGATCGACAGGTCGTACTTGGTCTCGATCTGCATCATCTCGGCCTGGCTCATCAGGACCGTGGTCCGCGCCAGCAGGCGCAGAGCGTCGTACAGCTCCGATTTGATGAGGCACGAAAGCGCCTTGCTGTAGAGGTAGTCCCCCATGATCAGGGCCGTCGAGGATCCCCAGTGGTGGTTCACGGACGGCAAACCGCGCCGGGTCAGGGCCTCGTCGATGAAATCGTCGTGCAGCAGCGTGGCGGTGTGGATCATCTCCACGCAGGCCGCCGCCGTGATCGCCGCCTCGTCGACTTGCCCGTCGTGCTTGGCGCTGAGCAGCAGCAGCGTGGGCCGGAAACGCTTGCTCTTACCCTGCTTGACATGCGTGCAGATCTCGTTGATCAGCGGCGTGTCTCCCCTGACCAACTCGTCGTAGACATCATCGAAGCGCTTAAGCTCCGGTCCGATGATCTTTTGCAAAGCCCAGAGCTTGACGCGTTCCTGATCGAGCAGAGACATGTAACCCTTTCGGCGGGCTGGCGAAATATGGACTGACGCTTTGACCCGGATTAACCGTGGATGACCAAGGGTAAATGTCGACAACGCCCCTACCTTAAGTCAATCGCTATCTCCTGGCAACTCCCCTCGGCCACGGCGTTTTTCGACGACCATGGCGACGCCGACGGAGCCCAGATACAGCAGCATGACCGGTCCGGCCATCACCAGCTGGGAGAAGATGTCGGGCGGCGTCAGCAACGCCGACATGACGACGATCGCCAGCAGGGCGTATCGCCATCCCTTCCACAGGGTACGCGGCTTGACCACGCCCAGGTGGCTGAGCAGCAGCACCACGAGCGGCAACTCGAACACCAGCCCGAAGGCCAGACAGAGCCGCGCCACGAAGGCGAAATACGAGGCGATCCCGATCAGGGGCTGCATGTACGTCGTCGCGTAGTTGAGCATGAAGGCCATGACCTTGGGGATCAGCACCAGGTAGGCGAAGGCGACACCGGCGTAGAAGAGGGCGACCGACGCTATGAGCACCGGCGTGACCGCCTTGCGCTCCTGCGCATACAACCCCGGCAGCACGAAACGATACGTCCGCAACAGGATGAACGGCAGAACCAGGAAGATGCCGCAGACGACCGCCATCTTCATCCGGGTCAAGAACGCTTCCACGGGCTGATGGAAATAGACGAGGTTGCCGGACGCGGTGAGCGGCGCCACGAGCAGGTCGAGCAACGGCCGCGACAGGAACCAGCAGACGATCGAAGCCAGGCCCACGGCGATCAGCGACTGGATCAGCACGGACCGCAGCTCCGCCAGATGGTCGAGCAGGGTCATCTGACCGCCCGGTTCGCCCTCCGGCTCGTGCTCCGGCTCGTGTGCGGGCAATTCGTCGACGCGGGATACGTCGTCAACCATCGTCGCCCTCCTTCCCGTCCAGGATCTGACGCAATTCCTGCATGAACTCGTCCACGTCCCGGAAGGATCGGTAGACCGAGGCGAAGCGTACGTACGCCACCTCGTCCACGTCGCGCAACCGCTTCATCACAAGTTCGCCGACGGCGGCGGACGGCACTTCCAGGGACAGGTTCGACGCCAGGTCACGCTCGACGGCTTCGGCCACGGCCTCCATCTGCTCGAGTGTCACGGGCCGTTTCTCGCAGGCGCGCGCGATGCCGCCGATGATCTTGGCGCGATCGAATTCCACGTGCTGGCCGTTGCGCTTGATCACGCGGAACTGCTTGGCCTCGATATACTCGTAGGTGGTGAAACACTCCTGGCAGGCCGTACATTCGCGTCGACGGCGCACGGCGAGCCCTTCGCGGACGGAACGGCTGTCCACGACCTTGTCATCATCCGCGCCGCAACGAGGACATTTCACCTTACTGCTCCCTACATCTCGGGGTAGAGCGGGAACGACCGGCACAGCTCCAGCGTCTCCCCACGCAACTTCGTCAGGGCGTCCTCGTCGGCGCGCGCATTCACGGCCCGGTCCATGAAGTCGGCGATGGCCCGCATCTGCTCCGGCCCCATGCCGCGGGTCGTCAGGGCCGGCGTACCCAGCCGGATGCCGCTGGTCACGAAGGGACTCTCCTGATCGAAGGGAACCGTGTTCTTGTTGGCGGTGATGCCGACGTGCTCCAGTAGTTCCTCCATGTCCTTGCCCGTCAGACCCTTGTTGGCGACGTTGACCAGCAGGAGGTGGTTGTCGGTACCGCCGCTCACCAGATGGAAGCCGCGTTCCAGCAGCGCATCGCCCAGGACGGCCGCGTTCTCGACCATCCGCTGGGCGTAGCCCTTGAACGACTCCTGCATGCATTCGTGGAAGCAGACGGCCTTGGCCGCGATCACGTGCATCAGCGGCCCGCCCTGGATGCCGGGGAAGTTCATCTTGTTGACGTTCTTGAAGAACGGTTTCTTCGCCAGGACGATGCCGCCCCGGGGGCCGCGCAGCGTCTTGTGGGTCGTCGAGGTCACCAGGTCGCAGTGAGGCACCGGGCTCGGATGCACGCCGCCGGCGATCAGACCAGCCACGTGCGCCATGTCGAAGAGCAGCACCGCCTCGATCTCGTCGGCGATGGAGCGCAGCTTCTCGTAATCCCAGAAGCGCGGGTAGGCGCTGGCGCCGCCCACGATCAGCCTGGGCCGCTCGGCCAGGGCCTGCTCGCGCAGGCGGTCGTAGTCGATGGTCTCTGTCTCACGATCCACCTCGTAGTGGATGGCCTCGAAGAGCAGACCCGAGAAATTGACCGGATGGCCGTGGGTCAGGTGCCCCCCGTGCGACAGGGACAGGCCCAGGATCTTCTCGCCGGGTTTCAGCACCGAGAGGTAGGCGGTCATGTTGGCGGTCGAGCCCGAGTGGGGCTGCACGTTGGCGCGCTCGGCGCCGAAGAGAGCCATGGCGCGCTTCTTGGCCAGGGTCTCCACTTCGTCGACGTTCAGGCAGCCGCCGTAGTAGCGCTTGCCGGGATAGCCCTCGGCGTACTTGTTCGTCAGCACGCTGCCCGTGGCTTCCATCACGGCCTGGCTGGTGAAGTTCTCGCTGGCGATCATCTCGAGCTGGTCGCGCTGACGCCCGAGTTCGTTGTCGACGATGGTCCCGACCGCCGGGTCCACGGCATGCAGGTTCTTGTTCATCGCTCTCCCCAGGATTATGGGCCGCACCGGTTCAGGCGCCGGCTCCGCCGTCCTCGTTTCTTTGCTCGAATGCCAGGATCTTGTCCACACGCCGGGCGTGACGGCCTCCCTCGAATGACGAAGCCAGCCACAGCCCGAGCATGCGCTCCGCGTCGGCGATGGGCGTTTGATCGCCGCTGAAGCAGATCACGTTCGAATCGTTGTGGCGGCGGGTCGTGGCCGCCATCTCGTCGTTGCAGCACAGGGCCGCGCGTACGCCGGGCACCTTGTTGGCGACGATGCTCACGCCGATGCCCGAACCGCAGATCAGCACGCCCAGGTCGGCGCCGCCCGCGGCCACGGCCTCCCCCACGGCCAGGGCATGGTCGGGGTAGTCCGCCGACGCGCAATCATCGCATCCCTTGTCGAGCACCTCGTGGCCCCCGCGCTCGAGCAGGAGGGTCAAGGCGACCTTGTGTGTGTACCCGCGGTGATCGTTGCCAATGGCGATCTTCATGACGCCCCACCTCCGAGGAACACCGGCGCCCACGCAGCGACCAGTCTCTCCACCTGTTCGGCCATCGCCTCGTACGCCGTGACCGTGCCGCGGCGGTATGGATCGTCCACCTGCTCGCCCGCGAGCGCGTCACCTCCAGAGGCGAGGTCCGCGCCCGGCAGGCCCAACAAGCCCACACGCCCCTTGTAGTCCGGGCGATCGTTCCTGAAGCGCCTGACATGATCCACGGTCATGCCGATGACCCAATCCACACCGTCGAGCGCCAGCGAAGCCACCGCACGCGAGCGATGCCGATAGAGGTCCAGTCCGCGCTCGGCAGCCTGTTCACACGATTCGGCGGTGGCGGGACAACCGTCGTAGGCGTCGAGCCCGGCGGAAACGCAGCACACGCCGTCGATGCCCAGCTGCGCAGCGGCGATCACCGCTGCCAATGGGCTGCGGCACGTGTTCCCTGAGCAGATGAACAGCACTTGGGCCGCGGACATGATACTCACCACCCAGCTCTCAAAGGTAGAGCGCCCGTGTCGGGCCGTCAAGAAGGCCCGCGCATGTATCGTGTTTCCTGTCAACGCCTAACGACATTTTCCTACCAATCGGGTGGAGCGATGTCCCCGGTACGGAGCACGCGGGGCGGCCAGGAGGTCAGATCGATCAGACTGGAGGCCCCGCCGGCCGGCGCCGCGCCGGCGTCGGTCCAGGTCACCTCGCCCACGATATCCACGGCGTCCCCGCAGAACGCGACGGCTGCCGCCAGGGACTTCAAGGGCGGGTCTCCGGCCCTGTTGACGCTCGTCGAGACCAGGAGCCCGCCCGCGGCGGCCACCAACTCGCGGAGCTGCCGCGGACCGGGCACGCGTATCGCCATGCCGGCGCGCCCGCGCGTGGCCGCGGATGGCGCCGCCGGCGTCGCGGGCAGGATCAGGGTGAAGGGTCCCGGCCAACAGGCTGCGGCGTAGGCGCGCGCTTCCGGCGACGGAAACGAGACGACGCCGCGGGCCCTGTCCAGCGAATCGCACAACACGAGCAGGGGCTTGTCGACGGCGCGCGCCTTGAGAGCCACGATCCGCGACACCGCAGCGTCGAGATCCGCGCGGCAATGCAGTCCGGGCAGGGTGTCGGTGCGCATCAGGGCCACCGCGCCGTCCGCCAAGCTCGCCGCGAGCGTCCGGGGATCGCTGGTCCGCCGCACCACGCCCTACTTCCCGCCGCCGGCCAGTTCCTTGCGGTAGGCCTCGAGGGCCGCGGCGATCTTCCCGTCGCCGAGCGCCAGGATGCGTGCCGACAGCACCGCCGCGTTCTTGGCGCCGGCGGTGCCGATGGCCACCGTGGCGACCGGCACGCCGCCCGGCATCTGGGCCATGGACAGCAGCGCGTCAACGCCCGCCAGGGGGCCGGCGGCCACGGGCACGCCGATCACGGGCTTGGCCGTAAGCGAAGCGAGAACGCCGGGCAGGTGCGCGGCCATACCGGCCACCGCGATATAGATCTCCACCCCGCCGCTGTCGCAGCGCTTCACGAAGCGGCGCAGCTTGTCGGGCTGGCGGTGGGCGGATGCGATCTCCACCACGTGGGCGATGCCGAACCTGTCCAGCAGCTTCTGCATCCCCTCGATGACGGGTAGATCCGAACTGCTGCCCAGAACCACGGCCACGCGGTGATCGGCCCGGCGTACGCTCTGGCGTGAAGTACCCATCGTGGTTGCCTCCTATTCCGAGAAACCGACGCCGATGTCACGCCGGAAATGCATGCCCGAAAACGCGACGTGCTCCAGGAGACCATAGGCCTCACGGCGCGCGCGGGCGAAATCCGCACCCACGCCCACGGCACCTAGCACGCGTCCGCCGGTCGTGACCAGGTCACTTTTCCGCCGCGCCGTACCCGCGTGCACGACCCAGGCGGTATCCCCCTCGACCGCCGGCAGGGAGATCGGACATCCCCTGGCGTAATCGCCCGGATAGCCCTCGGCGGCGCCCACGACCACCACCGCCGCGCGGTCCCAGGCCGTCAACTCGGCCCCCGGCCAGGCGGCGGGCGCCCCCGCGACGGCCGGAGGCTGGGCGGCGATGAACGTCCCCAGGCCACCCCGCGCCGTGGCCAGGGCCAGCTCCGCGAAATCACAGCGCAGCAAGGGCAACACGACCTGCGTCTCCGGGTCCCCGAACCGACAGTTGAACTCCAGGACCTGCGGCCCCTCGGGCGTCAGCATCAGACCCGCGTAGAGCACACCCCGGTAGTCGATGCCGCGGCGGCGCAACTCCGCCAGCACCGGTTCGATCACGTCGCTGCAGATGGTGTCGCCGAGCCCCTCGGGCACCAGGGCTCCGCTGGCGAAGGCGCCCATGCCGCCGGTATTGGGACCGGTATCCCCCTCGCCGACCCGCTTGTGGTCCCGCGACGGCGCGAGCAGGGCATAAGCCTCGCCGTCGGTCACGGCGAGCACGGACAGTTCCGGCCCCGTCAGGCATTCCTCCAGCAGGACGTGTCGGCCCGCGGTTCCGAAACCGTCGTCGACGAAACAAAGACGCAAGTGGGCCTCCGCCGCGGCGCGATCCGCGCAGACGGCCACGCCCTTGCCCTGAGCGGCACCACAGGCCTTGACCACCACGGGGAAGGCGGTCCCCTCCAGCGCGGCCAGGGCCGAGGCGAGGTCGTGGTGGTCGCTGTAGGCGGCGGTGGGGACGCCCGCGGCGGCCATGATCTGTTTCGCGAAATGCTTGTCGCCTTCCAGCCGCGCACCGGCGGCTCCCGGGCCGAAAACGTCGACGCCTGCTCGTCGCAGGGCGTCGGCCAGACCGGCGATCAGGGGATCTTCCGGCCCGATGATCGCCAGCTGGATGCCTGCTTCGCGGCAGAAGTCGGCCACGGCCGCATGGTCCTGCGGGTCCAGCTCGACGTTCTCGCCATGGGCCGCGGTGCCGGGATTGCCGGGCGCGGAGAAGATCTCGGCACCGCCCGCCCCCGCCAGTTGACGGGCGAGCGCGTGTTCACGTCCCCCGGACCCCACGATGAGTACCCTGGCCGCCATGTTTCCTCTCCAGGTCGGTTGCAGCCGTCACGTCGGCAAGCCCGGATTAGTCGTTCATTCTCCCTGTCGGGACCATAACTCAACGCTTCCGGCCCCCGCAACGAAAAGGACGGCCCAGCGAGCCGTCCCTCGAACCATCGTCGTGTGGATCAAGCCGTGATCGAGGTGCCGGCCTCGCCGGCGATGGCGGCGGCCAGATGCTCCGGATCGGTGATCACGACCTCGCGGCCGCCGGCGTCGAGGAACTCCAGCGCCGCTTCGATCTTGGGTCCCATGCTTCCCGCCGGAAACTCCCCCGCCGCCAGCAGGGCGCGGGCCTCTGCCGCGTCCAGCCGCCGCAGTTCAGCCTGCTCGGGTGTCCCGTAATGCCGGTAGACCATCTCCACCTGGGTGATGATCACCAGCGTATCCGCCTCGATCAACTCCGCCAGCAGTTCGGAAGCCAGGTCCTTGTCGATCACAGCATCGATGCCTTCGATCTTGTTCTTCTCGCACTTGGCGACGGGCACGCCGCCACCGCCGCAGGCGATCACCAGCACACCGGCCTCTAGCATGTCCTTGATCACCCTGAATTCGATCACCTTGCGGGGACGGGGACTCGGCACGACGCGCCGCCAGCCACGACCGGCATCCTCCTTCACGGTCCAGCCGAAATCCTTGGCGACCTGCACCGCCTGCTCCGCCGAGTAGAAGGGACCGATGGGCTTGGTGGGATTCGCAAAGGCCGGATCGTCACGATCGACCAGGACCTGCGTGACGACCGTGGCCACCTGTTTATCGAGGTTGCACAGGAACATGGCGTTCTGCAGGTTCTGCTGGATCATGTAGCCGAGGCCGCCCTGCGAATCCGCGCCGCAGACGAAGAGCGGCATCGGCACGATGCCGTACTTCTCGTAACCGGCGTCGTTGCGCAGAAAGATGTTGCCGACGACCGGACCGTTACCGTGAGTGATCACGATCTGGTGCCCGGCGGCGGAGAGCTCGGCGACCTGGCGCATGGTCGTCTTGGTGATCTGGTACTGGTCGTAGTAGGTGCCTTTGCGACCAACGGGGATGATGGCGTTACCCCCGAGGGCGATCACGAAGCGTCGCGTTGTCATCATCTCCTCCTGTACGGCGCCGGCTGTCAGACGAGGTCCCTGGCCATGCGCTCGACCCTTTCGAGGGCCTTGCGGATCTGCTCCTGGCTGTTGGCGTAGCTGAAACGCAGGTAGCCCTCGCCGTGTGCGCCGAAAGCCGTGCCGCTCAACGCCGCGACGCCGTACTCGTCCAACAGCAGGGATTCGAGTTCCGAACTCGTGCGCCCCAACTCCTTGACGTTGGGAAAGACGTAGAAGGCACCGCGGGGCAGCTTGCAGCTGATGCCGGGTATGGCGTTGAGGCCCTCGACCAGCAGATCACGGCGCACCTTGAACTCCGCCACCATGGCCACGGCCTCGTCCTGGGAACCGGTCAACGCCTCCGCACCCGCGATCTGGGTGAACGAGGCGGTGCAGCTGTTGCAGTTGGTCTGCAGCTTGGCCACCGCATCGGCAAGTTCGGCCGGCATCACGCCGTAGCCCAGACGCCAACCCGTCATGGCGTAGGTCTTCGAATGCCCGTCGAGAATGATGGTGCGTTCCAGCATGCCCGGACGCGTGGAGATCGATTCGTGGGAGCCCTCGTAGATGATCTTGCTGTAGATCTCGTCGCTGAGGACCCAGAAATCGTGCTCGACGGCCAGCTTGGCGATGGCGTCCAGATCCGCGGCGGAGAGCATGCCGCCGGTGGGATTCTGGGGCGAGTTGATGATCAGCAGCTTGGTCTTGTCCGAAACCAGCTTCGCCAGGTCCGCGACGTCGAAGGAGAAGTCCTTGTCTTCGGTGAGGGGCAAGGGCACGGCCTTGGCGCCGAGAAAGTTTATCACCGACTCGTAGATGGGGAAGCCGGGGTTCGGATAGATCACCTCGTCGCTGTCGTTCACGAGCGCGGTCATCACGAAGTACATGATGGGTTTGCCGCCCGGCGTGATGACGATGTTCTCGGGACCGACGTCGATGCCCCGGTCGCCGGCGATGTAGTCGGCGAAGACCTTGCGAACCTCGGGCTTGCCGGCCGCCGGACCGTAATGGGTCTCGCCGCCCTGCAGAGCCTCGACGCCCTTGGCGACGATGTTCGCGGGTGTATCGAAATCGGGCTCGCCGATCTCCAGATGCACTATATCCCGCCCTTTGGCCTCGAGAGCCTTGGCCCGAGCAAGGACGACGAAAGCCGTCTCCGTACCCAGTCTACTCATCCGCTTCGCCAGCATGATCCATCTCCTTGCACGGGTCGCTCAGCGTGCCGCACGGGGCACTTCCGTCGGTTACCACCAATGGTATTCGGTCTATCCCGCCAAGTCAAAGATGGCATGGACACGTCAGCGGACGCTCCCCTGCAGGCCAACCAGCACTTCGTGCGCGAGGCCTGTACCGGCGACCTCCCAGACGGCTACCGCCGCCGAGATCCGCCAGGTCGGCCCCCGCCAGCAGAGCCCCAGCGAGCGCTCGCGGTCGCGTCGCCCCCAGTGCCGGGGTCGCGCAAAACCGGCCACGGGGACCTCGACGCTGACCAGATCGACGGCCGTCCCCCACGCCCATACCTGATTCAGCCTGAATTCCAGACCGGACCCCAGACGCCCGTCTGCGCGTAGCGAGACGAGGGTGCGCCAGCCAGCAGTAGTGGTCCCATCCGCGAGACGGCGCGACAAGCCGGCCGCACCGGCTGCCACGCGCAAGGCCAAGGGGCCGGCGTGGCCGGACAGGCGCGCGGACAGACGCGACTCGCGGCGCGACGAGATCTCGGCCGGCGGCAGCCAGGGCAGGCGTTCCGACCATCCCCGGACCGTTTCCACCTTGCTGGCCAGACGCCCACGCCAGTTGACATGCCGCGGCTCCCCACCCAGCAGGGTCAGCTCCAGTCGACGGACACTGGCCGTCGCCGGGAAATCACCTACCCGGCGCAAGGCCTGCGAGGCGCCGGCCATGGCCTGGCAGCGTATCCGGTCACCGCGCCACTGGGCGCGCACGGCCCAACCGTGATCGCCGTCGCTCGGTAATGCCTGCGGACTGGCGCCGGACAGCGGGACGTAGCCCGGATCACGGGCTGCGAGCTGTCCCTCCACGTCCAGGGCGGCGCCTCTGGCCGCTGCCGTGAAGACCCAGGCCAACCGCAGGGGAGACGCGTCCAGGGGCGACCAGCCGGCCAACTCGGCGCGGAAACGCGCGACCTCGCCGCGTCCGGCCGCACCGACACTCCAACCCGAGCCGCCTTCGTCCCGCACGGCCGTGGTGGTGGCCGAGAGCGGCCCGCGCCGCCCGGTCAAGGCGACGATCCTGATTGGGCCACCACCGCCCCGCTTACCACTACGGTCGCGTTCACCGCCGGCCAGCAGCAGTTCCCAGCCGCCGGCGCACAGGGTGCCGGCCATCCCCGCGAAGGACCGGCGCTCCGGTCGTCCGGCATACGTGCGCCAGCCCTCCCCGCCGGCGGCCAGCGATCTGGACGCGGACGGCGGCCCCGCGCGACCGGCCGCGCCGACCAGCAGCCCGCTGGCCGTCTGCACGGACAGGTTACCCGCACTCGCGTCGCCGGGCTTCACGGTGACCACCGCATGCCATGCCGCCCTCTTCTCGCCGGACGCATATCGTTGCAGCGCGCGCAGGCGCCAAAAGGACTCCTCGGCGCCGACGCGCAACCACCGCACCGACGGGGTCGCACCCGCATCCAGGCGCCAGGCATCGGGAACCCACGAGCCGGGGGCAGTATCCGTCTCGAACGCCGGAACATCTCCCTTCGGCGACCAGGCCAGTTCCTCCAGCACCGTGGCCAGGCTGTCGGCGACGGCTTCCTGGCGGGAGGTCTGTGCGTCGGCGACCGTCCCCAGCAGCAGGATGGCGACACCTGTCGTCAAGAGCCGGCCGGGCAGGCGCGCCTTCATCCTGCCACTCTTCTCAGCAGCAACATCCAGCGGTGCGTGAGGCCCAGCGCGGGATGGGCCAGATGCGAGGTCCGCAGGACGAGACCGCCGCGCGCCCAGGCCGTGGTCACGCCCAAGGTCCCCGTGTCGGGCTCTCCCAGGATCCCCAGCGCCAGACCCGGTGCGCATCTGGCCAGCATCGCTACGCGCACCGTGGGTGCGTCATCGCGACGCCGGTCCACCGTCAGCGCCCAGGCGGTCGCCCCCGCCCGCCCGTGCAGGCTCAACCATCGCGACCGACGGCGCGCAACGGCGTCCCGGGTCAGGATGAAGGGATCGGAACGGATCGTGATCTGCAAATCGTCGCCGAGGTAGGCCCTCAGCGTCGGCGCCAGTTCCTGGCACGACGTCGCGGCTCCGCCCCAGCCATCCGTCCCGCGGTGGGTCCAGACCAGGCTGACGCCGAGACTGCGGCCCCAGCCCGCTTCCAGTTGCACGAGCCGCTCGCGCCACATATGGCCGCCGAGGATCTGCCACTCCGCCTCGACGAACCCGCCGCCCCGGGTCGTCTTCAAGCCCAGGTAATTCTGCTTCAGCTCCGGCATCTCGAAGAGACGCCCTGTCCCACAGGCTGCCCAGGAGCCCACGGACCGCGGTGCCACGCCCTCCGTACTGGCGACTGTCCACTCCACCGGGAAGAGCCAACCGTCCTCGAATACTTGACCACCGACCGGTTCGGCGACCCACAGGCAAGCAAGGATCGCCGGCAGGGCGACGGTGCACTGCACTGGTGTCATGGCCCGATCCCGTTCCCGGCAACGATCAACACCTTGTGGCGACGGAGTCGCGCCCCGTCGGCGCCGGTAACCGTGAGCAACGCGATCATGGCCTCAGGCGATATCTCCCGTCCCTGGTCATCGAGTCCGTCCCAGCTGACCCGCCGGGGTCCCGCGCCCAAGGCGTCCCCGCCCAGATCGCGCACTCGCCGCCCCGTAAGATCATATATTTCAAGGTGCCAAGCTCCTTCCCTAGCATACAGCTGGAAGACGAACAGGACGCCGCTGCCCCCTTCACCGCCCGTCACGGCCAACGGACGATCGACGGGCGCGGACGCTTCCAGGGCGTTCTCGCAGCCGGGCGTGGAACCTACCGCCGCGGTACAGGCCCGCCACAGCATCAAGTCGTGACCGGCGGGTATCAGACCGCTTCGCTCGAGGCTGCGGCCCGACGGCACCTCCGCCCCGGCCCAGCCGACGGTCGCATGATCGAGGACCGTCCCCGCGCCATCCAGCAGGTGGACCCGGTCGGCGAAGTCACGATCCGCCGGCGGTGTGTTGTTCAGGGTGGGCCAGGCGCCGGGGAGCTCCAGCGCGTAGTGATGGGGAGCGACCACGGGACACGGCCAGACGTCGCCGCTTCCCTGCAACCCCTCCCACCAGGTTGCGAAGCTGGCCGACGACTGGACGAGCACGACCCGTTCACCGGGTGCCAACAGACGAGGCGGCAGGGAGCGGGGCTCGCCGTCCGCATCGCATAAGGCGAAGTCCCCGAGCTCGACCGGCGCGACGTCAGCCGCGAGGACCTCGATCCACTCGCAGCTCCCGGCCGACGGCGCCGCCATCACCTCGGTCAACGCCAGGGAAGGCAAGCCGGACATGTAGCGCCCAACCGACACCACCAGGCTGTCTCCGCCCGGCTCCGCCAAGGGCCAGCTCAGATAGAGAGCTGTCACTCCCCGTCGCGTCGGAGACCAGACGAAATCCGCCTCCCCCGCGGCGTCGGGCGCCAGGCGTTCGCACCAGACCGCCGCCAGTTCGGCGCCTGCACCGTCGACCAGAAACACTTCGCCGGCCGGCAGAGCGGAAAGACCGCTGGCGACGAAGCCGAGGGTGAGGTCGACCACGCCGCCCGGTCCGGTCTGACTCGCCGGTTCGGCACGGAAGGACGTGATCTCCAGCCCGAAAGCCGGGTAGTTGGGCGCCCCGGGCGTGGGCTCCGCCAGGATGTTCCAGTCGGCGTCGTTGCGGTCGGTGTCGTGGCCGTCCGGCCGTCTGGCCAGGGACCCGCCGCCTGTCGCACCGGGATGTGGCAGGCCCTCGTACAGCGCAACCGTCGCGAGCGCCCCGTAGCCCAGCAGATCGAGCACGTCGCCGTCCAGGCTGAGCCGGACCGCGTCGGGACCGTTCTGCAGGCCCAATGAGGCCACGGCGTTCGGGGTCACACCTTGCCAGCCCTGGTCGACCACCAGGAAGAAGCCGCCGGGAGCAAGGGTGTCGAACGGGCTGCCCGTCCAGCGCCCTTGCCAGACGTCGCCCACGGCGCCGTTGGCGAATTGTAGCCGCAGATCGTCCAGGCAGACCGGTTCCGCGCCCGCGTTGTACAGCTCCACGAACTCCCGGCCGCCGTCGGCGCCGGCCGGGTCGTACATCACCTCGTTGAGTCGGACCGTGGCGCGCGCGGCAGGCGTCAACATGAACAGGACCGCCACCACGGCAGACCAGCGGCACGCTCCCCGTCGGAGTCGAGTCGAAGACACGGGTGATTTCCGATCCGGGAGGTCGCGAACGGGTTAGGCCGGGATTGTCATGGCGTGGCAAAACGCTGCGCAACAGAACAGGCCGGGCAAGGAATAACCGGTCAGAGCATGCCTTCGGCGCGACGGATGATCCACTCCAGTCCCAACAGGAGAAGTACCAGCAACAAGAGAGGCCAGCCGGCCCAGAGGCTCAGTTCTTCGTGGCGGTCGATGCGCGACGGGGACCAGTCGATCCCGGCCAGGGACGCCGCCAGCCCGGCAATCATGCCTTCGCCGTCAGCCGCCGAGACCACGTGCCCGCCCCAGCTACGGGCCAGCGCGCGCAGGTGCCGTCGATCCTGCCAGGTCTGCATCTCCTCGAGCGTGGAAGGCACCACCAGGAAAGGCCTCGCCGGACCGGCCGCGGAATCCGTACCGGCATACACGGGCTGCACCTCGTACCGGGCGGGAGGCAAGGGAGGCAGCGTGGTGCGCGAACGCCCGGGCCGACCCGGCACGTCTTCCAGACGGAAGGTCCTGGCGTCGTCGCCGGCGGCACCGTCAAGGCGGGACAGCTTCAGCGAAACCGCCTGGCCGCGCCCCTCTCCGCGCATGTCCCGGCCCTGTGCTTCCAGCGAGATGGTCTCGCCTTCGCGGTACAGATTGCGATGGCCGGCGATGGTGACTCCGGACAAGCTGCGGCCCATGGCCGTCCAGACAAGCAGGTTTCGCGCCAGCCGCGCGGCCGCATGCTCGTGCGCGGTGTCGAGATTCGTGGACGGTTGCCAGAAGTACAGCAGCCACAGGTCCGGGGACGAGAACCAGGTGACAGCACTCCCGGCGCCGTCGGCGGCCAGCAGCAGGGGCAGGGGCGCCGTGCCGCCGCGCGCGGGCCGCGCCGAAAGCAGCTCGACGGCCTCCGGGCCGGGCTGAACAGGCACCATCCCGCCCAAGGGCGGCAAGTCGACAAAAGGGCTCTCCCCGCGCGGCGACTCCAGGTACGAGAGCAGAGGATGGTTGACCGCACCCGCGGTGACGACCGGCAACCACTGTCCGGTCGCGGCCAGGGCCACGTCCGATACCGGCAGCACCCCGGTCAGATCCCGGGGCGGACCAGCCAGGCCGTGTGGCGGCAACACGAGCAGGCCGAGCCCCTCGCGCACCGCCTCGGCGAGAGAGCGCCAGTCCACCCGCTCCTCGAGTCCCACCGTACCGGCCAGGACGACACCGTCCCACGCGCGCCACCCGGCCGCGTCAACTGGCGGACGCCAGCCCGCGGTACTGTCGGCGAGCACGAAACCGTCCGGACCGGGGTAGGCCACATCCAGGGTCAGACGCGGCTCGACGAGGGCGGCGTTCGCGAGCGCGCGGGCGTTCCAGCCAGGTTGTCCGGTGAGCAGCAGCAACCGGGACCGTTCCTGGCGCACGGCAATGGCCAGGGACGAACGGTTGTTGGCCAGGTAACGCTCGTTGTCGTCCGGCGCCACGATCAGTTCGTAGAGATTGAGACCTCGTTGCCGGGCTTTGAACGACAGCTCCAGGTGCACGCTTTCATCCCCGGCTGACGGACTCGCTGTCGTCGTCGCCAGGGTGTCCCCGTCCTGGACGAGACAAACGGAGATGGTCTGCGTCCCGGCGGTAGGCATCATGCGCAGGCCCACCGCGGCCTCGACGACGATCTCGTCGCCCTGGAACGCGGAGTCCGGATAGCGCAGGTCCTGCAGGTGAAGATCGGGCGGTCCCGCGGGATCCCCCATCCCGACGAGAATGGCAGCCACGCCACCGGCCGGTGCCAGCCCGTTCCAGTCCGGTGCGGCGGCGGTCTCGTGTCCGTCCGTCAGGACGATGACGGTCCGCAGCGAGCGGTCCGCCCATTCCTTCGTCAAACCGGAGACGATCCCGGCCAGATCCGTGCCGCGTCCGGCCGGTTCCGCGCCGTGGCCATCGCGCCGCCAGGGAACCGCCCCGGCCAGACCGTTTCCGCGCAGATACGTGACCTCGGCGGCGGGGGCCCGTGCAATCAGCAAAGAATCCAGGGTCGAGGCGACGTGCGCCGCCCATTGCCAGCGGCTCGCTCCGCCCGGAGCGTCGCGCAACGCCATGCTGGCCGAATCCTCGACGACCACGATGGCGGCTGGAGCCAGGTCACGCCGGCCCATCTTCAAGAGGGACGGACCGGCCAGGGCCCAGATCAAGAGCGCCACCGCGGCGATACGCAGACCCGTCAGGAGACGGCGGCGGAAGACCGAAGCACGCGGGACCGTCAAAAGATAGTGGCGGCGGATCCAGAGACCCGCCGCCACGGCGAAGACAATCAGCACCGGCCCCAGATAGAGGGGAATGGACCAGGCCAGATCCACGCTACTTGTTCCTGATGGCCGCGTGGGCCGCTGCCAGGCGCGCGATGGGCACGCGGAACGGCGAACAGCTCACGTAGTCCAGGCCCACCCGGTGGCAGAAATCGACCGAGCTCGGATCGCCGCCGTGCTCGCCGCAGATGCCCAGGTGGAGCCCCTTGTTCGCCTCGCGCCCCTTCTCGACCGCCATGGACACCAGCTGTCCCACGCCTTCCTGGTCGAGCTGCTGGAACGGGTCCGACGGCAGGATGGCCTTGTTCACGTACTCGGGCAGGAAGACGCCCGCGTCGTCGCGACTGTAGCCGAAGGTCATCTGCGTGAGGTCGTTGGTGCCGAAGCTGAAGAAGTCGGCCTCCACGGCGATCTTGTCGGCGAGCAGGGCCGCGCGCGGGATCTCGATCATGGTGCCGACCAGGTAGTCGACCTCCGCGCCCATCTCCTCCATCACACGCTTGGCAACAGAGATGGTGAGCTTGCGCAGGACGGCCAGCTCGGGCACGGTGCCGATCAGGGGGATCATGATCTCGGGCTGGACGTCCACACCCTTGCCCTTGACCGTGATCGCGGCCCGGATGATGGCCTCGACCTGTGTCTCGTAGACTTCCGGATAGGTCAGACCGAGACGACAGCCACGGTGTCCAAGCATGGGGTTCATCTCGTGCAGGAACTCGATACGTTGTGCCAGGGCTTCGGTCGAGACGCCCAACTCACCGGCTAGTTCCTTGATCTCCACGGTCTGGTCGGCTGACGGCAGGAACTCGTGCAGGGGCGGATCGAGCAGTCGTATCGTGACGGGGAAGCCGTCCATGGCGGTGAAGATCCCCTCGAAATCGGCCTGCTGCATGGGCAGGATCTTGGCGAGAGCCTTGCGCCGGCCGGCCACGTCGTCGGCCAGGATCATCTCGCGCATCTTCTTGATGCGGTCCTCGCCGAAGAACATGTGTTCGGTGCGGCAAAGGCCGATGCCCGCGGCGCCGAAGCCGCGGGCCTGCTCGGAATCGTGGGGGGTGTCGGCATTGGTGCGCACGCCCAAACGGCGCCGGTCGTCCGCCCAGGCCATGATCTTCTGCAGGTTGGAATCATCGAGGCTGGGCGCCACCAGGGGGACCTTGCCGTCGATGACCAGGCCCTGGGTGCCGTCGATGGTGATCAAGTCGCCGGCCTTGAAGGTCTTGCCGCCGATTTCCATGGTGCCCTCGCGGTAACTCACCTTGAGCTTGCCGCAGCCCGCCACGCAGGGCTTGCCCATGCCGCGGGCTACCACGGCCGCGTGACTGGTCATGCCGCCGCGCGCGGTGAGGATGCCCTCGGCGCTGAACATGCCCTCGATGTCCTCGGGACTGGTCTCGCGACGCACCAGCACCACCTTGCGCCCCGCGGCTACGCCGGCCACGGCGGCCTCGGCCGAGAAAACGATCTCGCCCTGGGCCGCGCCCGGCGAGGCGGGTAGGCCCTTGCCGAGTTCCTTGATCGTGGCCTTGGGATCGATCTGGTCGTGCAGGAGCTGGTCGAGATGCTCGGGCTCCACCGCCAGCATGGCCTCGTCGACGGACATCAGGCCCTCGCTCTCCATCTCGAAGGCGATGCGCACGGCGGCACGGCCGGTGCGCTTGCCGTGTCTGGTCTGCAGCATCCACAGGTGTCCGTCCTGGATGGTGAACTCGATGTCCTCCATGTTGTGGTAGTGCTTCTCTAGCTTCTCGCGGATATCGCACAAGGAGGTGTAGGCCTCGGGCATGATTTCCTCGAGGGTCGGCATATCGCGAATGGGATTGCCCGCGGGCAGGTTGTCGCGTCCCTCGTTGTTCAGGGCCTGGGGCGTGCGGGTGCCGGCCACCACGTCCTCGCCCTGGGCGTTGACCAGGAACTCGCCGTAGAAGAAATTCTCCCCGCTCGACGGGTTGCGGGTGAAGGCCACGCCCGTGGCGGAGTTCTCGCCCATGTTGCCGAAGACCATGGTCTGGACGTTGACGGCCGTGCCCATGTTGTGCGGCAGGTGGTTCAGGTTGCGATAGCTGATGGCGCGCGGGACGTTCCAGCTGCTGAACACGGCCTCGATGCCGCCCCACAACTGCTCCATGGGATCGGTGGGAAAGTCCTTGCCGGTCCCTTCCTTGACGATGCCCTTGAAGGTCTCGATCAGACCCTTGAGGTCGTCGACGGTCAGCTCGGTGTCCAGTTCGACACCCCGGCTGTTCTTCAGCTCGTCGAGTGCGTCCTCGAACTTCTCACCCTCGATGCCCATGACCACGTCGCCGTACATCTGAACCAGCCGGCGGTAGCTGTCGTAGCCGAAGCGCTCGTTGCCGGACTTGGCGATCAGACCCTTCACCGTCTCGTCGTTGAGCCCGATGTTCAACACCGTGTCCATCATGCCGGGCATGGAGATCTTGGCGCCCGAGCGACAGGAGAACAGCAGGGGATCTTCCGGGTCGGCGAAGCGGCGCCCCATCACTTTTTCGACCTGGGCGATCTTGTCGGCCACTTCGGTCCGCAGGGCGTCGGAGATCTGGGGAGTGTCGAGATACTCGATGCAGTACTCGGTGGTGATGGTGAAACCGGGCGGCACGGGAATGCCTATGCGGTCCATCTCCGCCAGGTTCGCGCCCTTGCCGCCGAGCAGATCCTTCTGATCGCCCTTGCCCTCGGCCTCGTTGTTTCCGAAATAGTAGACTTGCTGTCCGGCCATCACTTCATCCTCCAGATTCAGGCCAACTCACTCCTATATGACAGGCTACTACCGTGACCATGACAATGGCCCGGTGAATGCACCGGGCCAAATATGGTCAACCTTCACGGGAAATGCAACAGCACCCGGATTACCTGATGATCACGACCTTGCCGTAGAAATCTTCCCGCTCGGGCATCACGACCTTGTAGATGTAGACGCCGGAGGCCAGCAGCTCACTACCGTTGCGGGTCGTCCAGGCGATGATGTCTCCATTCTGGTGCTCGGGCCCCAGATCGGCCACCAGATCGCCATCCAAGGTGAAGACCTGGACCCGGCTTTGGGGAGGCAGGTTCTTGAACCTCACGTCCTCGCCTTCGGCGCCGGTAAAACCGCTGTCCAGACGCAGTGGATTCGGATAGGCGTAGATTTCCAGTCCCTCTTGGGGGTCGGCGGCGTCCTGGTGGACGTAGAACCGGACCCTGTTCCCATCGCCCTCGAAAATCGTGAGTTCGTCACCGGGGTAGCGTGCCGAGAAGAGCTGCTCGGCTGTCAAGGAATTGGGTGACGAGAACGAGATGTTGCCGTAATCGAAGGTCGAGACGGCATAGTAGTAGGTGAATCCCTCGTACACGTCGTCATCGAAGAAGACCACGGTTTCCGGGTCGCTGAAGTCGAAACAGGCGGCCCGCTTGTCCGCGTAGCAGTTGGGGAGCACATTGTAGCTCTCGTCGCCGCAGTAACCCTCGATGCAGGTCTCGGGATTGCTTTTGTCGAAGAGCCCGATCAACTCCATCCGGTCTGGGGCGGTCACGTCGCCGCGCCACACCGCGTAGCCCTGGAAGTCCTGGAATAACAGGATGAAAGTCGTTTCCTCCTCGAAAGTCCCCGCGCCAAAGGAGACATGCACGCCCAAGTCCAGGTCCTGGTACTGTGTCTCCGTCTGGGCTTCAACGATGGTGTCGCTCAGCCTGATCTGGGTGCCGGGCGTGTAGACACCGCCACCGTATGTGCCCAGCAGATAATCCACGCCATCGAGATTCGAGACCAGCAGCGAGTTGTAGTTCAGGATCCCGGTGTTCGAAATGTCGGAAACGCCCCAGGCCGTGTCGCCGGCGGCACAGGAGAGAATGCCGAGGCCGTCGACGGTCGCCAGGTACAAGCCGGCGCTTTCATCCATGACAAGGGTGTTGACCAGCGGGTAATCCTCCTGCTCCGGCCAGGGGACATCCCCGGTGAGTTGCATCCAGGTGTCGCCCCGGTTGGGCGTCCACCACAGGCCGGACGACAGGGTGCCGGCCGTGATGTCGTCGCTGTCGTCGGGAGACACCAGGAGCGAGATCACGTCCTTGGGCTGGGAATTTGGGTTGAGCAACGAGTTCCAAAGCCACTGCCACGAAGCACCGTCATCCCTCGATTCGTAGAGCCCGAAGCGGTCAACGCCCACCAGCAACCCGTCCGCGTCCAAGTCCACGATAGCGTTGATCTCGGGAGGTATGTTGCCGCCACCCGTCGGGAATTCCGCCGAGACCAGAAAGGTGTTGAAGAAATCGAAAGTCGTGCCGCCATCTGTTGAACGGTAGAGACCGAGGTTGTCGATGGACACGAACAAGCGGTCCGCCGCCTCCCAAGACAGGGCCGTCACGCGGCGCATGGCCCAGGAGCCCGTCTCCGCGAACTCGGACTGATATTGGGTGAAGGTCTGGCCGCCGTCGCGGGTGACATAAAGTCCGTCCTTGCGGGTGCCCACGACGAATACGTCGGGATCGTCGGGCGAGAAGACGATGGCAGTGATGCCGACCTGATCGATAGCGCCGTCGACGAAGACATCGGGGGCCAGGCGGGTCCAGGCACCGTCGCTGCCGGGAAGGAACCATAAACCGCGGGACAAGCGGCCGCGCAGATGAGCGAGCACCCCGCCGCCCGCGACTGGAGACTCGGTCAGGCACAGGATGTCGATCTTGGGCAGGTAGTTCAACAACCCGTCGTTGTACTTGTCCCACGTGGCACCGGTATGGCCGAACACGCCGCCGTTGTTGCTGATGTTGATCTCGCCGATGATGCGGCCCGTCTGGGACTGGTTTCGGTTGGACCAGTCGATGATGGTGCTGCTGGCGCTGGTGGTGCCCCCCACCTCACCGCCGTAGTAGCACAGCATGCTCAGCTCCCGGTCAACCTCGTCGGCGTAGATGCCGTCGAGTGTGACTGGAACCTCGACACCTTCGGTGTCGACGACGGCGATGCACGTGGACACGTTGTCGTCTATGTCGGCCCAACTGATGTTGACGCCGCGGCGACCCGTCGAGATGTACTCGACCCCGATCTCGGCGGGTGACATGAGGTGCAGGGAATCGAGGGCGCAGACAGCCGGCAGCGTCTGGGCCCGACCGACCGGGGCCAGCATACATATCCCGGCCAGGAGCAACATGACCATGACGACGGGTCTCTTCATTTGCATATCCCTCTCTTGGTTGTTGCGGACCTTCAGGCGATGTCCGTCCACTGTGCCGGCGGCTGACGTCGCGGGTGTTCTAGGGTGTCACTGTCAAGCCGAAGTGATCGCCCAGGACCCATAATACGGCATCTTTCATCTTCTCATGGTCGAACATCGCCGGGTCAAAGCCCCAGAGAACATCGGCGAGACCGCTGGGCTTGGTGGGCGTGGCCATGTAGGAGAACACGCCCATGGGCACGCCGTCGTTGTACGACCGTCCCGTCACCTCGGAGATGGCGAGGTCGCCACAGGCGTCGTCCGCGTCGAAATCTGGATAGTCGTCGTCGCCATGCAGCAGATGCCTGTCCAGGATGTAGTCGTAGCGGGTGTAGGCGTGCCACATGGGTTCGAGGACGCGGGATCCGTCTTCCATCACCTGGGGATACCAGTTCGTTTGCCGGGCGGTCAGGTTCTGGTCGTAGTACTCGTCGTACTGTCCGAACACGTAGATGTTGAGAATATCGGGGATGCCGCCCTGGTGGTCGACATGGTCGATGTGGGGATCGACGAAGATCGTGTCGTCGAAGGCGCTGCCGCTGATGTGCAGATCCTTGAAGTCGGGGTTGAGAATGATGCCCTTCGTACCGACGCAACGCAGCTTCATGTCATGTGGGCTGGAACCGCAGGTCGATGGCGTGTTGTAGAACGCCGCGGGTTGCAGGATCGAACTCACCGCCAGGCCCAAACCACGATAGGGGTATTGCAGCAGTCCCAGCACGGTCAGGCTACCGTCCCCCTCCTCGCGGGTTCCGAAGCTCATGGCCTTCATGCCGCCAGCTCCGCAATTGAATGGTTCTTCATCGGCGGAATAGATGATGGGATCCAGCCACAGGAGACCGTCGTAATCTTCGATATGGAAGTTGCGGATGGCGCCTGCGCCGGTGAGGAAGACGTTGCCGACGTTGGCCTGGTAGGTATCGAGCCAGACGTAGGCTTCGACCGGAATGAAGCGGGGGTCATAGCCCTCGCCTTGGTCGATCATACGGCCCGCGAAGTTCTGGGCGATGAAGGACAGACGATTGAAACGCGTAGTCCAGATCAGGTTCTTGTAGGGGACGACGTCCCGATAGCCCCAAGCGCCCTCCACGATCTCGTTGTCGAGGACGTCGCGGGTCGGGTTGAAGCCCGAAATGCTGCCACCGACCGTGAGGACCTCCTCCCAGAAAAGGTCCCGGTAGATGTCGTTGTCTAGGGGCGTGCCCACCTCGTCGGGCCAGGCGTTGCTAACGACGTCCCGAACGTCATCGATCAGCAATAGGGGCAACTGGTCCGCGGCGTCGGGCACGGGCACCACGTTCAGCACGAAGGTGTACCTGGACCAAAGGCCGGAGTTGTCCTTGCATTCGATGGTCAGGATGTGGGAGCCGGAATCGAAGACCCTCAGCTCGGACCTGGTATGGGCCTCGGTTATGCCCCACTGCGTCACCCAGCCATCGTCGTCGTCGTCGGTGAGATCTTCGACATCCCAGCCGTAACGATAACCTTCCACGATACCGCCGTAGCTCTCGGCCGAGCCGGTCCATTCGAAATACAGGGGCTGATTCTGGGCGATGTCCACCATGGTGCGCCCGTAAATGCCTTCGCCCCGCGCGGATCCCAGATACCTCTCGCGCACGGAGATGGTCGGTGAGGCTATATCGTACACATAGAAGTTCTTTACCCTGCTGCCGTAGCTACGGTCCAGCGAGAAGGCCCCGGCGGTGTCCTGGGCCTGGATGGCGAAGAGGTAATGCTTCAGCCGTCCCTGGGCGTCGTTCTTGTCCACGCTGAAGCTCTGGGCCCTGTCTTCGGGGTCCGTCAGATAGGGAATCCAGTCGCTCCAGCTCGGGTCGGAGAACGATATCATGGTATCGCCGACGGCCTGGTACTCGTTCCGGGTCGAGAGATATACCTCATCTCCATAGAGGTTGATGTAGAGGGCATCCCTGACCATGTAGCGTATCTGCGTAGGCGTACCGAGTTCGAAATCCGGGTCGGCGCCTGTCCATCTGACCAGGAAGGTCGGCGGCACCGGCTGGGATTCCGAGGAGACAGCGCGCAGCGATGGCGGCGCCGTCAGATAGACCGTGGGCGCGAAGGTCGTGGCAGTGAAGGTGATCATGGCGGGCGTGGGGTCCAGGGCGCCCTTGTCGTCCATCGCACGCACGAAGAAGGTGTGCGGTTGGTAGAACCGACGCAGGTGTTCCGGCAGTTCGTAGTCGTCGATGAAGCTGGCGGAATCCGCGCTGACGAAGAAGATGGAATCCGTCACGACGGTGAAATGCCAGGGATTGAGGGTGTCGCCCGTAGCCGGATCGACCGTCAGGGTGTCGCTGACGCTGATGCCGTCGTTGCTGTTCGAGCTGATCTTCCACTGATAGCCCGTGATGCGCCCGTCGGGATCGCTGCCGGACCAGTAGAACTCCACGAAGAAGCCCGTCTCACGTAGGTATGGAGGCGTACCGGTGATATAGGTATCGGGCACGGCATTGATGAGCTCGATGCCACCGAGTTCGGAGGACGGCGAACAGCCGGCCATCAGAAAGACGGCGTAGGCCACACCGAGCGACAGCACCGCCGCTGCTATTCTCAATACACGTGCCAAGTCCTACCTCCCGCCAAACCGTTCATCCGTCCGTGCCCGATGAGCCGGGCGCGCGCTAGTCGCGTCACTCCAGTACCGGAAACACCTCGCCCCCATTGGAAACCATCACGATCACATACCGCTTCTCGAACGGTTCGCTCTGCATGCAGTAATTGTCCAGCTTCGGTTCGCCGGCGGCGCCCACGTAATCCGCATCGCAATACTCGCCATGGACTTCGGGGGCCCGCAGCAAGGTGTAGTAGATATATGCGCAGCGGTCTGGACGGTAATCGCCGTGGGTGGCGTCCCGGTTGTAGATGGTGGCCCTGTTGGGGCCCATCTGCAGGGTCGTCAGATCGAAAGCGTCCTGGATTGTCGCCTCGTCCCACTGTGGATGTGTATTCCGCAGGTTATCCAGGTAGACCTCCGTGCCGAGGGCCAGCGCATACTGGGGCACGAAGGCCTCGATCCGGAGGCGCCAGACGCCGTTGTCGTCGAAGTTCTGGTTGTAGTCGTCTTCGAACGAGTGGGAGACCTGGGTGAGGTCGTCGAAGCCGCCCCCCTCGCGCAACGAGTTGGTGAGCGAATCACGGGCCGACACAACCTCGTATCGCCACGAGAAGGCCCGGTCCGCCGGATCACCGTACGTGGAACCCAGGGGTTCCTCCCGGGGCAGAAACAGACGCTCCTCCTCGTAATCCTCAGCGTAGAGAAGCAGTTCGTACTCGAAGAAGAAACCCGGCACGGAATCCAGGCCCGTGGTGTTGACCGGTCGATCGTGCCAGACGCCAGAGGTGAAGGGGCTATACCAGACATGCATGAGGAGATTGACGCGCCGCAGGCTCGTCCAGTCCGGATGTCCGGGCACCGCGTCGCCGCTCATGGAGCAATAGAAGGTGTCGATGACCGCCTCGCACAGTTCGGTGTGGTAGCCGCTGGGCGCGTCGTCGGTAACCACTTCCACGCATTGTATGCTCGGCTCATGATTGGCGAAGAAGCTGAGGGTGTCCGGCGTGCCGTCGCGCCGTCCGTGCTCGTCGACCGTTCGCATGCTCACCACATAGTCGAAGGGACCGACGATGAAGCTGACGGAGTCGCTGCTGCCGATGGCGGGATTCGTGTAATCGTCCCAGACGCTTGCCACGGCCTCCGTATACTGGGTCGCGAAGCGGAAGATGGTGTTCTCCCCGCCTCGGTACATGCCCTCGGCGTTGAACTTGGCCTGGAACATGACACCGAAGGTGGACGGCTCCTCGTCGGCGAGGTCCGCTTTCCTGATGTCACGGTGATCGTCCCAGCCGATGGCCTTGAACACGGCGATCGACCGCTCCGGTAGCCGGTCGTCCTCCTGGAAGACAGTCGTCGTGATCTCGCCCGTGGGCTTATGCACTATGTAATAGGGATACACGCGCGGCGTGCCCGGATTGAAGACATCGTCCTCGTCGTAGAACGGATCGGACTGATTGCGCAGGATCTCGGTCTGCGGATCGTAGTTGATCACGAAGTTCAGGGGCTGCTCATCCGCCGGGATCTCCACGCCGGCCACGTCGATCGTGTTCACCAGGAGGATGTGCACGTTCGGCGTCAACCGCCGGTGGAACGCATCGGAACCCGAGTTGTCGGAGGTGAACTCCAGGTGGTTCACCTCGCCGAAGAACGACACCTGCTGGTTGGTGACCTCGTCCAGGCGGCTGGGATTCCAGCAGTCGCTCGTCACATCGTCGCAATTCACGTCGAGAGGCAGACGGTACTTGAAGCCGAAGAGACCGTCGACGACACCCACGGTATCTGTAACGGCCAGCAACTCCGGGGTGAAGGTCGTGGCATTGGGGCTCCCCCCCCGCCAACTGAACTCGAAGGGGTGGCCGTAGCCGATCGTGTCGAAATCGGCGAACCGCGTCTGGTCCGTCTGCTCGGTCGAGTTGAAGAACTCGATGTACGGGTTACCCAGCGCATTGCTCAGGAAGTACAGACGGGCAGGCGTACGGTCGAAATCGCCGCGGTCGTCGACAGCGACGATGTGAAAGGTCATGTCGGCCGACGTGATCGACCCCTGCTGGATCTGGAAGTCGAAGATGGAGTCCGTGTTGGTCGTCCAGTGCCCGATGTCGAGTGTCTCCCGGAATTCCGCGGGATTGAAGCGCGTGTCCTCCTCATCATCATCTGTCGTCGTGTCCTGGATCGTGCCTTCAGTCAAGGCCCAGACGAAGCGTTCGACGTGCCCGTCACGATCGGTGCCGGCCCAGAAGAGGTGGAAATGGAACTGGCCTCCCTGGCTCTCCTGCGGCGCGCCGACGATGTAGGTCTCAGGGGGATGATTGACGATGACCGCTTCGGGCTGGAAAGCCCGGCAACCAAAAAGGGCGACCATCGCGAAGACCGTGATCACAAGAAGCCAGCTGGCGACTCGTCGACGTGAAAGCATGCTTTGTCGCCTTTCAAGCAAACAGCTGAAAATCCAAGACGATACCAAACATAACAGGGTCCGGCATGGTCTCCTGGACGTACATAAACACCCATATCTCGGCTGTGGGGTAACGCCAAGACTGCTTGTCAAATATAGGGATAAGCTTTCAATGGTGTCAACTTTTAGTTGTGCCTTGTAGATTGTCCCCGTTGCAGTTCGGCTTCAGATATCCGTCAGGCTCAACCTATCAATACGCATACGTCAACTCATGCCGCCTGTTCACCCCCAAAGCAGGCGTCTCGGTCACTCGGTCATAGTAGCGACCCCACACCTCGGGCAACGCGATCCGCGTCCTGAACAGTCTCTCCTTCTGAATATCTCGGACCTTCAGCAGCCTGTCTGTCAGCCCTTTGAGCATTCCCGGTGACTCCGGAGGCCCCTTCTCCCACCGGCGCTTGACCACGTTGCGCCACACCTGCAGGATGGTCAATCGCTCCGCAGATCCCTGACGCCGCTTTGGCCAGGCAATCGTCTCGCGCTTGTGAGCCGCGGTCCCGTGACGGATCAACAAGTCCAGCAGATTCACCTCCCACAACGGGTTACGCTTGTCGCGATGGTCCCGGCTTGAGGTTACCTCGTGCCTGATGGCGCAATCTAGCTCCTTGATCGCCGGTGGATACGACCAGTGTTCGTCGCTGCGAACCGTGATCTCGGTCCGACCACGTGTGACAACCTCGAGCAGACTCGCTATTCCCTTGCGCACTGCCTGGGGATCCGGCCGGCCGTACTTCTCCTCCAGCTCGGCGCGGCGCCGTTTCTGATGGTCGGTCATACGCCCCTTCCTTCTTAATGGACTATCGGTGTGATGAAGGAAGAATCCCGTATCGACCTCAACAGCCACGTTGTGGTGAAACGGGTAGTACTGGCTCAGCTCGAAGGTCTCGAAGCCGTCGATCGCGATGGTCGAGGACGTCGTCGCTCCTTCCATCATCTTGGCGTGGAACAACATGCAATGTCGGCCGAGGCGGGATATGTGACGATCCACGGTCGTAGGAGCGACGCCCAGTCTGAAGTTCCAGCCCAATCCCCTCTCAATTCCGGGATAAGCAAAAGCGAAGC